>JADBXZ010000052.1 GCA_020403265.1 Bacteroidota bacterium
CGTTTGGTCTTCACTATCCGGGCGGCATTACCCACAACGTGAGTATTTGCGTTCGAGCGGGGCTTCCGAAGCCGCGTCCTGTCCCCGACACCGAACGCAATAAAGATACGAAAACGTTGGATTACGCGTCAACCCCGCTTGACGCAAATACATTGTTATGGGCCGTTTCGCTTTCACCAATTTCTTTGTCGACCGTCTCTTCTCGACTGATACTCTTTTAATTCCGTTGTCCCAAGTGTCAGCAGTGATTTATCATTTCTTACTATTTTTGTCGCCATACTAAAATGTCGCTATGACCTATCGTTATTGGTTGTTCAAAGTCCTCTCGATATTGTCCGTTGTTATTGCTATTTATCATTTTGTTGGAATCTTTTATCCAATAAATTCATCTCCTCCTTGGCGCCACTCAATATTTGTCTGCGTGTGTTTGTTTTGTTGTTATGGATTTGTCAAACGTCCAAAATATTTTAGCTATTTTTTCTTTGTCCTTTTAGTCCAACAATTTTATAGTCACGGTCTCTATCTTTTTAGTCAGTGGTCAGACTACAATAAAGTTGACTGGATAAGTCTTTTGCTCCTAATTTTTCTCCCCGTCATTTTTCTTGCTCTTATCATTGATTTGAAGTCGAAAAGTCGTCCGTCACAATCTTAGAAGTCAAATCTTAATTGTCGTTAGCGTCATTCTCCACGGAGCCGTTTTGCGAATGGCCCATAACGTGAGTATTTGCGTTCGAGCGGGGCTTTCGAAGCCGCGTCCTGTCCCCGACACCGAACGCACTAAAGATACGAAAACGTTGGATTACGCGTCAACCCCGCTTGACGCAAATACATTGTTATGGGCTGCCTTGGTCTACGTTTAACTCCTTACGTAATTATTGAGTTACTTGAACGTCTTATATGTTTGCCATAACCATTTTGATTACTGTACCCAAGCCGAATAATAAATTGTATAGGCTTTTTTAGCTCTAGATTATCACCAATTTGATCCTTCATCGGCACTTCCTCTAAGATTTGAGAAATGGTATGATTTCTTATACTTAATTCAGTACATTTTAACAGGGTCTTTTGATAAAGTCTTCCGGATTCATAAATAGAAATACTTTCTCTGCTGTTTGAAGTTATTACCAAAAAGCCGCTCGTGTGCTTTATTTGTTCTACTGCACTTTTTATTCCCTGATTAATAAATGAGCTGCCAACAGCTGATTTTTTGTTAAAGAAACTATACCAGACAAATTTGGGCAAGCCATTTAATCCAAGCATTTCAGGAAAAAGACCATCACCTAATTTTTCCTTTTGATCTTTGTCGAACCTCAACCAATCGCTGAGTTCCAATTGCTTGCTTTTGTCATTGCTTTGTTTTGTGAACGCTTCGATTTGTAGTTCTGATATTAATTTACCGCTGGGAGAGTTCGAGGAGAAATAATGCACATTTTCTCTGTCCAAGTCTTGAAGATTGGAGATGTGTTTGTCAGTTATTTCTCCGAAATTATAGTTCTTTCTGTCCGTAAAACGATTTTCAATCAGGGATAATGTTGCATTGGTAGAACTCAGATTACTACCTTTCACCTCAACACTAAACAATTCTTTGTCGGCTGAAATCGAGTCTAGAAATGGTTCGATTTTCAATTGATTACCCATAGCAACTGCCGCTAGATCAATTGTTTCAATGAATGCTGATATTGAAAGTAAAAACTCTCTGTTATTTGGGTCAACAATTCGTAATCTTCGTTCAAAATCACCGAATACCTTTAATCTATTTCCTTCAAGTTTAACCTTCCATGGTTGAGTATTGTGGCTACTTGGTGCATGCATTCCATAGGAAAGAATTTGTTGAATAGTCGAATCTGCTCTTTGCATTGCTTTGTTATTTGTAGTTTTGTTAGTTATGGCTTGTGCATGTACAACATCCCTTGGTAATACGGCAACAATACCTAATGCTGTCATTGCTTTAATAAATTCTTTTCTGTCCATGTAAATCATTTTCGTAAATTTTACTTCTTTAATTTCCATCAACTATTTCATATATTTCTATATAAGTCCTAAAATTATTTTGTCTTCCATTTTGCAGTTTCTTAAGGTTGCCCATAACGGTTTGCGGTTTGAGTTCGGGTGGGCTTTTTAACACTATTCTTTATGCGAAGCACGAAGTTCAAATATAGCAAAAATGCGTCAAACGGAGATCTGAAACCCGCCTGACGCTAAACCGATGTTAGCTGCTGGGCTTCATTATTTTGTTAGTTTCTTTATGAGATTAAGAACTTCCTCCGGTTTTCTAAAGGGCTTATATGGCCCCCCTCAACAACAATTGTTTCTATACTGGTAGGTGTCGGCACATAATCTTCCTTACCTTTTAATGCGATTGCTTTTACGTTCAAATTTTGAATTAAAAGGGTCGCATCTTCTGCATCTAAAATAACCTTCTTGTCTATTTGTTTTACTTCTTTATTCGTCAAGGCACTCATTGGTCGCGAAAGTTGATTTATTAAAGATGGATCTTTAACTAATGATGTTTTTCCAAATAAAGCCTTACCAGCCGTGCCGTATGACGAGAAAGCCATTGTTTTGCCTTAGTGCGGATACTTTTCTCTTGCGGGAAATTACAATTAAACTATAGATCGATTAATTCTCAATATTTTTTTTCATTAGGCAGTTTTACTTTACTCTTTATCTAGCTATAATTTCATTGTTCTTATTGAAATGGTGCATGCGCCAAAGTATCCAAGAGGGTTTCTTTTTGGTGAGCTTTTATTTACTACATTACCTAATATTTTACCTGGAGGCACATCACCAGTTACAGAAGATGCTGCGGTTAAATTAAAAATAGAGTAGTAATAATTATACATCTGCTCAGAAATATTATATTGATTCATTTGAACTTTATCATCTTCTTTTACTGAGAATTCATCGGAAGGCACATAATTTAAAAGTTCTTGTCCATTAAAAAACTCATCCTTTTGGATGGATCTGTATCGATTACCAGGGGTTGCATTCATCAGAAACACATCGTTAATCAATAATCTCCACATATAAAAATTAGTTTGATTTATGGGATCTTTTGTATTTATAGCAACAAATTCCCCGCCTTCATCTCCAAACGCACCCTCTTGATAAACTATGGTAAGACTATCAATTTTAGGTCCGTTTTGCATAGTTTCAATCGCTTCATACGTATCGCCATCATAATTAATTTCGAGTTTATAAGTTTTATTGGGCTGAGCAGTAAAATTACACTTATAAATACCATTTGCAGTATGAGCATACTCATATGTATTAGTTCCTTCTATAACTTTAACAGAAGCATTAGTAATTGGTTCAGGCAAAGTGGTTCCGATATAATTTGCTGAACGCGTTAACTTTATTTCCTGCCACTCAATTAGTGTATCTAAACCCAATAGAACGTTACCTTCTACTACAAGTTTAGGAGATGTATTTTTTAACTCCAACTTTATCTCTTTTTCGCAAGAACTAAATACAACTAGTGTAGTTAGCGCTATAATTTTAGTGAGTGTTTTTTTCATTGTCTTAAAATTTAAATTCATAAGAAACACTTGGCACAATGCCAAAATAAGTAAGTTTATAGGCTTTGTTTATTCCTGTACCAACCTCATAGTTGTTATTATTTATGATAACACTTTCTCTAAACGTTATATTTGCCGCATTTTGTCGGTTGTAGATATTGTAAATACCAAATACCCATTGGCTTTTTAACCTTTTTGATTCTTTCCCTTTTAAAGTTGCAGATACATCCAAACGATGATAGGCTGGTAAACGGTGCGCGTTACGTTCGCTATATTCAGGAACTGAAAGCCCATTGAATGTATATTTTGATTCAGGATAGGTGATTGGCCTACCTGATTGAAATATGAAATTTGCAGAGAATGACCATTTTTCACTCAGCTTATAGTTAGCTGTTACTGCCAAATTATGCGGTTTATCATAATTGGTAGCATAATACTCACCATTATTAATACCTCTACCACCATTTATACCTGGTGTTTTTCGCTCTGCCTTAGATAAAGTATAGCTAATCCACCCAGTAAATCTTCCCTCTCCCTTCTTCACCATAAATTCAAGACCGTATGATCTGGCAGAACCATTTAATAAGATTGTTTCAGGGGAGTTGTTTAGCAGAGGCGATGCACCATCTATAAAATCAAATTGATTTTGCATCCATTTATAATATCCTTCAACACTGAGCTCATAATTGTTATCTTTAATATTTTTAAAGTACCCGGAAGCAATTTGATCAGATATTTGTGGCTTGATAAATGAAGAACTTGGTGTATAAATATCAAGAGGTGTTGGTGATGTTGCTGTAGAAAGTAAATGTATGTATTGAAACATTCTATTATAACCCGTCTTTATACTTGCCGATTCGCTGATTTGATAATTTACATTGATTCTAGGCTCTAAGCCATACGAATTATTCAACCATGTGTTTCTTTTACTTTTATTATAGGATTTTACTGTCCCTTTTTGATAGTTATTAATGGTTGGATTAAATACTACAGGTTGGTCATTATTGTAAACTGGTATTGATTCATTAGCTAATTGTGCGAAATTTGAAATCCTTAGGCCATACATCACGCTAAGATTACTATTTATTTTATAATCATCCTGCAAGTAAGCATAATTTTCTAAGGCATATTTTAATGGGTTGTTTGTTGCCACAAGCGATGACTTTGAACCAAATGGCGTTATATTACCCGGATTAAAGGTATAATAGATTGAACCCAAACCAAATTTTATATTATGTTTTTCATTGGCATAGTAATCAAAATCAGCTTTAAAATTAAGATTGGAAAGTGAGGATTGCCATTTAAAACTGTTGCCAGGATAAAATTTAATTTCATAATCATAATTTGAATAAATAGCGCTTACGTTCATGAATAATTTTGAACTGAATAGGTGATTCCATCTCAATGTGCCTGTAATATTGCCCCACGAGTTACCAAAACCATTTGGCACATCTATCCTATCTCGTCCAAAATATCCGGATAGAAATACACGATCCTTGGTTGAAAGGCGGTAATTACTCCTAAAGTTTAAATCATAAAAGTAAAGCTTATTGCGATTTATTGTAGTGTCGGGAAAAAGTGGTAAGAAAATATCTGCATAAGATCTTCGACCAGAAATAAGCATGGAACCATTTGCCCCATTTTCATGAACTTTACCCAATGGCGTTTCTAATGTTACGCGACTTGAAAGTAATCCTATACCACCGGTGGCAGAAAACTTTTTGTTACTACCCTCCCTCATTCTAATATCCAATACAGAAGAAAGCCTGCCGCCATACTTTGATGGAATGCCGCCTTTATAGATTGTGGCATCCTTTAGAGCATCTGCATTAAACACTGAGAAAAATCCAAATAAATGAGATGGATTGTAAACAATTGCCTCATCTAGTAAAATAAGATTTTGATCTGCCGAACCTCCTCGAACATTAAAGCCCCCCGAACCTTCGTTAGGTGCTGAAACACCCGGAAGCAGCTGTATAGATTTGATTACATCGGCCTCACCTAATACCATTGGGATTTGCTTAATATCCTTGGCAGTTAACTTCTCGGTAGACATTTCAGTACTAACGATACGCTGATTAGCTTTTGTACTAGAAACAACTACCTCGCTCAAGGTTTGGCGTTTCTCACTCAGTAAAATATCCAAAGTTGTGTTAGTTGTTAGATTAAGCGTAATAACTTTTTGCTCATAACCTATGTAATCAACCTGTAAGGTTATCTTTCCTTTATCAGCCTGTAATGAGTAAAAACCATAATCATTTGACGATACACCAACCGATGTATTAGCAAGCCTAACTGTTGCACCAATTAAAAACTCATTTGTTACACTATCCTTTAAATAACCTGATATTGTTTGCTTTTGACCACTTGATGTAATTGTCACGTGGAATAAAAATACCACCATTAAAAGTCTCATTTTTGTCACCATAATCTGATAATTAATATTTCAAAATTAGATTATGGAAGAGTGTAATCTCGTAACCTATGTTACGATAATTTATTTTTTAATCTACTTAATGACGGCCTAGTTATCCTAATATAACTTGCAACATCTTCAAGAGATAACCTTTTGGCTAAATTAGGATATTCATTAATAAAATGTAAATAACGTTTAGCAGCATTATAAGAATGTTGAGACTCCAAGCGACTATCCAGCTTGACAATAATTGATTCTGCTAACTTTCTACCAAATATTTGAAAAGAAGGAAAATTAGAATAACAATCCTGAACATGATTATAATTAAAAACCAGTAATGTTGTAGGCTCAATGGCTTTAAAGTAATATCTACTTGGTTCTTGAGATATGAAAGATTTGTAATCAGCTACAAAGTTACCCTCGCACATAAATCTCGTATTAATTTCATTACCATCTTTATCAATGTAATAACCTTTAACAAGCCCCACATCAATAAAGCCGATTTTAATTTGTTTACTATACGGGGAATTAAACTCTTCCTTCCTCTTTAGTTTAACAGTAGATAAGCCAAGGGTAAAATAATCAAAGGCCTTATCATCCAAATCAGGATAGATACTTTTCATTACGATTTTTAAAAGTTTGTGATTTCTAATTTTCATTTCAATGATTATTAAGTCTATATTCTAAAGTTTATATCGAATTAAGAAGGCCACTACGATGAGTTCTGAAAGGATTATTTGTATGTATTGAAACCCAACCCCAAAAAGTTCAAAGTTAAAAAAAAACAGGTCATGCTATGTTGATGTAGTAAATTATAAAATTTAAATAATAATATTTTGACTCATTTCAGTCAACTTAGCTTTATCACATTCACGTAATGTAGGTACCCTTAAAATCCAACATTTTAAAATTAAGCCTTTTTGCTTAATTTTAAAACACGGATTATGAAGAAATCAAAATTTACTGAAGTATAGATTACCAAAGACATCAAGGAGAACGAAGGTGGTCGCAAGGTTGACGACATTTGCCGCGAACTAGGTATTAAACCAGTGTAAATCGTCAGCATAAAGTGGACTAAATATAGTAAAAGTTAGTTGGGTTTTCATAAAACATTAAATTTATATGGATCTGGGAACCAAGAAGAAACAAACCTCTGAGAACTACATCAAAGAGTTTAGAAGGAAGACCCGAAGGGTATTCAGTTCAGAGCAGAAAATCCAGATTGTGATGGAGGCCATGCGGGCCGAGATGTCGGTATCAGAAATCTGTCGCAAGTATTCAATTGCGGATGCACAGTTTTACAAATGGAACAAAGAGTTTCTCGAAGTTGGTAAAAAGCGTTTAGCAGGCGATACAACGCGCGAAGCCACGAGCGATGAAGTTGCAGAGCTTAGGAAAGAAAATCAACGTTTAAAAGAGTCTTTAGCGGATTTGGTTATTCGTTATGACATCGTAAAAAAAATTGAATCAACTTTGAGACAAACTTAAGAATCAAAGGCTGACTTTAACATATAAGGATTAAATCGAAGTTCCGATATCGCTACTCTTCGTTTTAATCCTTAAATGTTAGCTGCTGGGCTTCATTATTTTGTTAGTTTCTTTATGAGATTAAGAACTTCCTCCGGTTTTTCCAAAGGGCTTATATGGCCCCCCTCAACAACAATTGTTTCTATTTTTGGTGGTGTCGGCTGACGTTGTTTAAGATGATTTCCCATGGGTGTAATACCATAATAAGTATACATTCCAGAATGCCCAGCATGAGCCATAAGAATGATTTTCTTGTTATTTTCAAACTGTTGTATCCAATCTACATTATCAGCCATATAATTATCTCTGAAATTATTGGTCTGCAACTCGTCTGAGGCTAACAAATAACTATTAAATGTCTGCTGAATAATTTCTAAATGACGTAAAGTTAACTCATAGGCTGTAGTTCCGCTTAGTGAAATTAATTGCGATTTATTGGTTTGAAAATATAACTTTAGTGTGTTCCAACGTAGTTGATAATTAGCTACCTTTAAAGGAATTATTTGAATCAACGAATCTTGGTCAATACTAGCAAGTTCCTGAAAATCATTTAAAAAATGTTCAGCAATAGAATCATAATTTGACAAATATGTGGGATCGAATGCAGAAATGAAAGTTTGAACTCTTTTAGCTGCGACCTCTGCTGATTGTGCATCAAAACCATAAAATGTAACTTTATTACTAACTGATTGGATATCATTATAGGCTCGCAGCCATTCAACAATCTGCACAAACTCCTGATTATTATAAACCCATCCATAAAGCTTTTGTAGTGCATCCTTAGCATTACCAGGGCCTCCTAGAATATAGTCATTGATATATTGAGCGTTAGAAAAATTAGTCTCCAATGCAATAACACGGAAATTTAATTGCGTGACCATGTGTTGTATCATTCTAAGCCTAAGTGTATAAAATTCACTTGTACCATGCGTAGATTCACCAAGTGCAACAATAGATTTGTTCGATAGAAATTGTGATATTGAATTCAAATCATCAACATTAGTGCTAGGTGTAACTGAAGTAATTGGATAGATTATGCTACCAAAACTATTTTTGCTTAGTATTTGAAACACATCTTCATTTCCAGAAGTAACAGGTTCAGGGGTTTTATCCTTTTTCCTACAACTCCAAAGTATTGCCAAAGAAAAAATAATAAATGTACTCTTGATTAAAATGGAAAAGGAGGTACACTTACTAATGTATCCAAAGATTAATTTTATTTTCATAATTTTATTTATTAATTTGAAGGCAAATTGACGTAAAATTAATGAGCATCTGATAAGAAATTACATTTTTTCAGTTGGTTTTTGACGAATGCAGTTCGTCAAAATAAATAAACATTTTTACTTTCTAACATGTTTGACCAAGCAAACTATTATATAATGAAACAATTATTCAATTCAAAAAGCAGGAAATATTTTTTTATTGCAACTATTATACTTTGCATTTTTGGCTTGGTTTTAACATCTAATCAATCTGATCAGTTTTATATTTCTTTAATTTTAAGATTAAGTCTAGCACCAATTTATTTTTTTTATTCAGTATTTCTTTTTTGGCTTGTTGATAATTTTTTTTTGAAAAGGAGATATGGTTTGTTCACACTTTTGTACATTTTTTTTTCAATTTTTGCGGCTTATCTATGCAATTTAGCCGAATTGAAAGAGTACAATGTTATTGGTATTCAAGGTAATTTTATTGGAATTTTATTTGTGGGTGGTTTTGCAATTATTTTACGGAATGCAAAGAGGAAAGTTGGCCGAAAAGTAGAATTACAAGATTATAAAGATGCTCTTAATCAGGCCGAAATTAAACTCTTAAAAGATCAGTTGAGTCCGCATTTTTTATTTAACACGCTTAATAGTATATATTACCATTGTTTGGCTGATCCGCAAAAAGCATCGGAAATGATTCTTAAATTATCGGACCTTTATCGTTATCAATCAGATTCCCTAAAGTTAAAGTCTGTGAAGTTGGATGACGAAATCGCATTTATTACCAATTACGTAGAATTTGAAAAGAACCGAATCCATCAAGGGATTAAATTTGAATTTACAAATAACCTTCAAAAAAGTAATTACTGTATTTCACCTAACATTATAATTACATTAGTTGAAAATTGTTTCAAACATTTTTCACGAGACTCAAAAGATCCATTTATTATCATAAACATTACTCTATCGAAAAATGTTTTCACTTTAAAAACGTATAACTCATACAACCCTGAATTTTTAAATACTTCAGGAACAAGCATGACCAATTTAATTCAAAGACTTGATTTTATATATGAAAACAAATACAATTTTGAAATAGATAAAGATAATTTTATCTATAAAACACTTTTGAAAATCAAGTTATAAGTTTCAAGTTAATCTCAGATTCATTTTGATTTTTGCAAAAATGTAAACATTAAACGTATTCTTTAAGTTGTAAACTATTCGTAATAGGATATTCCTCATATTACATACCTGTCTAACTAAGGGATAAATTATTTTAAATTAATTGAGTCAATTAGCTTAATGATCAAAAAAAAATTAAATATATTTGTAAAAAAGTTCTCGCTAGATCAATTTAATTCATTGCATACATGTATTTTAGGATAATTAATATGCTTTTAAGCCTGTTTTTACTTGTTTATTAATTAACCTAAAATGATTCTAAGTACTATAATAATTGATGATGAACCTGATGCTCATAAGCTACTTGAATTATATTGTAAAAAAACTGGACTGGATATATAAAAGTAATTCAAAATTGTTTTAGTGCTAAAGATGGTCTCGATATTCTTACTCAACATAATCCCGATTTTATTTTTTTAGACATTAACATGCCCGAAATTTCGGGTATTGAAATGTTAAATATTTCCAATGAAAATCCAAAAGTAATTTTCACAACTGCTCATAACAATTTCGCATTAGAAGGTTATGAATACAACACTGTTGATTATCTTTTAAAACCTATTCGATTCGATAGATTTTTAAAGGCAGTTGAAAAGATAAAAAATCAAAAATACCCAAGCAAAGTTAATTTACCTCAAGCTGTAAATCTTAATTTACCAAAAAAAACTATTGTTTACCCAAATGAAATAATTTATATCGAAGCTTTAGGGAATTATGTTAAGGTTTATTCTGTCAAAGAGAATAAACCTATTGTACTGCATATAACTATGATTTCCATGGAAAATTTGTTAGTCCCTTATGGATTTATAAGATGTCATAAAAAGTTTTTGATAAACCGGTTATTTGTTGACTCAATTAAAGAAAATCTATGCAGGTTGTATAATGAAATTAATATTCCAGTAGGAATTAGCTATCAACAAAAAGTAAAATCAATATTTAAGGAATTGTAAAAAATAATTTTTACTCACAGAATCGCGATAGGATCGCACACGCAGACCCACAAAGTTCTATTTGGGGCGAATGAAGGGAGTTTTCAAAACGCATTAGATCATCATCAGCCAAAATGAAAATCCATAGAGAAATTTCGAGACGATCGAAGCCCTGTTCAATGCTTCGGCCTGGCTCAGCATAAACTCGAGCTTAAACCGCAATTCAGCAAAGAGGCAGGCGGAACATGCGTTTAAGCCTTATCTGTTATAAGCCGTGGTTTCTTGTTCTATATTTAACCCAAATTATGCATTAGAAAATCTATTACGTGCTGAAATCTCTTCAAAACACAACGCTTCGCCACTTTTTCGCCTTCATCATAGCGGTTACTATGCTTCAGTTGAAAAAGTGTCTGTTTTATTAAGCTTTCAACCCTAATTACGATTCCTAATGCATAATCTGGGTTTAAAATTTAGTTCAAAATAACGTTGTTGTCAATCCAATTGATATTCCAAATGTACTAAATGATTTGTTCCAAAAAATAGAATTTGATGTTTGTAAAATATATACTGACTCTATTGTTATTGCTGCGTTTTTGGCTACATAATATTCAAGGCCTAAAGTTGTTTTAAAAACTGGGGTGTTTGCTTGATTTTCTTTGATTTTAAAATTATTACAAATTCCAGTTATTGATGGAAAATTGTAGGTACTAATACCTGCTTGACATAAGGCAAATGCTTTGATGTTTTTTTTACCAATGCGACAACCAAAACCAATGGCGTAGTCAGCAAATTTCAATTGACCTTCAACCACATTAGTTGTTGCGGTTTCTGTTACTTCAAATCTGTTATTTCTATTATCAAAATTAAATCGAAAAAAAAGACCATTTTCTTTTTTCATTCTATACTCTAAACCAGTTTTAACTTGCCCACCATTTAAAATGCTTTTTTGCTCAGACAAAGTATAACCAAGATCAAAAGGAAAATAGAGTTTTGAAAGAAATGATGCTTTCGAAGTGTCTGCTTGAGCCAATGCGTTTTTTGAAAAAAAAGAAAAAACAAATATTACGGCTAATAAAAAAAATCTTGTCTTCATGGTATTTTTGTCCAAGTTTCAGTTTCATATAAAAAGCCAAAGTAGCCGCGTACTTTTAATGTCTTTGGGTTTTCAAGCCACATTTTGCATTTGTAAGTTTCGCCTTCGTAAGGATCATAAATTTTACCGTTTATCCATTCACCGGACTCAAAAATAAAATGAGTAAGAATTGTAAGATTTATCAGCAATCGCTTACGAAGAGATAAATTTGGGTTTTTTTCATCCAATCTAGGATTGCCATTTTTTGTATTTGGGTTTTTAAGCCAAATGGTTTTGCCAAAGTATTTACCATTATTCTCATAAATTTCTACTTTAACTTCTTTATCTTGAGTAAGCCAAACGCCGGTAATTTCGGATTGAGCATAGGTAAAATGACTCGCAATAAAGAAAATTGTAATTGCTATTAATTTCATTATTTTAATTATTAATGTTAATTGTGCTGCTCTGTGGCAGCGATTGACAAGTTAAGATGTAACCATCTTGTAGATCTTTTTCTGTTAGTACCTGATTACTCTTCATAATAACTTTGCCCTCATTACATTTCATTTTGCACATTCCACAAAGTCCGCTTTGGCAAGAAAATGGTAGTGGTACATTTTGCTCTAATCCGCTTTGCAAAATGGTTTTACTCTCTTGGGTTTCAAATTGATAAGTTTTGCCAAATATTCTTGCAGACACCTGTGCTTTTTGCCAAGAAGTTTCCTGAATTTGGGTTGTAACAAAGAATAATTCATGGTGAATATTTTCCTTTGCCATACCCAAGTAAACTAAGTCTTCTAAGAGTTTGTTGGTCATCATTTCTGGTCCACAGAGGTAAAAATCCAATTTGTTTTTATCATATTGGTTCACTATTTCTTCTAATGAAATTCTTGTGATATAACCTTTGGTAGCATTTTTAAGATTTTCCTCTTCACTCAAAAAGTATTTGACTTTCAATTGATTAGGAAATTCTATTACCCATTGTTCAAATTTTTCCTTAAAAATGATGCTATCAGAATTTCTATTAGCATAGAACAAAGTGATTTTACATTTAGGTTCAAACTTCAAAATAGTCCCTATCATACTGTAAATAGGTGTGATGCCGCTTCCGCCAGCTATCATTACATAGTGTTTTTGATTGGCCGGTTCAGGATTAAGGTAAAATTGCCCAGAAGGGGCAGTAACTTCTAAACTATCCCCCACTTCTAGATGCTCAGCTAAGTAGTTTGTGACCTTACCTCCCTTAATTTTTTTAATGGTTAAAGTCAGTGAGTTATCTGTATTTGGGATGGATGAAATGGAAAATGTGCGATAAAGCGTTTCTCCATTTATAGTCACTTTGATCGTTAGATGTTGTCCTGCCGAGAAATCCCTAAAAAATGTAGGCACATTGCCAAATTGAATCGTAAAAGCATCATTTGCTTCTTGCCTAATATCAGAAACCGTAAGGGAATACAAACCTTCGGCTGATTTTATGATATTTTTGCGTTCAAAGATTTGTTCGTGGCGGGTTTCGTAGTCTTTAAATTCTGTACCCATCCATTTGTCCCACCACGTAAAATACAGGGCATAATTGCCGTTGAACAATTGGTGGTGCATATTGTGGTGCGTAGAGGCTGTTTTGAATTGCAAGAGTGGAAATTTTACCCAACCCTTAGGGTATATTTCATAGCCTAAATGTGCTAATACATTATTTAACATGGAGAAGATTTGCCAAGCAATTATTAACCAAAAATTCAGCGGAAGTAAAAATGGTAATACAACGTGCATCAACTGTTCTATTACAGCTTCTGAAGGATGAAAAGCAAAGGCCGTTAGTGGAGATGGATCGGTACTTTCGTGATGTACCTTATGGAAAAACTTATATAAACTTGGCGTATGCATAGCCCTGTGGCTCCAGTAGAAAAACATATCATCTATAAAGAGCACAATAAAAAAACTTACACCTAACCACAAATAGCCGTAGTCGCTGATATTAAAATAGATTCGAGTATAACCTTTGCTTTCTAAATAAAGAAAGCAAACGTCCATAATAGCAAAAATTAGAAATGTAATTGCCGAAAATCCAAGGTCATGTTTGAAATGATGTAAAGTAGCTCTTTCAGTTTCCTGTATTCTTATTTTTTTAAAGTACTTTCTGCCTATTATCCAAAAGATGAAGTAGAAGGGAAATGCAAATCCTGCATACCAGAGTAGGTTTTCGCCATACATGGCGATGATGTTTTCAAAAAACGTTGTAATATTCATTTGGTTTCAATTTTAAAGTGTTTAATAATTAGACTGCAAAATTACGAGGACTTGTTATGAGTACTTTTGATGTAAGGCAAATAGTAATTTGATATAGATCAAAAAAATGATCCGAGCTTGCCGGACCTAATCCAATTTACTGTTTGGTAGTAATGCTTAATAGGAGGTTTGTGTATTGGCAAATAAAGAGACCTTTCACCATTAAAAGAGAGGGTGAGCTAAGAAGCGACCAATACTATCAAAAATCAATAAAATACCAAATACCACGCATGTCATTACTAAGATTTTCTTAGACCATTTTTCTATAAATGCTCCTACCTTACTAAAAAGTAATACACTATTTTTCATTAATAAAAGGCTCAATAAAATGATTAGAGGAAACACATAAATGATATTATAAGCCAACAATAGAAAGATAATTTGTAAAAAGGCAATTTTTGCTTTTACAACTAATGCAATAGCTGCGAAATATGGTATTGCTGTAGTAAGATCTCCTAAAGTTGTCAAGCATCCTAAAAAGATTGATTCGAAAAAGTTTAAAGATCCTGCTTTTTTAATAAATATTTTGTCCCAACCGTCCTTCTTTTTGCTTATTCTATATCCGAAGTAGATTGTTAACAAGCCAATTATCAATTCAATAACATATCCTATTAAGGTTATTTCGTAAGATTGTGCTAAATCTATTAATGGTTTTTGAATTTGCCTTATCCCCATTATTATTAGCAACCCACCAATAAAATACATCGAAAAAACCCCAATAGCATGGCCTAATGCCCTTTGCAAAGGTTTTTTTGTCGTTAACAGAAAAATCTGTGTTACAATAGTAAGTGGATTAAGGCTATCCAGCATTGCAATTGGGATGAGTAAAAGTAAAATATCAATCATTCAAATTCATTAGAAACGATTATATATAAAATATTGGTTTCTTGGGCGTGGGTAACTTTCTCCTTTAAATTGTACTGTTTCGCTACTAGGTACTCGAAGAGGCGAGCAGGTAATAAGTGCGTCAATGGTATCGTTCTCCCTCCATCAGAGTGCCCACTATGCAGAGGAGAGAAAGTTTGATCTTGGATATAATCTGTTCGATCTTGTTGCCTATTAGCAGGGGAGGTGAACCATTTTTTCATCACCACTTCCCGTCTGGCATAAAACATAAATTAATAATCTGCACACTTGTTTGTTTTTTATGAAATATTAGAAGAACTAAAATTCGATTTTGAACCAGACTAGTTAATGATTTCTTTTATTTTACTTAAACATCTCTTTTGTTTGACAATGTACTGAGCCAACAGGGTAATTACTGAAATCTATACCTACAATTTTGTAATTTGGCATAGCCTTTCTATAGCTATCAATGGCTGAAGTATCTTCAGCAACTCCAAAAGTTGGAACTATTAAAGAACCGTTTAGGGTTAAGCTGTTGATGTAGCTCCAAAAATTAACGGATTCATTATCGATTTTGGGCATCTTAAGGCGAATAATTTTATAATTACTTCCGCTAGATGATTTTGTTTCTGAAAGAACCTTTGCAATGCTTTCGAAATTATTGTACCACCGAAAGGATTTATCACTTTCAATAACCATAAGTGTATTTTTATCAATATACTTAACTACCATATCAATATGACCTGTCAATTCGCCAGTAAGTGATGGTAAAAGAATAAGATTGTTGCACCCATAGTAATTCTTCATCACTTTCTTTAACTTATTAAGATCATAGTCTGAATTGTTGCTCAAAACAGAGTTAAACATAATAATAGTGCCCTCTCCATCGGTAATTATATTGCCCCCTTCAACTACTAGTGGAACTCTAAACACGGGAATATCAAAATATCTCCCCAAATCGCATGCTGCATCTGCGCTGTGCTTTTGAAACGAAGTGTACACCTCGTAATAGTTATTCCAAATAAAATTTTTACTTCCATCATTATTTAGCACTGTTGTAGGGCCAAAATCTCTGGTCCAAACATCATCGGTGTTTACATAAGCAAAGCGAACATTCTCAATTGACACTGCTTTTTGTTCAAGGTAAAGCATAACCGCTTTTTGCCAATATATATCAGGAACCAATACTATTGCTTCTGCCTCGCTTGAAATTGCCTGAATCAACGCAGCATGCGTTTTCCATTGAATCGGAAAATATATTGGGAAGGAAACAAAAACAGAATGAATAGGATCAAATTCAGCTGGCAATCTTACGGGATAATCAGGTGCTTCATTCATAGAAGACTTGGTAAATCTACTTTTGGGGACCAGCAAGTTTGGTGAGGTTAATATTCCCCTCAGTTTTGCAAGAGCTAATTTTTCGGATAATTCAATATCTTTTAGTAAACCTGCTGATTTAAAATAGTTAACAATACCGCTGTCTGATTTTGGCGGATGAACTGCGGCATCAAACCTATAGGAGTAATTTTTTCGAACAGCATTTTCAATGTTTGAAATAACACCCTCATCCAAATACTTTTTCATCCACGGGGCAGAGTTGGCAATAATGTTTTCATAAGTGAAAGTTGTAAAAGTTTGAAATGGAAGGCTTACATCATTAGTAGTAAAATAATCTATTGCCTGCTTTTCGACCTGCCATCCTACTATTTTATTAGGCAGAATAAAACCTAATATGAACATTATAACTAAAAGTATGCATCCGAATAAAATTGCTTTGACTTTCATTTTGGTAAAATTTTAAAGTTTTCTTAAGTACACCGCAAAATTATTAAGCATAGCATTTAAAGCTATTGATGTAAATCAAAAAGTAATTTGATGTAGATCAAAAATGGTTAGAGCTTGCCAGCCCTAATCCTGCTGAGAGTTTCTGGAGTAATGTTTAAGTATGATGAAATGTGACCAAGACTTATTCGGTTTGTAATGCAAGGATAGAGATCAAGTAATTTATTGTATCGTTGCTTTGCATCAAGAAACTGTAAATCAGCCATTCTATCTTCTGTTTGAGGAATATAATGCACTTCCACAAGTTTAATATACCATAGTGTAAAAATATGATGCTTTTGAAGTAAATTTACAATAGAGCTGCGTTCAATTGCGTAAAGTTCGGAGTCCTCTAATAGTTGAATACTTTCGAGAGCAGGCTCTTGTTTTACAAAACTGGTTGTATCTGTAATTATCTGTGCATCTAGGCTAAACCAAGTATTTAATTCTTTACCTTGTTCGTTAGTATAAAAAGATCTTACTGCACCGTTCGTCATGAACCATAGGTGTTGGCAAATCTTACCTGGTTTGAGTAAAAAATAGTTTTTAGGATACTCTAAATGCTGAAATTCAAGTACAACTTCCTTTAATACATCTTGTGGTAAGGGCAAAATTTGCTGAATTATATTTTCTAATGAAACTTTCATTATTGATGCCCAATAGTTTGCAAAAGTATTAATAATTATTCAATTATGAAATTAAATTTTATGTATCCTTGATGTCACTTTCTCGTTTTTTAGCACAACCTACCATTGCTTATAACGATTTCATCATGGTAATTTTCAATTAATAGGATTCGTGTGCAAGTAGCAAAAATTAAAATAAAATTTTACAAAATTTTATTACTTCATCAGGGTTTTCTAAAGGGCTTATATGACCACCATCAACAATTATGGTTTCAATTTTTGGTGGTGTCGGAACATAATCTTCCTTACCTTTTAATGCGATTGCTTTTACTTGCAAATTTTGAATTAAAAGGGTCGCATCTTCTGCATCTAAAATAACCTTCTTGTCTATTTGCTTTACTTCTTTATTCGTCAAGGCACTCATTGGTTGCGAAAGTTGATTAATTAACGATGGATTTTTAACTAATGATGTTTTTCCAAACAAAGCCTTTGCAGCCTGTTTTGTATAAAAATTTCTGAACACCAACATTGAATGCTGCAGCCCAAAGGTGTTTTTTTGTTTTTTTGAAGCGGCTAAAAATGGCATATTGCATAGGCCTATTGATGTGAAGCGTTCTGGCTTTTTGTGTGCTGCTCTCAAAATAGTCATACTACCCCAAGAGTGTCCCACGGCAATAACTTTGGGTATTTGCAAGCTATCTAAAATTTCGAGCAACATATCAGCACAATCATTTAAGGTCCAGTCCGGATTTGAAATATTCCTGCTTTCTCCATGCAGTGGCATATCTACGGTAATTACTACGCGGTCATTTATTTCTTTAATTTGATTGTCCCATAAATGATGATCGAAATAAACACCATGCAGAAAAATGATTGGAATATTTTTGGTATTAGCTATCTTTTGATATACAACTATCTTTCCAAGTTTAGTGTTGACAATTGATTTTTTCATATCATTTATATTAGTTGATTGACCTTTTGTCATTAAGAAACTGATTGCTGATAATATTATTATTAGTGATTTCATGATTTAAGAATATTATTTTTGTAGATTAATTACATAGGTATTTTGCTCATTGTTGTAAGTAATTGAACAATCTTCGAAATCAGGAGCCGAAAGTTTTGGTTTAAAATTTTGAGAAAAACCATATGGCTCTTTTGGAATGCCGAAAAAGTTAGTGTTTAATATTCCATCTAAGTTATTGTCTTGGAAGACAGCTAAAGAATAAGTACTGTAGGGCAAATTGTCAATAACAAAAACTATTGAACCTTTGCCTTCAGTAATCTGCTTATAATTTTTAAAATATTTTCCTTGCTCAGGAAAATTATCAGTTTTTCTAAAAACCCCTAAATTAATTGTTTTGCCTTTTTCTGCACCGTTAACAACTATTTTCAGGGGTGTTTTTATTTGATCTACTTTAGTTGAAGGTTTAAAACTAAACGATAAGTTAATAGAAACAGCTAATAGGATTACAATTTTATTCATTTCAATATTTATTTAAGGTTTTTATTATTTAAAGATGCCACCTAAGTTATGGGTGATGGTTGTAACTGGTTTTGTCATAGATTTCTTTCATTATGTTAATTTTTTACCAAGGACTTCAACTTTTTTTAACCAATTTTGGCGTTGTTTAGGTGTTGAATTCCGCATAAATCCAAAAGTGGTAAAACGTATAGGATTAAATCCAACATAACCAAATACTAACTGCTTTAACATTCGGTATTGAGCTGCCCGATAGATTAGATAAAACCATATTTTTGGAGCATCCATCGTTACTAAAATCCTTATACTTTTACCTTTCATAAGCTTTTCTGGAAAATTTTTACCCTTATGATGCTTAAAGGCAAAACCAGGAAGAAAAACCCTATCAATAAGCCCCTTTGTTATAGAAGGCATACTGCCCCACCATGTAGGATAAATCAAAACAATATGGTCGGCCCATTGTATGTTTTGTTGAACTTGTTTCAGGTCAGGTTCAAGAATGTTGGTTAATCTATCTTTATAGCCTTCAGATAAATTAGGATTAAAATGTAAATCCCCCACATAAATTTTCCGGATTACACTTCCTGAGTATTGGGCTCCTTTTTCATAGGCATCCATTAATGCATTACAAAAACTGTTCTTCGAAGGATGGCCTAGTATAATTAGAACATTCCTCATTTTAAATTTTATTAAGTTGTTTTTGTACAATTGACGGAAATAGTTTGCTACCCCAAAAGAGACTTTTTGAAGAGCCTACTTTTATTGTGTAACAATTATCTTCAATCCCTTTTAAGATAGCTTTTGCACAATGCTCTGCAGACATTTTTTTCATGTTTTTACCATTTCCAATTAAATTTTCGGTCATTTGAGTTTCAACAAGTGGAGGCAGGGCTTCAAACACTTTAATTTTCGTTTGTCTCAAACTTTCTCTTAATGATATTGTAAAAGATTGAAGCGCCGATTTTGTGGAGGAATAAACGGGTAACGATGGCATTGGTAAATATGCAACTCCTGATGTTATATTTACAATGGCAGTTTCTGTGTTCTTTTCAAGCAATGGAAGGAATACTTTAACGACTTTGATAGGTGATGTAATATTCGTTGCTATCTCAGTTTCAATTTTTTCAAAACTCACATCTGCATTGTAGAAATTGTAAGAATAACAAACGGCTGAATTGTTTATAAGAATGTCGATTTTACCAAATTTGTCTTGTAATTCACCTTTTACCTGAATAATATTATTATCATCTAAAGCATCAAAGTAAATTGTATAAAGGTTTGGGAATTTAGATTTTATTTCCGTCAATAGTTCCTTATTTCTTGCACCAATTATTACTACATTTTCTTTATGTGATAATAATTTAGCCAATTCATAGCCAATTCCTTTGGACGCACCTGTTATGAATATTGTCTTATTCAGTAGTTTCATTTTAATTGCTAATAGATGGTGCTTGTTTTAAAAATGTATTATCAGTTATTTGATTTATCATAAAGGCTGCCATATCTCCTAATGTTACTGACAGCTTTAAACCTTTTCCATCAAGAGTTGCTTTGCAGTTTCCTTTCATAGGTTTATCAACAATATTTGGACATCGAACAATTGTCCAATCCAATCGGCTATTCATTATTATTGGCTCCATTTTATTCTTATCGTCAATAATAACTTTTAGCCATTTCATGAAATATGGCAGTATTATTTTGTTGAAAATCCAAGGCTGAAATGCAATGCTATTTCCTGCTCCCACGTTACTCATTGCTATTAGCTTTTTCACCTTGTTTTTCTCCATTTCTTCAACAATTATTTTAGTTGCATCAGAAATAAAAGTGGTGGGTTTTCCATCGCCTTTGCCACCAACACCCAGGCATTGAATTACTGCATCTTGATCATGAAGGATTTGATTAACAATCTCTTTATCTAATACATTGCCTTCAACAACTTTTAAGTTCTTATCCCTAAAAGCAACACCAACATTACTTCTGACCAGAATGGTTACTTGATGGTTTTGCGCTAAGGCTTCTTTTAAAATTGCCCTGCCTGAAAAGCCAGATGCACCAAAAATTACTATTTTCATTTTGTGTGTATTTAAGTTTTACAATACAAAGATGAAACATTAAATAAAGGGCTACCTGAGACAAATGTCTCAAAATGAATGATAAGCTAATTTTTTTCTGATTCGGGTCAGAGAGCGCCTATCAATACCAAGATAAGATGATAAGTAGGATATAGATACTCTATTGAAAAGATTAGGATTGCCATTTATAAAATCCAAATATCTTTTTTCTGCATTATCAAATAGAAAGCTTTCAATTCTTTTTTGTTGGCCTTTTAAAATTTCTTCAGCAATTAATCTTCCATATTTTTCTAAGGAAGGGAATTTTGAAAATGCTTCTTGCATGTGTTGGTATGAAATATTCACTATTTCGCAAGGCTCAATGCATTGAAAGTAATACCTACTTGGCTGCTGACTAATAAAAGAAACATAGTTGGTTGCAAAGTCATTTTCTTTTACAAATCTTACGGTAATTTCATTCCCCACATCATCAATATAAAAAGCTCTCAATAAGCCACTAAAAACAAAACCTACATGATTCTGAATAGTATTAGCTTGAATATAAAAATGCTTATCTGAAAGTGTCGATATTGTTAGCCCACTTTCTAAAAAGCTCAAAGCATCACTTTCTACATGTGGACAAAGATGTTTTACTGTTTTAAGATATGATTGGATTGCCTCTTCCATCTTTGGTTTACATTTTACTTAATCCTTAAATTATAAAATTTATTATAATTTTAAAATAGAATCCTTTAGGTATTGGCGAAGAATTATTTTCATCTGCTATTTTGATTATTCTTCTTTGTCCAAACTTCAGTTCTACCAAACATTGCTATTCCAACATATCCACGTATGTTTATTTCCGTTTTATTGTTCATTGTTATAACACAAGAATATGTCTTTCCTTCTCTTGGATCATAAATAGTTCCGCCACTCCACTCGTCCTCCTCGAAATGAAAATTAGATAGAATTATTAAACCAATTAAATCTCTATTTCGCATTTTGATGTCTGGATTTTTCAAATCTTTTGTTGATTCGCCTTCTCCCCAAATAATTTTCCCGAAGTACTTATTATTCACTTTAAATATTTGGATTTCACTATCTTTTTTTGGAGATATCCAATTCCCAACTATATTATCTGCTGCTACTTGTGCTTCTGAAATATTCAATACAAACGAAAGCGTAATTAAAATTAAATTTTTCATATGTAGATATTTATTGTTTTTTCCATTGTCATATGGTATACGCCATGTATCTTCATTTGTGTTTGTGCGTTTCGGCACATGGCTATTTAATTATTTATAATTTTTTATACTGTTATTCTTTATTTGAGCTACAACTTCCTGGAGTTCATTAATTAAATAAGGTTTTGAAATATACTTTTCATATCTCATTTTAAGTTCTGCTAATTCAATATGTTTTAAAGCTGTCAAAACAATTACTTTCAATAAATGTTTTTTAACTTCCCTAATAATTATTTCTAAGTCGCTTTTGCTAAGAGTAATAGGATCTATAATAAATAAATCATAGGATTCTAACTTTAGATTGCTATAATCTCTAATTATATCAATATCAGCTTCTGTAATAGTCTTCTTAATTACTAGTAACTCTACCTCCAATAATCCAACAACAACAATATTCATTTTAAGTGACAATTATGAATTAAGGTATCTATTGTTTCATAATTTTCACATGTTCTTTTAAATCCTTTACTACCCAAACGAGTTGTTTTAACTGCATCTTTTATAATAACTTTACTGTCATTTGTGTAACAAATGCAGTTGTAATTCTTTTCACATGAATAACAACAGGCAATTGCTGTTGTGAATAAAATTATTTTATGCCATTTCATCTTCTTTCTCAATTTTTGGTGGAAGTAATTTGTAAATCACCGGAGTTACGATTCGAGATAATAATGTTGAGCTTATTAACCCTCCAATTAAAACAATGGCCAATGGGGCAATTAATGGATTTGTTGAAATAGCAATTGGAATTAACCCACCAATTGCTGTTAGTGAAGTTAATATAATTGGTAAAAATCTTATTTCACCGGCCTCTCTGATGGCTTCTTCCAAACTCTTTCCTTCGCTGCGTAACTGATTAGTAAAATCTACTAGTAAAATGGAATTCTTGACTTCAATGCCCGCAAGGGCAATTAAACCGATAATAGCCACAAATGATAATGAATTGCCTGTTAACCATAACGCTGTTAATGCTCCAACCATACCTAACGGAATGACAGACAATACAATTAATGTGCTTTTAAATGTTTTAAACTCTAGTATCAAAATAGCTATGAATAAGAATACTGTAATTATGATTACGGTTCCAAATCCGCCGAATGATTCTTGTCTCGATTCAAATTCACCTCCCATTTTATATTGATAGCCATTAGGGAGTTTGTATTCGTCCATTTGTTTAATCACATCATTAATTACATTATCTGCCAATAAATCTTTTTGAACGAAAGCACTTACAGAAACTGAACGTATTTTATTATAGTGATTAATTGTAATTGGAGATGATTCTAGCTTTACTTTTGCAATTTGATTTAATGGAATAGCAGCACCCTGATTATTATTGATATAAATGCTATTTAAAACACTTAAATCCGCTCTTTCCTTTTTAGGTGAGGTTAATAGTATATCAAAGTCATCACCGTTACTATCAGAAAAATTACCGGCAATAAACCCAGCTATCGCAAGTCTTACTGTTCTGTCAATATTCACAATTGGTATACCGAGACTATTCGCTTTCTCCTTATCAATATCAATTTTTAAATCTGTTTTTAAATTCACTAATGGATTATTGACATACATTGTTCCCGGAGTAGATTTAAGAATACCTTCAACTTTAGCGGCAAGAGCTCGCAAAGTATCGAGATTTTCGCCCTCTAATCTTACTTCTACAGGAGCAACAATTGGAGGTCCTTGCTCAAAATTTTTAACTTCAATTTTAGCTGAAGGATAATCTTTAAATTGATTGCGAAGACTATCTATTAACTCAAGTTTTTCGTTAGGGTTAATTTGTTCATCTAACTGTATAAATAATTGAGTAAAATCACTACGCTCATTTTCCGGAACAATATTATAATAAATACTTGGATTACCTTTTCCTACATTTGATGTAAAATATTTAATCTTCCTATGTTTTTTTAATTCGTTCTCTACAAACCGTGTTACACTATCTGTTTTATAAATGTTTGTTTGTAATGGTGTAGTTATGTTTATTAAAAACTGAGGTTTTTCTGATGCCGGAAATAGACTGAAGCCAATGACTGGCATTAATTGTAAAGACCCTACAAACACAATAATGGCAATGATAATGGTAACAACCGGACGTTTTAAAGCTGAATCTAAGAACGGACTATATATTTTATGAATACCTGATTGTAAAGCGCGTAAGAATAAATTGCCGTTAGAATGTCCTTCATGTTGTTTTAATATTCTGCTTGATAAAAAAGGAATAATAGTTAATGAAACCAGCATTGAAGCGAAGACGCAACATATTACAGCCATTGGTAAACTTCTAATAAAATCACCGGCTCCTTCAGGTAAAAATACCAATGGCATAAAGGCAATAATCAATGTGGCAGTGCAACCAATAACCGCCATACCAATTTGTTTAGTAGCTTTAAGCGTTGCTTCTTTTCTTGAATAACCTTCTCGCAACCAACGTTCAATATTTTCTACTACAACTATGCTGTCATCTACAAGTAACCCGAGCGCTACAACTAATCCAACTATACTCAATTGGTTCATGTTATAACCTAAGGCATTCAACATAACTAATCCAATAGCAAGTGATAGCGGGATTGAAATCATTACTACTAATGCAGCTCTGCCACCTAAAGGCAATAAGGTTATGGCAACTAGTAATATGGCGATGATAAAATCTTTACCAAGACCGCCTAATCGTTTATTTACGTTATCTGCCTGATCGAAGTGATCAACTAATTCAATATTGGAAGGAAGTGTTTCTTTAAACTTTGCGATAACGGGCAGATACAACTTTTGTGTTTGCGATATATTAAAACCTGGTTTTTGAGCAGCATTAATCGTTACACTTCTATGTCCGTTTAATCTTGTAATGTGTTTTATTTCTTCATAGTCAAAATGAACATCGGCAACATCTTTCAGTAATACATTTTTACCGGCATAACTATAAACAACAGTGTTTTCAATTTCAGAGATGGATTTGTAATTACCACTTGTTTTAACATTGAATGATTTTGTTCCTGCTACAATACTTCCGCCGGGAATATTAGCAATTTCACTTTGTAAGCTTCCAATGATTGCATTAACAGGTATGTGCATTTGAGATAATTGATCGAGTTTTAAATCAACTCTTACAATTTTATCTGGCAGACCTGAGATTTCAACTTTTTGCAATGGAGTAACTTTTTCAAGTTCATCCTGAAGATTTTCAGCATACTTTTTTAATTGATCTCTTGATGCGTTTTCTGACACCAATGCCATTTGTAAAATATTTACATCTGTTGGCGTAACTTTATCAATGTCCAAGCTCAAAATATCTGAAGGCAACTTGTCGCGAAGACCATTTACTTCCCTTACTAATTCCTGATACTTTTCGTTTACATCACTTTCGTACTTGTACTCAACATTTATAACTGCTACACCATCATTGACTGTTGTTTTTATGCGTTTAATATCTTCAAGCTCCGACACTTTCTTTTCAATTGGATCTACAACCAGATCTTCCACATCTTGAGGTGAAGCTCCGGGATACACAACAACTATAGGAAATTGAGGTGCATTAATTTCAGGATCTTCCGAGCGTGGCATGTTAAATAACGTTGTTACGCCCACTACAATAGCCATGATAAATATGACTAGCGTAAACTGATAATTCTTTACAGCATATTCTGAGATTTTCATATGTAGATATTTATTGTTTTTTTTATTGTCATATGATATACGCCATGTATCTTCATTTGTGTTTGTGCGTTTCGGCACATGGCTATTTTATATTATAATACAATTTGGTTATTTACTATTTTTTATAAGCGAATTATCTGTTAAATAGGCGCTGCCAGATGTGATAATGTATTTATAATTCTCTAAGCCTGATTTAATGCATACATTATTATCTTCTATTTCTCCAACTTTAACTGCTATTTTCTTGGCAGTTTTTAAATCATTTGTCACAAACACATAACCTTCATTGGCATTACCATCGAGTAAAGCTTCGTAAGGTATTTTCCATGCCACGTTATTTGTTTTAGGGCGAATAATTGCTTTACCAAACATTCCAGAAGCAATATCAATTTTTTTGTTATTAATTAATTTAATGTCAACACTGAAAGAACCTGTCATAAAATCTACACTTTCAGATTTTGAAGAAACAAAACTTTTTAAATTCTCTTTTCCGATAGCATCAATTTGAACCAATGCCGAATCGCCAATATTAATAGAAGCCCAATCTTTATCACTCAAATTTACCTTCAATACCCAGTCAGCATTACCTTTACTATTAATTTGTATTACCGGGGAACCAGGTCCGGTTATTTGTCCTTCATTCATAATTTTTTTAAGAACGACTCCATCTGTAATTGATCTAATTTCAGAATAAGTTAAATTGAACTTGGCTGCATTTAATTGTTGTTGAGCAAAGTCAAGCGCTGATTTAGCATTCTGAAATTGTTCGATACTTGCTACAGAATCTCTATACAAATTTTCAGCACGTTTAAAATCACGCTGTGCTTTTTCAAACCCGATTTGAGCTTGATTAACTTGTGCATTAATCTCTGTCAAATCTAATGTAGCTAATATTTGGCCTTTTTGTATTTGATCGCCTTCCTTAACATATATTTTATTTATAATACCTCCAGTTTTAAAGCTTAACAATGTTTCATCTTCTGTTGTAAATTGGCCAGAGGAGCTTATTTCTCTTTTGACGTTTGATGATTGAAGTACCAATACTTTTACAGGAATTACATCTGTAGGTACATTGTTTTTTAAATCTTCGGTTTTATTAGAGCATGATAAAAGTGTTAACGAACTCAATGCTATTAATGATGCTTTATAGATTATATTTTTCATAGTCATACTTTAATTATTTGTTTATTTCTCTTTCATATACGGCTATACTAGCCATTAAATCATATTTGCTTATTAATTCCTGAATTTGTGAAATCGTTAATTGATTTCTTGCATCAAGTGTTTCGATAAATGTATTGATGCCTTCTTTATAACCCTTATCAATTAAATCGAGATATGCTTTAGCTGCAATTGTTTGTTGAATAGCGGATTGATAACTTTGATAATGACTTTTGATGGAGTTTTTGGCAACATTGGCTGATAAATTAAGTTGTTGTTGCATATACATTAATTGACTTTTTTGTAGATCAATATCCAGTTTTGATTTTTTTATTTTATACAATTGATTTCCTCCTGCGAATAGTGGGATATCCAGTTGTAAGCCTAGAAAATAGTAGCGAGATTTATCGTTGTACTTCCAATCACTGGCTTGCGAGCCAAGATCGATGAATCCATTGAGCTTAGGCAACCAGTAATTTTTATTCATATTATTTACTGTTGACAGAATGGAGATAGATTGATTTATGGCTTTTAACTCAGCCCTATCAGAAATTGCCAAATCGCTTACTAAATAATTTTTTATATTTTCTTCGCCCAATTCAATACTACCAAGAGTATCTATTACTTGATCGTTAGATGCATTAATTAGAAAATTGAAATACAATTGCGCATTCTTTTCTTGTTGCTTTGAGCTCGTAATTTTTGATTGAAGATTCTGAATTTCGCTCTCTGCTCTCAATACATAAGCTTTTACAGTTTTTCCATTATTCAATAATTTTTCATTGATACGTTTAGCCTCCTGTGCAACTTTAATAGCGTTTTCATAAATACTAATTGCTTTTGCGGCACTTAAGTATTGATAGTAAGCAACTTTAATATTCTTTGATAATTCTTTCTTATAGATTTCAATTTCAAATTCTGAAATTTTGATTTGCTGTTTTTGGATATCCCTATTGTAAAACAAATCAGCATTAATAATTGGCATTGCTGTTCTTAGTTTTACATCATAGAAATTCTTAGGAAAGAAATTCGTTTCTACATTACTTATTTGCGGAAAAGAATTACTCATAGTTAATTGATTGAGTGTACCGTAAACCGGGTTAAGCATATCTCCTAATGGAATGGCAATTTGACGTCCACCTTCGCCTGACTGATAATCACCCTTTAAATTTATTGATGGAAAAAATAAACTATTGGCTTCTTTCAATGAATAAACTGCTTTATCCAATGAGATATTTTTTTGTTGAAGCACAATACTATTTTTTATCCCAATTTCCACATACTTATCCAATGGCTTCTGAGCCATGGATGCTGTAGAAAGGGCTAGCATTAGTATCACATTTGTTTTCATGTTTTTATATTAATTGTGTTATTATAATTAACAGTGTTAAGCTTTGGATCAAAAAAATATTAGTCTACTTCTAATACGTTTATCATCCAATTTAATGATTGATACATGGTTGGAATTATTTCTTCTTCCTTTATTAATTTATCACATCTTCGTCGGATATACAATGACACTAAACCGTGTACCATACCCCATATTCCCATAGCAATTGCATTGATATCGCCTTCTTTTATTAACTTTTTATCTATACATTCTTGAATAAGGCCCTTTAAAGCAGTTAAAGCTCTATCACCACCGTTCCACTCAATATTATTAACCTGATCAATAAACTCCATAGGAGCCGGCAAAAGGAACATTAAATCATAATATTCCGGATTCTCTAGCCCGAACTTAATATAATTTTCACCCATTTTATGCAGGCGCAACAATGGATTTTTTATAGTTAACAAATCCCTATTTGACTCTTCAAATTTTCTAAAGCCAATTTCATGCAAGTCAAATAAAATCTCGTTCTTGTCTTTAAAATATAAATAAACAGTAGTGGGGCTATATTCAATCATCTCCGCAATTTTTCGCATAGAAAAACCATCATAACCATGTTCAGAAAACAATTTAACTGAAGCCTCTAATATGAGTTGTTTCAGCTCCGCCTTTTGTTTTTCTTTACGTTCACTAATGCCCATGCACAAATGTAAATATAATTTACTTAACAGTGTTAATTTAATTGGTTTAATATTAATAAAATACCGTAAATGACTGTAATACAATCCATTAAAAAAAAATGATTCTTTCTACTTACATTAATTTTTGCATAATCTTTTAATTAGGGCTTAATAAAACGCCTATTTTACTACATCTTGGAAGAATAACTAATTGTTAAACTAACTTTCATCTTAAAGCTACTTTAATTTCTAGATTTTAAAACCTTATACATTTTGTAATAGCTGAATAAACCATAATTATCATTGCTTCAAAAGTTTTATCATTTTGTTGTCAACTTTAAGGAAGTACAGTCCGCCGGTTAATTCCGAAAAATCTTGCTTCTCAATGCTTTTACCCGACCATACTACTTGTCCTAAATAATTGAAAATCGTAAAGTGTTCTTTTCCTGTCGTGTTTATCATGTTAATTTTGTTTATAAATGGGTTTGGATAAACTGTTTCTTGAAAGCTGTTTTCATTTAAGTCTTGAATACCAGTTGTCAAACAGCCCAAGGTGTAATTTTGAAAGAATGACCAAAGCAAGTCTGTTGCGCTAATTTGAGTTGAAACAGGATTGTTGTTTGGATTTCCGCCTGGCCAACTATGACTACCGTCTGTAGTGGCATAATGATGAATTTCAACATTGCAGGAACAGTTATGTATTTTAATAAAGTCGTAATTGATTCCGTTGCCATTTATGATTGTGTCTCTTGTTTGGCAATTATTTTTTTGAGACCATAAATTCATTGTGCTATCCTGCGATGGAAAATATATTGTTGTCAATGGAGGTGCCCCACCCATACCGCCGGTATATGGAACAATTGGATCAACTTTAGAATGAAAACTAATTACAGGGATTTTATTAGTCGGATTGCAGGGATAATACATTTGTGAACAGCAATTAGGAGCTATTGCTGCAAATCTGCTACTCAATTCACAAGCCAACCGGTAACAAAGCATACCTCCATTTGAAGAACCTGTAGCATATACTCGAGTTGTGTCAATTGCATAATTTGAGAATAATGTATCTAATAAGTTATCAATGAATCCAACATCGTCAACATTTTGATTCAATGCAGGTGGGCAACAATTACCAGCATTCCAAGACCGATTTTGATTGAAAACTAGTCCCTCAGGATAAACTACTATGAAACCCGAACTATCTGCTTTTTCTGAAAGTTTGCTTTGATATGCAAACACTGTCCAACCCTGTGAGCTTGTCGCTGCCTGTTGGCCTCCATGAAAACCTAGTATTAATGGATAGTTTGTGTTTGGATTATAGCCAAGTGGTAAATGAACGTTATACTTTCTCCAAACGCTGCCAACATATATACTGTCATAAATGTCTTGACCGAAAGAAGAGGTCAGAATTATCATGTTCAAGCCGATAAGAATTAATAATTTTTTCATTGTTGCTTAATTATATTTTGTGTATAGGTTTGTTGGCCATGTTTTACTGAAATAAAGTATAATCCATTTTTCAAGTTTGAAATGTCAATTTTATTTTTGTTTTGGTCTTTAATAATTAATTGACCCATAGCATTTGTAATTTCAATTTGAGTATTGTCGTTTGAAGGTAAGACAATATTTATTTCAGAATTTGCTGGATTTGGAAAAATGGAAATTGTTGTTGTATTCGATATAGTTTCATTAATTGATGTTAAGTTGCACATTACGGAATTAAGTTTTTCCCAAATACCATTACATAATTGTGTTGGAACTTCACCACTTGTTGCCTGATTACCCATTCTAACTACGACTAGTCCTAAGCTTTTTGAAACACTTACAATCTGTCCGTTTTTTCCAAGACCAGCAAACATATCAATTGGGGCAGCAGGAGCATAAGAACCTGGAAAAACTATCTGAGAAGTTGGAACCATATAGGAAGATTTTCCATTCAGCCACCATAAATAGCCATAAGATAGATTAAGACTTTGAGAAGTGTTAGTCATTTGTTGAACATAGGTGGTGTCGTAAAGTAACGTGTCGTTATTCCAGATGCAGTTATTTTGAATTAATAAACCGAAACGAGCCATACTTCGAACTTTGCTAAAGAATACATTGTCGTAATCAACATTAGTCCAAGCCCCAGTAATGCCAGTTTTTGTTTTTAGTTTTGTTTGTGTGTAAGTATTTATGGGTGTGCCAGTTGCAGTTGTTAATACGCTTTCTAAAAGAGTGTATGGAGCATTGTGATAAGCCCAACGAGTTCCTGCGTCAGCTAAATAGTTTAAACAAGTGTCAATTGTGCAATGATTGTCAGGCACACCATCGTCAAGACCCGAAGTCATTGTTAATTGATTTCTGATTTTGATTTTGTTTTCTTGGGTTATCGTGCAATTCGTCCAACCTGCGCCTAAGTATTTTGATGAAGTGTCTGTAATTGATAAATAATTTTCTTCCTGTGCTTTGCCTACTAAAAAGGAAGTAATTGTCTTACCTGCGGATGCCCAATACCATAAACTATCTTTCGTAAAAGTTCCAAAGTATTTTTCTAAAACTATTTTGCCGTCTTTTAATACAATAAAACCTTTAGTGTCTTGTTGCTGCAAATAATCATATAAAGTATCAATTTCATTTAAGCACCAACCTAAAGAAGCAGGAGAAATGGTGTCCCAAGTAGCCGCAGCACTTAGTGGAGGGAAGTAAAGGGTTTGTGCTTTTGTCGCTTGGGATAAACTTATCAAGCCGATAATTGTTAGAAGTAATATTTTTTTCATTGTGTCAAGATTTAATGTAAGACTGTTAAAATTATCAAAGGTTTAATCGCTCGTAATATAAAGTTGCACAGATATCGTTTTGCAGCTACCCGAAGGGCGGGACTTCCACCACAAAACTTGATTTGAAAAACTAATGTTTGATTAACCACAAAACTGTCTATGGAACACGAAACCCCTCCTTTTGGGTTGCTGTTAGCTGCTGCCCATTCTGTCCATTGGTTCTTTGAGTTCTGTCGTTTCATTATTTTTGTCTAATTATAAGAAGCTATGGCATATGGATTTTAAATTGCATCCTAAACTATTAAGTCAAGTAGTCCAAATAAGCCTGCGCCAATTATAATTGTCCAAGACATCCAGTCTTTAAATTCGTTGTTTTTGTGTTTAAGAAATAAAATATGAAGCCCTAAATGTACAATCATAAAAATATTGAACCCATATATAAACGCGTCTATATCTTGGCTATGTGTAAGCTGCCAAAATACAAAGAAGAATAAAGGGATATGAGCAAAAAAAAATACTATATGTCCTAACTTATTACTAAGTAATGAAAGCCCTGGAAAAATACGCCATTCTTTACAACGTATTGCATCCATTTCATGCATCAATAAAAGAGAGAGCCCTAGATAAAAGAGCGGATGTTCAACCATGCTAATTTTCATATTTCATTTCTAGTTTTATATATATACTTAATTCAAGAGGTTAATGACTTTTGTTGAACCCTTATGTCGCGCCAAACGGCTAGATTTCGGCTTTACTTCTTGCTTTTTTAGTTGCATTATGGAATTATAAGACTTGTGATTTTTTATATAACATTGCCTGTAAATGTTGTTGATGTTCTTTTGTGTTTAGTGTTGACATTTTCTTTATATATGAAAGCTGATTATCTTGTATGGTAAAAATTCTTTCACTACTAACCATACGTGGGTCGTTTTGTATTAGCTTCATTTTAAAATGCAGAATATCAATGCCATCTTTTCTAGTATATTCACCTCTTAAAACCTCAACCCGTCCACTATCTTGAGAATTTGAAATTTCAAAAATATCTTCTTCGCCTTCAACTGGCTTAATAAATCCACTTTCCCAATGTGATGGTGTATTATCAGGCGCAAGCCAGGTTCGTTGCTCATAATGAATTAGATCATTAACCCCGTCAAAATTGAACGCCAAATTTTCTGAATAAGTAAAAGATTTAATTGTTGGAAATTGCCCATTTCCGATACCACTCCAAGTCCCCAGCAAAAAGTGTAGCTTAAGTGTTTTTAGTTTTTCCATCTTAGTTTGTTATTATATCTATTTTTTTTCACTAAACTTAATCCTAACGTTTTAGCGTTGTATTGTTGAACTTTTGAACAACATTATTTTAATCTGAAATTTAAGTTTATCGCAAAAAAATACAGACTTTTTGCTTACTTTAAAAAACATTTTTCCAGCGTGGAAGTGCTACACAAAATTGTCATATTTAATTGTTAGTCAATTTTTTTCTAATGCGTGTTAGAGACTGCCTCTCAATACCCAGATAAGATGATAAGTCAGACACTGATACCCTATTGAAAAGAGTTGGGTATTCTTTTACAAATTGAATATAACGTTCTTCAGCTGTTTCGAAGAGAAAACTTGCGATACGTTTTTGCTGAATTTTCACAATCTCTTCTGCAACTAACCTTCCGTACCTTTCCAGAATAGGAAACTTTTCGTAACCTTCCTGTATATGTTTAAGTGATAAACAAACAATAGAAGTTGTTTCAATACATTGAAAGTTATATTTGCTTTGGCTTTCACTTATAAATGCTGGGAAATCTGTTGCAAATTCATTTTCACAAACAAACTTTACGGTTATTTGATGCAGGTTTTTATCTGCATAAAAAGAACGTAATAATCCCGAAAATACAAAACCGATTTCATTCTGAATCGTATTTGCAGATATAAAAAAATCTTTAGGCTTTAATTCTTTTACATTTAAGCCACTCTCAATGTAATTCAACTCCTTACTTGTTACCTTTTGGCAGATTGTTTTAACTGAATTTAAATAAGCATTTATAGCGTCTTTCATCAAGGCAATATTTTTAAGTAATTGATATTTAATATAAATGTTTTTTACTTTTCAATTATGATTTTATTGGTTAAAACATCATACTCAGTTGTAATTTTTATGAAATATATTCCGGATATTAATTCATTGGTTGGCAAATTAATTTTATTTGTAATGGTGCCCGAATAAATTATTTGACCTCTCGCATTAATAATTTCAAGAGGTAGTGTTTTATTATTTCCGAGCAATTCAATTGTTATACTATATGATGCAGGATTTGGATATACTATAATATTCTCTGACTTGATTTTAACACAATTAACCGCTATGATTTTTGAATATTTATATTTTCCACCAAAATCGGTTTGTTTTAAGCGATAATAGCCTGTGCCTTCAATTGGATTTGGATCAACAAAAGAGTAATTTAAAGTTTGTAAACTATTTCCTGCTCCATTTACCTTACCCAAAAGCTCATAGTTTATTGCATCTATACTTTTTTCTAGGGAAAAGAAATCATTATTAGTTTCGGTGGCAGTTGACCATTTCAGTAGTATTGCATTTCCTTCGCAATTTGCAGTAAATGTTAATAACTCAATTGGCAAAACAGGAAGGCAATTAGCTATTTGGTTTAATAATTTGCCGGAAAAACCATCGTTTATACCACCATAATAAATGAAATCAGCCGGATAGGGTGTGCAGTTTGTTTGGCTTAACAAGCCTGTGGTATAACCATCGTTTATACCACCATAATAAATGAAATCAGCCAAGGGAGGGCAGCTTGTTTGGCTTAATAAGCCACTTGAAAAGCCATCGTTATTACCCCCGCTATACTGTGCGTATAGAGGAAAAATACTTATAACAAACAACCATATGGAGATACATCGTTTCATTTATGTTTAATTATGGGGTTCTTACACCTCTGCCACCAGCATTGGTTAGTCTTGACTGATTTGTATTACTAGTCAAATAAGTACGGTTGCTTGTTCTTAGTTCTGGGAGAGATGCATTGTATCCACCACCTCTCAAAATGCCTCCAGTTTGGCCACCACCTGCAACAGGCCAATTAGCCGTATTAAATAATCCGGTAGATGTAATAGTGCCATCACCGTTTAAACCATTAAAAGTGCCATAATTAAAACTAAAACCACCCACACATTGTTCAAATAGATTTCCGCTCATATCCATAACCCCGTAGTATGCTGCTCCTGATTGTATTCTTGTAGTGGCTGCACCTGCTGCAAAACCACAACGAAGCGGCCCAGTACCACCACCATATGCACACAAGCCAGGGCCAGAGGCTGTTGAAACTTCATTTCCTTGGCCTGTATTTAAAAGTGAGCCGGATTGAGCTTGTGTAATAGCTGTTACCCCCCATGCATATTCGTTAGCAATTGCCGGAGTAATAGGACCTCTACAAACTTTTTCAAATTCCATTTCTGTCATTGGCCGTAAACCACTCCAATCTAGGTAAGTTAATACGTCTTGCCACGCTATCCAATTGCAGGCAATGTTTTGCCCGTCAGCAGGTTCGTTATAGACTCCGTTAACGTTTAAATCGCATCCAAAAACAGCAGGATTAGGAGGTGAAGCGGGGGTTATAAGGCGTATTCCATTTCGATTAGCAGCAGCGGAAGGTTGAATTGGCCATGAACCTGCAGCCGATGAAGGTGAAATAAGAATACGATTTGTTTGCTGTAAATTGGTAAGTGAGTTTAGGTGTTCTACATACTGTTCCTGACTAATTTCATATTTCATGCAATAAAACGCATTGTAGCCTTGTGGGTAGCTTGGTGGCAGGCTTGGACTGCCTAAGGAGCCTTGGTTACTTGAGTAGTTTGTTTGAAGGGCAAATCCGGCAGCTTGGGTAGCTGCGTTGATAGTTATACCATTGAAGGTATTTTGAGACGCTCCATCTCCAATTATAAAATCCCCGGTTGGTATATAAACCATTTCTATACCAAATACCTTAAAGTTGTCAAAAAGGTTTGCTGCTGTTTGCAAATTCAATGTAACAAGAGATGAAGCGATGTTTCCACTTCCTGGCGCTGATCTTCGAATAAAAACCCCAACACCATCGCTTACAGCATCAACTTGCAATACACCACCGGTTACAGAGTGGTTGGCTGAAAGAGTGCTTAGGAGGGCGTGATCCCATGGCGACAGAAGAGCGCAAGCTTGTCTTTTAACAAACACCCATACGGCATCATAGTTTGTAGGTCCGGTAGCAGTATTCCAACTGTTATCCCATTGTATAGTAAACTGCAAATTGCCGCCCACTACTGTTGGTGTTCCTATTACCAAATTATTTGCAAATGCCCGGTTTGCATTTAAATAAATAAAACAAAAACATGTCAAGATTTTTAAAATTCTTATAGACTCGAACAATTTTTCTCGGTTAATACCTTCTCGTATTAATTTGAATTGGGTTCTAACTTTTATTTTTTTCATGACTTTCGTTATTTTTTTCAAGTTGTATTTTTAGTAGGCAAGAGTGCTTAACCATTCGGTTAAATTGTGTATAATTTACAAAAAAAAGGTGACGCATTTGTGTCAAAATAATTATTTTTCAAAATATTTTTCCTTAGGGATTTTTATGTTTTGAACGTTTTTAGGCATTGGGGTCGGGCGGATTTCGGTGCGCAAAATTGCACTTTACGCTGCAATGATTGACAGAACAATACTTTGAGGAAACATATGGAAACAAATAGCAATAAGGTTTTCATCATGCTGAAGTTTAAATTTCAACCATACAATTGCCCAAAATTTTACCAGAAGTTATCGTTGATATCAAATCTTACGTTAATGATATTGTTGTATTTTGACCCAAACGTATAATTAATACTAACACCGTAGCTAATTGTGTAGTCTGTTTTTAACTCAACTTGGTTAAGCAGTATTTCATTCACTCCGGCATCTCCCTTTTTTAAAAAAAACTGATCATTAACAATACTGATATCGCTCCAAAACCCTATTCGGAGTCCACTCATTGGATTGAAATTAATAGAAGGATAAAGAGAAGCGCTATACTTATCAGTATGATTGAGATAGTGCCATGCACCTGCCGCAAGGTTGATGTTTCCCCACTTCTCTATCTGAATCCATTGTACAACAAAAGAGTGTGGGTAAAGCCACTCACTTGATTGAGCATAAATAGTTGGCTCATAATATTGTTGAAATCGCATACCTGCTCTATATATGAATCTAAGCTGCCTGCGTGAAGCTTCTTTGTAGTCAAATAGATTGTATTCTATGGCAGGAAAATAACTATAGCTGTGTTTTAAATTTTGAAGAGTGGTCTTGAAATAGGTTGCAAAATGCCCTAAAGCAAATTTTTTTCCTAACGAAAAAACCAAGTAATGGTAACCTCCCGAATTGCTTTGATAACCTTTAACAGTTGTAGAGTCATTAATCCTAAATTTTTGTTCGTTAAGTCCATATCCCCATCCGCTTTCTGTTTTAATTTTTTCAGTTGTACGGTTAATTGTAAAGCCATATCGCATATTGATACTGCTTTGATATGAATTAGCGTCACCGTTTAATCGAGAGTCTATGCCGATGGTCCAAAAATTCCATTTGTCTTTTACTTTTTCCGATAGAAGATTATCATTTATGTTCGGCACCTCGTATTTGATAAGTTTGATAAGATCAGTATGTACCAAATACTTCAGTAGTCCTTTTTTTACCATCTCCAAGATTGCCTCTCTAATTTCAGCTTCTGAAGCATTCGGTTCAGTTTGAAATGTTAGGGTATCATCATTTCCTTTGAATTTGTTTTGACCAATAAAAAATAGCTTGAATTCGCTCCCTCCGCTACCAATTGTATTCATCGTAAGAAGGGAGTAAATGTCTGCTAAAGATCTGTCGCGCACAAAATTTACATAGTTAATCTCTTGCCGATAATATGTTTGGTCGCATGTTGCACAATCAAAAAAATAATTAGGTAATTTTTCTCTAACAACCTTGTTATCGTCTTTTAAAATATCATTTACCTCATTTGATAGTGCAAAATCAGAGTAAAAAGAAAAAAAAAATAAACAAATCAAACTTATTTTCATGGTGCAGTTTTATTTAATGCGCAAGCAGCTTTCAAAAGTTACAACAATAGAATATATTATAGTGGCTTTGTTTATTATTTGCTCATTACTCTGTCAATAGAATACTTGCCCGGACCTGTAACAAATAATGAGAGATACATCATTAAGTACATGATTGGATGTTCTCTATCAGGGATGGTATCCTCTGCATGCACAACAAAAACAATTACAAGCATACATATAATGAGTGGTATTAAAGCTGTGCGTGTAAATAATCCAAGTACCAGCAGGATGGTACAAAACAGTTCTGCAAATATGGTCAGCCCTTTTGACGCAACGGGTCCAACGTAAAAAGGATCGGGCCACTCGGCAATGCCGTCATAAAAGTCGGTTAATTTAGACCAACCATGAATTGCCATAAAGGCACAGCATATTCTTAGCAATAAAATTCCTAAATCCGATGACCAATTATTAGAGGAAATGATCTGATTTAAAATTCTACTAATTGTCCGAAGTGCTTTTGTTTGATTGTTTGTTTGTATGCTCATAGCAATTGATTTAATGGTTGGTAAAATGTTATTTCGGTTTAAATAAATTATCTTATGTGAATTGGTGCTTCATTTGATTTGATGGAAAATTTAATTTTGTGCAAATGTATCTAATGTCAGAAATGAAGAAGGTTAACGCAACAGTAATTAATGTTAATTATGGTTAATCAAATGGTTTTAAATGAGCATTATACTATTTTTGATTTTATGAAAAACAAAGCACATACTAAGTGGTTGGTCTGGCTGATGTTGCTAAGTGAGATGATGATTATTGTGTTGGTTGGGCAATGGCTTATAATGCAATACAACAATGCGCATGATACAGTTAATAAGCAAATTGCTAATGAGTTTTCAAAGTCGGAGAAACAATTTATTGACTCGGTATTGGTCAGAGCATTAATTAATCCAATCATCAAAAAAAATGAGAGTATCAAACAAAATATCAAACAGATTAAGATAACGACCGACCAACAATGTACTCATGATAATTTAAATAGCGTAACAGCAAAATTGCAGTCAAGTGGATGTGATAGCGAAAAAATTACTGATGATGATTCTGACGCGAATAGTTATACAGAAAAAGAAAAATCTATTTCCGAAGGAATAGGAAGATATACCTATAGCTCAGAATCATCTCGTTTGAAAAAGAAGCTTGTGATGCAGGGCACTGAATTAATTGTGCGAGAAGTATGTCAAATTGCTGATTCAAATAATTGTTTTACCGAATATTTTATGAAGCCAAGTGATACCACTTTATTCACTGATATGCTGAAGAAAAATATCTCAAAATTAGGGTTACAAGTGGCTGTGAAGTGGAAGAATAGTAATAATCAAGAGGCAAATGAAACATCTTTGATGATGATGCAAAGCGAGGTATTGCCTCAACTAATAGCAGTGATCCCCGAGGGGCTTCTGTTATACTTGATTAAAAAAATAGCATCGCAGCTTTTATTTGGATTACTATTAATTGTATTATCGTGTATCACATTTTGGTTAGCATTTATAGGTATCAGAAATCAAATGCAAATGAATATTTTAAAAAGTGATTTAATCAGTAATATTTCACATGAACTTAAAACACCGGTAAGCACTGTTAAATTAGCCCTTGAAGCATTTCAAAATCCTAAATTTAATATTAATGCACACCAATCGCAGGAATATTTGCAAATGGCATGGATGGAGGTTTGTAGGTTAGAACTGCTCATTGAAAAAGTGATGAATACCGCACTCTTACAAAATCACAACCACCTCATAAACAAGGAAACAACAGATTTAAAACAGGTGTTGGCAGAATTATTGGAATCTCTTCAAGTGTGGATTAAGCATAAAAATGCACTTGTTAAATTAATTGCACCCAATGATGTTTATGAAGCCACTGTAGATGTGTTACATGTGGAAGGCGTAGTGAGAAATTTACTGGACAATAGCTTTAAGTATACCGATAAATCAACAATAGTGAGCATTACCCTTTTGCAAAATGAAAAAGAAATTATCATATCGTTTGCCGATAACGGACCGGGAATAGCTCCTGAGTATTTAAATAAAGTTTTTGATAATTTTTTCAGAGTGCCTAAAGGTAATCGACATACCATTAAGGGCTATGGCCTGGGATTGAGCTATGCTGCATTAGTAGTGAAGCAACATGGCGGCAAAATATCAGTGAATAATAATGATCAGGGTGGTGGATGTACCTTTGAACTTCACTTTCCTAAAAATTAAAGGATATGAAACAAAAAATTCTTTATGTTGAAGACGAGCCTCACTTAGGTAAAATTGTCACTGACCTATTGGATAGGCAAGGTTTTGAAGTATTATTAATAAAAGATGGAGCTGAGGTTATTAAAAGCTTCAAGTGTTTTACACCCGATGTGTGTGTTTTAGATGTAATGCTTCCTGGTGTTGATGGTTTAGAATTAGGTCATGCAATCAGAAATAGATACCCACAGTTACCCATTATTTTTTTAAGTGCCAAGACTCAAACTGACGATGTTTTGAAAGGATTTGAATCGGGAGGAAATGACTACATTAAAAAACCTTTCAGCATTGATGAGCTTGTAGCACGTATCAAAAACCAATTAAAAATATCTGCATCAAGCAGTTTGGGCAATGCGAATAGGCCACAAGAAGTAAAAATAAGGGACATTGTTTTTTATCCCGAAAGATATGAATTACACATCCAAAAAAGAAAAATTAAATTGTCGTACAGAGAAGGCCAAATTCTAAGTGCTTTAACTTCATCTCCCAACAAAATAGTTGATAGGAAAGAGTTATTGATCTCTGTCTGGGGAGATGATTCGTATTATAACTCAAGAACTTTAGATGTGTATGTGCGTAAATTGCGCGACTATTTTTCTTCTGTCAATGGCATTGAAATTCATACCTTAAAGGGAAAGGGATATACCTTTATCACTGATTGAATTGTTACAGACATTATGCTTGTTTGGACCTAAAGTTTGTTGTTTTGGTGAAGAAGCAATGAAAATTTTACCTGTAACAAATGTTACAAAATTAATGTTGAGCTATTTTTTTTCTAATTCTACTGAGTGAAGGTCTTTCAATACCCAAGAAAGTGGAAAGATAAGAAAGGGATACTCTGTTGTATAAGTCGGGATTTTCTTTAACAAAATTGATATAACGTTGTTCTGCATTTTCAAATAAAAAACTATGAATTCGTTTTTGTTGACTTTTTAATACCTCTTCCGCGATTAGCCTGCCGTATTTTTCAAGTGATGAAAATTTAGTGTACGCTTCCTTCATGTGTAAGTAAGATAAGTTTAAAATTTGGGTTGGTTCCAAACATTGAAAATAGTATTTACTTTGAGTTTGACTTATAAAGCCTACATAGTCAGTTGCAAATTCATTTTCTTTTGTAAATCTTACTGTAATCTCATTTCCTTTACTGTCAATATAATATGCTCTAAGTAAACCTTTGAATACGAAACCTACGTTTGTTTGTATAGTATCTGCTTTTATGTAAAATTGCTTTTTGTTTAAAACAGTTGTTGTCATTTCACTTACCAAAAATTCCAAGGCATTATTGTCTGCTTCAGGGCAAAGGTTTTTTACTGTATTCAGATATGTTTGAATTGCGTCTGTCAATTTTTTAATTGCTGGGATTGATTGCAAATTTAAAGTAAAATTCCTTTAAAATAACTTTGTCATATCATGATTGTCATTAAGGTTTGGTAAAATAAAATTTAGTTTTTTGGCTGCTTAGTGCTTTTGCAAAACAACTCGTTTTTATTTTTACAGTCATAGAATTTGTAGGTTATTTTTCAACTTAACTGAATATCTTTTTAAGGCTGTTTATGGTTAAGTTAACAATACTGCAAATGGCAATTGGTGAACTTATGAATGGTTACAGAACGTTTTGAAAGAGTAGAGTCTTAATATCCGTATTAGTCCCGTTTTCATATTCATATTTGCTAGAACCCATTGGAATGATAGGCATTAATGCCTGCTAAAGGCAATAGTTAGTTTTATATCCAAAAATCTTATAGACCTTTTTAAATATTTCACGAATAAGGTTTGTATAAAGCTGTTCTCTTGTTTAATAAGCGATGTAGATCGTGGAATATTTATTTATTTATCTTGTTCAAGGGAATCGTAGTATTGTTCAATCGTATTAAACATATTAATTCTACTCAACTATTTTATTTTTTAGTATCTGTATTTTTCTTCCTGTTTATTTAAAATCTTTTTACGAAAGTAACAAGTATTGGTTAAGTATACTTATGTTAATATAACAACTAAACTTCTATGTGAATAAACAAATTACTCTCAATTAGGCAGCTCAAACACATAACCATTCTGCCCTTTCTGTTTTGTACCTATTATCCTTCCGTATTTCATGGCTTTAGTTAAGTGAGCCGATAAACCCTTTTGATGATCTGTAAGCACTCGGAACTTAATGTCATTGCGTTTTAAAACTTCAATAATTTCAGAAGAACGTAGCGGTCTTCCGGATTCTTTTAAAACATAAACGATCTTATCAATCCAAGTAGCATTTAAGTTGTAGGAGTTCCCTAGTTTCAAATCAGCAATGCGCTTGTAATGTTCTGCCTCAACTTGGTATTGTGTCAACTCCTTTATCAATTCCTCGATTCGTTTCTTGTATTCTTTAATGTCTTCTTTGTGATTTTTATCTGCTTCACGTTTCGAATTATAAAAATCCGTGAGTTTATCCATCAATTCCTTATCACGCTCCTGCAATTCCATTACTTTTTTAATCAATTCAGCCTTGCTGAGTTGTTCCAACACCACTTGGTTTAAGTAATTCATCAATAATTCCTTCATTTTCCTATCAAATTAGCTGTTATTTCAATCAAAACACGTTTTAACCAATCCTATTCCAACCGCTCCATAATCCGTTCTCATAGAGTTCTTTATTTCAGTTAACAGAGTTCTTACGTTTGTCTTTTAGTGTTCTTTATTTGTTCTTATACTGTTCTTAATACAAATGTAGTCATCCCCAATTAATCCCACAATAGTTCCTGACCGTTTTTTATTCTCCCGTGGTCATTTCTTTACTTTTATTGACTTATAATATTGATTTTCAATGTAATTATTTAACTCCCTGATTTTAGCAATTTTAGCATTTATGGTCAATTATTTACGATTTTTGACTTGGAAGTTTGGTTTTAATTGTCTTACATTTGTGTATAATAAAGTAAAGATACAGTTTAACTAAAAAAGAAGGAGGAAAAGATGTTTTCATTAAAATTAGATGAGTTTGTAGATACAAGAAGCTTTGATAAACTGGCGGAGTTGTATGAGGTAATTAATGAAGAACGCTTAAGTGCAAAAGACACAGGCATTAATTATAGAGTAATTAATCACTGGGATGAAAAAGGCATTATACGTTTTGGAAGAGAAAATAAAGAACATAACCGTAAGTTCAGTTTTACGGATTTTGTTTGGATCAAAGTCGTAGATGAGTTGCGCTCGTTCGGAGTAAGCATTGAAGCTATTAAAAAGATAGCCGATGATATTTTTGAGAATGTTCCCATGAAAGAACTCTATGATAACATGGCGAAAAATATTGATGCTTTAGAAAAGTATGAAGGAGATGATAAAGCAGAATTTATTGAGTTCTTAAAATCAGGAGGCTACAATCATGAAGACTTTAATTTAGAAGGGTTCAAATTTCATTTTCTGCACATTTTAATTGCAGAAGCAGTTGCAACAAGAGAAGCTGTTTCCATTATTCAATTTAAAGATGGAGAGTGGATTCCGTTTTTAAAAGCCAACGAACATTTATATCCCAAAGAACTCCTGCATAAGATAGAGTTCAGTTCACAAATCAGAATCAACATCACCAACATTATTTATACTTACATCTTGGAAGACTATTTAGTAGAGTATTTCAGCGGTTTGTTTTTATATACCAAACAAGAAGCAAATTTATTGTACTATTTGATGGAAGGAGATTTTCAAAAGATACATGTGTTCTTTAAATCCAAAAAAGAAGAGCCTGTTGAAATTGCAAAATCAAAATCAACACTTCAGGAAGTGATGCAGATTTTCTTAGCAAAAGAATACAAAGATTTTATTCTGATTGATAAGAAAGGAAAGGAAATCAGAATCAGGCAAGATGAACCTACGACAATTATGGTAGAGAATAATCGTCCGGGAGCAAAACGTAAATACAAGTTCATTAAAGTAAAGGATCAAGAATAAGAAGGGAGGCGTATGTCGGAGAAGAAAGAGAAAACATTAAGACGAATGACCATAGCCGAACTAAGGTCATACAAAGGCTTTGAGAAATACACAGATGAAGAAGCACAGGCAACTATAAAATCTTTGGAGAAATTATCCATGCTATTTTATGAGTTGTACATAAAACAAAAACACAGTCAGTCAAAAATAAAACAATTGAAAGGAGACAACCATGAAGGAGAAGAATCCATTGAACAACGAGACGCTGCTTAGAAAATTTGCTAAAGGCAAGAATACGGAAGTAAAAGACTCCAGTGTTCAGAACTGCGTCATCTATACAAGGGTAAGTTCCAAAGAGCAAATGGATACCAACCAAAGTTTAGAGTGGCAGAAAAAATACTGCGATGATTACGCACGAAAAAATAGCCTTGTTATTAAAGGCTACTTTGGTGGAACGTATGAAAGTGCTAAATGCGATGAACGTAAGGAGTTTAATCGCATGCTCAAGTTTGTAAAAGCAAGCAAAGAAAAAATCTCGTATATCTTAGTCTATAGTTTAGACCGCTTTAGTAGAACAGGAGATAGCGCTATTTACATTGCAGGTGAGTTAAAGAAAGTGGGTGTAAATATTATGGCGGTAACTCAGCCAATAGATACCAACTCACACGCAGGAGCTTTGCAACAAAACATTCAGTTCATTTTTAGTAAATACGATAATGATTTACGCAGACAAAAAACGATTGACGGGATGCGTGAAAAATTATTAAGAGGAGAATGGATTGGCAATGCGCCAACAGGTTATGAGTTTGTAAAAGGTGCGCCAACACAAACTATAATTATCAATGATAAAGGCGAGTTAATTAAAGAAGCTTTTGAATACCGAGCAATCGGTATGACGATAGAACAAATAATTGAACGATTAAAAGTAAGAGGACTAACAGTTCCCAAACAAACGCTCGCTGAAATTTTTAAGAATCCGTTTTATTGCGGAATGATGTCGCACAATTTACTGAACGGTGAATTAGTAAAAGGCAAGCATCCTGCTTTAATAAGTGAAGAGTTATTTTTAAAAGCCAACGAATTAAAAACTACTGCCGGATTTAAGGTTAATAAGGCCAATGATAACCTGCCATTGAAAGTATTTGTAAAAGATGCAGACACAGGTTATCCGTATACAGGTTATTTAGTAAAAAAGAAAGGACTTTATTATTATAAGGTCAACAAGATTGGAGTCGGCATTAATCGTAGTGTGAAAATCATGCACGATAAATTCCAAGAATTCTTAAAGAAATACTCGGTAGAAAGCCTCCACATGGAGCCTTTAAAGGCACATTTGCGCTATGTGTGGGATTATTGCACAGAAGCCAACACAAGCGAGAAAAAAGCCCTTTCCTTGCAAATTAATTCAATAGATGAAGAGTTCTTTACCTTAAGAAAGAACCATGCAATTGGTAAAGTAGCCTTTGATATTTACCATGAATTTTCCGTGATTTTTACCAAGCAAAAAGAGGAGCTGATGAAGACTTACGAAAAGCTCGACCAAAAATTATCGAACCCTAAAGAATTGATTGATTTTACAAGCAGGTTAGCCTGTAACCTACCGTCAGCGTGGGCTTGTGGTGATTACTACCAAAAACAAACGTTTCAAAATACGCTATTTCCGCAAGGAGTAGTCTATGACGTGAAAATTGAGCATTATCGAACCGAGAAAATAAATTCAGTCATCGAGCTAACTTCGCAATTATCAAATGATTCAGGGGAAATAAAAAAGCCGGTCTTATCTCATTTAGAAGATAAGACCGGCTTAGTACCCCGAGCCGGACTCGAACCGGCATGTCAGTGAAGACAATGGTGTTTGAGACCATCGCGTCTACCAATTCCGCCATCGAGGCATTTTAAACTTTTTTTTAATGGTGTTTTTCCATTTTGCCTTGATAGCTTCTTCTTGCTACCAATCCTGTCTTAAGACAGGCAGGTCCGCCATCGAGACATTTTCAAATTCCCTTACATTGAATTGGGGCACAAACTTAAGGCTTGTTGCTTAATAAACCAAATAATCACCCAATTTTTTTATCCCTGGCTTACTATCCAGTTCCTCGCATTCACAAAAGCCTCTAACCAAGGCGAAACTTTATCCGCTTTTCTGTTATCCGGATAATGCGCCCAGTTCCAAGGAAAAATGGATCGCTCTATGTGAGGCATCATTACTAAATGACGACCTGTTTTATCGCACATCATGGCTGTATTGTAGTCAGAACCGTTCGGATTGGCAGGATAAGCTGAATAAGCATATTTACCAACAATTTGATAATTCTTTTCTTCTTGAGGCAACTTAAATTTTCCTTCACCATGCGAAATCCAAACACCTAAAGTGCTTCCTTCCAAACTGCTTAACATGACTGAATTATTTTTCTGGATGGTAACAGAGGTAAATCCACTTTCGTGTTTTTGAGAGGTGTTATGATGCATTTTTCCGTGGACTTCATGTTCAGGGTTGATCAAATTCAACTCCATAAATAATTGACAACCGTTACAAATACCGACTGATAAAGTGTTCTTCCGTTGAAAAAATTTCTTCAATGCTGTATTCGCTTTTTCGTTATATAGAAAAGCACCTGCCCATCCCTTAGCTGACCCTAACACATCAGAATTTGAAAAACCACCCACTGCACCAATGAATTGAATATCTTCCAATGTTTCTCTTCCGGAAATCAAATCTGTCATGTGTACATCTTTAACATCAAAACCTGCCATGTACATTGCATTTGCCATCTCTCGTTCCGAATTACTTCCTTTCTCTCTGATAATAGCTGCTTTTGGTCGTTTACCATGATGTTCATTCACTGGAATTAAACCACTAAATTGTTTTGGAAAATTAAACTGAAGAGGTTGAGATTTATAGTTTGAATAGCGTTCATCAGCCATTCCATTTTTAGTTTGCTTTTGATCTAATAAGTAAGATGTTCTAAACCAAATATCTCGTAATTGAGGAACATTAAACTCAAAATTATCTGAATGATTTTTGATAACAACTTTAGAACTTTTTACTGCCTTACCAATTTTATGAAGTTGAATCTGATGATTTAAAAAGATTGATTCAACTGACTCATCCGCTTGAAATACAATAGATACATTTTCGTTAAAAAGTACCTTAACAGAATCCGCTTCGTTCAAAGAAGTTAAATCAATTTCGGCGCCAACCTCCACACTTGCAAAACACATTTCCAATAAAGTTGTTATCAAACCTCCACTTCCAACATCATGTCCTGCTTGTATTTTATTTTCCTTAATTAATACCTGTAAAATATTGAAAACCGACTTCAAATAAAGTGGATTCAGCACATCAGGTGCGTCGTTTCCAATAGCATTCAATATTTGTGCGAATGATGAACCGCCTAACTTTAAAGCATCTTGAGATAAATTGAGGTAATAAATTGAACCTCCGTTTGTTTTCAAAACAGGCTCTACAACTTTATTAATATCAGAACAATTTGCTGCGGCAGAAATAATAACCGTTCCCGGTGCAATCACCTCTTCGTTTTTATATTTTTGCTTCATAGATAGAGAATCTTTACCTGTTGGGATATTGATTCCTAAAGCAATGGCAAAATCGGAACAGGCTTGAACTGCTTCATACAAACGTGCATCTTCACCCTCATTTTTACAAGGCCACATCCAATTTGCCGATAAAGAAACTGATTTTAATCCATCTTTTAATGGCGCCCAAATAATGTTAGATAAGGCTTCACTTATCGCATTTCGTGAACCAACAGCTGAATTAATTAATCCGGTTAGGGGTGAATGACCAATGGATGTTGCAATACCTTCTTTTCCTTTAAAATCAAGTGCCATTACGCCTACATTATTTAATGGTAATTGTATTTCACCTGCACATTGTTGTTTAGCAACTCTTCCTCCAACACAACGATCAACTTTGTTTGTTAACCAATCTTTACAAGCTACGGCTTCGAGCTGCAATAATTGTTCTAAATAAAAATTTATTTTATCCTTGGAATATAGCAGCGATTCATAAGCCATTTCCAAAACAGTATCTTGTAGAATTGTTTTTGGAGAACTCCCGAAAAAATCCTCAAGCGCATAATCCATCGGTTTTAATCCGGAGGATTTTGAAAGAAAAGTGAAGCGATGATCATTAGTTACTTCACCAACTTCATACATCGGTGAGCGCTCACGCTCGGCTATTCGCTTCAATGTTTCAATATCTTTTTCACCAATCACTAAACCCATTCTTTCCTGAGACTCGTTGCCAATGATTTCTTTGGCAGATAAAGTAGGATCGCCCACAGGTAATTTATCTAAATCAATTAGCCCACCTGTAGCTTCAACTAATTCTGACAAGCAATTTAAATGGCCACCTGCACCGTGATCATGTATAGAAATAATCGGATTCTCATCACTCTCAACAAACGCACGAATAGCATTGGCAGCACGCTTTTGCATTTCAGGGTTAGAACGTTGAATCGCATTTAATTCAATGCCACTACCAAACGAACCGGTATCAGCGGAAGACACAGCGGCTCCACCCATTCCTATTCGGTAATTTTCCCCACCTAACACAACAATTTTATCTCCGGCAGTTGGCTTTAGTTTAATAGCTTGGTTTAATTTACCGTAACCTATTCCGCCAGCTAACATAATTACTTTGTCATAACCTAACTTCCTCTTTTTGCCAGACAGCACAGATTCATGTTCAAACGTAAGCACAGAGCCTGATATAAGTGGCTGACCAAATTTATTTCCAAAATCAGATGCTCCATTTGAAGCCTTAATTAAAATATCCATCGGCGTTTGATACAACCAAGGACGCTCGTTCATGCCCTCTTCCCAAGCTCTGTTTTTCTCCAAACGTGAATAGGATGTCATGTAAACAGCAGTTCCTGCCAATGGCAAAGAACCCTGACCACCGGCGAGTCGATCTCGAATTTCGCCACCGGAGCCTGTTGCAGCACCATTAAAGGGCTCTACAGTTGTCGGGAAATTATGTGTTTCTGCCTTTAATGAGATTACAGAATCAAACTCTTTTTCAGTATAATAATCCGGTTTGTCTGCAGACAATGGCGCAAATTGGACCACTTTAGGTCCTTTAAGAAAAGCAACATTATCCTTGTAAGCAGAAACAATGTCATTTGGATTTAACTCAGAAGTTTTTTTAATGAGTTTAAATAAAGAAGTTGGCTTTGTATTGCCATTGATAATAAAGGTGCCATTAAAAATCTTGTGGCGGCAATGTTCGGAGTTAGCTTGTGAGAAAGCAAATATTTCCGAATCTGTTAGCTTCCTGCCTATTTTTTGTGAAAGTTTGTTTAAATAATCTACTTCTTCTTCACTTAAAGCTAATCCCTCTTTTGCATTGTAAGCTGCAATATCAGAGATTTCCAAAATAGGTTCAGGTTTAATATTAATTGTAAAAATTTCCTGATTTAGTGACACATACTTTTGAGATAACATCGGATCAAAATCCTTGTATGCCTCATCAACTTTCCAAAACTCTTCTATTCGAATTACACCGGCAATACCCATATTTTGTGTAATTTCAACTGCATTGGTACTCCATGGCGTAATCATTGTAGCTCTTGGGCCAACGAATATTCCGGATAAAGTTTGTTCGTTTATTTTGATTGAATCACCAAATAACCAGTTTAGTTTTTCAATATCCTTAGTACTTAATGTTGCGTTAGTCTGCAAAGCATAAATTGCCTTACGTTTATTTTCGAAAAAATGAATCATTTTGTATAATTTACGAAGCTGTAAAGGTAGTTGATACATTTAAAAAACGAGCAATTTACAATCAACAATTCAAAGGAGAAATCAACATTGTAAAAACTTTAGACCTCCAATAACCCAACAATATTGAGTTAAAAGAATTGAATAGTAAACAGCTAATTAATCAGAAAACAACCGAACTACCTAAAATTAATAAATCCTGTATCCATTCTTAATTAAGGTTTTTTATCCAACCCATTCATTAAATTCCAAGTGAATACAGCAACTATAGCGCCTAAAAAGGGAGCTATTAGATAAACCCATAAATGCTCTGTATGCCCAGATAAGATAGCTGGACATAGAGACCGAATAGGATTCATAGAAGCCCCGCAAATTGGGCCGGCAAACATTGCCTCTAATAACACAACTGAGCCAATTGCCAATCCGGCAAACATACCTTGTTCTTTGCTTCCTTTAGCAACATGAATTATTGTAAACATTAGTAGAAAAGTAAGTAACAACTCTAAAATAAATGATTGAACAGGTGTTCCGGATGGTAATGTTGCACCAAGGGTGTTATTAGCTGGAAATAAATAATGTAAAGTTAAGCTTGCCAGAAATGCACCAATACCCTGACTTGTCAAATAAGGTATGATTTCTTTGGCGGGAAAAACCTTAGCCACCCAAAACGCAATGGTTACCGCAGGATTTAAGTGCGCTCCAGAAATATCACCAACGGTATAAATCATAGCGGCTACTATTAACCCCCAGGTAACAGCAATTCCTGCGTGTGTAATTGCTCCTCCTGTTTCCTGATTGACAATAATCGCACCTGTTCCACAAAAAATCAATGCAAATGTTCCAATTATTTCAGCGATGTATTTTCTCATTTTTAATCCTTCTTTCTAAAGTCTAATTGATTGATCCACGTAAATTGAAGATAGTATTGATTGAACCAACTTTGTCTTCCAGTTTTCCAGGTTACGTATAAAATTCCGGATTCAATTTTGTTCTTATCATTTAGTTTTATACCCAATGCGGTGTATGCCCAATTCTCGCTATAAACAGCAGCAGCATTTTCAAAAGTATTAAAAAAGGCTTCTTCATAGGCTGTGAAATATACCTTTTCATTAACCCGCGCATCCATTCCAATTAAATATCTCAATCGATGTGTAAATGGCGCTTTATTGGTGAAACGATCTTGCACAAAACGGCCGTCAAAACGCAAACGATGAGTTAGGTTTACTTTTTTAATTACATGCTTATATTTGGCTTGTAAATAAAACCTGTTCTCATTAACGAAATTATCATATACCACATTTTCTCTCTGGTAAACGTAGCTACCTGTTACCGAAAATTTAGCATTTAAATGATAACTTAAAGCTTGCTCGGCATACAGTAAATTAAAGTAAGTATCAGTTAGAAAATCAGGCTTATTAAGATTCACCACTGGAAATGCTGCAAAATAATACAAGCTATATTCTAGTTTGTTATTAATTTTACCAGAATGGTCAATGGTAGGAAATACACCGCTCATATTAATGCTTTGAGCATTTATGTTTGATACAAATAATAGAATAAATAAAAGTGAAAAAAACCAATGCTTTTTCGATTTCATAAATTACAATTTCGAGAATACATAAAGTGTTTCTAATGCTATTTGTTTGCAACGCTCATCGTACTTTGTATCCTGTTCAGGTGTATTATCAAACGCTTTAGGGTCATCATATGTAGTCCCAATCCGCAATTCAACACCCGGAATAAAAGGGCAGTTCTCTTCGGCATCGCTACAAGTCATAATAGCTGCAAACTCCTTTTGAGGATTTTTAGCATCATCATACGTTTTTGAAAAACAAACACTAGGTGCTTCAATATCATCATGGCACACATGATAGGTGCTGTTTTTTTCAATTTTGATTGGTTTTATATTAAAACCAACTCTTTTTAATGAGTTGATTGCATTGATATTGAATGCAGTTACTTCTGTGCCACCGGAGAATGTATAAACATTTTTAATTCCATAATAATTAGCGGCTACATGCCCCCAAATTTGTCCGAAATGACTTCTTCTGGAGTTATGGGTACATATATAAACTAAATTTATTGGCTTATTTTCTTTCTGTTTCAGAATGATATATTGGGAAATTTTATTTAAAATTTCTTTTCTTTCCTGCGGAATCAACTGAAATTCAGAAGCAAGTTGATCGCAATATTGTTTAATAGAAATGTACATATGATTAACAGCAGCCTGATCCTGGTGCACAGCTATTTTGCTTTTTTGATTGTAAATCACTTAAACTGATTTTTAACTTCTCTTGCGGAATCCCACACTTATCACTAGCTAAACAATTTGTAAATTTGTTAATAAGATTAAATCCGTTACCGTTAAACTCAATACTATACTTACCAATTGTACTGCTTTGGTATTCGACTTCAATTTCGTCATCTTTAATACCAAGATTTTTTTCACTTAATTCAATAATCGCCTTTAGTTTTTCCGGCGCTAAACGATGATCAAAATCATATGCCTCCCAAAGCTGAAAATTAACAACCCTTTCATTTCTTACAGTGCCGCCACAATCAATAAAATGCTTTGTTATTTGACCTACTTCGGTAACATGAAAATGTTTTGGAACACTGGTTCCATCAGGTAAAATAAAGTTCAACTCTGAAACTCCATTTAGCTGTTTTTTAAATTCTGATAATTTCATTTTGATTTTATTTTATGTTTATTAATCGTAATTTACCGATATTTATTGTCTTTATTTTTCAGCAACATTTGTTGTGCACTTCAAAAGATTCAAACAACCCACTTAAGTAATTTTTTGCCGCTTCCCACTCTATCTCGTCAATACAATAGCAAACTCTAACACCATCAATATCGCCTTTGATTAAACCTGCTTCCTTTAATTCCTTTAAATGTTGAGAAACTGTACTTTGGGATAAGGGCAACTCATCTACAATATCTCCACAAATGCATGCTTGCTTTTTAATCAATAATTGAAGAATGGCAACACGAGCAGGGTGCGCCAATGCCTTGGCATACATGGCAATTTTATTATCCTTTACAGTAAATTCTTCTGTTTTTTTTGTCCCCACTTTTAATATTTATCGCAATATTACGATAAAATTATCACAACTTCACTTATAAAAACATTTTTAACATTTCTATCAATTAAATTAGGTTAATGAGTCAGTGGTAACTACTCAGAAAACAGATAGGTTCAACGAAAAATTGAGTTTTGAATTTATAATACTCATTGAATACAGATAATCCAAAGTATTAAAACAACTTCGGCCTATCGGCAATAAACCGTGAAGATTTATACATTAAAATACCACAACTTTATTAATTAGGTCTTGGAATGGTGTCAGGTTCTTCTCTTTCCTGTTCTTTTTCAGGATAAGGAATGGTGTTGTGCTTCTTAGGCTCTGGAATAAAATCCGGCGGAATAGCTCTCTCCTGATTCGTTCTAATTAAAGCTGGCATTTCCTGTTTCTCGATAGTCTCAATTTTCATACTTAATATTTTATTACAAAATGTTTTTTTTAATAATTTTCCTTAGTTTAAATAAATTTTGGCTTTTTGTATTTCACATGAACTAACTAAAAAAATATTTTGTAAATTTCATTTATAATTTTTCGCTTTTAGAATTTAGAGGTTAGATAACTAACACTTTTCTTTCACAAATTTTCCGGGAGCTGCCTCAATTACCTTAAATTCTTTACTCCCAAGGTCCTGAGTTGGATGCATTTTAGACCCAGAAAGCTCTCCAATTCGCTTAATATAATATTTCCACCAACTACCCTTACTATATTTAGCAGTTTTTACCCACTCCTCAAAACCATTACCTAAAATGCCTTCAAATAAAAAACCATACTTTTTTGCAGAAGGCGGATTAATTGCTCCAATTACGTGACCTGACTCAGCCAATATAAATTCTACAGGCCCGGAAACTAATTTTGTTGTGGTAAATGTTGTTATAGCCGGCGAAATATTGTCATCCTTCATTCCAATTACTATTACTGGACAATTTATCTCGGATACATTTATCAATACGTCGTTAATCAACAATTCATTCTTACGACTAAGCTTATTCTCCAATATCATATAACGCATATAATAAATATACATTGCTGCTGGTAAGTTTGTATTGTCATTTGTCCAATACATGACATCTATTGCAGCAGGTTTAATTCCCTTTAAATAGTTAGATACAACGTATTTCCAAATTAAGTCATTAGGTCTTATAAGATTAAATGCAGTTTCCATGTCTTCACCATTCATAACTCCATTATTAATTAATTCGCCTCGCTCTAACTTAGAAACAAGAGCTGTATTAATTATATCTCCCATAGGACCTATATCAGAAAAATCAATCATACTTGCTAAAAATGTGATAGAATTAATAGGATTAGCATCTTTCTTTTTAGATAAAATTGCGCCGGCAATGCTTAAAAGAGTACCACCAATACAATAGCCTAGTGTGTTAACTTTTTGAGAGCCAGTAATACTTTTAGCAATTTCAATGCCCCTAATTGCACCTTCAGTTACATAATCCTTAAACTCAATGTTACCCTTTCCTGATTTGGGGTTACGCCAAGAAATAATAAAAACCGTTAGTCCATTATTGACCAAATAATTTACAAAAGAATTTTTTGGCTGAAGATCCAAAATGTAATATTTATTTATCCAAGGCGGAACAAGAATTAGCGGGATCTGAAAAACCGTTTTTTTAGTTGGTGAATATTGAATTAACTGCATAATCTCATTTTCAAAAACCACTGCGCCTGGTGATACTGCTAAATTAACACCAACCTCAAAGGCCGAAGGTTCAATTTGACTTATTTTTCCGCGCTCTAAATCCTGGACCAAATAATTAAAACCTGTCCATAAACTTTTCCCATTGGTCTCCATTGCTAATTTTAACACAGTTGGATTAGTTAACAAAAAATTAGTAGGGGCTAGCAAAGAAAGATATTGGAGAGAATAAAATCTTAATTTTCTTCTTAACTTATGATCGATATTTGTTTGATCAATAATTGATTTACTTAGCTTTTCTAATAAAAGATAACTTTTAGCCAAAAGGGAGAAATAAGGATAATTCGTCCATTCTTCATCTACAAAACGTTTGTCATTTATAACAATCCGGGCATCAGAAGAACTAACAACTCCTTCATTTTCTAATAATATTGTTTCGAAAAGTAAAATTTGTTCTTTATAATAATTAGCAAAATGATTTAATACTTGACCATATTGAGTTGGATCCATGTATAATCTTGAAGAATAATCAATGTAGGTATAAATTATATCTCGAAGATCATGATGATATACTGCATAGTTCTTTAAATAATTGCCAAAGATCCGCTGATTCATTTTAACCAGATTATTATTAAAAGAACTAAAATTAAAAACGGGTATATCTTTCATTTAATGAAGAATAAAATGAGTAAAATTGTTTAAAGCATAAGTTTGGAAGGAAGTTAATTCAAAAATGTCCTAGCCAAGCTATTTTTATTTTCCCTTTATAAACTAATTTACTTGCACTAATTTATAACTAAGGCATTTCTGCGTTTACAAATGGCCCATGAGATTATATTCACACTTAACAAATAAAGCTGTTCGGTTTACAAAATATTGCTATTCTAATCATCCCTTTTAGGTTTAATCCCAAATAAGGTTAATCTTACATTCCACTAATAAGTGAGTAAAAAGATTATATCAAACTAATCTAATATTTTTCGATAGTTTCTGTAAATAAATATAGGCCAAATATAGTAAGCATATTGTTTTCTTTCCACAACTTAACCAATTCTTCAATAAACCATTTTACATCAAACCCATTGATCAATTCTGACATCAAAATACATTAGACTAATCAACAGAAAAATAAGCCCCTATTTAAATTAAACTTTATGATCAGGAATTTCAGGTGGAGAATTAGCAGGCTTGTTATTAATGTCAAAACCTACATTGTCTTTAACTGCTTTAGTTACTTTATCAATTGGAAATCCGTAAAAGATTATCAAATCAGACCAAAATTTTTGATTCAATTTTGTAATCATTGTAAACTGATTGTTTAAATCCTCGATAAGTCTTTTATTCATTTCAACAGAAAAATCAATCATTTTATAATTGGCATCCATTAAAGTTTTATATAAATGTTGAAGGTACTCTATCCGGATATTTACAAGATCAAGGTACTTAAAAAACAGTTCTGAAACTTCAGCATTACCTTTTAATGAACTATCAGACATTTTTTCTAAAAAACTTGTGTTTTGCAAAAGGATTTGCTTACTTAAACTATCGAGTATTGATTGAAAATATCCTGATATATTGTTAGTTGTGAATTTAAATGGCCATTCGAGTGAATTAGGCACCCTATAACTAAATAATCCATTAGATGAAAAACTATGATTAGTCAAATCATTGCTCCCTCTTATTGAAATATCAAAAAACTTTTTATAAAAATCGGTAATTAACCCAAATTGTTTTGTATAGTATTCAGATATTTGATTACTTGTCTCAAAAAGAAGACTTTGTGGTATTTTCGTTTCCTTATTAATTGCCTTGGTTGCTTCCATATTTTATTGATTATTAGATGATTTATTCTTTTGTAAAGTTGAGAAGATAAAAACGAAAGCGGTTACAGATTTACACTTATTACTTACATGTTCTACTTCTTAAACCGTTATAGAAAAAATTGATTTACACTTTTATTATATAAATTCTTCATAACCACTTTTAATTACAGTCGAGATCATTTTAAATCTGACATTTGCCTTTAATGTGTTGTTGCAATTAGCAGGAATAATTATGGATTGTCCTGTTTCCAGTGAATTGGAAATGCCATCAATTATAATTTCAGCCTTTCCTTCAATTATCTGAATAAACGTATCAAAAGGTGAAACTTTGCTGGAAAGCGCCTCTCCAGAATCAAACGAAACTGCTGTTACACTTCCTGTAGTTTTTTTAATGATAGTTTTAATTACAACAGAATTAGGGACATACTCTAAAATTTCGACAATAATAATTACTTTACCTTTCTTTATAAAATCGTGTTCCATTTAAATAATTATTAAAATTTACTTACTGATTATTTTAATGCAAAATAATTTTTCACAAAAGTATGCCTTTGAGTATCTGTTAGTTTATCTGAATTAACCAGTTCTATTTTAATTTTACTAAAAGATTGATCCATCTTTACAATGTTAAACAATTCTATTTTAGCTTCAGTAGGTCCAAAGATTACAACATGGTCATTCTTTTTTATCACATCAGCCAATTCATGATAATAAATTGATTGTTCTCGCTGCTGTTTATTATGCATTATATGTTCGCTTCTACTTAAACTATTCTCCTTTTGCTTATGCGTAAAATTTAAATTAACAACTTCAGATGTAATGATATTATCTTTGAAGTTCATTAATTCCGCAGATGAATGATCCATATAAATTCCTAATTTGGATAACTTTTTCATTTTAATATTGATTTTAAATTAAAGGCGTCTAACAATAGCAAGACGCCTTAAATACTTAATAATAATGACTAAATAATATTCGTATGAGCTTTTGCATCTTCCTTTTGAGCCTCATTAGCTATAACTAAATGACCTTGCGCAATTATTGTACTTCTTGCGGCTTTTTCATGATTCTCTTCAGCATGATGTTTGGCTGCTTCAAGATGATTCTTAGCTGCTGCTTCCAAATGTGCAGCGATAACTTTATGGTTTTCAATACCCTTCTTGTTTTCTGCAGGTGTTAATACCTTAAGACTGTTTCCTGTTGTAATCATTTTATAATTTGTTTAATTGTGAATAGCAAAATTGAAAAGAATTAATTTGAATTTTTTACACAAATAACTTATTAGATTACATCTTTTACATGTTTTCCAAATTATCTTCGCGTTTCTTCTTTAACTTAATGTATTGTGATGGGTTCATACCTGTAATCTTTTTAAACTGATTTGAAAGATGAGCTACACTACTATAGTGTAATTTGTATGAAATCTCCGTCAAATTTAAATCATCATAGAGTAAAAGCTCCTTCACCTTCTCAATTTTATTAATTATAATATAATGCTGAATTGTGACTCCTTTAACTTCCATGAATATATTTGATAAGTAATTATAGTCATAATGCAACTTTTCACTCAAATAATCTGAAAAGTTAGTCTTTGGTATTTCATCAGTATAATGAATCATTTCCACAATAACACCTTTAATCTTCTCAATTAAAATAGCTTTTTTGTCATCTAAAAGTTCAAGTCCCCACTTGTTCAAATTGATTTTTAATTCGCTAAACTGTGCTTTGGTTATTTCTTCACGAATATCAATTACACCTAAATCAATACATATTTCATGTAAGTTCAAATTATGTAATTCTTGCGCAACTATCATTTTACACCGCAAGCTTACCATGTACTTAATATAAAGTTTCATGCTATAATTATTCTTAATTTTAATTAACTCTTAACTAATAAAGAAAATCGAAAGGTGAAAAGTAACTAGGCGTTTCTAGAACAAAGGTATACATATAATTCCTATAAGTTTGTAATTACCTCCCAATTATGACAATAATCACCTTAAGCTAAAACTAACTGATTTAAGTTAAGAACAATTACTTAAATACAGTAAATTATATAAATCAAAACCATACATCTGTAATGGTATAATAAAAGATTTACATAAACATTAAAACTTACTTCATTTTATTGATTAGCAAAATCAACAAAAATACGCTCACTACAAATCTTTAACTTAGTTTTTATTAAAATAGCACAATCAGTAAATAATAATTAAATCAACAAGTAAAGCATGTAACCAATTAAGAACAAAATGTAACTAAAGCTAGCATTATACTTATGAACTTTACAGTGTCAAGAAAATGAATTCTTGAAATAAAATAAATCTAAATGAAAACGAACGAAGAATTACAAAGGGCTGTATTGGATGCGATTAAATGGGAACCTTTATTAAATGCTGCCGAAATAGGAGTAACAGCTAAGGATGGCGTAGTAACATTGACCGGTGTAGTGAATAGCTTTGCAAAAAAGGCAGAGGCTGAAATGGCTGCAAAAAATGTTGTTGGTGTTAAAGCTGTAGTAGAAAAAATTGAATTAAAGTTTGCAACGGATTGGGTAAAAAAAGACGATAATGATATCGCTAACGAGGTTATTAATGCAATACGCTGGAATTGGAAAATTCCTAATGATAAAGTAAAAATAAAAGTTGAAAATGGTTGGATAACACTGTACGGTGAATTAACATGGAATTTTCAAAGAGAGGCTCTAGAAAAAAGTGTTAAAGATTTATTGGGCGTAACTGGTGTTACAAATAATATAACAATTAAGGCGGAGTCCCATGATAAAATAGAGAAAACTAAAATAATTGAAGCTCTAAATCGGAATTGGTCTATCAATACAAAAAATATAGATGTTAATGTAAATGGCACAAAAGTGACCTTGTCTGGTTCAGTTAACTCTTGGTATCAAAAAGATGAAGCTGAACGAATCGCTTGGAATACACCTGGCATATGGAGTGTAGACAATAAGCTAACCGTAGAATACGACTATTCACTTGTTGATTAATTTAAATTAGCAACCAAAATGCTAGAATACAATTAATTCATGAAAACATCTTTTATGCGCTCAATTTTATCAAGTATGCAAATTCATTAATTCATATAATAATCCAAATGCAAAAAGCTTAATAAACCTTGAGTGCATAATGGCTGTATATAAACCAAACAAATTAACTTTTAATGATGCTAACCTTATCTAGCCTTAACTAACCCAATCCTGGCAACACGAAATTATCATTCATCTGTTAATTCTAAATAATGATTTTAAAAAAACTAATTAACAAAACAAGGATGAGTCCTACAGGAAATTTATATTATGTTATTGGAGAAATAGCATATGTCATTGCTATATAGATAGTGAGGTTCGAAAAGAGTAGCTTATTAAGTTTCAAAATATGGTTGAAGCTGAACTAAGTTGTAAAGATTATGATTTTGATAGATCTTAAATCACTTTTAAGATATTAAATAAAGATAAAACCACGACTGCTGATGCATACAACTGGCTAATAAATCAGATTAAAACAAACAACCAATATTTAAGTCCTAAATTAAAAGAAACTTTTATTATATTCATTGAAAAGATAGCGAATGCTTTTTCTCCGGCAACAAAGGAAGAAGGTAAATTAATTGTTAGATTAACAAAAATAAAGAATCACATCATGGAGATCCTAATCAATTCAAGTAGATAACCAGTAAATAAAAACATCAATTCGTTAATAGAATACTACTAATTTACAATATTTTATAGACTACTTGCAGAATGTTCTGAGACTTTGAGCTCGCCAATTAATAATACTCATGTTGTATTAATTTAAGTTCAACATCCGAAGATGTTAATCCTTTTCCCATATTGTTTTAATTTGTTTTATTATTATTGAAGCATAATTTTAAACCTTCTTCATAAACATATTTTAATCTTGTTTCTTTCACGCCAGCTTTAAGTAGCAAGCTTCTATTGTTGAAAATATCTTTTACAAGCACATGATCTTTTGCAAGTAACCACTGTTTTTCTTGCTTTGTAAGAGTGGTAAGACAAGTTAATGGAAATATTCCAGAATTATCTATTAAATCTTTTAGCGCTTTGTTATGTGGGTAATCCCAACTAAGTAAACTCAATCCTTTACAGCGTCCATAATCTATGGCATCAATCGTAAACTTGGCATTTGTTGTAATCCATCCTGCAAATTTACTATCTGTGTTTTTAAGTAAACCATTAGCTAAAACATCTTCAAATCTTGAATTAATATAAAGTGGAGTTTTTACATCTACATTAATACCGGGTTGATTACGATATTTACATTCCATAAGAATAATCTCATTTTCTTTTTCGGCAATTACATCAATTTCGTGAGTTACACATTTACCCTTTAAAATTTTACCAACTTGCACAGCATAACCTAAATTTTTAAAAATTTCGCCAACAAATTTTTCAAACGGAAAACCAGATGGCCCCAATTCCATAATACCCTTTTTTAAGTAATAACGCGCGGCATTCGGTTTTGATTGCCTACGAAGTAAACGGAATGCTTCGCTATAAATTTTTTTAGTACTTATGCCTTCATATAATTTTGGAGACAACAATTCTACAATTGAATTGATTTCAACAGACGTAGCGTTTGACCTTGCTAAGGAATTCCTTAATTTTTCAATAGAAAATGGTTCTTTTAAGCCAGAAGCTTTTGTTACAATTATTTTGTGTTTTATACTCATTATTTTTTGTTATTAAGCATTATAAATACTTTTTTAATAGTTTCTTTATGAACACAATCTGTTCCTTCACTCATAATTGCCGTTATACCAAAAGCCACAACCCACTTAAGCATAACCTCATCAGGGAAATTATTAGAAATTGAATAAACAAGTCCTGCTTGAAAACTTATTAAGAGGCATTTTAATTTATGTTCAGTTATAATATTATCTAATTTTGCGACCTTATCTAATATAGAATTTAAGGCTAATGTAACAATTTTCATTTAATGTGATGTTTACAATATTTCTATTTGGTTTAGTTCAGGAATGATACAATCCCATCCCAGCTCAGTTTTAAGTTTGACCCTAAAAGCATCCGCCGCCGTAGACTCGCCATGTATTATAAATACTTTTATTGGTTTTCTTTTTATTTTTTTAACCCAATTTAAAAGTTCTCGCTGATCAGCATGTGCAGAAAGACCTTGAATATTCTCAATTGTTGATTTTACACTATAGTATTTTCCGTACAATTTAATTTCTGATGCTCCTTCAAGAAGCTGCCTTCCTCTGGTTCCTTCTGCCTGATAGCCTGCCAACAGAATTGTAGCTTTAGTATCGCTCATAAAATTTTGAAAATAAGTTAGAACCCTACCGCCGGTGCCCATGCCACCTCCAGCTATAATGATTTTTAAAGATTTATCTTTGGTTAATTTTAATGTGTCTTGAATAGTTTTAACCAAAATAATATCCTTACACATTTTAATACATTCATTTATTGGCAGTTTATGCCATTCTGTGTTCATTCGAAAAACATCTAATACGTTTTTTCCCATTGGACTATCCATGTATACTGGAATATTTGGAATAGCTTTTTCTTTTTTCAATTTCCATAAAATATACATAAGCGCTTGAGCTCTTTCTACAGCAAAACTTGGAATAATTATTGTCCCGTTTAGATTTGCGGCCTTTTGTATAATTTCCTTTAATTGTTGTTCTGGATTTTTTACATGAAGTCTGTTGCCATAAGTTGATTCAATAAATAAATAATCAGCCTGTTCGGGTTTTTCGGGTGGATATAATAATACATCATTTTCTCTGCCTATGTCTCCCGAAAAAACAAGTATTTTTTTTCCTATTTTCAACTCAATAAATGTTGCACCGATAATATGTCCGTTATAGCGAAAACGAACAGAAATATTATCAGCAATAACAGTCCATTCATTTAATTTTTGAGGTTTAAAATATTTCTGAATGGCTTCAGCATCTTTTAAAGTATATAATGGCTTTGCAATTTTATGTTTAGAGTATTTGAAACGATTGGCTCTTTCAGCTTCTTCTTCTTGTACTTTTGCACTGTCTTCTAAAATTATTTTTGTTATTTGTAACGTCGGAAAAGTACCTAATATTGGGCTTTTAAACCCATGCCTTACTAATTTAGGTAAATAACCTACGTGGTCAAGATGACCATGAGTTAGTAATACTACATCTATTTTTAGTGGATTAATTGCAAATTCTTCCCAATTTAATGACCTAAGTTTTTTTAACCCTTGAAACAACCCACAGTCGATTAATATTTTTTTGTTGTACGCAGTTATTAGATATTTTGAACCTGTAACTGTTCCTGCCGCACCCAAAAATTGCACTGATATTTCTTCTTCTTTATTTTTCATTTTATTTAATTATTTTTCTAGTATTTATCTTATATCTCTGCTTTTTTAAATAAATATGCATGCATAATTGTTGAAGCAATTGAGCTATAGTTTTACTTTCAATTTACACAGCTTAATCAAGCCAGACTTGCGCGGTATTTGAACCATGGTAAGTATTTGCCATATTTATAACACCAATGAGAACAATTTCGCCATCTACTACAACTACTTTATGATGTAATCGCCTGCCTAAGTAAAAATTGTTCTTCGAAAACAAAGGCGAGAAAAATCGAATATTAATTCCATATTCTCCTAAATCTTCTAAAAAGGCATTTGGTAATTTTGAAGAGCCATATCCATCAATCAAAATATTTATTTTCACGTTACGATCGGCTGCTTTTTTTAGCGCTGCAGCAATTTCTAACCCGGTAATGCCGTTTTCAGAAACATAGGTTTGATGATGGATTTCATGTTTTATCTCAGTAATAATCTTTCGTAAACGCAAAAAATAATCTTCTCTGCTATGAACAAGTTCTATAGTGTCAATAAAATTACCAGTAGTAATTTGATCTATATTACTTATTGGCTCCGATTGCATTTTTCACCATTACAAACTCTAAAATATTTTCTAAATCTAACACGCCAGCAAATTGTTCATTATCGTATACCAGAGCTAATTTGTTTTTACTGGTTAACATTTTTTTATAGGCTATTTCGATCGGTTCTTTTATATTGCATTTTAAGACATCTCTATTCATCACAGTATCAATAGTAGCCTTGTTTCCGTTATTTGAAAGTGCTTCAATAATTTCATCACGGCTAAGCGATCCAGTTGGATGGCCATTCGAAATTACCAGGAAATTTTTGCATTGACCATTTAAAAGTTGTTTTACGGCAGTTTCCACTAAATCATTCCCGTTTATTGTTTCATAACTTTTCATTACAACGTCCTTCACTAACATTCCTTTCAGCATAAATCCTGTTTTAGTCATTTCAACTTCAGTTTGAGCACCAAGTATAATAAATAAGCCGATAAAAATTAAAAAAGGATTGCTATTAAAGCCAATAAAAATAAAAGCGATAGCGAGTAATTGGCCAATACGTGCTGCTATGTTGGTGGCAACATGTCTTTCAAATTTCATAGATAGTATTGCTCTTAATACTCGTCCACCATCCATAGGGAATGCAGGAACTAAATTAAAAATAGCTAGCCAAATATTGACAATAAAAAAGTTTAAAAAGAAATTACTTTGGTTTACACCGCCCGTTAACTGAACCGTTAACTCTTTTAAATCAGGAATGGTAATAAATAGTCCCGTAATTACAGCTAAAGCAATATTTACAAGTGGGCCTGCAATGGCAACTACAAGTTCTTCAGAGGGTTTTTCGGGAATTCTTTCTAGTCGTGCCAGCCCACCAATAGGTAATATAGTAATGTCTTTGGTTTTTATATTATATTTTTTTGCAGCAAGCGCATGGCCTAGTTCGTGCAAAAATACAGTCATAAAAATACTAAGTATAAAAATTACTGACCACGTTATTTGTTCGACATTGTGCCCTGCGCGATAATTACTATAAATAATATAAGCAATAATAAGGGAAAATGACCAGTGAATAAAGATACCAATGCCTGCAATGTTGCCAAGTTTAAATGATCCTTTCATATTTTAATGTTTCTGTTTCTAAGGTTAAATCTATTTTATGATTTTAAAATACTCCCAAGCTCTGTAAGCATTATTAATTCAGACTTGTTTCTTCCTGAAAATGATTTAGTAATTGCATTTGCTGTTTTCCAAATTAACTGTTTTACATCTTCCGTAAATAAATTTTCGTTAGCTTTTTTAAATAATTTAAAATCTGCCATACAATCATTTGGATTTTGTGTTTGTGCTGCAAGTTGCTCAAAGGTGATTTTTATTTGACGCATGGCGTCAACCTCTGATTTTTCCTTAACTCCACCTAAATTAAGCCATTCCGTATTAACTAGGTATTTTAACTTTTTCACTTCCTCTTCACGTATTACTTTATCGGCAGCAACAATGGCATAAAATAATTTACCAAGATTTTGGTAAAATAGACTTTGTGTTTCGAGTGTGAAGTTCATTTTATTTAATCAATTCATTATTTGATCATTCATCCAAATTAGCAATGACCTTATCAGCAAGGTTTTGATTTGCCAAATAAATTGCACGATGAGCATTACAGCACAAATTTAAAATCCAAGATTCTATTTGTACGATAAACTACACCTTAAAATTTACTTAATCCATCTTTCATCAACTACATTATCAATAATCCACCATCCACCACAACAGTACTTCCTGTCATGTAATTGGAGGCATCACTTGCTAAGAACAAAGCGGCGTTGCCAATTTCTTCAGGTTCGCCCATGCGTTGTAATGGGAGCATTTGAATGAATTGAGTCATTTGAGTTTTCATGGCCTCTTGTTGCTCTTTCGTCATGGTTGCTCCAGCCATTTTAGCAACACCCGGTGTATTTACCCCTCCAGGAGCAATATCATTTACATTAATACCATGTTTGCCAACTTCTTTTGCAAAAGCCCTTGTAAGCATTCTCACACCACCTTTTGAAGAATCGTAGTGAGATAAATTCCCTGAAGGTTTTAAACTATCAATAGAGGAAATATTAATTATTTTCCCTCCATGTTTTTTTTCAATCATTGTATTTACAACGAACTTAGATAAAAAAGCAACCGACTTTAGATTCAAGTTTATTGTTTTATCCCACAGCTCTTCGGTAAGATGAGTTACCGGTGTGTAATTAAATATTCCGGCATTATTTACTAAAATATCAATATCCCCAAAATGTTGAAGGGTATTAGTTACCACGGCATCTAAATTTTTGGTGTCACTTAAATCTGTTTGCAAAAACGCTGCTTTGCCTCCCCTTGTTTTTATTTCATTTAGAGTAGCTTCTGCTTCTTGTAATGTAGCTATATCTACAATCATCACATTAGCGCCCGCTTCAGCTAATCGCAAGGCAATTCCTTTTCCTATACCCATTGCACCACCTGTTACAATGGCTGTTTTACCTGTAAGGTCGAATAATTGTTGTATTGTTTTCATATTTTTTTATTTTAGTTGATACTAGGATGATTATTTTCTTTATTAATTTTATTTATAATAGTTTTAAATGTATTACAGTGTAAGAATTGTTTTATTTGTTTATGTTTTCTCTCCTTCCAGAATATTCTCAATACCTTTTATTAAAGCATCAGGGTTAAATGAAATACTATCTATCCCTTCTTCCACCAAAAATTTTGCAAATGCAGGAATATCACTTGGTGCTTGTCCACACAATCCTACTTTAATACTGTTACGCTTTGCCGCATGAATGGTTTCTTTTATCAAACCTTTTACAGCAGGGTTTTCTTCATTAAACAAATAACTCACTAATGCTGAATCTCTATCTAAACCAAGGGTAAGTTGCGTTAAATCATTTGAGCCAATTGAAAAGCCATTAAATAATTTAGCAAATTGGTCGGCCAGCAACACATTGCTTGGAATTTCAATCATTACATAAATTTCCAATCCGTTTTCTTTTTGCGTTAGTCCGTTTTTAGCCATTTCAGCAATTACCTTTTCTCCTTCTTCTACGGTACGGCAAAATGGTATCATTAGTTTTACATTGTTCATGCCCATTTCATTCCGAATCTTTTTCATCGCTTCACATTCCAATGCAAAACCTTTACGATAAAAATCGCTATAATAACGCGAAGCGCCACGTAAACCAATCATTGGGTTTTCTTCATGCGGTTCAAAATATTTTCCACCAATCAGGTTAGCATATTCATTGCTTTTAAAATCGCTCATTCTCACAATAACATCTTTGGGATAAAATGCTGCTGCAACAGTTGATACAGCTTCTACAAGTTTGTTAACGAAATATTCTTTACCTGTGGAATGATCTTTAGTGAGTTCGTATATTTCCTTTTTAATCTTTTCGTCAAGTACTTTCTCAGGCTCAATCAAAGCTAAAGGGTGTATACGAATACTGTTGCTAATGGCGAACTCTAAACGTAACAAGCCAACACCCTGATTTGGATAGTTGCTTAGCTCAAATGCACGATCAGGGTCGGCAAGAATAAACATAGGTTTAGTTTTAGGCATAGGCAGCTGACTGAAATCCTGCTCTTTAATATCCCATTTTAAAATACCTTGGTAAATATTTCCTTCTTTTCCTTCGGCACAGGAAACAGTAATCTCTTGGCCGTTTTTAATTATTTCTGTTGCATTTCCACAACCTACCACTGCTACTGTTCCTAATTCTCTGGCCACTATGGTAGCATGGCTTGTTCGGCCACCTTTGTTGGTAATAATTGCTGCTGCCTTTTTTAATACCGGATCCCAATCAGGGTTAGTGATATCTGTAATCAATATTTCACCTTTTTGCAATTGATTGCCATCTTGCGGATTTAAAATAATACGCGCCTTACCGGTAGCTATTTTATCCCCTAATGCAATTCCTGTTGTAATAAGTTTCCCTTTTTCTTTGAGCGTAAATATCTCTCGTACTTGTTTTTGGTCTTTTCCGTGAACAGTTTCCGGCCTTGCTTGTACAATGTATAATTGATTATTTAAACCATCTTTTGCCCATTCAATATCCATAGCTTTTCCATAGTGTTGCTCAATTTTGTGACACCATTGCGCTAGTTGAATGACTTCTTTTTTTGTTAGCGAAAATTCGTTTTGTTTTTCTGATGGGGTATTAATATTTACGATCGTTTTTTCGGCAGAAGCACTTTCTGCATTTTGCACATACAGCATAGTATATTCTTTTCTTCCGCAATGGCTTTTTAAGATCGGGTTTAATTTTTCATTAAAAAGTGTAGGTTTAAAAACCAACCATTCATCGGGTGTTACTCTGCCTTGTACAATGTTTTCTCCCAAACCCCAGGAACTGTTAATTATAATACCATTTTTAAATCCACTATCAGGGTCAATTGTAAAGGCAACACCGGAGGACGCTTTATCGCTACGTACCATTTGTTGTACACCAACAGAAATAGCAACATCTATTCCTATGAAGCCCATATCGTGACGGTATTTTATGGCGCGATCGGTAAACAAAGAAGCATAACAACGATGAACAGCTTCCAATAGTTGCTTTTCTCCGCTGATGTTCAGGTATGATTCCATTCTTCCTGCAAAACTTGCAGTTGGCAAATCTTCTGCCGTAGCACTACTGCGAACGGCTACATCTAAATTTTTAATTGCACAATTATCAGAAAGTGTTTGATAAGCGTGGTTAATAGCATCAATAATTTCGTTAGGAAATACCCCTGAAAAAATTAACGTTCTTGCACTTTCTCCAATTGCGGTAAGGTTGGAATAATTTTCAGTATCTAATGATAGCAATAAATCATTTAATTGTTGTTCGATATGATTGTGTTTACGAAATAAACGATACGCATCGGCAGATAGCGCAAAACCGTTTGGAATGCTAATGCCTTTAGGGTTAAGTTGGTTGTACATTTCTCCAAGAGAAGCATTTTTGCCACCAACTTTTGCAATATCATTAATACTTATTTGGTTAAAAAATAAAATGTGTTTTATGGGTTTCATTTATGTTTGAATTAGTATTAGGTAAAATATGTATCCTTATTTTTTTATTATACTCATCTCTTTTAAAGAGTGATCATATTAATATTATTGCAGCCTCCATGACCTTTTTACTGCAAAGTATACATCTACTTTATAAGTTTGGAGAAATCTGTTGGTATGAATATTTTCATAATTGCGCATTATTTAGATTTTACTATTTCTTTTCGAATCGAGAGCAATGGCAATTTAATTTGATTTGCCAGTTCTTCTGTTTTACTGCTAATGAAAATTTTATCGAACCAATCTTTGTCTTCGGGGAACATAACTAATAACTGTGGTTTACTTTTAACTAAATATTTTTTTACCTGTTCAATCATCGTTTTTTCAATTGTAGCTTTCTGTTCAATCAATTTTATTTTTTTATAACTAAGGGCTTTAATTTTCTTTCCTACTACCTGCTTCTTATCTTCATTTAAATCATAGCTATAGTTTAAATTCCATACTTCAATTGTGGCGTTTAATAGTTTTGCAATTGGTATAATATGTTTCAGTTCATTAATGGTATTAGTTAAGTCGGTTGCGTACACAATGGTTTTTATTTTTTTGAAACGATACCTTTGTGGAACGGCAAGAACAGGGATGTTTGATTTTGAAATAACATCGGATGTGTTACTGCCAAATAAAATTCTCTTTAAACCACTTGCACCGTGGGTTCCCATTATTATTAACTGAGATTTGCTTTTTTGAGCTGCGTCTATAATTTCCTCAATAGGATCGCCGGCTTTAACTAAATGGCTACTTGGTACTTTAATATATTTGCTGCTTACTTTTTCAAGTTTCTTTTCGCTGCTCTTTTTTTGAATTGCAATATCCTCGGCAACTAAACCGGGTATCATATTATACTTCCCAATCAATGGAGGATAGCTATGCAGCAAAATTATTTTATTGTTTATTGCCTTAGCAAAGTCATTTGCATATTTTAATGCATTGTTTGCATTGGTTGAGAAATCTGTAGGTACAAGAATTGTTTTCATGGCATCTAGTTTTTAATTTTTAAATCGATTTGGTTATGTGTTTGCGTTTCTTGTTAAAATCTTTGCTATTCTAATTCTTATCTATCGATTGGATCCGGCATAACCTCATCATTTACCTCATACTTCTCTTCTGCCTTTTTATATTTTCGGCTGATTTCTAATTATCAGTAGCCGTGGTTTGTAACCAAAAGTTACCTGATTCAAGAAAAACGTGAGCAGATAAGTCTAAGTTCTTGGCAAAAGCGTTTTCTATAACACTAATATTTGTCAATTTATCTATTTTAATCGCATCTAAGAATTCATCCTTTTGCACAGCTCCTATTGTTAAATTACAATCCAAAGTGTTTTTCTTTAGAGAACTTTCTCCTGAAGAATGTGCGTTATTGCAAAATTCAATTTTCAAATACGGAAAACAGCTTTGAAATTCCTCTTGGATTGATTTTAGTTTTTTGGTTTTATTAATTTGTATTTCCATTTTATAAATCATACTCTACTTCATTATTTTTAACATGAAATGCTAATAGTGGGACCTTGCTATGAAAAGACAATTCCTTTGTAAGACTCTTGCTAAATAGTTTTTCAATGGGGTTTCTATCCCTTGCAGACAAAGCAATCATGTCTGCCTCTACTGAATCAATAAACAATTCAATTCCTTTTTCAATACTTTCGCTTTTAAAAACACGGTATGATATTTTTGGGTAAGTAGTTGCCTTTTTTACCTGTGCTGAAAAAAAGTCAATTATTGGAAACTCAGCTTTCTCTTCATCCATATTTTCAACGACATGTAAAATAATAATCTCAGCGTCAAAACTTGAAGCGATAATAGATAACTGTTTTACGGCATTTACATCGCTATCTCTAAATTCAGATGCAAAAACAATTTTTTTCAGTGATCTTAGAGAAGCTTTTTCGGGAATTACGATCACAGGTATCTGAGAATCTTCAATCACACTGGCGGTGTTACTTCCTAAAACTAATTTTTTAATTGCCCCGGCACCGCGTGTTCCCATAACAATAAAATCGGCTTTGTTATTCAATGCGGCAGAAACAATAACTTCACTAGACCTTTCGGCAACCCTGATAATATAATCACATTTTATACAATTAGAATCTTTATTTAATTCTGAGCATAGCTTTTCTAACTGAATAGTTGCCTCTTCTTTAGCTAGAGATACTTTTTCTTTATATCCTGCGGCTAGTTTATCAGTTCCTATTAATGGGGGCTCTGTAATATGCAATAATCGAATATTTGCATTCGTTGCTTGAGCCAATAACATCGCATATTTAGCGGCGATTTTGGCATTAATTGAAAAATCAGTTGGCACAATGAAGTTCATTCTTTCTTAAATTAAATTAGGCTTACAATGCTGCAATTTCTTGTTTAAGGTTATTTATCATCCCCTGCTCTAGTTTATTAGTTCTTTTATAAGCTTGAGCAACTTTTTCAACCGCTTCTATCATTGAACTTTTAAGATGTTCGTTTATGCTTGATATGTTTTTTTGTAGATAGTCCATAAAAGATGAAAATACTACAGTTGCCTCTTCATTTTTATTTACAATATCATCAAACTCAAACTGAGTATAAAATGCTTGATTCATACCGGAGGAATCTTTACTCGGCTCAAAAGGTGCAAGTTCTTTTAATACAAATTCGCGTAATGCATTTACCTCCTTCTTGCGAACTTTACCATCAGAATAAGCAACTGCATACAAAAGATGCCCTAATTCTTTGTAGAATTGTTTGTAATTCATTTCAGAATTTGTAGTGTCTTGTGATGTTTTCATGCTAAGTTTTTAAAGTAGTTATGTATCTGTATACTAAGTACTATAAATTTGACTGATAGCTAAATGATATTAATTAGTGAAGCAAATGATTAAAATCATGCTCTTTTTACAATTTCAGTTAAAAGACTACAAATAATTCTGTTCACTATTATTTCCAGAATTAGCATCGATTTCTTGTAAAAAACTAGGTAATTAAATCATATTATTATTAATTATATATTTTATTATATACATAAAATTTATTGATTGTTTTATCTAAACTCTCCTTAAAGAAATTTGATAAATGAAGCCGATATTCTTTGCCGAAATCTTTGCCAACTGTGGCAAGATGGCGGTATAGCACTAAAAGAAGGATTGCAAAACATACTCTTCCCGTCCGGTTTGGTATATGACAAGAAAAACGGGGCATTTCGAACTCCTGATTTAAATGAGATTATTGCTGAAATCGCCCAACATACTGGCGATTTTGCTATAATAAAAAAGGGACTTAGTTCTCTTTTTGAGCCTAAGTCCCTTTGTGCGGTGAGGGCGGGATTCGAATCTACCTGGCTAACACCAGTTAGACAGGCCCGCGTAAAAATTATTCATCAAAAACATTTGCAATCTTTAGTAGGCACCCAAAATAAAAAAAGCCCGGTAAAGGACTTTTCTGCGGTGAGGGCGGGATTCGAATCTACCTGGCTAACACCAGTTAGACAGGCCCGCGTAAAAATTATTCATCAAAAACATTTGCAATCTTTAGTAGTCACCC
>JADBXZ010000053.1 GCA_020403265.1 Bacteroidota bacterium
CGAAAACAACATAGCACCTGCACCAATTAAAGCAGGAATACTATACTCAAATTCGTAAAATACTTTTGAAGCTAAAATTATTGATATAATCATATATACAAGTGCAAGATTACGACCTAATATTGCTGTTTTTATTAACTTGTCGAATGAACTTTTTGATTTAATAGTCAATTCTTTTACCAAATTCTCATGGAGAACAATTCTACTTTCTAGTTCCATTTTTTCTTTTAACCAAATATTTTTTAAATCATCTAATTCCATGGCTAATATTGTTTAGTTTAATATAATTTTCTTGTAATTTATTCTTTATCCTGTTAATCTTTGTCCCCACGTTACTTTCTGTAATACCAACAATTTCAGATATTTCCTTATAGCTATGATTATCTAAATAAAGTACTAGTATTCCCTTGTTAAACTCATCAAGTTGATTAATAAAATCGTTGATAAAATTTCGTTCTTCGTCAACTGATACAGAAATATCAATTGGGTCAGCAACTTGAAATATAGATTCACTTATTGGAGAAGTCCTTGATTTTCTATTTATGTTATTCCGATAAAAAGATATTGAAACATTCATTGCAATTTTATATATCCATGTCGATATTTTATATTGACTATTATACGATTTAAAGGATTTCCATAATTGGATTATTATTTCTTGTTCCAAGTCTTTTCTATCGTCTGTATCTTTGCAGTAGGTATTTATGACTTTGTATAAAATCCATTTGTTCTCGTTTAATATTTGAATGAATTTCTCCTTATCCATTAGTCAAGTCTTGTTACATTTAAGTTCTTATACATTATTCGCATGAATCAGGAAAAAATCACACTGAATCTAAAAATATATCTGAGAAGTGGATTTTTTTAATGTTTGCTAACTCATTTATACCCGCCACCATTCTTCACCTACCTATCAGAAAATGGTAGGTAAGGTGTGTAGATGTAGCGCATTATTCAAATCTAATAAAAATATCATAAGATCTCAAGCAGACTTTTTATCTACTGTATCCTATTGGTAGAAACGGTTTGGGGCTGCGCGTTCATGTGGGTTACCTTGCCTTCCGGTAGGCAGGGGAGCATCTGCCAAAGGCAGATCAGCCAGCACTGAGCTTGATACGAAGCATAAAGCTTCAATTAAGCACTGAACCCGCCATTATGCCAAACCGCTGTTACCAGCTGCCCTTTTGTATGTCCGTTGTGCTGTTGTGTACAATCCGTATTAATTTCTGTCATGTTTTAAGTTAAATTCTTTTCCATATAAACTGTCCCATTGATTGGATTAAAACGATAAGAAGGTATTTCATAAAAACCGAATATTCGGTAAAGGTTTTGTGCTTGTGTCATACTTGGCAATGTGTCAAGTCTAATTTTATTGTATTTGAGTTTTTCCGCTATTTCAAGGGATATTTCCAATAATTTTCGACCTATTTGGTGGCCTCTATATTCTGTCTGAACATACATTCGTTTTAGTTCAGCTGTTTCTATGTTAAATTCTCTAATTCCTAAACAGCCAACTGCGATTTTTTCCTTGTAAGCTAAAAGCAACGCGCCTTTTGGTTTGTTGTATTGTATGTCTATCATTTTAAGTTCATTAGTAAAGTCTTGAAATGATAAGTCAAGGTTGAGAGAGATTGCATATTGTTTAAACAGTTTTTTTCCATCATCAAACTCCTTCTTACTATTTGCTATTTTATATGTTATTTCTAATTTCTGTGTCATTTGCAAGTTGAAAAATTGTAAAAATGTGATGCGCCTCATGTAAGAGAAAAAACTCTGTCCATTTTATTATTGTCAGATTCCCGTATTTACTATGCTGTCCTATTCTTGATAGATTTTGGTCTGTAAGATTTGTAATTAGATTAAAAATTTCATGTCTGTCAGAATTCATTTTTTGTAAAAGGCAATCTATTTTCAATTCTCTCCAAGTCTCAAAGTCAGGGTCATTTTCCATTATATATCTGTCAAAATTCGGTGAATCTTTTTTTAGAATAGTATTTATTCTGTCTGTGAAAACAGTTTGATATGTTGCTAAATGAGCAATGTTATCTTTAATTGACCATTTGTTTTGCGAAGGTCTAAAAGTCAGTCGAGTATTATTGATATTAGATATTAATTCCCCGATTGTCTCGTGTTGATTTTTTAGACGATCATGTAATGATTTGTAAATTGTCATTTGTGTTGGATGTTTTTTAGGGTTGCTGGTAACGTCCAGGGCTTTGCGCAGTTTGGATAATCTGTGATCCTACTGCTGGCATGGCCACAACTGACGCGATTAGCTAAAGCCAAATTACTGAAGTTGATTAGCAATATCAAAAGTTGATGGGCCTTTGATGGAAGCCCAAATTGCGCAAAGCCTTATGTTGGCTGCAGATGTTTTCAAACGGGAGTATAAGTTTACAAGTCATATCTACTAACAAAGCTTGGCTTTTCATTCTCAGCTGAATAATAGAAAAATATCATAATTATCTTAGCCTTCTCAGTAATTAAATCCACATTTCTAGTAGTTATCTTTATATTTTCTCGTAAGCAATCAGTCAGCTTTTTAGATAAATCCTTGTTCTTAAATCGCTTAAGAATTCGAATGTTTTCAATTGATAAGTTACGATTTACATTTAATTCATATACGGAAAATCTTTCTTTTTCATTGAAGCCTTTTATGCCATCTAAACAAAGCCTATAATCAATTGGTATTAATTCAAATTTATTATCAACTACGAGTTTATTCCCTTTTATAAAATCTAAAACCTCCAATTTTAAGTCAATCCTTTTTTTGTATTTAACAACTAAGTCGGGGTACTTGACAAGGTCAAACTTTTGGTCAATTTGTTGACTCCCAGAACAAGCACCAAAACTTAAAAACCCGTTATTGTCTTTTGAAGCAAAAATTAGCCATGTTGTGTTTTCAGAAGGAAGAAATGAGCAGGAACTATTTAATACACTTTCTATTTTTAGCTTGCTTATAGATGCTCCTTTGTAAAGATTTATCAGCTC
>JADBXZ010000054.1 GCA_020403265.1 Bacteroidota bacterium
AAAACTATTTTTTGTATCTTGGCATTGTATAAAAATCACTTGTTTACTCAAACCACCACATATAAAGAAAGTCCAATTAATTTTTTGGGGAGCTATACAAAAAAAGGTGTCGCAAGAAAAATGCGTATTAATTATTCCACAGGTGGTATGCCAATTCCATCAAAACAATAAAGCGTATTGTGATTTCAAAAATAATAAACGGTTAAATCTTAGAATTATCAAGAACTTCAATTGATTTAATAATTGCTTCATCCGTTTTATTGATGATAGGATAATAAGCATCTTTATCAAAAAGAACTCTTCCGATAAATGCTTTCATTAAATGAGCTAAGCCCTTGTTAGATAATGAATAAGTTTGTGTTACTTTTTTGGACTTCAAAAAATTATTAAGTGCGGTTATCTCAGTATCACTTGTGTTAAATTTTTCTACAAACGCTTTAGCAGTTGGATACTTATTTAGCAGCCTTGCCCGATTATTATCAGTATAATTAAATGTAAATGCATTCAAATTTCCGGTATAAACCAATAAGTTAATAGATTTATCGTATTTAGCTGAATCTGCAGCAATAAAAATATCCGGTACAATTCCACCACCACCATAAACTACCTTGCCTTTTGGGGTTGTATATTTTTTAGATTTATCTACCTTAATACTATCCTTGTTATAAAGTTCACCGTGATTGTATCGCTCCAACTCTTCCTCGTAATAAGCATCATTACCTTTATCATATGGCTTTTGAATACAACGTCCGGTTGGGGTATAATACCTGGCTATAGTTAAACGAATAGCGCTTCCATCCGTTAAGTTGAGCTGATCCTGAACTAAGCCTTTTCCAAAACTTCTTCTTCCAATAATCGTAGCTCTATCGTTATCCTGTAAAGCCCCGCTTACGATTTCGCTGGCACTGGCACTTCCTTCATCAATAAGCACAACCAACGGGTTATTTTCGAACCCACCTTTGGTAGTTGCATTGTATGTTTTCTTTCGCTGATGCAGACCTTCCGTGTATACAATTTGTAAACCATTCATTAAAAACTCATCAGCTAAATCCACTGCGATATTAAGATATCCGCCTCCATTATCCCTCAAATCCAAGATGAGTTTTTTCATCCCTTGTTTAGTGAGCTTGTTAAAGGCGCTTAGGTATTCATCATAAGTTGTTTCAGCAAACCGACTAATTTTAATGTAACCTATGTCCTTTGTTAATAGATAAGCTACATCTAAACTATAAAGAGGAATTTTTCCTCTAACAATATTAAAATCAATCAGCTTTAACTGTCCCTTTCTTATAATACTTAATTTAACTTCTGTCCCACTTTTGCCTCTTAATAATTTGAACACTTCCTTGTTGGAGATACCTGTATTTGCAACCAATTTATTATTGACCTTTACAATTTTATCACCTGCCTTTAATCCAATTTTTTCAGAAGGTCCACCAACAATGGGATTAATAACTGTAATGGTATCATTTAAAATATTAAACTCAATTCCAATTCCATCAAATTCTCCCTCCAAAGGCTCGTTGGTTATTTCAAATTCTGAGGCAGGAATGTAATCACTATGAGGGTCTAAATTCTTAAGTATTGAAGCTACTGATTTTTCCTCAAGCTGATCTGCATTGATGGTATCAACATAATGATTAGTTATATAATTAATTAAGCTGTTTATTTTTGAGCCTGATGCCGTATTACCTTGGTCATTAATCCCTGTACTTTTTTGTTTAAAATAATAACCAATAAAAACGCCACCGGTTAATACCAAGGCGTAAACTAAGGGCAAATATGCTTTTGGTTTAGATTGCAAATGGCTTGTTTTTTCGTTAAATTTGTAACTTATTGCCGTACAAAAATAAATATTTAAAGTCATTATTAGCCTTCACTCTACTATTTTGTTTGATAATTAGTGTTAATGGGTGTAAAAAAAAGAAAGCAACTCAGCCACAAGCTAATAATCCAGTTCCATATATACCAATTGATTTTGTAATTTATCCTAATAATCCAACTTACTTTCCAATTCAAAGTATTGGTGGCTGGATGTATATGAATAACGTTGGCATTAATGGTATAGTTATTTACAGAAAAAGCAATGAAGAATTTGTGGTGCTTGAGAGAACTTCAAGTTATTTACCGGATAATCCTTATGCTAGAGTAAAGGTTCAACAAAATAATTTTGATTTGAAGGATACCATAAGTGGTTCTAAATGGAGGATTTTTGATGGAGAAGTTACTGAAGGTCCTGCCTCTTGGCCGTTAAGAAGATATGGAGCCGCCTACGATGGAAATTCTTTAAGAATAGTAAATTAGAACCAGAAATGGCTACTTAATCATTATAACAAGATTTGACTTTTGAGTAATTTAATATTAAATAATAAAATTTTTGCTTTTCTAAAACTAATTAGGATTGAAAACCTTATTATGATTTCTTTAACCATGGTTTTGGTAAGGTATTTTATCATTCGTAAAATTTTAAATTCAAATGATTTTGATTTAAGCATAAACCATTATCTATATGGTTTAATAGTTTTAAGTACAGTTTTAATTGCTGCCGCCGGTTATATCATTAATGATTATTTTGACGTAAAAACAGACCTTATTAATCACCCGCAAACGGTGGTCGTAGATAAAGTGCTTAAAAGGCGTTGGGCGATCATTTTACACATTCTTTTCACCGTTACAGGTATTTTATTAGGAATTTATTGCGCACTTAAAACCGGATATTTAAGATTGGCATTATTTCATTTACTATCTGCCTTACTCCTTTGGTTTTACAGCACTCATTTTAAAAAGCAATTATTGGTGGGCAATTTAGTTGTATCTATTTTATCAGCTTCTGTTGTGTTTATGCCTTTAATTTTTGAAATGGGATTGATGCAAAAACTAAATCCGGATTTTGTATTGAGTAATTACAAAATGTTTCTAAGTGCATTTAAAGCAACCTTTGTTTTTGCTTTATTTGCATTTTTTACTACACTAACCCGAGAAATAATTAAGGACATTGAAGACATAGAAGGAGACAGAGCCACCGGTTGCAAAACCATGCCCATAAAATGGGGTACTTCGCTAAGCAAAACAGTAATTTTTTTCTTAATCGTAATAACTATTATTTTATTAGTATTTATGATTTATAACTCAATAAAAGCTAATATGTTAATCCTAACTCCCCAAAATATTTATATTGTTTTGTTATTAATTTTACCACTTAGTTTTTTAATTTTCAGATTAGTTAAAGCTAATACTAGTCGGCATTATTATCAATGTAGTATAATACTCAAATTAGTTATGCTCTCCGGATTAATGAGCACCGTCATTTTTTATTATTATTAAGTATGGACAAAATAGAAACAATTATTACAGAATATTCGTTTAAATTAATTTTAGGCTCCGCATCTCCCAGAAGACAAGAGTTACTTAAAGGGCTTGGTTTTGAATTTATGAATAAACCAATTAACGTAAATGAAGATAGCTGGCCAATTGATTTAGAAAAGCAAGAAATTTGTATTTATTTGGCTGAAAAAAAAGCAGATGCTTATCCGGAGGATTTAAAAGAAGATGAATTACTTATTACAGCGGATACCATTGTTTGGTGCGACGGGAAAGTTTTTAATAAACCTGCAAATTTTGCCGAAGGAAAAAAAATGCTAGAGGCCTTAAGCGGAAAAATGCATCAGGTGTTTACTGCGGTTTGTTTAAAGAGTGCTAATAAACAAACTACGTTTTTTGACGAAAGTAAGGTTTACTTTAAAAAATTAAAATCCAATGAAATTGAATACTATCTTACTAACTTCAGCCCCTACGATAAAGCAGGCGGATACGGTGTGCAAGACTGGATAGGTTTTGTAGGAATTGATAAAATTGAAGGAAGTTTTTACAATGTAATGGGACTTCCGGTAAAAGATTTATTTGAAGAGTTAATAAAATTTTAATTGATTAAATTCCCCGTCTTTTCTTTTCCTTCAAAATTAAATTTAATTCTCTGCCTGTTTGGCCCTTAACACTTGTGTTTTCTTGCGCTCTTCTTATTAAATATGGTAACACTTCATTAACCGGACCATAAGGCACGTATTTAGCTACATTATAATTATTTAAGGACAAATTATAACTGATGTGATCGCTCATGCCATACAATTGCGAAAAATAAATACGCTCATCGTTAGTAGCAATCTTTTTTTGATCCATCAATTTAGCTAAATGTAAACTACTGTTCTCGTTATGCGTTCCGGCACAAATAGCCATATCATTAATGTTTTCAATGCAAAAGGTTAAAGCGTCATTATAATCCTTATCACTGTTTTGTTTAGTTACCTGAATGGGTGAAGGGTATTTCATTTCTTCAGCGCGTTTACGTTCTTTTTCCATGTATGCACCTCGTACTAATTTTGCCCCTACTTTAAAACCACTTTGAATCGCTTCTTTGTGTGTTTCTTTAAGATAATTTAAACGATCATGACGATACAATTGATAAGTGTTGTAAACAATTACTTTTTCCTTATTGTGTTTGGCCATGTTTTTGTTGGCCAGTAAATCAATAGCCGGCTGAATCCAACTTTCTTCAGCATCAATAAACAATGCTTGATTAGCCTGTGCCGCAGCTTCGCAGATTTGTGCTACTCTATTCTCTACTCGCTTCCATTCTGTTTTTTCCTCATCTGATAATGATGTGCCATCACTCACCTTTACCAATAAATCAAATCTGGCTAAGCCGGTTACTTTAAATACACAAAACGGAATGTTTTTATCGCCTTTGGCTTTTTTTATGGTCGTTAGGGTTTCCTCCAGGCAGTTGTCAAAATCCTTTTCACTTTCCTTTCCCTCAACACTGTAATCTAAAATTGTTCCGATGTTGTATTTTGAAAGCTGTGTAATGGCATGCCCACAATCATTAATATTTTCACCGCCTACAAATTGTTTAAAAATGGTGTTTTTAATTAAACCTTTAAAACCAATTTTAAGTGATAAGGGTCCTAAGGCTGCGCCCATATTAACCAGTAATGGATTACCAATTAATTTAAACAACCAGTACGATCTTTTTAACTCTGTGTTTGATTTTGCCTTAAAGGCGTTTTCTGTATTTTCAAAACTTATCATGTTAAACAAGTACAAATAGTTAAAAGCCGAATATTTCTTTTAAAGTGATAAATTTTACCGGCCCGTATTTTTCTATAACCTTAATATCGAGGTTTTGTTTTTTACCAATCATGACAATGGTAGTTGGTTTATTTGAAATGGTTTCTGTTTGAAACTTTTTCACATCTTCAAAAGTTAGAGTAGACAGTTTTTCATATATAGATTTTCGGATATCGTAGTCCAAACCCAGATCTTTAGCCTCTAAATAATTAAATAAAATGTCGCTTTTGGTAACTCGTTGGGTTAGCATTTCTGCCATAAGCATCTCCTTCGCCGAATTAAAGCTAACTTCTGATTTTGGCATATCATTTAACAAGTCTGTCATTCCTTTTAAAGCATCGGCAATTTTATCTGCTTGCGATCCGATGTATGAATAATTATGAGAACGTTTGGATAATTTGTTTGGTAAAGAAAATCTTGATGCGCAAGAATAGGCTAAAGCTTTTGATTCTCTCAAATCCTGAAAAACAACGCCGCTCATACCATCGCCAAAATAGGCATTATATAATCTAATCACAGGCACTTCTGCTGGGTTGTATGCCTTACCATTACTTAAAAATACCATTTCTGCTTGTTGCATATCAAACTCCGTTAAATATACTTCTGGCTTTAACACTTGCTCCGTAAATACTTTGGGTGCAGGAACTGGTTTTAGTTGATCAGGTACGTTGTGGTAAGTATTTAAAGTCATTTTAACATCATCTGTAGTTTGAGGTCCGTAAAACAATACACTGTGTTCATACGAAAGCAAAAGCAAAATTTTATACTTGATATCATCAACTGTAATTTTGTCTAATTCCTCATCTGTAAATTTATTTGAAAATGAGTTAACAGGGCCAAAACGAGCGTATTGCGTTAAGCCTTGCAACACCATTCGTTTTTGTAATTTCTCGTCGTTACGGCTTTTTTTATAATCAGCAATTACGTTACTTAATGTGGTTTTATCAACTACCGGCTTAACAAATAATTTCTCAAACAATTGAACTGTTTTATGGAAGTTATCAGATAAACCACTAACACTGATCCAAACATTTTCATTATCACTAAATACTTGCAATGATGAGCCTAATTTGTACATCTCTTGTTTCACTTGAGCAGGACTTAAATCTGAAGTGCCCAGATAATCAAAGTACTTTACCACGATAGGCAACAATTTATCATTATTGTTACCCATGTCAAATTTGTAATATAAATCAAATAATTTATTCTCTTTATTATTAACGTAATAAAGTGGTATATTGGATTTAATATTTGTTTTTATTATATCCTTTTCATAGTCTAAGAATTTTGGCTGAATAGTGTTAACTGACGTCGTCATAATTGATTGAACGAACGGCGAAGCATTATCTCTGTCCAATTCAACAGGTGTAATACTTGGTTTTTCAACTTTTTGAATTGATTTATCTTCGCCGGTTTTCTTGTAAACAACACAATAATTGTTTTCTCCAAGATATTTATTGGCAAAATTGACAATATCTTGCTTTGTAAAAGCACCAATACGTTGCGAGTAATCAACAGTTGATTGCCATTTTTGATCATTAATAAAAGCATTTACCATACTCATACCTCTTGAGCTATTCTGCTCAAGTTGTTTTGTTTCTTTTAATTTAATATCAGTAACAACAGCTTCTATCAACCAATCCGGAAAATCACCCTTCCGAAGTAAATCTATCTGTTCTAAAATTCTTTTCTCAACCTCCTCTAACGTTTGACCTTCCTTAGGTTCGCCTGTAATTCCTAAAATTCCGTGATCTTTTAAACTTAAACTCATAGAGTTTGAATTAAGAACTTTTTGAGCCTGATTTAAATTGATATCTAAAAGGCCTGCAACGCCGTTGTATAGCATAGCACTTACTAAGTCACAAATTTCACCATCTCTAGTTCCATAACCTGGCACTCTCCAAGCTAGGTTAATATTGGCAGGGTCTGGACCGGTTACATTTTTTACTATTTTAGCTGTAATTGGCTCTTCAGGCTTAACAACAAATTTTGGTAAAGGACCAGGCGTTAATTTACCCAATGTTTTTTCTACTTCCTTTATAACCTGATCAGGGTCGAAATCGCCACTCATTACCAAAGCCATGTTGTTTGGTTTGTAATAAGTATTATAAAACTTATTGATTTCAACCATGCTTGGATTTTTTAAGTGATCAATGGTTCCAATGGTCGTTTGTGTACCATACGTGTGATTTTTAAATAAGCCTTCCATTAAGGCTTCAAATACTTTATTTCCATCATTATCCAAACCTCTGTTTTTCTCTTCATACACGGCCTCTAACTCAGTGTGAAACAATCGAAGTACAGGTTTTCTAAATCGTTCTGCCTCGATCTTTAAAAAATTATTAATCTGGTTACTTGGAATATCATTCACATAAACAGTTTGATCAAAAAACGTAAATGCATTGGTACCATCTGCTCCAATACCTGCTAACATTTTATCGTATTCATTAGCGATAGCGTATTTAGCTGCTACACCACTTATACTATCTATTTGGTGATAAATTTGTTTGCGCTTAGCTTCATCTTTTGTTTGACGATACACTTCATACAAATTTTCTATTTTTTTAATTTCAACACCTTCCTTCTTAAAGTCCTTTGTCCCGTATACATCTGTTCCTTTAAATACCATATGCTCGAGATAATGAGCTAAACCGGTGGCATTAGCAGGATCGTTTTTACTACCTGCTCTCACTGCAATATAAGTTTGTATGCGCGGTGCGTTTTTATAAACCGAAAGATAAACTTTCAGACCATTTTTCAAAGTATAAATTCTGGTATTATATGGATCATTTTTGGCGACTTCATATTTCAAAGTAGGAGTTTTCCCATCGTTAACAGTTTTAGCATTGTTTGCTGCAGATGGCTTTTGAGCATAACTAACAGTTGCCACTGCCAGCATACTTAACACGATTAATTTTCTCATTATCAGAGTTTAAAGGTTAAAAATAATACCCGAAATTACGATATTATTTTATAAGATTAAATAAAATTAATTGAAACAATCTAATAGTCTACTTCAAGATCAAAAAGCTTTTTAAGTTCTAAAATGGCAGGATTTTTTTCAGCCATTTCACGGAATATATCCATGGGTTTATAAGCTTTACTTGGTGCGGAATGCTCTAGTAATTCAATTTCTAATTGAACCAAATTGTTTTGGAGGGTTTGACGTATCTCGTCCAAAAAATGTTGTTTAATATTCTGTAACTGTTCACGTTGACTCTCATTGTGAATTAGTAATGTAATTACATTATTTACAAAACTGATATTTGCCGTGTTTAAAGTGATCCCAATTTGCCTTGAACCGGTTGACATTTTCACGTCAGCAAATTTCTTAACTGCATCTATAACGCTTTGCTGCTTAACCTCCAAATTAACAACTTGTTCTACCTCACTTTTTAAATTGTGATTTGTTTGAGGCTGCACAGGTTTTTGTTGGAGTTCGTTTAAGCTGAAGGCCGATTTAATGTTTAATTTATCAAAAGTAACAGTTGGTTTACTTGCAAATTTGATTTCAGGCTCCTGAAGTGCGCTAATCTTTTGAATAATTTTTTGATTTGTTATGCTCGAATCCTGATAACCTGATTCTTCAGGATTTTTAGTCAGGTCATTTTTTTTTTCCGCATCCAATGGTGCGGTTAAATAACTCAGTTGCATCAACGTTATTTCTACCAATAAACGTTGATTTTTGGCGCTCTTGTAATTTACATCTGTTTTACTGATGATGGAAAGGGACTTTAACAAAAACTGTAAAGTGCATTTAGCTGATTGTTCCGAATAACGCTTTTTCAGATTCTCACTAACTTCTAATAAGTTTGTTGTATAAATATCTTTACTTACTAATAAATTCCTCAGATGTTCACCCAAACCAATTAAGAAATTATGACCATCAAAACCTTTTTTTAAAATCTCGTCAAAAGTCACCATGATTTTTGGTAAACCCTGAATAAGCATCTGATCGATGATTTCGAAGTAATAATCATAATCTAATACATGTAGGTTTTCGACAACCTGCTTATAAGTTAAATGACTGCCTGTAAAAGCCACCATTTGGTCAAATATAGAACAGGCATCGCGTAAACCTCCATCTGCTTTTTGAGCAATAACCTGTAAAGCCTCTTGTTCAAAGGTCACATTTTCTGTATTTGCCATGAATGCCAAATGTTGACTGATGTCATCTGTTTTAATTCTATTAAAATTAAAAACCTGGCAACGTGAAAGAATCGTAGGAATTATCTTGTGTTTTTCGGTAGTTGCGAGAATAAATTTAGCATGCTTTGGAGGTTCCTCAAGTGTTTTAAGAAATGCATTAAATGCAGCAGTACTGAGCATGTGAACCTCATCGATGATATATACTTTGTATTCCCCAAGTTGTGGTGCAAATCTAACCTGGTCCACTAAATGCCTGATATCTTCAACTGAATTGTTGCTGGCAGCATCCAATTCATAAACATTGAGGGAAGCGCCTGAATTAAAAGAAGTACAGGATTCACACTGATCGCATGCCTCACCGCTTGCCAATAAATTTGTACAATTGATGGTTTTTGCAAAAATACGTGCACACGTTGTTTTACCAACACCACGTGGCCCACAAAACAAATAGGCCTGAGCTAATTGATTGTTTGTGATTGCATTTTTTAACGTATTAGTGATATGGCTTTGCCCAACAACCGTATTAAAATGTTGAGGGCGGTATTTCCTTGCTGAAACTATAAAGCCATCCATATTGAAAGGTAAATTTAAACTTATTCAATTGAATATTAAAATATAGTGAACAATACTTATTAACCATCCCCAATAGCTTTTTAACCAAAACACCAGCAGTTGCAAAGAAAGCTAATTGATTGATTTTCAAACAAAACAGATATATACTTTAATCACTATTACTTATATAGCCTTCTTTGGCAAATAAAAAATTACTGTATATTTGATTTGTAAAAATTAATAAAATGAAAAAAATTTTAATCATCCTCGTTGCACTTTTTGGTATTTATTTAATATTATGTTTAGTTGGTCCTGCCAAAATACACGTTGAAAAGCGTATTGATATAAATTCTCCAGCAGAATTAGTAAAATCCAAATTAGCTGATTACCGGTTCTTTCACGAGAGTTGGAGTCCATGGACAGAAAGAGACCCGGGGATGAAAAAATCATATGAAGGAATAACAGGACAACCCGGTCACAAATTATCTTGGGAAAGTGACAAAAAAGAAGTTGGAAAAGGTTCTATGACCTACAAATACACACGTAATGATACTGTCATGCATTCATTATTTTTTGAAGGAGAAGGCGAAGGTCCTGTATTTCATGTGGTGAAAGGAGACGAAACAAAATCAAATGTTACCTGGGTAATGGCTAACGATGTGCCGTTTTTTGCGCGTGTTTTTATGTTATTTATGAATGTTGAAAAAATGGTTGGTGCCGACTTTGAAAAAGGTTTAGCTAAACTTAAAACAGCATTGGAAAGTTTGCCGGCAATAAAAAATTATGAAGTGAAAGAAATTTTGTGGGAAGCTAAAACATTTTATGGCATTAAAACAACTACAACTTTTGATAAGCTAGCTGCTTTTTTTGGTGAATCTTACGGGAAAATTGGTGAAGCGTGCGGTAAGGCCAAAGCTCAGCCTATGGGGGCTCCTAAAGCCATTTATTTTAAAGTTGACGAACAAGCTATGTCAGGCGAGGTGGCTGCAGTGATGGAATTTGATTCAAAAACTAAATTAGATGGACTTGAAAAATGGGAAACAGCAGCTGGTAAAGTTTTATTAATTGAATATTATGGCGAGTACGACAAAACAGTAGGCGCTCACGAGGCAATGGACAAGTACATGAAAGAAAAAAACTTAACCCAGATACTTTGCATTGAGGAATATGTAACAGATCCAGTAGTTGAAAAAGATCCGAATAAATGGTTAACTAATATTTATTACCTGGTAAAATAATAAATAAGAAAGAAAAATAAATAACTTATGTACTGCCAAACGCGCTTAGCAATTTAATTTCGTTACGGTACAAAAGTAATAAATCTATACTGCAACAACAGATTAAGCCAATCAAGCAAACTGGTTATTATAAAATAATTGTCCTGAAAAAAATACTAACATATTATTTACTTTTTATTTCAGTAAATTTAATAGCACAAGGTGTTATAAAGTTTAATAATCAGTATGCCATTAATAATGGTAGTGGTGTTAGCATTAATTTATTAAAGTATCAAAATAAATATTGTTTGATGGGTATTGGTGCCAATACACTAACAAACCAATACCAAGGATTAATTTTTAAAAAGATAGATAGTTTAGGTAATCAGTTGACAGAAAAACAAATATTCCATCCTTTAGGTAAGTCATTTTATGCCAACAGCTCATCGAATGCATTTATTAAACTAGACAGTACTAAGGCTTTATTTACCGGGCAACTTGAATTTGGTACAGATTATAGTAAATCAACCTTAGTGAAAATAAATTTAAAAACCTTGGATACATTATGGATGAAAACATACTCTCAACCAGGAGACAGTACATGGTTATTATGCAGCACAGTATTGAATGATTCAAGTATCATTAGTTTTGGATTCAGGTATTATATAGTTCAACCCAATGTGTTTTTTAAACCCTTTATGATGAAGGTAGATAAAAACGGCAATTACAAATGGCACAATTGGATAAACCCAACATTTACGAATACACAGTATTTATTTCAAAAAGCAATTAAGTTAAGCGATAATGATTTTGTGGTAGTGGGTTATAAATATAGCAATATTTGTTACCCCCAATCATTTGTAATGCGGATAGATACGATGGCAAGCAAAGCTTATGATGTGAATTTTATTGGGATTCCAAATTCAGGATTAGCAGATTGTATAGCCTTAAGTGATGGTAGTTTTTTGGCAGGTGGTAGCTTTGCATCTTTAGTTAATTGTAATGCTAATCCTGATAAGTATAGAAAGTATGTTTATAGATTTAATCCTTTGACTGGTTCGAAGATAGCGAGTAAATTTTATAATAAGGAATCAACTGGCGGTAATGGAATTTTATGTTTAGCTCAAAAATTAAACGGTATTATTATTGCCTTTGGGGGTACAGGTGCAACTACCCCAACTAATACGATTAATAATAAAGGTGATTTTTTATGGCTAAATTCTAATTTGGATAGTTTAAGAAGCGTGTATATCGAAACCCCAAATGTAGCCGATCAAGCAGTTCCAAATCAGGCTATCCTCACCCCTGATGGTGGTTTTGCAGCAGTGATTGCCAGTTACCCTAATGCCAGCCAACAACAATACTGGTTAATAAAAGCAGATAGCAATGGCTGTTACCAAAGCCTTTGCCCAACTGTTGGTTTAAACGATGTCAGTCTGAGCGGAGTCGAGAACGGCATAAAGATTTACCCAAACCCTGCTAAAGATTTATTATATGTAGAAAATAGTCACGCTGAGCGGAGTCGAAGCGTAACATCAGAGACTCGGACATCTTTCAGTCTGACGAACGCGTTAGGGCAAGTAATAAAAGAGGAGTTGCTTCTGGAACTTCAGCAGCCTATTGAAATTAATGTAAAAGATTTACAAGAAGGTATTTATTTTTTACAAATAAAAAGTGAGGGAAAAATTTTAGTAAATAAAAAATTTGTTATTGAGCGTTGATACTAGAATTAAATCAACAACTAGTATTAGGTTAAAATCTTTATGTTGGCAATTGCGTTTCACCTAAAGTGTGCGACTGATTAGTCATTTAGCCAAATGTGCTTAGCAATTTAATTTCGTTACGGTACAAAAGTAACTTTTTGTCGTTTTCAAGTTGCTTTAATAACCTTGAAATGACAACACGGCTAGTACCCATTTCTTCCGCAATTTGATTGTGTGAAAGTTGGATGCTGCTTTTGCCGCTTACTTTAGATTTATTAGTTAAATACCTAATTAACCGCTCATCTAACTTTTGAAACGCAACACTCTCCAATGAACGGAGCAACTCATTGAATCTCTGAGTAAAACTATTGAAAACGTAACTCTTCCAACTCGGATACTTCATAAGCCACTCATCTAATTTTTCATGAGGAATTTTTATTATTTGTAATGTATCTTCAGCAACTGCCTTTACTTCACTCAATTTGGCTTCCATGCAACAGGTATAGGCCATTGCGCAACTCTCATTGTTTGTTAAGTAGTATAATATGATTTCTCTACCTTCTTCGTCCTTACGCATTACCCTTAGGGTTCCACTAATTACTATGGGCATGAATTTTACTTTTTTACCGTAATCCATGAGTACAGCGCCCTCCTCTACTGTAATAAGTTCAGATGCTGAGATGATTTCATTTACCAATTCACGCTCAAAAATTTGACTTAATTTATCTCTAAGATTATCAATGCTCATCATCTAAATTTTATAATCAATAACCAGATTTAAGTTAATCATGTTTACTTTGTTATAAATATACTTAAGATTACCATAAGTTTCACCATGCTTAATCTTATATGCTGCTAAAAACTTAATCTCCATTCCTTTTAAATAATTTTTAAAAGCATAATTGGCATAATAATTAATGTGATGGTATGATGGCATGCCATATTTATTTAATCTGTAATTCAAAACATCCGGTAATAAATAAAATCCATAACCAAGTGCTGTTTCAAAAGTTTGTTTTTTGTTGAAATAAGTAGTTTTTGTCATAAATGCATGTACGTTACCTAAGCCTTCATTTCTTTCACGATTTAAGAAAGTATAAAAAACTTCTCTCCCCCACTCCTTCGGCATCAGATATCTTCCATCCCCTGTAATGTGAGTGTAGTTCATCGACGTGTTAATACGTTTGCTTTTTATACCGAGTTGAGAGCTGATGACATTTGATTGTGCGTCTCTAGTGATATATGCTTTACTCTGATCAATATTTCCACCGTAATTAATTGCATCCTGATGAAGATAAATCAATCCCTGATAGGTCCTGAATGTTGCATGTGATTGCTCCAAATTAATTTCGATTAATGCAGTATTCATAACATTATCAAGAAAGGCATTCCAGAGATTTATTTTAATTTTTTCTGTAGGCTTATAATTTAAATTAGTTATCGCTAAACCTGAACACGCTTCAACATTTGCATGATAATCTGACTTAGTACCATCAGTATTTTGCCCCATAGGATTCACCCCAATTGATTCAGCTACTTTAAACCATGTTACAGTTGAACGAGGAGATACATCCCAAATCCAACCTCCATTGATGTTTATTTTTTCCCATTCTTTAAATGAAAGCCAAACCCCTTCGCTTAAAGTTGGTCGCATTCTTCCATCTTGTGGATTAATAAATGGCGTATTCAAATTTATTTTACCTATCACCACATTACTTTTTGAATAACTGTATTTAAGATATAATTCTTCTAATCTATCTAAATCATTTCTGTTTGAAGGATTTTGAATATCAAACAAACCTACCTCATATCTATTTGATAATCCCGTTAAGCTGTCCTTTTCATAAAGAGCTGTTGAGTGCAAATTATAAATAAAAAACCCGCTTACCCCAATTTGAAATCCCTTTAATCTTTTTGTTAACAGTCCAATACCTGCTCCAGAAGCAATGGCGTAATCATCCTTCAAATTTTCCTTATTAATTGTACTCATGGCAAAAGATCGTGAGTGTGCTTCCCAATGAGCACCAATTACACAATCCTTTAAACAGGTTGAATCATTCTTTTTTGAAGGAATAGAAATATGTTGGTCCTCGGTGTTTTGTGACCAAAGAAAATTAAACGAAAGGCTTAATGTTATGAATATGGCTATTAACTTCATTCCATTTAACTAATCAATAATCACAAACTTTAATATCCTATTCAATATTCTCACAAAACTAAATTTAACATATAATGAACAACGGTGATTAATCTAATAGAAATTATTAAAACTAATGAGGAAGCTTTTTCATAACTAAGCCATAGGTAAATGTGCCAATAATTGCAAATAAGAAAACGACAATCATCGAAACAAACCCATAACCTATATTAACAACCATAGGGCCAGGACAAGCGCCGCTAAGCGCCCAACCCAAACCAAAAATAATACCACCTATTAAATAACGCCATATGGACTTTTCCTTTGGATAAAAAATAATTGGATTCCCATTGATATCTCTTAAATTATATTTTTTAATAATAAACACACCTAATACACCTAATGTAACTGCAGTGCCAATTATGCCGTACATATGAAAGGCTTGAAAGCGGAACATTTCCTGAATTCTGTACCACGATAATGCTTCTGATTTTGCCATTACAATACCAAATAGCGTTCCTAAGGCTAAAAATTTTAATAGTTTCATAACTTATAATATTAAGGGTAATAAAACAAACGTCATTAATAATCCTCCTATGAAGAAACCAATAACAGTGATTAAAGAAGGTAATTGTAAATTAGATAAGCCACTGATTGCATGCCCGGAGGTGCAGCCACCTGCATATCTTGAACCAAAACCAACGAGAAACCCACCTAAAGCCAGAATAATAAATCCTTTTAAAGAGAACAATGATTCAATACTGAACAACTCATCGGGCTGGATAGATTTTGGGGCTGATATCCCAAGCTTTGCTAAATCACTTACAGTTGATTCTGATATTTTAACTGCACTCCCGTTAGATAAATAATAATGTGATACAAACCCTCCAATTACTGAACCAATCAAAAATGCTATATTCCACATTTGAGAACGCCAGTTAAAATCAAAAAAACTCACCAATTTACCTGCACCTGATACAGCACAAAGCGTCCTCAAATTAGAAGAAAAACCAAACGATTGCCCAAAAAACAACAGTAAAAACATTATAACAGAAATTAGTAAGCCTGAAACCCACCAAGTCCATGGTTGCTGAAAAAACGCTAACATACAATTTAAGATTTTAGATGAAATGAAATAATTGGTTTAAATATATGATTTATTAACTTTTCAGCGATACTTGAATGAAATAAACCGCCTTTTCCGTGAGTTCCTATGTAAATTATGTCCATTTCATGCATTTGATTATAATGAATTACACCATTCTCCACATCACTATCACCTAATACATGTTTATCGAAATTTAAAATACCATTTAATGTGGCAAATTCCTCCATGTTTGCATAAATAGTTTTACTATTACTGTCAGTAGTATCTTTCGTAATCATCAATAAATGAACTTTGGCATTAAATGCTTTAATTAATTTATGAAGCAAGGACATATTCTCCTTCTTTGGTTGAGAGAAATCATGTACCAACAAAATATTTTCTATTATTAAATCAGAACGATCGCACATTAAAGACAATAAAGGAACTGTTGATTGTCGCGCAATCATTTGAGTTTCTGAACCGGATAACTTTTCTTTTAATCCCCAGGCACCTTTAGTTCCCATAACAATTAAATCGAACATTTGATGCTGCGCATATGCAACAATTTTATCAGTCAGTTTTCCCAGCTCTAAATGAACTTGAATATCATTACCGTATACCGCTTTTAAATTATTTAAATTTCGTTCGGCAATCAATTTCTGAGAAACGACATAATCAACACTAATTTCACCACATGTTTGAATGTTGCCGTTTTTATCCATGGTTACTGTATCCGGCACTCCAAGAACATGTATAAAATGAATTTCAACCGGAATTTTTTCCTCTAATTTCTTCACCATAAGATAAGCATATTCTGCTTGAACCGAAAAATCAGTAGGAATTAATACTTTTAATGATTCCATAGTTTATTTGTATTGATTTACATTTTGCCAACTTCCACCATTGGTTACACCTTTTAACCCTTTTGATTCTAAGGTGCGTTTTGCCATTGCACTTCGGTTACCACTTCGGCAGCAGGTAATAACATGATTATAGGATTTTAATTTATCTATACTTGAACCGATTTGTTCTAAAGGAATATTAACAGAGCCTTTAACATGTCCAGTATTAAATTCGGCTTTGCTCCTCACATCCACAATAATAGCACCATTGTTGATCAGTTGGGCTAGGTCTACAGAATTGGATTTGAATAAATTTTTGAATATTGATAACATAGTATTTTGTTTTTATGACACAAAGGTATGTCCTAAGTCATTTTTGGACGGTTACAAATGTTACATAACAAAAAAAGCTGTCTAAAATGTCATATTTTGTTGTCAGTTCGAGCGTAGTCGAGAACTAAACAAATTGATTATTAAGACATTTCAACTTCCTGTCTGCCGACTAGACAGGCGCTCGATGTGACGAAAAGCAAAGAGGCTGCACTTTTGAGACAGCCTCTTTTAATAAGAAAAACATGAAAAACTATAACAAGGTTGATGGACAAACGTAATCTGTTACTTTAAACAAATTACTTGCTTTTAAAGCATTAAAGCCTCCAGTCACATCAATTAAGTTATTGTATCCTCTTGCTTTTAATATCGAAATAAAAACCATAGAACGATACCCAGATGCACAATGTAAATAGTACTTTTTATCTTTATCAATCTTAGTCATGCTATCATTAATAAAATCTAAAGGAGCGTTAATGGCATCTAAAACATGTTCGCTATTATACTCGCTCGCTTTTCGAGCATCAATAATATGAACCTGGCCTTTTTTAGAAATTTCAGCTAACTCGTCGGCACTTACCGAATGAATTTGATCGATATCTTTATTAGCAGCTGTCCAAGCATCAAATCCTCCTTTCAAGTAACCTAATGCATTGTCATAACCAACACGAGCCAAGCGCGTAATAACTTCTACTTCTCTTCCTTCATCGGCTACAATTAATATTTCCTGTTTTACACTAGGTATTAAAGTACCTACCCAAGTTGCAAAACTTCCATCAATTCCAATATTAACCGAATTAGGAATAAATCCTTTATTAAAGGTTTGTGGCTTGCGCGTATCAATGATTAAAGCTTGAGCCTGGTTTGCAGTCGCTTCAAATTCAACAACAGAAAGCGCTTTCGAACCTTTTTGCATTACTTGAACAATACTTTCGTACCCCTTAATATTCATTAATACATTTTGAGGGAAATAACCCGGAGGCGGTACTAATCCGGTTAATATTTCTTTTATGAATTGTTCCTTTGTTAAATTAGGATTTAATGCATAATTCACTTTCTTTTGATTTCCTAAAGTATCAGTCGTTTCTTTACTCATGTTTTTACCGCAAGCACTTCCCGCACCATGATTAGGATACACAATTAAATCATCACTTAAAGGCATAATCTTATTACGTAAAGAATCATATAAATGACCCGCTAATTTCTCTTCGGTTAAATCAGCAATCACATGCTGCGCTAAATCAGGGCGACCAACATCTCCAATAAACAAGGTGTCTCCGCTAATTATACCATGTTCTTTTCCGTTCTCATCTATCAATAAGTAAGTTGTACTTTCCATGGTATGACCAGGCGTATGAATCACTTTCACACTATAATTACCAACTTTAAACACCTGGCCATCAATGGCCGTAGTTGCCTGATAAGCAGGTTTAGCCGTTGGCCCAAAAACAATTTCAGCACCTGCATTCTTCATTAAATCCAAATGTCCGCTCACAAAGTCTGCATGGAAATGGGTTTCAAACACATATTTAATTTTCGCATTATCTTTTTTTGCTCTATGCATATATGGTTGCACTTCGCGCAATGGATCAAAAATTGCTGCTTCTCCGTTATTTTCTAAATAGTATGCTGCGTGAGCAATACATCCGGTATAAATTTGTTCTACTTTCATTTTATACTAATTTTTAATTTTGTTTATTATTGCGTATTATCTTTAATAAGTTATGGGCATCTAATTCTGCATTTTTTCATCATCTATTTATATTTTGAATTCTAATTCTTAATTCAATAATAATATATCTTTATTAGGAGCATATAACTTATAAAATAGATAACCAAACCCAGCCAGTAGATGAAGAAGTACAATGATTAAAGTAATAGCTGATAACATATCTTGAGTTTTTAGCACAAATTTCGTTTCGAAAATTCACATAAATACTGAGAAATATCATTTTATTAGGCGAAAACTATTAACTAAAAACTATATGTAACTTAAGTTACTGACACAAGGTTAATACGCATCGTATCTTTGAGAAAAGATCATGACTATGGAAAATCAATATATTAAAGGCGTAAGAGCCAGTTCAAATATCTTTAGAAAACTCGGTACTTATTTAGATTTGAAGAAAGGACTATACAAAAACTACGAACGTATTTTCGGTATCACCATAGGGTCGTGGCAAAAACTACCCAGATTAGATTATATTTTAATGTTTAAAACGTTATATATAAAATGCGAAGGGTGTAATCCGGAAGATTTTGAAGATGAGCATGGTTCCGTTTATCAATTAAGTTTGGTTTACAATAAAAACAGAAAATTAATTGTACACGAAAGTACACATAAGCAAGAAATAGTTGCCTTAGCAAAAAGCCTAAAATCCTTTTACCAAATAAATATTAAAGACTCGGCAAGTGACAGACGAAATCCAAAATGGATTGATTAATTATGTCTTAACCGGATTATAAATAGATAAGATTGCAGGTAGTAATTTTTCTTCGGGTATGTATGGTAAAATATAAGTTCTACTCGTTAAGTTCTCCTTAATATTTTTAATAATTGACTCTTCATTAGAAGCTCGCTTCAATAATAGAGGGTCTTTTATATTTTTAACTGCCGATAAACATTGATTAATAACCCAGCCATATGGAACAATGCCTGCTCTTTTCAAGTCCTTTTGTAAAGCATCAGCTTCACGCATGGGCGTTGTTTCAGGTAGAGCAATCAATAAAATCTTAGCAAAATTAGCATCTTGTAAAGACATATACGGCGTCGTAATTCTGTCAGGATTTAAAGTAGTAGTTTTTAAAATCTCTTTGTGATATTTTCCAGTTGTATCTAATAACAAAAGCGTATGTCCTGTTGGAGCTGTATCCATCACAACAAACTGTCGCTTAGCTTTATTAATAGCTTTTGAGAACACGTTAAATACTGCAACTTCTTCGTTACAAGGTGACTTTAAATCTTCGGCCAATAATTTCTTAGCTTCTTCATTTAAGTTTTTACTTTTTTGTTCAAATATTTTATCCGTATAAACTTTAGTTTCAACTTTTGGGTCAATTCTTTCCACAGTTAAAGTTATAGGTAATTCATTTAATTGATTGATGAAATCTTTCACATGAGCTGCGGGATCTGTTGTTGTTAAAAGTACTTCATGCCCTCTATTGGCCAGCATAGTTGCAATAGAAGCTGCTACAATAGTTTTACCAACACCGCCTTTACCCATAGTCATTATTAATCCATGATTTCCACTTGATTCTAAAGAATCAACTAATTCATGAAGATTACTTAAAGTAATGGTTGCTTCTTGAGCTATAGCAATCTCTTTATCAATGATTATTTTTTGTAAATCCTTATTAAACAAAGATCTTAATTTTTGTACACCCAAAATATTATAAGGCAACAAAGGATAATCCAATCTTTCTAATTCTTTTAATGCTTCAGGCATTTCAGACATTTGCTTTTTAGCAATAGCTTCAATTTTGGCGCCTAATTCATCGCTTTTATCAATGGCATCATAAACTCCATTAATTAATAATTTTTGATTTGCGAAACCTAAAGCTTTCAATTCGATACTAGTTCGATTGGCTTCTTTTAGGGATGCTTTTTCAGTTCGAGAAACTAAAAAGAAGGTTGTTTGTTTTGGATCTCTTAAACTCGTAATAACTTTCTTATATCTATCCTTACTGCTTTTCAATGCTGTAGAAGGGCCAATGCAAGATGCTCCTCCCGGATTTTTTTCTAAAAAATCATCCCAAGCAGCTGGTAATTCTAACAAACGAATTGTATGACCAGTTGGAGCTGTATCAAAAATAATGGTATCATAATTTTCATGATTACCTTCTCCTGTTATAAATCTTGAAAACTCATCAAAAGAAGCGATCTCCGTTGTACATGCACCAGATAAACCTTCTTTAATTTTATGAATTTCTTCAGATGAAGCATTATTCCTTAAAGGTTCAATCGCTCTTTCTCTATACTCGTCGGCAGAAGTATCCGGATTAATATTGATTGTAAATAAATTAGGTAACTCTTTGTGAGCAGTAATTTTATCTAAAACCGAACATCCCAAAACATCCTCTAAATTAGAAGCTGGATCGGTACTAATTAACAACACTTTTTTTCCTCTATCAGCTAATTCAACAGCTGTTGCGCAAGCTAGTGATGTTTTACCTACCCCACCTTTTCCAGTAAAGAATAAATATTTTGTGTATTCGGTTCCCATCATTTTCTATTTTAATCTTCGTTATCGTACAATTTTAATTTGTTTTGTGTTATTCTCAACTCGTCTTGCAAATTATGAATACGATTTAATAAAAGAAAAATCACATCTATTCCTTCCATATTAATATTTAAATCATAATGCATGCGCATCATTTTTTCAACCTCTTTTAACTGCTCTTGATGTAAGTATTTATTATCCTCTTGAACAATGATTTTAATTAATCCAAACTCATTTAAAGAGTTAAAAAATGAAAACTCAATTTCATGATTAGCACAAAAATGTTCTATTAATATTAAATCTCTAGTTTCCATTTGTTCTCAATTTTGATAATTCAGTAAATAATTCTTTTTCTTTTTCGGTTAAATGAGTAGGAAGTTTAACATTGTAGGTGATATATAAATCACCAAACTCACCTTCTTTTTTATAAACAGGAAATCCTTTGCCTTTTAATTTAACCTTTGTATTACTTTGGGTCTCTGGCGCAATTTTCAATTTCACTTTTCCATCTAAAGTATCCACCTGTATATCCCCACCTAATAAGGCTGTATACAAATCTAAATCAACATTAGCATATAAATTACTTCCCTCTCGTTTAAATTTGGGATGATTAGCAATCGTAAACGTAATATACAAATCACCGTTTGGTCCACCGTTTACTCCAGGCGTTCCATGACCAGTAATTTTAATCACTTGACCATTCTCAACACCGGCAGGAATGGTTAATCGAATACTTTTACCATTAACCGTTAAGGTTTGTTGTTGTGTTTTATAAACATCCATTAAATTTAAATGTAATTCGGCATTCAAATCCTGCCCTCTAAATTTAGTTTGTTTGCTTCTGCCACCCGCACCCGAACCATACATCGATTCAAAAAACTCAGAAAAGTCTCCAGAAAAATCTTCGTACTCACCACGATTAGTTTGCTTACCTCCTGAACTTCCTCGTGATTGAGATTGTTGCTGATTTGCTTTTTCAAACTCATCCGCATGCTTCCAATCCTTTCCATACTTATCGTATTTCTTTCTTTTTTCAGGATCACTTAATACCTCATTTGCTTCATTAATTTGCTGAAATTTCATTTTAGCATTTTCATCATTCGGGTTTAAATCGGGATGATACTTTCGAGCTAACTTGCGATAAGCCGCTTTAATGTCTGCCTCAGTAGAGGTTTTTTGAATTTCTAATATTTTATAGTAATCAATGAATTCCATATTTATTGTATTAAATCATGAACTATATTTTGATGAACACCATCAAACACAAAGCTATATCATAAAAACAGATAACAGCAGTTTAACTTACTGACAATAATCATTAAAAGAACTGATTATTAATACCAAATAAATATAATTGACGCATCTCAAGTAATACACTCGCTATTTACTTTATTTTTTAAAAGACAGAAAACGCTGCGCCCTTCCTAAAACAATCTCAATCATAGCCAATAACCTTAGATTAAGGTTGTAAACTATGTAAAGCACAATAAATTCATCTTATATATTATAAAAACCTTACTTATTGCAAGATTTTCATGATTTTAATTTTATTTTAAACTAAATCAAAGAAATGATGTTATATAGTTAAAATACAAGTTTGTATTAATAAATTAACTAAAATAAAAAACAAATGAAAAAAATTTTGAAACCAGTACTCGTAGCTTTATCTTTAATTTTTACAGGATTTGCTAATGCGCAAACATCAGATGTAGTTGATATTGCAATAAGCTCTAAAGATCACACAACATTAGTTGCAGCGGTGAAAGCAGCAGACTTAGTTACTACATTAAAGGGTAAAGGACCTTTCACAGTATTTGCTCCATCAAATAGTGCGTTTGATAAATTACCTAAAGGTACTGTTGAAAGTTTATTAAAACCAGAAAGTAAAGAAGCTTTAGTAAAGCTACTAACTTACCATGTAGTTTCTGGTAATTTAAAAGCAAGTGATGTTTTAGCTGCTATTAAAGCCGGAAAAGGAAAAGCAATTGTAAAAACAGTGCAAGGAGAAAACTTAATTGCTACCTTAGAAAATGGTAAAGTAATTTTAACTGACGAAAAAGGTGGGAAAGCAGTTGTTACAGCAACAGATTTAACTGCAAGTAACGGTGTAGTGCACGTTATCGACTCAGTAGTAATGCCAAAATAATTTTTGATAAATTCTTAAACGCATCGTTTTCAAAAGAAAACGATGCGTTTTTGTTATACGATATACAGCTTCGAAAATCAAAAAAATAGGCGAGTACCTTCTTTGTAATTCTCATATTCATTATACTTTTCAATCAAAAGAGATTCCTCATACTTTGATTTATAATAAAATAAAATGAGTAATATAAATGAAATTGCTAATTGCCAATAACTACCAGTATAAAAAGCAATACCTATAGCTGCCAAAAATATGCCTGAATAAATAGGATGACGAACATATTTATACAATCCTGTATTGATTAAAGATCCGTTTTCTTTAGGCGTTGGAAAAGGAATTAGATTTTTATTTAATTGTAAAATGGCAATTACAATAATTAAAAAGCCAAGAACTGAAATAACAACACCTGTGTATTTTAGAATAAATGGCGTTTTAAAAGCATAAGTTATAAACGGAATATAAAAGATGGTCAATAAAATAAATTGAATGGTAACAAGTAATATGTCTTTTGTCTTAATTTTACGCATACTCTAAATATAAGCAATTCAATCACATATTACTCCCAACCAAAAGTTCCGCCACAAAGCCAATAGGCATTTTTAAATCCTAATTCTTTGAACTTATCTGAACCAACTGTTGATCTTCCTCCGCCCTTTCCGCAGGCAGTTACTATAACATCATCTTTATCAAACAAGTCACTTGCAAAATTTATTTGAGATAGTTCTGCATAGCTCCAGGAATATGTTTTTCTTCAAATTCCTCTTTGCTTCTCACGTCAATAATTTTAACATGTTGCTTTTTCAAAATAATAAATTGTTTTAATTCATCTAAAGGCAAACAATTTTTATGCGATACATTCTCCATGAGATTTATTTTTAGATGATAAAAAACTCCATATTTTTTTCGAGTCATCATTTTGACATTTCATTCTGTATCGTATAACTAATGATGATATCAATGTTAATAATCCAATAGTAATAATTGAGGCATTAATTCCTAAAGCATCTGCTATAATTCCAGTTAAAATAGCACCAATAGCATAGCCTAAATCTCTCCACAAGCGAAAGATTCCTAAACTTTTTGGTCTATCAATTGGATTTGTATTTTCGGCAACCGTTGCTAAAAATGTAGGATATACCATAGCTGTTCCCCAACCTAAAATAACCGATACTATCATATAATGACTCATTGTTTCTGCCCATGGCATAACTAATAAAGCTAATCCTTGCAATAACATTCCTGTAAACAACATATCTTTTTTACAAAAATAATCGGCCATTTTACCTGTTACTAACTGACCTAAACCCCATACTGCTGGATAGTTTGCTGTAATAATGCCTATTTGCTCTAAACTAAAATTCTTTTGAAATAATAGGATCGGAAAAATTCCCCACACCATTCCATCATTTAAATTATTAATTAATCCAGCCTGCGTAACGGAACCTAAATTTTTGTTTTTCCAAGTTGTATCCCAAAATATATTTTTCAATAAGGGAATATCATTTGAACTCAATTCTTTTGCCACATGATGTTTCGTGTCCTTAATTAAAAACCAACTTCCTAGTAAACCTAATATTGACAAAACAATACCAATCATAAATGGATAAGGTCTTAAACCATATTCTCCCGCAATCCAACCGGTTAAAAAAGCAACAATAGCAACCGATAAATAACCTGCAAATTCATTTAATCCCATGGCAAATCCTCTTTGTTTTTCGCCCACTAAATCAATTTTCATCACTACGGTGCTGCTCCATGTTAAGCCTTGATTAATTCCTAACAACACATTGGCTGCAATCATCCAATTCCAATGATTAGCAAACATTAAAATAAATGGAACTGGTAAAGCAAATAACCAACCTATGACTAATAAATTTTTACGACCAACTTTGTTAGCTAAAGCCCCTGTAAAATAGTTAGTAACGGCTTTTACAATACCAAATACTACAATAAACGACAAGATGGCTGTTTTAGCAGCTATATGAAATTCACCTTCGGCTATTTGAGGGAGGATAGCTCTTTCTAAACCAACCATACCGCCCACAAAAGCATTAATAATAACCAATAGTGTAAATTGCTTCCAGTTTTCTTTTAGTCCTAATTTAACGGTTTCCATGTCACAAAATTAGGGTGACTAAAACCAGAACTACTTTACATATGATAAGAAATTATTTTTGAGCTCGGATTCTGCTCAAACTCACAGGAGTGATTCCTAAATACGAGGCGATGTATTTTAATGGCACTCTCTTTAACACATCTTTGTGATCTTTTATTAAATGAAGATAACGCTCATCTGCTGTATGAAACTGCAGGCTTTCAATCCGATTAACCGTATTGACATAAGATGCTTCTATGATTTTACGAAACAGTCGCTCTAAATCATGATAGGTATCAAATAATTGAAATAGCTTATTAGAATCGATAGCTATTAATGAAGTATCTTCAATGGCTTGTATAGCTTTCAAAGAAGGCTTTCCTGTCAATAAACTTTCAGCTCTAGCAACAAAGGCATTTTCAAATTCAAAACTTTCGGTAATATCAATATCTTCTTTAAAATAATAAATACGAACGCAACCTTCTTTTACAAAATAGATGGTTTTACAAGTATGTCCAATCAATTGAACATCCATTCCTTTTTGAAAATGAACTTCTTTACTAATTTCTAACAAAGCCTTTTCGGCTTCTTTTGAAATAGGATGAATCAATTGAATATGTTTTAAAAGAGTTTGCATGTTATTATGAAGCAAGTTAAAAATAATATTGATATAATTTATATGATTAACTTTACAATCTCAAAACTAATTATCATGCTTAAAACAATAACTATTACGGGTTCCATATTTATCTTACTAGGTTGTCAATCAAATAGCGAACATAGCCATCATGAATCAAAAGAAGGGCACGAACACAAACACGGGCATGCCAATCATCACATGAACAAATCGTCGTTTGAAGATTTAGTAAAAAACTTTGAATCTGCTGACAGAAATGAATGGCAAAAACCTGATGAAGTCATTCGTTTTTTAGGTGATTTAAAAAATAAAACCATCATTGATATTGGCGCTGGCACTGGCTATTTTGAATTTAAAATGAATGAACCAAGTGCTAAAATCATTGCAGCTGATGTGGACGATAGATTTATTAAATACCTAAATGATAGAATTACAAAAGAACAATCAACTAATATCTCAGCAAGAAAAGCAGAGTATGAAAAACCTCCTGTAACAGACCAAGAAGCTGATATTGTGTTTATGGTTGACGTGTATCATCACATTGAAAATAGAAAAGATTATTTTTCAATGGTAAAAAAAGGTTTAAAGACAAATGGAGAAATGGTGATTGTTGATTTTAAGAAAGGAGATTTTGAACAAGGTCCGCCAAACGACATGAAAATTGAACCACAAATCGTTATTAATGAAATGAAATTAGCTGGATTTAATTTAGTAGCTCAAGATACAACGACACTTAAGTATCAGTATATGTTAAAGTTTAAATAGTCAATTATATTTTTCAATTAAAGTCAGCAAATTCTAATCCACTATTACTACTTTTTCAACGGCACTATACTTACCATCACAGGTGAAATTGAAAAAATAAACACCTTTTGTCAATTTTATAATATTTGAGATATTTAATGATTGCTTTCCTTTTTGCAAATCCGTAAAATATTTATCGGCAACAATTTTACCTGTTACATCCGTGACATACAATTCTAAATTGCTTTTATAAGGTAAATCCATGTTTAAATTAATTTGTGATTTACTTGGATTAGGATACACATTTAACTTTAACGGATTTTTGCCATCTAAAGGCAACAAACCTGTTACTTGATCTTTTACCAACCATACTTCGTATATCACATTATGTGCATTAGTAACACCAGTATTATTAGCAGTAAAAGCATCTATTTGAGGACTATAAATTCCACCATAAATGTGCCCAATTAAAACGGAATCAGCTGTGATTTTAGATAATTTTACAACCTCAGATTTATAATGAGGAATAGAGTGATTATGGATGAATTCAGCACTAGCGCCCAATAAAGCAGGCATTTGAGTTAAAAACACATTCTCTTGTAAATTACCACTCGCATCTCGTGATACTCTGCTGATTGTTTTTACAAAAGGCACATTATTATCTTGAGTTAAAACATTATTAACATAAGAATATTGGCTCATACCTCCAAAGAAAATGGAATGCATGACATTATTAACGCTATCATACAAAGAAGCTTTAGCAGAATGATAGTTACTCAAATACTGATTAAATGAAGTCACTGGCGTATGTCCACTTTTTTTAATATCAACGGGATACAAAAATGGTAAATCAACGCCTATTTGAAAGACACCTGAAGAAATGGTATAACCTTCTTCTCCATTTGGAAATATTTGAGGCATCAAATTATAATCTCTTCTGTGAAGATGAGCCTGATCTGTAATCAAAGTATAGTTAGTATAACTTAATTGAGTTCCTGAATTATTAATTTTGAATTTCTTTAAGCCATCAACATATGTTTGAGTGTATGTTGGATTTCCCATTGGATTATACCTTCCATCAAATCTATGTCCACCCACTAAATAAAAAGTAGAATCAATTTTACCTAACTGCCCACCATTAACTGCAAAATTTTGATCGGTAATTTGTTTGAAGTATGGGATAATAGAAGTTCCGTTCACTACCGCATTTATTAAACCACTTACGGAAACGGATGTCAAATTAGGATAGGTAATATGGTCAGCAGCCGTGGTGCTATAACCATAACCACCAATGATATACAATGAATCTTCATCTTGATAAAAATTCATATTAGTAGATTGCATTTGCTCTGCTAAACCTGTTGCTAAAACAGTCACTGGAGATGTCCAAAATTGTTGAGTATTAACATCAACTACATAAATATTGGTATTATTACTGGCTGCAGGAAAGGCATTAAATGGTTGACGCGCATGCAATCCATCTTTTCTTCCTCCTATAATCAACCACTTACCACCTGATTGAGCTACCACATAAGAATGTAATCCAGAAAGATTTGCAATAGTCAATGGTTTTAATTTCACCGAATAATCAAATGGAATAGTTTGAGCATAGCCAAATAACATCGATGCTATAAAAGCAATCATTAAAATTTTAGTCTTCATAGTAATAAGATTTTATCAAAATTAACTAGCATAAATTTTAAATTCTGTCACATAAGTTACATAAAACACAAAAGCCTCTAAAATAAGAGGCTTTTGTTAAAAACGTAAATACTATTCTTATTTATCTTTAGGACAAGTATTGATGCCAACTAAAGTATAAAGAGGGCAAAAACTAATTAAACTCGTTAAAACAAATACACCAGCTAATACTAAAAGTATAATTCCTAATGTACCGGAAATAACGTTTGTAAAGAATAATATGGCAATTACAATTGCAACTAGTATTCTAATAATTTTATCGATGTTACCCATGTTTTTTTTCATAATCTATATATTTTAAATTTTAAGTAAAAATACAATCTTGAAATTACACAAAATGTAACATTTGTCACTTATCTTCACTTTCTTTATGATTGTTGTCATTTGACTTTATCATATTCATAATCAATCCTCCCAAAACAGCAAAATACAAAGTACTATTTACAGGACTAGAAGTGATTCCACAAGTTCCACTAGCGCATCCTACAAAATAGTAGTACAAAAATCCACCTATGGCACCTAAAATTGCACCTATGACTGTTAATTTATTATTTAGCAACCACTTCTTCATATTCAACATCTGTTATTTGTTTGGTTGTGTTATCCTTCTTGTAATTTGTTTCACAGCCATTAGCACCACAGCAGCCAACATTAAAAAATGCCATGCCGCCAACTACTAAACCTAATATTCCTAAAACAATATCTAAGGTCATAATTGCTTGAACTAAAGCGAATGCCCCGAAAACAAATCGAAGCACTCGCATAAAACCCCATGATTTAAAAGTATTCATCCTACTTAGTTTTACAAGTTACATTTTGCCAAGGTCCTAAGTTTTCAATTTCCATAGTATAACCAGCTGCTTGTAATTGTCCTTTAGCTATACCAGCTCTATTTCCACTGCGGCATACTAAAATTACTTTGTCGTACTTTTTTAATTCTTCTATTCTATCAGCGAATTGATCTAATGGGAAATTTACTGAACAGTCTGCATGACCATCTTCATTCCATTCTTCTACTGATCTTACATCTACAATAATTTCTTTAGTAGCTGTTTGTGTTGCGTTTGCTGTTTCCATTGTTGTTGTTTTTTTAGTTTGAGAATTACATTGTGTTAATGTAAATAGTAACACAAATACTGCAATTATTGATTTTATGTGTTTCATTATTTTAATTTTCAAATTACAGTCACATCTTAAATCATTAAAATGTGATTGTAATTTATTTAAGATTTTTGTAATTTGCTTTGACAAACGAAATCTGTTTTAGCAACTCCTGCCTCTGCTATCGCTTTAAATCCACCTTCTATTTCTTTAAAGTTGTGAACGCCACGAGATTTTAAAATACTAGCTGCAATCATACTTCTATAACCACCTGCACAGTGAAGGTAAAATGGTTTCTCATCATTCATTTCTGCAAACCAACCATTAATTTGATCTAAAGGTTTGTTATAAGACTCTTCAACATGCTCAGCTCTGTATTCGCTTTCTCTTCTCACATCAATTACTGTATCTGCTTTTACATCTACCTCTTTTGCAAACTGAGTAGCTGTAATTCTGTTTACAGTATCTATTTCTTTTCCCGCTTCTTTCCAACTTGCAAAGCTTCCTTTTAAATGACCAATTACATTATCAAAACCAACACGACTCAAACGAGTAACTGTTTCCTCTTCTTGTCCTAACTCTGTAATTAATAAAATTGGCTGCTTCACGTCTTTAATTAATGCCCCAACCCAAGGAGCAAAGTCACCGTTAATTCCAATATTAATAGAACGTGGCACAAATCCTTTTGCAAATTCAGCAGCAGGTCTGGTATCTAACATTAAAGCCTCTGTTGTATCTGCAGCTGTTTCGAACTCAAGAACTGATAAAGCTCTCATACCATTATTTAAAACTGTTTCAAAACTCTCAATTCCTTTTTTATTCATAGCGACATTACTTCCAAAATAACCTGGAGGAGGTAATAATCCATCAGTTACCGCTTTTACAAACTCTTCTTTATTTGGTTGATTTAATGCGTAATTCATTTTCTTTTGATTACCTAAAGTATCAACCGTTTCTTTCATCATGTTTTTACCACAAGCTGAACCTGCACCATGAGCCGGATAAACAATAACATCATCCGCCAAAGGCATAATTTTAGTGTTTAAAGAATCATATAACAATCCCGCTAATTGGTCTTGAGTCATAGAAGCAGCTTTTTGAGCTAAATCAGGTCGTCCTACATCTCCTAAGAATAAAGTATCTCCACTAAACAAAGCATGATCTTTACCATTCTCATCTTTTAATAAGAAACAAGTACTTTCCATAGTGTGTCCGGGAGTATGCAAAACTTTAATAGTTACATTCCCCAATTTAAATTCTTCACCATCTTCAGCTATAATAGCTTTATATTCCGGATTAGCATGAGGCCCAAAAACAACTGGTGCTCCGGTTTTCTTGCTTAAATCCAAATGACCTGAAACAAAATCTGCATGAAAGTGAGTTTCGAAAACATATTTTATTTTAATGCTATCCTTAGCAGCTCTTTCTATATATGGTTGCACCTCTCTCAATGGATCAATTATTGCTGCTTCACCATTAGAGGTAATGTAATAAGCTCCCTGAGCTAAACATCCGGTATAAATTTGTTCTACTTTCATTTTTTATAGTATTTAATTTTAGATTTATTCTATTAATTTACTTGACAAAGGTAAAGTGACTATTATTTTTAAACGGTAACATTCATTACACTTAACACAAGAATCCAACTATTTTAAAAGCGTTTCTTTAATGATGATGTATATGCCCATTATTAAAACAAACCAGCCGAAAACTGGTTTTAGTTTTGCTCCATCAATTTTTTTAGATAAATAAAGTCCGATAAAAATACCCATAGTTGCAAATGCAGCAACTGTAGAAAGTAATGACCAATTAATTATTGTTTCCCCACTCTCTCCAAAAAAACCGATTAATGATTTGGCTGCAATAATTACTAAAGATGTTCCTACAGCTTCTTTCATTGGTAATTTAGATAAAAGAACCAATGCAGGAATGATTAAAAAACCTCCACCTGCTCCTACTAAACCAGTTACAACACCAACTAAAGCACCCTCCAACAAAATAACAGGATAATTAAATTTTTGAGGTCCTGAGTTATCTTCTTTTTTCTTTTTATCTTTTTTAATCATACTATAGGATGCCGCAACCATTAACACAGCAAATAGCAGCATCATTAATATGCTTTTAGTAACAACAAAGTCTCCAACTGAAAATACCTCTTTTGGAATTGCAGGAACTATGTAAGCTCGTGTTAAAAAAACGGCAATAATAGAAGGAGCTCCAAATACTAAAGAAGTTTTTAAATTTACTAAACTCTTTTTGAAATAAGCTACTGACCCAATAGCTGCTGTAAAACCAACAATAAACAAAGAGTATGCTGTGGCAGCAACTGGATCTATTGAAAAAAGATAAACCAAAACCGGTACGGTTAAAATACTACCACCGCTTCCAATTAGTCCTAATGAAACTCCAATTAAAATTGAAGCTATATATCCAAGTAATTCCATAATTTTATTTGCTCAGCAAAATTGAGAAAATAAAAAACCAAGAATGGTTACAAAAGTTACACTCCTTAGTTGAAGGTTTTAATTAAAATAAACGCAGACCAATAATTTGGATGCGGGTACTTGAGTCTTGTTTCAACCTGTGCATTTTTATAGGCTAAAGAAACATTTTTAGTTTTACCGTAAGTTTTATAAAACATATTCATAAAATAATTAGTAGCCAAATCATCAACAGGCCACAAACTCATAATTAAATGCTTGGCTCCTGCAATTGCTAAAGACCTTTGCAAACCTGCAACACCTTCACTGCCCATATTATCACCCAAACCAGTTTGACATGCTGATAGGACAACCAGATCGGTTGCTGCTAAATTTAAAAACTCGGCCTCATAAGCAGTTAAAACGCCATCATTTTGTGAGTCGGTATTTAAACTATCATTCGTGGCTGGTCCAACTCCAGCAAGAATTAAACCCGATCTTAAAAAACTATTTTCTTTTAAAGATTGGCGTTCAAAGCCCAAAAACATTTTATCTTCTGTTTCAACGTCCTTTAAATAATACCCATGGGTGGCAATATGCAATAAAGCCGGCGAATTAACAGAACGAATATTAGATTCACTGGCTTTCTCTTCCAAAAATGCTTTAACATTCCACCCGGCAGCATTTAACTCTGCTTCAATTGTTTCTACCTCTTTTTTTGTACCTGGCAATTTAGACAGATTAACTAAACCATACCTACTTGCGATTAAATCGGTTGGTTTATATTCATTTCCTTTAATCTGTTTTTTTAAGTCGTAATCAAAGTCAGGATTTCCGAAAAGCATGGCACTGCTTATTTCGTTGGTTTTAGTTTTAGAGGCATTCTCTAACAAGGATGAGGCATTAATCAAATTAGTTATCTCTATAGATTCCCCTAAGTATTTATTTGTTCTCGGGTTATATAAGCTACTCAAATTAATTTTTTGAAATACGCCATCTGAAGAGACATACAATCGCTCAACTTCTTTCAATGATTTTTGTAACGGACCGAAGTATGAAACATAACTTAATGTATCGATTAACAATTCATCTATACTTTTTGAATAAATATTAAAAGAAGAATCTTCCAGTTTATCGCCATTCTTATATACAACTAATTCAGGAGTAGCAGAATTGTTTTTCACAACAAAGGCGCCATAGATTTTGTGACTGGTCGAATCATTAATCCATTCATGAACACTAAAAAATTCTAAAAGTGCTTCTTTTGGCTTTAAAGCAGACTTTAATTTACTAACGGTTATAGTTTCGTTTTTTGTAAATCCATTAACTTTTAATTTAAGTTTGGTTTCAATATCGTTTATTTTAAGCAGTAAATCATTATCGCTTTCTACCCTATCAAAAGATTTGCTTCTACTCAATAAGTTATTTTTTAAAGTTACCCAATCCTGATATAACTTAATTACTTCTTCGTTTTTGGAATTTAATACGGTTTGTTGCAGCTTTGCTGATCCTCTGCCAATTAAGGACTTAAGCAAAAGTTGATTCTCCAATCCTTTCAGGATGTACTGATTCAAATTCTTCTTTGGTTCTTGAGCAATATAATTCAATAAATAAACTTCATAACTTTCGAAAAGTGGGTTTATCATTGCTAAAAATTCACCTTGATGACCTTCCGACATGGCATCAAAATAGGTGTTTAGTTGATTTGTATAATGCTGCAGTGATTGTAAGTACAACGGGCCTGCCTCTTCCATACGCATAGTAGCTGAATATACCTCGGCAAGGCTTAGTTGTGCATTGGCATATAAATCATGAGCTTTTCCAAAATTTTTCTCAATAAGACTGAGTGCTTCTTTTAAATTAGCCTCAGCTTTTTGAAAATAACCCGTTTTAAAATAAATTGAAGCAAGAGCAATTAAAAAAGTTGGATAACGGAAATGATCTTTACCAACGGACAACTCTACCACTTTTAAAGCTTGTAATTTAAATTCTTCTGCCTTTTTATAATTTTTCAAATAAAAATAGCATGAGGCAAGGTTGTTTAAGCAATTGCCATAATACTGATGTTGCTTTCCAACTGTTGATTGATAAACTTCTTTAGCCTCTTCAAGTCTGATGAGAGCCTCATCATAGAATTCAGCATCAATGTAAACCAAACCTAAGTTATTGAGAAGATTGGCATAACTGCGTGTATTGGTGTTTAAATAATTCTTACGGATGGCTAATGCTTTCAGTAAAATTTCAGATGCTTCACCCTTTCTACCCAACTCCCGATAAAAATCACCCATGTTGTTTAATGTGATACAGTATGCATCCGTTTTAGTTTCTTTCAATTGTTCGTATATGCTCAAGGAAGATTTAAAAGCTAATTCAGCTTCATTATTCAAACCTAACATTTTGGAACAAAGTCCTAAATTATTATCAACACCGGCTAGTATTAGCTGTTCATTCAACTTAAGACGGTGATACTCTGCTTTACATTTTTTCAGGTAAACCAATGCGTTGTTATAATCACCCATTTCGCGGTAAACATCTCCAAGGGCACTGTATTTTTCAACATGACCACTGGTATCTTTGAAATTAAGATGGGCGTTGCTTGAAATCAACTGATTATAAACATCAATACATGCTTTGTATTCACCAAATTGATGATGAATTGCAGCTTTGTAATTCAACAACATAATATAGTATTCGCTATTCTCTCCATCTAATGTTTTAAAGTAATATAATAAACCATCTACAGCCGGTTTAGCCTCGGTATATTTTTGAAGCTTCAGCAAGAGTTGTGTGTATTCGAAATAAATGATAGAATATTCGCGACTAGAAGGACCAAGAATGACCGAAAGCGGGTAAATGCTGGCATAATAATACTTCTCAGCTTCTGTGTTATTTCCAATTCTCTGATAATAGTCTCCAAAACGATAAGTTACAATATGTTTTAAGGTTGTATCTCTGGATTTTTTGGCATAATGGTAAGAGTACTTAAATCCTTCTAAAGCATTGATAGTATCGTTTACTGCAAGAAGGGCGTAGGCAAAATAGCTATAAAATTTACATCCATAATCAGGAAACTTTTCAAATGACTTTTCGTGTTTGGTTTCAAAGACCTGGTACTTTTGAGGATGAATAGTTTCTCCGGATTCCATTACTTTAGAAAATTCCACCCATTCCTTTTCAAATGATTGAGCATTTAATAATAATGAAGAAATTAAACTACCTAAAAATAGAAGTTGTTTCATGAACCACTAAGATAATGAAAATAAAAGCAAGCTTAATGAAACGTTTTTCAATTGATTTAATCTGTTGTAGACGTTAACTCACTGTGTACAGCCAAAATAACCGCTAATACTTCGCTATTAGCATTGTTTTCAATCACAAAGTCAGCTAATTTTATTTTTTCTGATTGCGCCATTTGATTGTTCATCTTCTTCAAAGCGAGTTCCTCAGAAATTCGATCTCTTTGTTGAATTCTTTTAAGACGTTCAGTATCGTTTGCAGTGACAAGTATTGTTTTATGCAGGTCTTTGTAAATCCCTGTTTCATATAGCAAAGCACTTTCTTTTAAAATAGGCTGTTGAGCATGTTTTTGAGCGAATAACTTAAATTGTTCCTTTACATAAGGATGAATAATTCCGTTTAAATTTTCAAGAAGACTTTTATTATTGAAGATACACTGGCTTACAAATGCTTTATTCAGTTGGTTGTTTTGATAGGCTTCCTTTCCTAATAAATTAATCACCTTCTTTTTTATATTCTCATCATAATATGCTGATTTAGCGACATCATCACTGTTAAAAACTACCCAACCTAATACTTTAAATACTTTAGCAATTGTAGTTTTGCCACTACCAATATTTCCGGTTAATCCAACTTGCATTTTATTTCAGTAAAACGAGTTCAACCTCCTTAGGCAATATACTTAAGATATTTGCCCCGCCTGGCTTTGTTGTTATTAACACAGGATGTTTTGAACCTCGTCCAATAAAAACTTCAGCTTTAAAATTAGTTGTGTCACTTTGAATCTGCTCATTCTGCATCATGGTGTATTTCACGGTAACAGTGTTTGGGTAAACGTGCGCGGAACGAAATAAACCGGCTTCTTTTAATTTTACAGGTAATATAATAGTTCTTTCAATCAATCGCTGTACTTCTGTTGCCACAACTAATTGATCTGCAGAGTAAACTAAACTGTCGTTTAATTTAATTAGTTTTAATTGATAAGTATCGCTTTTGTCAATTTCAAAGAGTTGCATACTTTCGCTGTAAACAGTATCAATACTCTTTAACAAATGCTGACTTCCGTAAATTGTAATAAACTTAGGATTAACCTCCTTCAACTCCATTCCATAGCCCGCTTTACAATTTATTTGTAAATTACTTTTTACAACTACATTTTTTTGGCTACCCTTTGGCACAATAAAATAAAGTGTATCAGGCAATACAGTTATCACTTTCAATTTTAAAGGTAGCGGAGAATTTTGATTAAAAAATTGGCTCAAAATTATTTGGTTCGCATTTTTTAAATTCACCATTTGATTAAAATCAATTTGTATTTTTTTTCTCGCATAAAAAGAGGTTAACAGTAATTTCAATCCGGTGCCACTAACATTTAAATTTAATTTAGCAGGTAATTCATTCATTGGTAATAAAAACGGCGGCATGTTCTTATACTCTAACTTAATTTCCAATGCCATGTTTTTGGTTTTACTTAAGTCATGAATTAACCAAAATGCAAATGCAAAAAGTAAACAAATAAAAAAAGCCTTGGTTTTACCAGGCTTATTATTACTATTTAAATGAGTATTCAACTATTTTAGGTGTTTTGTAATCCAACGGATCCTTCACTTGAAACTGCTGTTTTGGCAATTTTCATTTTAGTTCCATCTTCAACTTCCATAATTAGTGTGCCATCTTCCTTCACTTCAACAATTTTACCATATATACCGCCAATTGTCAATATTTTATCACCTTTTTTTAAATTCTCAATATATTTCTTTTGTTCTTTTTGTTTTTTTAATTGTGGTCGCATCATAAAAAAGTAAAATACTACGACAATTAAAATTAAAGGTAAAAAGTTCATAATACCACCTTGTCCTTGTTGAGGAGCCATTAGAATAAATAAAGTACTGTTCATGTTTTTTATTGTTTATTTTTAGTTATTATTTTGCTGTTTCAGGAACAACAATATCCGTTTTAATTTTAATTACGCGTGTAGCAGGTTCACAGTTAGTAACGATAGTAATTGATTTCTCCTGATAGCCGGATTTTCCTTCGCTGTTAAAAATCACATTTATTTTTGCATTTTGACCGGGAGATATTGGCTCCTTAGGCCATTCAGGCACGGTGCATCCACAGCTACCACTGGCACTTGTTATTACTAAACTTTTGCCACCAATGTTCTTGAAATAAAAAGCATGGCTTACTTTTTCACCTTGGCTTATTTTTCCAAAATCAAATACCTCCTCGTCAAATTTAATCTCTGGCTTATCGGCGTTTTGAGTTCCGTTTGATGAAGCAGAGTTTTCAACTAAGTCGGAATTTACTTCAGTATTTTCTTTTGAACCACAAGCAACCAACAATGTTAAAGTAATTACTTTAATGTAACGTAACATAAGAATGCAAATATAGAAGTTTTGTAGGTTGACACAAACAAAAAAAATCCCAAATTATTGGAATTTAAATTTTTTAGAATTTGGCACGAATTTTACGTACTTTACGTTTGTTTTTAGTAAAGAAATTTCCCTTGTAGCGTGTACGATAGAAACTACTCTTTCCACGAATCACATAACTATAACTGAGGGAAAAATTCATGTAACTGTCTTTGTGCGTCTTGTCACCACGCTTCATCCCCCAAGTATGAGAACGATACGCACCAATGTCTTCAGCAGGCAACTCTGTTGTTCTTAGAAATAGTCCTCGTTCATAATCATTACCCGGATCTTCTGGATAATTACCGCTAATATCATCAATATAATCAGTGAAAGTTTTTCTAACATTGGCTTCAAATCCAAGTCTGTGTTTTTTATCAAAAGTAAAATAGAAGCCAAAACCATAAGGAATATTTAAAACAATAGATTTGTAATTATACCCTTCTGAGTCATAATCTTTCATTTTAACCCATTCGCCTTGATATTTACTTTTTGGATTTGTGTAAAAACCACCAACACCCCCAAAAATATAGGCTCTAAACCCGTTGCGATAACGATAGGTATTGCCTAAATCATTATCCTCGTAAAAAAACCAATGACCAGTTAAACCAAGGTCGAATAAATCATTTTTAAAGTTAAAATTTCTATAATTTCTTCCCGGATTACTCGATAACTTATCATCTCCTTCAACTCTAATGTAGTCGAAAGCCAGTCGCAACGATATTTTTGGTCTCCATTTGTACCTTACAAAGCCGCCAACATTCCAACGCGTTTTAGAGAGTTTCATGTCGGCAATAAAGTCCCGGCGAGTTTTTTCCTTACCACCAATATCACCAAGATAGTTAGTTGCTCCAATGTTAATGCCATAATCCCAAAGCCATTGAGCATTCATTGTTACAGAACTAATAATAATAATGACGAATAAAGTAAATTTCTTCATTTGTAAATACACATTTTAAGTATCAAATATAGTAAAAATACAAATAAATGAGTTATTTTTTTATCGAAACTCGTATAATTGTGCCTAAATTCACAAAAAATAAACCAACTTATCAACAATAATAGCCATTTGCAATGAAAAACAGAATTTGTACTTTATTTAATATTAAAAAACCAATCATTCAAGCAGGCATGATTTGGTGTAGCGGATGGGAACTTGCCAGTGCAGTTAGTAATGCAGGAGGCTTAGGACTAATTGGGAGTGGCAGTATGTATCCTGATGTGTTAAGAGAACAAATCAAAAAATGTAAAGCTGCAACTAATAAGCCTTTTGGAGTCAATGTTCCTCTTCTATACCCAAATATCCAAGATCATCTTAAAATTATTATTGAAGAAGGCGTTAAAATTGTATTTACAAGTGCTGGAAACCCTAAGACTTACACATCTTTTTTGAAAGAAAAGGGCATTACTGTAGTGCACGTAGTAAGTGCTGTAAAGTTTGCAAAAAAATGCGAAGAAGCAGGCGTAGATGCAATAGTAGCTGAGGGTTTTGAGGCAGGTGGGCACAATGGAAGAGAGGAAACAACAACAATGGTGTTAATTCCTGAGGTAAGAAAGAGTGTGAATTTACCGCTAATTGCAGCAGGTGGAATTGGCTATGGTAACCAAATGGCAGCTGCTTTTTGTTTAGGTGCAGAGGCTGTTCAAATTGGAAGTCGTTTTGTGGCTACACCAGAGAGTAGTGCACATCAAAATTTTAAACAAGCCATTATTCAAGCTGGAGAAGGTGATACACAGCTTGCTTTAAAACAATTAACACCTGTTAGATTAATAAAAAACGACTTTTTTAAACGTGTTAATCAAGCTGAATTAAACGGTGCTTCCACCGAAGAATTAACTAATCTACTTGGACGTGGGCGTGCAAAAAAAGGAATGTTTGAAGGAGATTTAACGGAGGGCGAACTCGAAATTGGTCAAATTAGTGCAGGAATTAAAGAAATTAAACCTGCTGCTGAAATTTTAGATGAGATTTATGAGGATTTCATTCAAACTATCAATAACTTAAAAACCATCAATCCTTAATAAATAAAGCTTTTAACTCTGTTGCCTCTTCTGGTTTCATTCTTCCTCCTAATATCAGCGAAAGCTGTCTTCTTCTTAATGCACCTTCATAACGCTTCTTTTCAAGTTCAGTTTCAGGGATTAATTGTGGAACCGGCAACGGGGCTCCATTTTGATCAATAGCAACAAAGGTCAAGATGGCTTCATTACATTTTGTTTTTTCGCCTGTAACCGGGTTTTCAACTAACACTTCCACATAAATTTCCATACTACTTGTAAAGGCTCTGCTAACCTTCGCCTCTAAAGTAACTACACTATTTTGTTTAATAGGATTGTCAAAACTAACATGATTAATAGAGGCTGTAACTACAACCCTACCACAATGACGTTGTGCAGCGATAGCTGCAGTAATATCAACCCACTGTAATAACTTACCACCAAACAAATTTCCAACGTGATTAGTATCATTAGGTAATACAACTTCAGTGTTGATCGTAAGAGATTGTGCAGGTGTTTTTGATTTCATAGGATTTGATTAAAAATTAAATTTAGAGCTTGTAAAAATAGTAACTTTACGGCATACTTTTTAGAAATGGATTATAATTACGTTAAAGCATTACACATAATATTTGTTGTATGTTGGTTTGCAGCACTTTTTTATATAGTACGTTTATTTATTTATGCCACAGAAGCTCAAAATAAAGATGCAATAGCTAGGCCAATTTTAACCAACCAATTAATCTTGATGCAGAAAAAACTATGGTATATCATAGGATGGCCTGCAATGATTGGCGCCTTCATTTTTGGCTTATGGATGCTGGCCTTAAATCCTCTGCTACTGAAATTCCCTTGGATGTGGTTGAAATTAATTTCAGTTGTACTCCTTGCACTCTATCATGTACAATGTCAATCCATTTACAAACAACAAAAAGACGGGATTTATAAACACAGTTCATTTAAACTGAGACTTTTTAATGAACTTGCAACGCTATTTCTTGTGGCAATAGTATTCTTAGTAGTTATTAAATCCAGCTCGGGTTTGCTCTGGGGGCTTTTAGGACTAATTGCGTTTGCTGGAATCTTAATGTTAGCCGTAAAAATTTATCGCTCTCAAAGTAAAAAAATCGAAAATACGGCAACCACGAAAAATATAAATCCGGTTGATCAATCTACTCCGCCTCCAACACCTCCAATTCAATAGATTGCGCTGCTTTAATCTATTAATTAAATTAGTGACACTTAAAATAATCAAATACTTCCTTACAGGATTTGCATGTATAAAGCGCTTTACAAGCTGTTGAACCAAACTGACTTAATAATGTTGTTTTATGTGAATTGCAACGAGGACACTGTACTTGTTTAGAAGCATCTAATTTCTTCGCACAACTGGTGTGCATAGGAGGAGCGATGCCATATTGCTTAAGTTTTAATTTGGCTTCTGTAGTTAACAAGTCTGTTGACCAAGCTGGTTCGTATACAACACTAAGCTTGTAGTTCTGAATTCCATAATCATTTAAAATTCGTTTTATTTCATCAGAAATAAATGGGATCGCAGGACATGCCGTGTAGGTTGGCGTAATATCAATCTGATAAGAATTATCCATCCATTTAACGTCTCTTAAAATACCCAAATCTTTTATAGTTAATACAGGAATTTCCGGATCAGGAATTTCTGAAATCAAATTAAAAACATGATTACTATTTAATTTTGTATTTACCATGTTGCATCAGGATAAGCTCTTTGTAAATATTGCAATTCAGATAACAAATGACCAAAGTGCTCTGAATGGTTTCCACTACGACCACCTGTCATCATAAAATTATTCTCAGGAACGGATAAGCCAGCTTCTTTAAAAACTTCTGTTACCTCAGCCAACCATAAAGATTTATGGTTAGAAGAATTAACAGCTACACCTTCTTTAATCAATTTATGTTCAATATCATCGATTTCAAATAGTTCATCGGTATACATCCAGAGTGCATTAACTGCATTTTGCATTTTTTCATGGCTTAACTCAGTTCCGCCTCCTAAGCGTTTTACCCAATCAGAACTATGATTTAAATGGTACTTCGATTCTTTAATAACTTTTTTTGCAATAGATGCTAATGTTTCATTTTTACTTTTAGTGAGCTCGGCATAAAATAAGCAATCAGCTACTGAATAAAAAAATTGACGTGCGATAGTATGTGCAAAATCTTCATCTGGTTGCTCAACCAAGAGCACATTGTAATAATTATTTTCTGCTCTTCTATAAGCTAATTCATCTTCTGATAAAGGTTTACCTGATAGTTGTGCAGCATAATTGTATAACGATTGCGCTCGTCCAATATAATCTAAAGCAATATTTGTTTGCGCCAAATCCTCTTCTAAAAAAGGGCCTTTACTGCAGAGCTCAGATAAGCGTTGACCTAATATTAATGCATTATCAGCTAATCTCAGCGTATAGTTGTATAATTCTGAATTATTCATTCGATTAAATTTCTAAGTTTAAATATGCTTGGCGCCTTCGGGCATTAAATAAAAGGTAGGCAATCTATACATTTTATCATTAGAAGGATCAAACAACATATCATTATCTAATGGATTGGATGCCGAAATTGCAGTTGTTGGAACCACCCAAATACTTGTTCCCTCCCCTCTTCTCGTATAAATATCTCTGGCATTTTGTAATGCCATTTCAATATCAGAAGCATGAACACTACCGGCATGAATGTGAGGAAGTCCGGATTTACTTTGTATAAAGACTTCCCAAACTTCTAATTGATCGTTAACTATGCTCATTTTAATTTACTTTTTTGTTTTTTACTATAGGCTTCTGCTGCCTCTCTTACCCATGCTCCCTCTTGATGATACTTTTTGTGATGTTTTAAACGTTGCTTATTACAAGGACCATTGCCCTTAATTACGTTATGAAATTCATCCCAATTGATTTTACCAATTGTATAATGACCCGTTTTTTCGTCCAGCTTATAAAACTCATCCGGAATTGTTAATCCAATCAATAATGCCTGCGGAATTGTTTTATCGATAAATTTTTGTCTTAACTCATCATTAGACTCACGTTTAATTTTCCATTTAATTGCATTATTGCTGTTTGGTGAATCATTGTCATGAGGACCGAACATCATGAGCGAAGGCCACCACCAACGATTCATAGCATCTTGCGCCATTTGTTGTTGTTCCTTGGTTCCTCTCATCATGCGTGTCATAATTTCATAACCCTGACGTTGATGAAAACTTTCTTCCTTACAAATTCTAACCATAGCTCGGCTGTATGGCCCGTAGGAAGTACGCTGCAAAGACACCTGATTAACAATAGCAGCTCCATCAACTAACCAACCAATAGCACCAATATCAGCCCAGTTTAATGCCGGATAGTTAAAGATACTTGAATATTTTGCTTTGCCGGAATGAAGTTGTTCAATCATTTCTGATCTTGAAATACCAAGGGTTTCTGTTGCACTATATAAGTATAACCCATGTCCACCCTCATCCTGAATCTTAGCTAATAAAATTTGTTTAGCTCTTAAACTTGGGGCACGCGTGATCCAATTTCCTTCAGGCTGCATTCCAATTACTTCGGAGTGAGCATGCTGAGACATTTGTCTGATCAAATGTTTTCGATAGTCTTCAGGCATCGTATCCTTTGGCTCAATGTATTCACCTTGATCAATTTTATCCTGAAAAACATCACTGGTAACTTCCTGTAGTAAATTCATAAAATAATTTTGTCGTTATAGTTCAATTTTTAAACTTACGTCCAAAGCTATTTAATAAGTAAATGAAGTGTATTGACTTTTGTCAGTTTCAGTGGCTGATATTTATCAAGAATATCTTATCCAATTATTTCATATAGACCCCAAAACAAAAGAAATAATCCAATGCTGGTGAAAGAATACATCACTGCCGTAAAGGATTGGTTAGAATGAAAATTAAAAATTGTAATAACAAAACCTGCCAACAAAAACAATACGGCAATACCTAATTTTTTGGTTCCGGCGCTGCTTCGTTGTTTATGTACCTTTTTTTTAACTGCGGAGATAGCAGCTTCTATTTCAATAGCATCAGCACCATTGTCTTTAAGAATCTTTTCGATTTCAGAATTTGATTTGCCTGTTGCATTTAATTCAATTGCCTTTGTAATAAACCAATCTAAATTTTCGATTTTCATTATTGTTTTTTATTATACAAGATAAGAAACTCAAATCAAAACACCTATATGATTTATATCAGTTTATAATAAAGTAAAGTAATACTTAAACAGCAGAACTAAACAATTCCTCTTTCGGTTGAGCCAACCAGTATCGTTCATCTATAGCCAAAGCAATATTTCTTAAAAACAATTTCCCTGTTTCTGTTACAACTAATTTGTTCTTTGTAATTTTCAACAATCCATCATTAATTAATTCAGTTAATCCACTTTTGCGTTTACCAGAAACCACCTCATTTTCCAACTCTCCCTTACACATAATGTTTAGAATTTGTTGCTTAATCTTTAAATCCTCTTCTGTTAGGATATGACCTCTATGGAGAGGAAACTTCCCTGAATTAACTTCAGATAAATAGGCTTCAACTTCTTTTAAGTTTTGAGAATAAGCTGTCCAACAGTCGCTGATAGATGAACACCCCAAACCAACTAATAATTTTGTTGTATTGGTTGTGTACCCCATGAAATTACGATGAAGTTTTTTGTTTTGGGCAGCTTTAAACAACTCATCAGTTGGCAGCGCAAAGTGATCTAGTCCAATATCGGTATAGCCAACTCTTAAAAACGAATCTTTACCAAGGTCATATAGAGCTTTCTTATCCTCCCCTACCGGTAAATCTTTTTCTGTATACCGTCTTTGCCCAGGTTTAATCCATGGAACATGCGCATAACTATAAAAGGCTATTCTATCAGGCTTTAAATCCAAAACAGCCTTTATAGTTTCAGATACAGATTCTTTTGTTTGAAACGCCAAACCATAAACCAAATCAAAGTTGATAGAAGTATAGCCAATACTTCTTGATAACTCAACAACGTTTCGAACTTCTTCAACACTCTGAAAACGATTAATGGCTTGTTGAACTTTTTCATCAAAGTCTTGAATTCCGAAACTTACACGTCTGAAGCCCAAATCATATAATGTTTGGAGGTGTTCCTTTGAAGTATTGGCAGGGTGACCTTCGAAACTAAAATCATGTTCCTTAGAAATAATACTATCCTCTAAAACTGTTTCAATTAATCGTTGTAAGTTTTGCGGTGAAAAAAAAGTTGGCGTTCCACCTCCTAAATGAATTTCCTTAATTATTGGTTTATCAGTAAATAATATTTTATATAATTCCCACTCTTTAATTAAACCATTAATATACGGTGTTTCTACTTTATGATTAACTGTTATACGCGTGTTGCAAGCACAATAAGTACATAAACTTTCGCAATATGGGAGATGGATGTATAAACTAATTCCATCTTTATTATTATGAATAAAAGACGATTTAATTTGATCTTTCCAGAGTGATTCATTTAAATTATTATCCCAATAAGGTACAGTAGGATAACTTGTATATCGCGGGATTTGTTGGTTGTATTTATTAACTATACTCATAATATCTTGCTATTATAGTAGTTTATTTTGGTTTACAATGATAATCACTTGCCGCAGTTTTTGGTTTATGACAACAATTAACCTCTTTTGTTTCAGCGATGAACTTAGGGCTAAGGTATGGAATCCCTAAATTTAAACCCCTTACAAGAATCAATATTGCCATTAAACCTAAAACGTATGGCATCGCCTGATTAATACCACTCCTGAACTTTGTACTTGCAACGTTAATAAGATAAGGCATACTAGCCATTATGGGCCAGGTAGACATTCCGAAAATAAACATAAACCATATGGCTTCATTAACATTTCCTTGCGCAGTAGCTGCGGTTAGCGCCATGTAAACTAAACCGCATGGCAACAAACCGTTTAAAAAACCTGTAATTGCAAAAAATACAGTGCTCTTTTGCCTTAAACTATGACTTAATTTGGATTTGATATAATTAATAAAACTTACAAATGGTCCGAATGGCTTAATTCGAACAAAAGCTGTGTACTTAATAATCAAACCTACTAATATTGCTGCGCCTGCAACAATAGAAAGCCAACGTTGGAAGCCCGACATCACTAACAACTCTCCAATGTTACCTACAATACCACCAAGTAAAACGTATGATATGGTTCGACCAAAGTTATAAAGTAAAATTGCTAAATGCTTTTTTATTGGTTCAAAATGATTTACCGGTAAAGCCAATGCTATTGGCCCACACATTCCAACGCAATGTAAACTACCGAGTAGACCCAATAAAAGAGGAGCTGTTAAATCAAACATTTAATTAAATTCTAAGGTATACTCTTTGTAATAGGAAATGTTATTAACCTTATAGTCAAATTGAACTTTATATAATCCTTTTTTAAACTCATTTAACTGAACTGCTTGTTTTCCATTAATAAAACTAATTGGTTTAACAATATCCAATTTTGAATTTGAAGGTCTATAAAAAGTGAGCGTTCCTTCTATTTTTTTATCAATTAAAATACTATCTAATTCAAAAACTAGCTGATTAGAATTAAAACTGTAATTAATACTATAATTTGATTCGGCTTGTCTCGCACTTGCGTCTAACCTGTTTTGAAAGACAAGTTCTTTTGCATAATAATCCTTTGTTACTAACTCAGACTTATTGTTAATGCATTTAAACACCAAAGTTAAAATTAATACCACAAAAGCTAAATAGAATATAACGACTTTAACACCGAAATTGATTTTCATATTGTAAGTTTTAAGATTTTGATTGAATTTTAAAAGGCCCCAAAAAATTTGTTTTGACACGTTTTATTAATTTCCCATTGGACGTAATTGTAAACACCACGTTTGTTTTTCTGTCCTTAATCTCGTCCTTATTTAAGTAAAGAAAAAATTCACCTTCAGAAATACTTTCTGGTTTAAGAACCAAATCTTTACCGATAAATCTTACACTATAGCCCTTTATATTTTCTAATTGAATATCTACCGGAAGTGCCTTACGTGTTTTATTTACAAGTTTAATGGTATATAAATTACTAATCTGATTATTTTCTTGTTCCTGAAATAACATTCCCTTAGCTCTTAAGATTGTAACATCAAAGTCAGAACGAGAAGCTAACAAGAATACTTCTAATCCGATTAACAATATCAATACTATAGAGTATGCTTTCATTCTGTTGGTGAAACGAAGATTAATTTTGTTCTTTACCCCATTTTCAGAATCATACCTGATTAATCCAGGCTGTAACCCAACTTTAGTCATCATATTATCACAAACATCTATGCAGGCAGTGCAGCTCACGCATTCTAATTGCGTTCCATGTCTGATATCAATACCGGTAGGGCAAACTTTAACACATAAACCACAATCGACACAATCGCCAGTAGTTCTTTCTTCACTCTTTTTAATTTTATGTCTAGGCTCGCCCCTTACATAATCATAGGCTACCACAATAGAGTTTTTATCTAGTAATACACCTTGCATGCGTCCATATGGGCAGACAATTAGACAAGCTTGCTCCCTAAACCACCAATAAATAAAGAAAAAAACTGAACTAAAAATGAAAATACCAATTAGTGAACCTGTATTAGTGCCCGGATTTAGTAAAATAAGTTTGACCTTTTCAAATCCAATGATGTAACTTAAGAAGGTGGATGAAATTAAAAATGCCAGCGCGTAAAAAATAATAGCCTTAGATACACGTTTAACAATTTTTTCTTTAGTCCAACCACTTTTTTTGAGTTGCTTCTGATAAGTTGCATCACCATCTATCCAATATTCAATTTTACGAAAAATCATTTCCATAAATACCGTTTGTGGACAGGCCCATCCACAGAATAAACGTCCAAACACAACTGTAAACAATGCTATGAAAACAATAAACGTTATCATACCAATCATAAAAATAAAAAAATCTTGCGGCCAAAAAATTGCGCCGAACAGAATAAACTTTTTGTTTACAACATCCAACAAAAACAAAGGCTCGTCATGATACTTTATAAAAGGTAAAGAAAAGAATACGATTATATAAACCAAAGTAAAATAGGTACGCAAATTATAGTATTTACCTGAAGGCTTTAACGGATAAATCCATGTGCGTTTGCCCTCTTTATCAATTGTGGCAATACTGTCTCTAAAACTTTGGTCTTCAAATTCGTTATTTGAATTTTCTAAATTCATTAGTGCTTAATAGTATCAGTAGATAACTTAATTTTTACTGTATCTCCAACATTTGACGCTAGTGAATCTGAAGATAAAGTAGTTGATGAATCTTGATACAAATCTCCTTGTGGTGCTTTTCCATTTGGAGGATTGGTACCTGCCAATGATTTAATGAAAGATGTTACCTGTGAAATTTGCATTGGAGATAAATCCTCTTTCCATGATTTCATTCCTTTTTCAACCCAACCATATTTAATTGTTTTAAAAACATCAACAACACTGCCGCCATGTAACCAATAATTATCAGCTAAATTTGGGCCTACGGTGCCTTCGCCTGCTTTACCATGACATACTAAACAATTACTAATATATACATCTTTCCCCGCAGCTAAGTCTGCTGCATCTGTTAATAGCTTAACTGAATTTTCGTCAACATTATTCGCAGATTTTTTCATGTATTCTTCAACCTTTAATTTGGCGACTTTCATTTCAGTTTCAAACTCCATGTCTTGCAATTCACCAATACCCATTACATGATAAATTGACAAATAAATAAATGCAAAAACAATTGTTGCATAGAAACCATATTTCCACCATGGCGGTAAATTATTATCTAATTCTCTTATTCCATCATAATCATGATCTAATAAAATTCTTCCTTCCTCCTCAACAGGCACTGCATCCGTTAAAGAAAGCATTATCTTTGTTTCACTCAACTTCAATGCTTTTTCAGGAACTGCCTTCTGTTGTTTCAATATAAAATTAAACTGAGCGATTAAAGCTATTAATACAATTAATTCTATAGTTATAACACCTATCATAAAGTAAAAGGTCATAGCATCTAAACCTGCCACACCATTACTATTAGAATTTGATTGCGCCAGTAATTCATTTGCAAACAGCATACTAAAAATTATTAAAACTGACTTAACACTGCCTGTATTATTCTCCTTAGTTTTTTTAATTAACACATCGCTATCAGCTAAGCTTTTAAATGCAGAACTAAAGGAGACAATAACAATCAATAATAAAAGAACTACAGATAACAACACCAAGAATAGTGGATTCGAAAAAGCACTTGGACTTGCTATTTCAGATTGATCTTGACAAAAAGCGAGTAATGGACATACTACGAACAATGCAATTAATTTTAAGTTTATACTGATTTTCATATCTAGTTTTTTATTGCTTTAATTTTTTAACGAGTACTTTCTTTTTTATTAGAATGTTTATTGTTTAGCATCAAGTTCTCCAACTTCCTTCAAACTAAGAGGAATTCGACTTGCCTTAGCAAAATGACTTTTGCTTCCTTTAACCAAATAAATGCTTACCGCTAAGAAAAACAGTACAAATATCATTAATGCTGTTAATGGATAAATCCCTATACCTGTTATACTCTCTAAATAATTGATGAATTTCATATTACAACTCTTTTTCGTTTTTAATGATTTTCTATTTGACTTCAGCCTTCAAATTATTGGATTTAATGTCTTTACCAAGTCTTTGCAAATAGGCAATTAAGGCTACAATCTCACGATCTGGTAAAGTTTCGATTCCATCTTTCTTCAGACTACTTGTAATTTCTTTAGCTTGAGTCTCCATATCTGCTAAAGCCTTATTCTCATAACCTTCAGGATAAGGAACGCCTAATCTAATCATGGCTTTTATTTTTGCCATAGTATTATTGGCATTTAATTGGTCTTCAATTAACCAAGGGTATCTTGGCATAATTGATCCGGGTGCCATTGAATTAGGTTCGTACATGTGATTAAAATGCCAACTATCAGGATACTTACCACCTAACCTGGCAAGATCTGGACCTGTACGTTTACTACCCCATTGAAAAGGATGATCATACACAAACTCACCAGCTTTTGAATACTCGCCATAACGTGCAACTTCATCTCTAAATGGACGAACCATTTGTGAATGACAAGTATAGCACCCCTCTCTAATGTATATATCTCTACCATGAAGTTCAAGTGGAGTATACGGTTTAACACTTTGTATAGTTGGTATATTCGATTTAACCAGAAAAGCAGGAACAAATTCGATGATACCACCAATAGCAACAACAACTAGGCTAACAATTAACATTTGAATTGGCTTACGTTCAATCCATCTGTGCCAGTGATCCGTTGCATGTGATTTATATTCACCACTTAATGCCGGAGCTTCGTCACTTTCAACTTCCAAAAATGAACCAACTTTGATTGTTTTAATTAAGTTTACAATCATCATAATTGTACCAATTAAAAACAACAACCCCCCAATAGAACGTGCTATGTAAAAAGGTCTCATATAGGTTACAGTATCCATAAATTGGTATTTTAACTGTCCTTCATCCGTAAAGTCTTTCCACATGGATGATTGCATAAAACCTGCCCAATACATTGGAACAGCATAAAGGACAATTCCTAGTGTACCAATCCAAAAATGTTGATTAGCCATTTTTTCAGAATACAACTTAGTTTGAAACAATCGTGGAATTAACCAATATAAAATCCCAAAAGTTAAGAAACCGTTCCATCCTAAAGCACCAACATGCACGTGTGCAATTGTCCAATCGGTGAAATGACTGATTTTATTCACTGCTTTTAAAGATAACATTGGGCCTTCAAAAGTTGCCATACCGTATGCTGTCACAGCTACAACCAAAAATTTCAAACCAACATTATCTCTGACCTTGTCCCATGCACCACGCAGAGTTAACAAACCATTTATCATACCACCCCAGGAAGGCGCAATCAACATTACGGAAAACACAACACCTAATGATTGCGCCCAATCCGGAGTAGAAGTGTATAATAAATGGTGAGGTCCGGCCCAGATATAAAGAAAAATAAGGGCCCAAAAGTGAATAATTGAAAGACGATATGAATATACAGGACGTTGTGCAATTTTAGGCAAGAAATAATACATTAAACCTAAATATGGTGTAGTAAGGAAAAAAGCAACTGCATTATGTCCGTACCACCACTGTACTAGGGCATCCTGAACACCAGCATACCATGAATAAGATTTCCAGAAAGAAACAGGAATTTCAATTGAATTTACAATGTGTAACATTGCTACGGTAATAAAAGTGGCAATGTAAAACCAAATTGCAACATATAAGTGTCTCTCTCTTCTTTTGATAATGGTGCCAAACATATTCCAACCAAAAACAACCCAAACCAAGGCAATCAATATGTCAATAGGCCACTCTAATTCAGCATATTCTTTACCTGTAGAATAACCTAACACTAAAGTAATCGCTGCTAAAACGATTATTAATTGCCATCCCCAAAAATGAAGTTTACTCAAGAAGTCACTGAACATTCGAGCTTTCAATAAACGTTGCAACGAATAATAAACACCCATAAATATTCCATTACCCACAAATGCAAAAATGATGGCGTTTGTGTGTATTGGCCTAACTCTTCCGAATGTTGTGTACGGCAAGTTTAAATTAGCTTCGGGTAAATACATTTGAATTGCCGCAAGTAAACCTGCCAACATACCTACTACACTCCAAAGCATCGTTGCGTAGGCAAACATTTTAACTATTTTGTTATCGTATTGAAATTTTTGTAGTTCCATAATTGTTTGTTTGTTTATTTTTTATCTGTTTGAGGTGAATTTTGATTTGATTGTTCGAGGTTTGATTCAGTTCCAGGTTTAGGGTCAAACAACATCCTCACTGACGGTGTGTAATCGTCTTCGTATTGTTTTGATTTAACTGACCAGATAAAAGCAACCAAGAATCCAATAGCTAAAACTAAACTTGCTCCTATCATTATAAACATTGCGCTCATAAACCGCATGCAAAATTAATAGGCCAAAGAAATGTTAATTTGACTAGAGTCATGATTAAAAATGATTTTTATCATTTAATAATCTTTTTTCAAAAAATGAACTTAAAATGGTTGTTAAAAAGATGATGCTTAAAGAACTAATAGGCATTAAAATAGCTGCTACTACTGGCATCAAAATCCCTTGAACCGCAAAACTTAAACCTATAACATTGTATAGAATAGAAAGTATGAAACTTGCATTAATAATAAATTTTTGTTTATTAGCAAAGCGGATTAATGAGTCTAATAATTTAAAATTAGAACCCAGCAAAATTGCATCACATGCCGGTGAAAAATTATTACTGTTATCACTAATAGCAAGTCCAACATCACTTTGTTTAAGTGCGCCGGCATCATTTAAACCATCTCCAACCATTAGAACCTTCTCGCCTCTTTGCTGTGCAGCCTTTATTACGTCTAATTTATGAAGTGGCTTCTGATTAAAAAGTAATTCTGTTTTTTTTGGAAATAACGTTTCAAGATAAGGCCTCTCCAATTCATTATCACCGGAAACTAATTTTAAACGATAACTCTGAGCTAACTTTTTTATAATCTGGTTTAATCCGGTTCTGTATTTATTGTTAATTCTGAAACCTCCTAAATACTCCCCATCAATTTTAATGTGTACAAAGCTACCATCAAACTTTGTGTCAGATTTAATCCCTATGAAAGAGGAAGATCCTATTTCAATCAAATGATCATCAATTTGACCCGAAACACCCATTCCAAGGTGTTGTTTGTAAAAATTAATTGGAAACAACTTTGTTATTGGTAAATATTTATAAATATCTCGACTTAGTGGGTGATTTGATGCATAGGTAAGTGATTTTATTAAACGACTTTGATAATTAGTAAGTGCTTTACCTTCAAAAGTTACAGTGGATTCACCTTGTTCAGTAATTGTTCCTGTTTTATCAAAAACAATACTAGTTATTTTTGATAATGCTTCTATTGTTCTTTCGTTTTTTACATATAAGCCATATTTGTTTAAAATCCTTATAAAATTGCCATTTGTAAAAGTTGCACTTAATAACAAAGCACATGGACAAGCAACAATCAATACAGCGGTAACAGCAGACCAAACTTTCGAAGAATCATAAATACTCCAATAAATAGCAGACACAATTGCAATTGAAAATAAAATGTATGTAAAGTATTTACTTAACTTATGAATGAAAGATTGATGAGGATCCTCTTTTGCACCAGCTCTAAAAGCTTCAGTGTTCCAAAGTTTTGTTAAATAACTTTGTGTGACCTCTTTTACTACCTTCAGCTGAATGGCAGCATTAACCTGTTTTCCTCCTGCATATACAAGTTCTCCAATATTTTTACTGATGGGCTTGGATTCACCTGTAACAAAGCTATAATCAATTTCAGCTTTTCCTAAAAACAATATACCATCAGCCGGAATTATTTCATCATTGTGTATTTTGATTATATCTCCAACTTTTATGGAAGAAACAGGTTTTTGAATTTCATGCTCATTTTCAATTATAGTGATTCCGAGTGGAAAATATGACTTAAAATCTCTATCAAAAGAAATGGTATCATAAGTTCTGGTTTGTACATATCGACCAATCAACATAAAAAAAACAATCCCACTCATAGAATCCAAATATCCTGCACCGGTATCAGTTAATATTTCAAAAACACTTCGTCCGAAAGTGATTAAAATTGCTAAAGCAATAGGCGCATCAATATTTAAAAAAGACTGTTTAATTCCTTTATATCCAGAAACGAAAAAATCTGCAGAACAATAGAAAAAAACAGGTAATGATAAGGCCAAATTAAGATAAGCAAACAGAGATTTTAGTTTCAAGTCGCCCTCTTCAGCAATGGCAAAATATTCGGGGAAACTCAACATCATAATATTTCCGAAACAAAATCCCGCAATACCTAATTTCAAAATCTTTGAAGCATCATACTTCTTGATTTTTTTACCATCGATATCATTCAAGCTAACATGCGGTTCGTAACCTATTAATGCTAAATTTTCTGCAACAACTTTTAAATCTGTTCTGTGATGATTATAGATAACTGTAATTTCACGTTTAAGAAAATTAACCTGTGATTTTATTATATCAGGATTAATTCTATTTAAGTGTTCTAGAATCCAAATACAAGAACTACAATGTATTTGAGGCAAATAAAATACTACATGACTGTGATTTTGATCTTTAAACGTAATCAGCTTCGATTTAACTTCATCACTTTCCAATAAATCAAATTTACCTTTTCTAATCTGCTTATCTTGCTTTAAACCAGGGGTTTCATCAATAGAATAATAATCACACAAATCATTTTCATTAATAATTTCGTAAACAGTCTTGCAGCCACTACAGCAAAACTGCTTATCTTCTATTACATTGTTTGTGTTTCGTACCGGTTCGCCACAATGATAACATGTCTTTTGATTAACCTCAACTTTATCTATAATTATCGGTTCTTCCAGATCCATTTGAATTATTCATCGTATTGATTTAAAACATCCAGTTCCTCTCCTTGAGTATTTTGCTTTTCAAGGGTCCACTTGTCTGTTATAGTCGTCTCCAGCCATGATTTGCCCGATTTTCTGAATACCTGAACATTTAAACCAAATTTGACTAAGAAACTTTTTTCTAATTCTTCTACCGTCATATCTTTATGTACTTCCAGATTGCCTTCCTTAGCTGTTAATTCTTTTAATGGAATATTATCTTTGATTATTAATGATTGTTTAGTTGCCTCAAATGTTTTATGACGTTTACTAAAAAATTCAAGTTTTAAATAAGGAAATTCAAGATGAAATTGATTTTTCACTTGATTTAGGGTAAAAGAATCCTCCAATACTATTTTCATACTATTTAATTGTGCTTTAAAAAGCGGTTATTAATTTACTTAAGTTTTAACCTAATAAGGTAACATTGTTCCTTCAGTTGTAAATTCGTTGTTTACCTCTGGTTGCATTGATATAACAGGTATTTTAGAATTGTTAACCAATTCATGATCATAGGTACTGAGCCATTTTTTAGAACCTTCCATTTTCTCATCCGTCATAGATATTATTAAATCAGCCTTTACACGTTTGGCTACACTTAAAGTTTTGGATATACGATGAGCCGTTTTTTCAATTCGAGTTTCAACCTCAACTTTTGAAGAAGCACATTTTTTGGCAATTTGACTTAATATAACTTCCAACTTATATTTTAGTTCTTTTTCATTACTTGTGTAAATAGCTAACGCCGTAATTTTTGAATTAAATACCTTTGCCAGCTCCACTGCATAATTCACTTTCTGTCTGGTGTGGTCTGATAAATCAATAGGAAGAAGAATTGAATTAAATCCATTTACTTTGTTATCTGCTGTTATAGTCATTACCGGCACATCACTTTTTGTAATCACTCTATATGCATTGCTTCCCAAGAACAAATCAGAGTTTGAATCTTTACCTTTTGTTCCCATAACAATCAAATCTGCATGATGAAAATCGGCCGCATCAATAATTTCGGAAGCAATGGATCCCTGCTGATGGTAAGTGACCACTTTACATTTGTATTTCGCAGTGATACTATCTGCCACTTCAGACAATTTTTTTTCAATAAATTCATTTAATGCTTTTCCCTTACTTGCTTTAATTTCAAGTAAAAATAAGTCAACCAAATCACTAACTTTACTTATATGAGTAAGTATAAGGTTAGCCTTTGTTTGTTGTGCAATAAACGCCGCCTTGTTTAACGCTATTTCAGCAGTTTTAGAAAAATCGTAAGGCACTAATATATTTTTAACATTAAATTTTTTCATTTATTCTAATTTTATTTATTCGTGAATTACTACAACCGGTACTCTCGACCTGAACGCAATTTCTTTCGAATTAGATTCATTAAAAAAGCGGTACACAAAAGAGTGTTTCCTTGATATACTCATAATGGCATCAGCCTTTAACGATTTCGAAAGCCCAACAATACCATCCACTACTTCTTTTGCTTTTTTCACTTTAACTGGGTAAGTTAAATCAGTATCAACTTTTAAGGTTAAATCTTTCTTTTCAGAAAATACTTCAAATGGAGTTTTAATGTGATAGACCTCTAGTTTACTTTGCGTACCATTTAAATAATTTTTAATGGTCTTAAGACACCCTTTTGAAAAACCTTCAAGATTATCAACAGCCATAAGTGTTTTGGAGAGTTTATGTGTTTTATAACTTTCAGGCACAATAACCACCGGACAATTAACTTTTCCTAAAATACTGGTACTGCTTGTTCCATAGATAAATCGGTTTATTTTTGTTTTACTCTCCAAACCTAAAACAATCGCATGTACTTTATTTTTCTTTGCCAGATCTTTAACAATGTCTTCAAAAACCCCACTGCTAGCATGCGCAGAATAAACTACTTTGCTGTTTTTTAGATATTTTTCGGTGAAAAGTCTTAATTTATCTTTACTCGTTTTCGCAACTGACTGGCTCGAAATAAAATACAATCCTGAGTTTGAAAAAAACACAGGTGCATCATATAAATGAAATAGCAGTAATTCACTGTTAGAATGATAAGCCAATAACTCGGCATACTTTAGGGCATTAATACACGATTTTGAATAATCGATGCCTACTATTACTTTTTGTTTACTCATATGTTTTAATTAATATTAAATAAATGATCTAGGGTGAATTTATCAAATTGAATAAGTACAAACATGTTTAATACAATCAACAAAAACCTTGGAAAAGCGTGCTTTGTATCCCACATTGGTTGAATCATTCCAAAAGCAATAGAAACGATTATTAAATCCATCCCTAAAAAAACCAGTGTATATTTATACAAAAAACCTAGTATTAAAAACATACCTCCAAAAAACTCTGTGAAAGAAGTAAAAACCACTACGGCTGTTAATAAGAAATCTGGGATTCTGATTTTAACTGTTTCAACTTTAAAAGCTTCAACACAACCTTTAATTCCAACCTTAAAAACCTTATCATATCCTTGGAATAAAAATAAAAGACCTGTGAATACTCTTACAATTAAGCTAAAAATTTCGTATTTATTTTGATCTAAAATCATAATGCAAATATTGGGTTAGTTTTATTGAGTTATTAAAACAATTGTCAGAATTATTATATGACAATTGTCACTTTTTAAATATACTCACAAAAATGATATTAATCAATTAAGAAATTGACAATTATCATTAATGAAATTTGCTTCGTGAACTACGTTTGTAATAAAAAACATTCATTATGGAAACAACCTTAAAATCAAACGCAGTAAATTTATCTACAAGTCGCACAAAACAAGCGAGCAACGGGTGGTACGCAAACTTTATCTCCAAACTAGAATTTAGTTATTTTGGTTTAATTGCTATGACAATAACAATTGGTAGCATTTTAGGCGGATTATCAGCTATGCAAATTTTATCTCACGATGCGCCTATTTGGCAACTTGGTTTAGTAATGGCAGGCGCCATGGCTAATAATGTAAGTGCAATTGGTCAAGCACCAACTAAATGGGTTGTGAATTTATTTACTTTAAGTTCTTTAATAAGTATTTTATTTATTCTTACAAACCTGTAATTCTCAATCAACATCCCCAAAATTAGCACCGGTTAAAACCTTTACTGTTTTAATCGGTGTTTTTGTTTTATATTATATCAACGTTTTAATTCAAATGTTTTATAGTTTTCAACCTCAACCTCAGTTGCACTAACCTCTTCAACGTTTGCAAATCTCGGGCCAACGTAACACCACTCAATTAGTTTATTAATATTATCTTCCAATCCTTCTGCTCTGATAACAACAGAACCATCAGGTAAATTTTTTACAAAACCACTTAAATGGCATTTATTTGCAAAAGCATGGGCGTTAGCTCTAAAACCAACGCCCTGCACTTTTCCTTTAATTAAAATATGATAGCTTTTGTACAATTAAGGAACAAACTTAAATGATTTACCTAAATAACGCGCTGTTCCTCCTAATTGTTCCTCTATTCTTAATAATTGATTGTACTTTGCAATACGGTCACTCCGGCTTGCGCTTCCTGTCTTAATCTGACCACAGCTCAAAGCTACTGCTAAATCGGCAATAGTTGTATCTTCAGTTTCGCCACTTCTATGGCTCATTACAGAAGTATAGGAATTTGTGTGTGCCAAGTTTACAGCGGAAATAGTCTCTGTTAAGGTACCAATTTGGTTTACTTTAACTAGTATTGAATTGGCGACGCCGGTATTAATCCCTTCAGCTAATCGGTTAACATTGGTTACAAACAAATCATCTCCTACTAATTGAACACGGTCGCCTATTTTTTGTGTTAACTGACCCCAACCATCCCAATCGTCCTCGCTACATCCGTCTTCAATACTTATAATGGGGTATTTTTTACACCAATCAGCCCAATAATCTGTCATTTGTGAAACAGTTAGTTTGTCGCCGGTTGACTTTTTGAAATGATACATTTTTTCATCTGCATTAAAAAACTCAGTACTGGCAGCATCCAGAGCAATATAAATATCTTCCCCGGGCTTATATCCTGCCTTTTCTATGGCTTGCATAACTGCTTTAATTGCCTCTTCATTATTTTTAAAATCCGGAGCAAAACCACCTTCATCACCAACATTCGTAGCTAGTTTTTGTGATTTTAAGACAGCCTTTAAATGATGAAAAATTTCTGCACCCATTCTTAAACCATCGCTAAACGTCTCTGCACCAATTGGCATAATCATGAATTCCTGAAAATCAATCCCGTTGTCTGCATGCGCTCCTCCATTCAAAATATTCATCATTGGAATTGGCAACAAATTAGCGCTAACGCCACCTACATAACGATACAACGGCATCCGTGTTTCCTCTGCCGCAGCTCTTGCAACTGCTAACGATACACCTAAAATTGCGTTGGCTCCTAAATGAGCCTTATTTGGTGTGCCATCTAAATTCAACATGGTGTAATCGATGGCCGTTTGATCCAATAAATAAGCACCTTTTAAATTTTCTCTGATAATTGTGTTAACGTTGTTAACCGCATTATTAACACTTTTGCCCAAATACTGCGTTTTGTCATTATCTCTTAATTCAACGGCTTCGTGACTTCCGGTACTCGCACCACTTGGTACAGCTGCCCTACCTAATACACCGGTTTCAGTTATTACATCCACCTCAATGGTTGGATTGCCGCGCGAATCGAGTATTTGACGCGCAATAATGTTGTTAATATATGACATAAACGTTAATTTTTTGTGCCTCGAAATTACTAATTTATCCAGGCTTTTAATTCAATAATTATTCACAGTTACCATAACTTTTTAGCTTTTTATTTGTTATTTTTATATAACCTAAGCCTCTCAAGAAAAACAAAATTGGTTCCGGAACAAAAAATACTTGCAGCCTTTTACAAATCTACTGAACGCTTTCACGTTTTAGCCTGTTGGATTGGTATTTTCCTTAATTTGTTTTGGAGTATTGGTGATTATTTTACATTTAGAGAAATGTGGGTCCCGTTTTTAGCATTTCGTTTAGGGGTTTGCTTGGTTTGCTTAATCTGTTTAGTGTTAAAATCAAAAATTAATTTATCCATTTACACTTGCATGTTTATTTTCATACTAGGTATTTCCATCCAAAATGCCTACATGTGGAGTGTAATGGACGTTTCCCATTTTCAAAAACACACCTTTGCGTTTATGGCTCTTTTTATTTGTGCAGGTATGTTAGTGCTTTGGGAATTTAAGTACTCGCTTGTTCTTGTGTTTGCAACTATTGCTGCGCTCATCATTTTTTACAAGCTAAATAGTAAATTAACAATTGAAGACTACTTAATCAATGGAGGTTTACTCATTGTTTGCGTGTCCATAGCTAGTATTTTTATGATTAGGCAGCGCTACAGACTTACTTACAATGAAATTAAAAGTAGAATAGAATTAGAAGAAAGTAAAAACATTATTGAGATTCAAAAGCAAGAAGTAGAAGAGAAAAACATAGAAATTACAAGTAGTTTACGTTATGCCAAGCGCTTACAACAAGCCATATTACCCACATCTCAAACCTTAAACGATTTTTTTGCCGATCGTTATTTTGTTTTCTATCTTCCAAGAGACATCGTTAGTGGAGATTTTTATTGGACAAAAAAAATAATAACAACTCCGTCTGATGGTAATCGAAAAGAATTTATAGTAATGGCTGTTGCCGATTGCACCGGTCATGGTGTGCCGGGCGCCTTTATGAGTTTACTTGGCAGTAATTTTTTGAACCAAACCACATCTGAGAAGGATGTAAACAGCCCGGCAGAAGCACTTGATTTTTTGAATCGAAATATAATAAATACCCTCAAGAGTGATGGTAATGACCAGATACGGGATGGTATGGATATATCCCTTGTTGCCATAGATACCACTACCAATTTGATGGCTTATGCAGGCGCAAACAACCCAATTTTGATTATCAGAAACGGTAGCGCCGTGGTTTTAAAAACAGATAAACAAGCCATTGGTAACGTAGGTGAGGTGTTTAACTCATTTACACATAATACCTATCAATTATTACCTAATGATTGTGTTTATTTGTTCACGGATGGCTATCCTGATCAGTTCGGTGGTGAAAGCGGCAAACGCTTTATGAAAAAGAAATTCGAAAATCTTCTAATTACACTTCAAAATAAAACGATGGAAGAACAACGCATTGCCGTTGAGATGGCTTTTCATCAATGGAAAGGCGAGCAACCACAAACAGATGATGTTTGTGTAGTTGGAATAAAAATATAAGCTTTAAATTTCGGCAATTACGGTTTGAGATCCTTTAACCACATCGCCAATCTTCACATTAAGTTTAGTACCAATTGGTAAAAACAAATCTACCCTTGAACCAAACTTTATAAAACCCATTTCTCCACATTGTTCAGCCGTATCGTTCTGTTTACAATACCAAACTATTCGCCTGGCTAAAGCACCTGCTATTTGTCTGAATAATATTTCCTTACCGGATTTATGTTTAACAACAACTGTTGTTCGCTCATTTTCGGTACTACTTTTAGGTTCCCAGGCCGCCAAAAATTTACCCGGATGATATTTAAAGAAACTAACTACACCTGAAATTGGATAGCGGTTAACGTGAACATTAATTGGACTCATGAAAACACTTACTTGAAGCCTTTTATCTTTGAAATATTCCCCTTCTGTAGTTTCTTCAATAACAACTATTTTACCATCGGCAGGCGAAATAACCAAATTATCTCCTTTGGTATGCTGCCTTGTTGGATGTCTGAAAAACTGTAAAATGGTAATAAATAAAAATATACTCAACGTATAAGCAAACGCTTTTGCAATTAAAAAATCATTAAAAAAATAATGAGCAATAGCAATAATAATTGCACCAAAAACAAGTACTAGCCCTAAACTGGCATACCCTTCCTTATGAAATTTCATTTTATGTTTATTTTAATTTAAAGACATTATTAAAGTAATATTTATTTCAATAAAAAAGCGCAAATTGCTTTGCGCTTTTAATTCTAAAATTCACTCCTTATTTTTTATTTTCACCCTTATCAAAATCAACAACAATAGGCGTTGAAATACATAAAGATGAGTAAGTACCAATAATACGACCAATTAACAATGCGAAAATAAAGCCGCGGATACTTTCTCCACCGAAAATGAAAATAACGAGTAAAACAAAGAATACTGTTAATGAAGTAAGAATGGTACGACTTAAAGTACTATTTAATGCGTAGTTAATTAATTTATTACGTTCCTCACCAGCAACATCTAGTTTACTGTTAGACGCTAAACGCTCGCGGATACGGTCAAATACAACAACCGTTTCGGTCATTGTATAACCCATTACAGTTAAGATAGCGGCTATAAAATCCTGACCTATTTCTAATGAGAAAGGCAAAATTCCATCAAAAATAGTATAGAATGATAAAACTATTAACACGTCATGGAATAAGGCTACAACTGATCCTAAACCATATTGCCACTTACGGAATCGAACAACAATGTATACAAACATCATTAAACATGAAAATAAAATAGCTCCATAAGCACCATAAACGATGTCAGTTGCTATGGTAGGACCTACTTTTTGAGATTGCATAATTTCACCATTACCCGGCACAGCTGCAAGACTTGTTTTAATTGCAGCTTCAACTTCTTTGTCGGTATTTGGATTATTATCAGAAACTCTGAAAGTTGTTGTTACTTTAACTTGATTTTTTGAACCTAAAGTTTTTACCTCAGGTGATCCACCTAATGCATTAGATAAAGCTTTTTTAACGTCTTCAGTGTTCACATCTTTGTCAAAACGGATTTGATATGTACGACCACCTTTAAAATCAACACCAAGGTTTAAGCCTTTATTTTTCACATAAAATACGATACCTAAAACAATGATTAATGAAGATATAACATAATAAATTTTACGTTTTCCAACAAAATCAAATGCTAACTTTTTAAATGCATTTTTAGTCGCTGCTGTATCAAAAGGAATTTCTTTCTTTCTTTCCAACATCCATTCGAAAATAACACGTGTAATTAAGATTGCTGAGAATAAAGAAGTACAGATACCAATAAACAAAGTAGTAGCAAAACCTTGCACCGGACCACTACCAAAAACATAAAGGATAATTGCTAAGATGGCAAGCGTTACGTTAGAGTCAATAATTGAACTCATGGCGTGTTTGAAACCTTCTTTTATAGCAGCAGAAGTTGATTTACCTTCAGCTAATTCCTCACGCACACGTTCAAATATTAAGATATTAGCATCAACCGCTAAACCTATAGTTAACACAATACCTGCTATACCAGGTAAAGTTAACACTGCGCCTAACGACGTTAATATACCCATAATGAAGAACATATTGGCTATTAATGCAACATTGGCTACTAAACCAGACTTGCTGTAATAAAAAGCCATGAAAACAAAAATTACCAATAAAGCAATAACGAAACTCATTAAGCCTGATTCAATTGCTTCCTGACCAAGAGTAGGACCTACAACACTCTCCTCAACAATATGAGAAGGCGCAGGTAATTTACCGGCACTTAGAATTGCAACCAAAGCGTCTGCTTCAGCATCTGTAAAATTTCCGGAGATTTGAGATTGGCCACCTGAAATTTCAGCGTTAACGCGAGGTGCGCTAAACACCATGTTATCCATTACTACTGCTACACATTTACCTCTGTTAGAACCAGTAATGTTTTTCCACTTTTGAGCAGCCTCATTATTCATGCTCATACCAATATTTGGAGAAGCACCACTTTGCTGATCGTACTCTTTTCTGGCACTGGTAATAATATCACCGCTCAAAGCAGGACGACCTTTGCTGTCAGCTTTAACGGCGTATAATTCAAAGTAACCTCCAACAACATTGCCTTCGGCATCTTTACTTTCAATTTCTTTATTATTCCACATAAAACGTAAACGTGCAGGAAATACGTTTTTAGCAATAGCTATTTTTAATAGTTTATTTACTTTAGCTGTATCTGCTTTAGAAGTTGCTAAACCAACAATTGGTCCTTCGGCATATTGTTTTGGATTACCTTTTTCATCAACTGTAACGCGTCCTTTTAAAGGCACTAAAGGAAAAGCATTTTGGAATACTGAGAACAATGGAACACGTTTTTGAAAACCTTTAATCGCAGTATCTTGCGGATTAACAGTACCGGTTGCTGCTACTTTTGTCGAATCCTTTTTAGCAGAATCTCCTACAGCCGGAGTTGCAGTAGCAACGGCTGTATTTGTGTTAGCAATTGTTGCATTTTTTACAGCAGCAGAATCACCCTTAACTAAGGTGTCAACCGGGGCAGGTTTTACGCCATTTAATTCATCGGCAATAACTGAATTTGCTTTATCAAGTAATGGTGCAATTTCACCATTTTCGTATGTCTCCCAAAATTCTAGGTTAGCTGTACCTTGTAATAACTCACGAACACGTTCTTTATCCTTCACACCGGGTAATTCAACCAAAATGCGGCCACTGGCCTCTAATTTTTGAATATTAGGTTGTGCAACACCAAAACGGTTTATACGTGAGCTGAAGGTTTTCTCGGCATTAGCTACTGCTTCATCTACACGTTCGCGAATGTAACGAATCACTTCTTCATTGCTTGAGTTAAAAGTAATTTTACTTTTATTTTCGATAGATTGAAAAATTGGTGCTAAACGACCACTAGGGTTTTTTTGATTATACGCTTTCTCGAATAACTTAATAAAATCATCGTTGTTGTTAACACCTAAATTCTTTTGAGCCTCATTTAAAGCTGCAGTAAAAGCAGGGTCCTTAGAATCGTTACTTAAGTTTTTAATGATGTCGTAAACAGAAACTTCTAAGGTTACGTTCATCCCACCGCGTAAATCCAAACCTAAGTTAATTTCATTTTTCTTACACTCCTCATAAGTGTAACCAAAAAGCGGATACACTTGTTGTTTCTTCATTGAATCAAGATAATTCTCCTCAAATTTAGCTTGGAATGTAGATTTTAACTTGGCTTCTAAATCTGAATTTCCTTTTGCTGAATCTTTAATGACAGCTAATACTTTTTGAGAATTTACGGTCGCTTCTGCATAAGCAGCTGCATCACTTTCTACTCCACGAGTAACCCATGTGAACGATAAATAAAAAACACAAGCAAGACCTAATAGTATTGCAAATATTTTAATGGCACCTTTGTTTTGCATATTTTATAAAAAATTAAGGGTGCAAAGATAGAATTTTAGCTGAATTATCCCAATTTTGGTGAAATTTATTTGAGATAGGCCATAAAAAAACCCCGCTTTTAAGGGCGGGGTTTAGAAAGGGTATATTATTTCAGCTCACAAGTCGTAACGTAGGTTTCAATATATGCGTCTCCGGAATCATTATATGTTTCTGTTTGAGTCCCATTAACACAATTTGCTTTAGCAGTTCCTTTACTAACTTTAGTCATTTTAGATGTGTTTTTGTAAGAAGTTAAACCTAAAGGAACAGGGACTCCATTTTCAGTCATAGTTATTGTAACACTACATTCACAAGTCCTTTCCTTCTTACATGAGGAAAAAGCTGTCAATGCAATTGGAATTATTAAGATGATTTTTTTCATTTGAATACTTATTTTATTTTACAGTCAAATTTAGTAACATCAACCACAGCGAAAGATTGACCTCCAGATGAGAATGTATAATTGGCAGTATTCTCTCCGCTAACACAATTGGCATTGGCCTGCTTTTTTGTAACATCAGTCATTTTGGAAACCGTTGTTCTAGGAGGATCTAACGTATTAGGAGTTCCATTAGTTGTACTTGAGGTGTTCGTTACCGTACATTCACAAGTTAGGTCTTTTTTACATGCTGTTAAGCCTAAGAGCAGAACCGAAGATAAAATAAATGTTGTTTTTTTCATTTGTAAGTTATTTTGGTTTTGAATTAAAAATCTGTAACAAAAAACCCCACTTTTAAGTGGGGTTAGTTATTTAAGTTCTATTTAATTGTACACTCCATCCCGAAGTCGTTAGAAAGCGTTGAAGCTACCGGAGCAGTTGTTTTTGATGTGTAAGATTGACATTGTTTCTTAGCGTCTTTCTTTTTTACATCATTCCATGTAGTTGTTCTTGTTGAAGAAACAAATCCTTGGGCATCACTAGTAGTTTTACACTCGCAAGTAACGTCTTTTCTGCAAGAAGCTAATGCTAAACCTGCAATTGATAATATTAATATTGATTTTTTCATATTTCTAAGTTTTAAAAAATTGATTTTGATTATTTTAATTCGCATTTAACCTCAGTCTTAGTTCCAGAAGTAGGAGCAGTTTGCTGAGTTGTATAACTTCTGCACTCTCCATCCTTTGCTTGACCTTTGGTTACTTTCTTAATAGTAACTTCTTCAGTAGACGTAAAAGCTGCACCAGTTGGAGGTGTTGAAGTCGTAGTACAAGAACAAGTGCGATCTTTTTTACAAGACGCAAAGCTAATAGCAACTAAGGCTACAGCTAAAATAGTAATTTTTTTCATTTTTTCTTGGTTTTAAAAATTTGTGCTCAAAATAAGGCATTTTATCTGGATTATGCAAATGTTTATCCTTTATTTTAACAAAAAACTAACCAATTATTAACAAAACTGATTAAAATCAGTTTATTAAATTATTAACTATAAGATATTCAGCTATTTGAACAGCATTGGTTGCAGCACCTTTTCTTAAGTTATCGCTAACAATCCACATATTAAGTGTTTTTGGTTGACTTTCGTCTCTTCGTATTCTTCCAACAAAAACCTCATCTTTATCATGTGCCCACATTGGCATTGGGTAAATTTGATTGGCAGGCTCATCTTGCAAAATAATTCCCGGACTATTTGCCAACAAATCTTTTACCTCTTGAATATCAAATTCACTTTCAAACTCTAAATTAACACTCTCACTATGTCCACCCATAACCGGTATTCTTACAGTTGTGGCAGTTAACTGAATACTATTGTCACCCATTATTTTTTTAGTTTCGTTCACCATTTTCATTTCTTCTTTGGTGTATCCGTTATCCAAAAAAACATCAATTTGAGGGATGGCATTCATGTCAATTTTATATTTATAAGCCATCTCTTCACTCGTTCCTTTTTCACGCTCATTCATTAATTGATTAACTGCTTTCACACCGGTTCCGGTAACGCTTTGGTAGGTGCTTACTACTACACGTTTGATTTTGTATTTTTTGTGCAATGGCATTAATGCAACCACCATTTGTATGGTTGAACAGTTAGGGTTGGCAATTACCTTATCTGCTTTAGTTAAAACATTTGCATTCACCTCAGGTACTACTAACTTTTTAGTAGGGTCCATTCGCCAGGCACTGCTGTTATCAATAACAGTAGTGCCAACTGCTGCAAATTTTTCGGCAAATTCAAGCGAAGTTGAACCTCCGGCGCTAAATAAGGCAATATGTGGTTTTGCGTCAATAGCTTGTTGCATACTATGCACTTTATAGTCCTTTCCTTTAAAGTTTATAAGTTTACCAACAGATTTTTCAGAAGCTACCGGAATTAATTCAGTCACTTCAAAATTTCTTTCTGCTAAAACCTGCAACATTTTTGTTCCAACAAGTCCCGTTGCACCAACTACTGCTATTTTCATTTCATTTTTTTGAGTTGCAAATGTAATCAAAGAAAAAAATTGTAAGTCCACATTAAAAAAATAATTTATAAACAGATTTCGTTTTTTACTGGTTATTATCATTACTTTTGGCGCGCCTTGAAACAAAACAACACATTAAGCTGGATTATTTTAATTGCGCTATCGCTTACCTGGGGTAGCTCCTTTATTTTAATGAAAAGAGGTTTGGTTTGTTTTCCGAGTGATGAAGTGGCGGCCATACGCATTTCGATTGCTTTTTTATTTTTATCCCCCTTACTTCTGAAACACTCCAAAATTGAGTTTAAAAAGTACTTTCCTGGTTTAGTGTTAATGGGTGTTTTTGGTAATTTTATTCCTGCCTTTTTATTTACAAAGGCTGAAACACAAATCAGCAGCAGTTTAACCGGCATGTTGAACGCCTTAACTCCATTATTTACAATAATTATCAGTACCATTTGGTTAGCAAATAAACCGGGTAAAACTAAGTTAATTGGCGTTTTGATGGGATTTTTAGCGGCAGTAGGCTTGGTGTTATTTAACGATAGTCCTGATACCAGTAAAAATGTATGGTACAGTTTATTGGTTTTGGTTGCAACACTTTGTTATGCAATCAGCATCAACGGTATCAGGCATTACTTATCAGATTTAGATTCTGTAAAGGCAGCAGTTTGGGCCTTCGTTATTATTGGGCCAATGGCAATTATCTACTTGTTTGGTTTAACAGACTTTACAACCCATGTTCAAAAGTCAGGCGCCATAGAAAGTATAGGTTATGTTGCCATTTTGGCGATTTTAGGAACCGCACTTTCAGTTATTGCTTTTAACCGTTTAATTAAAATGAGTAATGCCACCTTTGCCAGCAGTTGTACTTATCTTATTCCCATTGTTGCTATAGGTTGGGGGCTTATAGACGGTGAAAACGTAAGCCAACTTCAACTTTTGAGCATCGGACTTATTATTTTTAGCGTTTATTTAATAAATAAACCTCAAAAATTTGCAGAATAAGTGAAAAGTAGTATCTTTGCGTCCCTTTTTAGGGAATTTATTAACAATTTAAAAAACAACAGATGTACGCAATTGTAGAAATAGCCGGGCAACAGTTTAAAGTGGAACGTGGAAACAAAGTTTACGTTCACCGCCTAGAGGCTAACGAGGGTGCTAAAGTTGAGTTTGACAAGGTTTTATTAATTGATAATGCCGGTAAAATTCAAGTTGGTAACCCAACCGTAGATGGCGCTAAAGTAGCTGCCACAGTAATTGGTCACGTAAAAGGTGATAAAGTAATTGTTTTCAAGAAAAAACGTCGTAAAACGTATCAAAAATGGAACAATCACCGTCAACAATTTACTCAAATTTTAATTCAGGGTGTATTAGCTAAGGGCGACACTTTAAAAGATGAATTAAAGGCTGAGAAAAAAGTTTGGACCGTTAAACCTGCCGCTCAAAAAACTGAAAAAAGTAACGTTGAAACGGAAGTGAAAAAAGCTCCTGCAAAAAAGGCAGCAGCTAAAAAAGCAGCTCCAAAGAAGGCAGCAGCTAAAAAAACAGCAAAAAAAGATTAATAAATAATATAAATTAAACATGGCACACAAAAAAGGTGCGGGTTCGTCAGATAACGGCCGTGAGTCACACAGTAAACGATTAGGAATCAAAATTTTTGGTGGTCAGTCTTGCGTAGCAGGTAATATTATTGTACGCCAACGCGGTACAAAACATAACCCTGGCGAGAATGTTGGTATTGGTAAAGATCATACTTTATATGCCTTAACTGATGGCACCGTTGTATTTAAAAAGAAGCGTGACAACCGTTCGTATGTTTCGGTTGTAACAGCTTAATTATACTACGAATTATTTTAAAAAGCCTGTCGATAATTCGGTAGGCTTTTTTATTTTTACACCCATAAAATTATGTTACAAGTAAATTATATTCGCGAAAACAAAGAAGATGTATTAAAGCGTCTTGCTATAAAAAATTTTAAAGACGCAGAAAAGTGCATTAATGAAATTCTTGAAAAAGACGCCAAGCGCCGCGCAGTGCAAAAAACTACCGATGATTTAAAAGCTGAAGCCAATTCCATTGCTAAACAAATTGGTGAGCTGATGAAAACAGGTAAAAAAGAAGAAGCGGAAAAAATTAAGTTGAGAACCAGTGAAATCAAACTTAAAGAAAAGGAACTTGATGACGAATTAGCGGAAATTGAAAAACAGATACATGCAATTTTAGTTACAATACCTAACACACCAAATTTATCAGTTCCATTAGGCAAAACTCCGGAAGACAATGCTACTGTTTTTGAACACGGCAACAAACCAGTCCTATATGCCAAAGCAATGCCACATTGGGAATTAACTACTAAATATGATTTAATTGATTTTGAATTAGGTGTTAAAATTGCGGGTGCAGGCTTTCCGGTTTATAAAGGAAAAGGTGCTCGATTACAAAGAGCTTTAATTAATTTTTTTCTTGACAGAGCCACTGCGGCAGGCTATTTGGAAATTCAACCACCAATTGTAGTTAACGAAGACAGTGGCTATGGCACAGGGCAATTACCAGATAAAGAAGGACAAATGTACCATGTTGGGATTGACAATTTATATTTAATTCCTACTGCAGAGGTACCTGTAACTAATATTTACCGTGATGTAATTTTAAAAGAAACAGATTTACCTATTAAAAATTGCGGTTATACACCTTGCTTTAGAAGAGAAGCAGGAAGTTATGGAAAAGATGTAAGAGGTTTAAACAGATTACATCAATTTGATAAGGTAGAAATTGTACAAATTGCGCATCCCGCTCAAAGTTACGAAGTACTTGAAGAAATGCGTAATTATGTTGCCGGATTGCTTAAAGAATTAGAACTTCCCTTTCGAACCTTAAAATTATGTGGTGGTGACATGAGTTTTGCCAGCGCTTTAACATACGACATGGAAGTTTGGAGTGCCGCCCAGCAACGCTGGCTTGAAGTGAGCAGCGTGAGTAATTTTGAAACATTTCAAACAAACCGTTTAAAATGTAGATTTAAAGATGGTTCGGGAAAAACTCAATTGGCGCACAGCTTAAATGGCAGTGCTTTGGCTTTACCAAGAATTGTAGCTGCATTGCTTGAAAATAATCAAACCGAAAATGGAATAAAAATTCCATCCGTTTTGATTCCATATTGTGGTTTTGATACAATTGATTAATATTAAAAATAGCCTGTTAAAGTTCAACAACTTAAAAGTGTTTCAACTTTTTGTTGGGCTATTTTTATTCTTCATTTCTGCCTGTGGCAATTATGAGGCTCAATTAAATCAACAAAAAACAATTGACAGTTTGCAAACAACGTTAATGGTTAATAAAAATTATTTACTGCAAATTGACTCTGTAGAACTTTTAAAGGCCATTTCTAAATATGAGGTTTATCAACAATTTATTAAAAGCAATGTAAAAGACACGCTAAGTAAAGAAGAAGCTTATGCCTTACAATCTTTTATTATTGCCGGAGAAAACTTAAAGGCCGTTTCCGAAAACAAAAAGCGCCTGATGGCGAGAACTAATTTACTGTCAAATCAATTAAATAAATTGCAAATTGACATTAAGAACAATATTAATAATGCAGCAGAAACAAATAATTACTTAAATGCTGAAAAAGCTGCCCAGGCTGAATTGACAAACTTCTGTGAAAACGAACAAAGTAATTACTTTAAGAACTTACAACAACTTAAAACTAATTTATATTTAATAGAACAGCTGATATTGGCACGTAATAACAATCTATTACCAAATATTAGTAATATTAATCCTCACTTATAAATGGCAATTTCATTTTTTAACGAAGATATTGAACACAAATTAAAACAGAAGACAGACCTCAAAAACTGGATAAAATTAATTGCAACCAAAAACAAAAAACTTACTGGTGATTTAAATTTTATTTTCACTAGTGATGAACGACTGCTCGAAAAAAACATCGAGTATTTAAATCATAAAACTCTAACAGATATTATAACATTTGATTATTCTGAAGGTCCTAAAATTAATGGTGATTTATTTATTAGTGTTGAGCGAGTGAAAGATAACGCTTTTAAATTTAATACAGAATTTACAACGGAGTTACATCGTGTAATGATACACGGTGTGCTTCACCTGTGTGGATACAAGGACAAGACCGCCAAAGATGCTAAAATAATGCGTTTGAAGGAGGATGAAGCTTTAAAACTTAGGTCAAAAAATTTGTTGGAAGAATTGAATTAAGCTATCTGGCTTAATAATAACCGTAAACAAAATTCCGAAAATTGCTCCCCAAAAATGTGACTCGTGGCTGATGGTATCCTGATGCAAACCTTTACGTTTTCTTTGGATTAAAAATACACTTAAACCTAAAAGTACAACGCCGGCAATCCATCCCGGCATAGGGATAAAAAACAAACCAATAGTTGATTTTGGGCTTAAAATTATATACGAAAACATAACGGAAGAGATTGCGCCACTTGCACCTAAGCTGCTGTAGCTGCTATTATCTTTGTTCCGGAGATATTCTGTAATAGAGGCCGCATAGATTCCACCTGTAAATAACAATAAAAAATAAAGCTTCCCTAATTTCTCGCCAAAAAAGTAAGGAAAATAACCTTCTTCTAAAGCTAAACCAAAACTATACAATGCCAGACAGTTAAATAAAAGATGGATGATGTCGCCATGAATAAATGCATGAGTTAAAAAACGGTAATGTTCCTTGTAGCGTTTGATGCCGTATGGATAAAAGAGGTATTTACTCATGGCTTCGCGGTCGTTAAAACAAATTACCGAAAAAATGGCAATAACTGCTAATAGCGTGTAAGTAATCATTCAAACACAAAGATACTCAAAATTAAAGGTAAAAACTAGTTCGTTAAAAATCAATTTAAATAAATTAAATCGAAAATGTTTGAGTTTGCTACTGATCTTTATGCAAGTATTTATTAATCAAAGCATGAACAACATAGATTAATGGTGTAATGCAAATAGCCAATGCCAACTTAAATAAATAACCCCAAGATGCGTTATGTAATAACTCATCATAAGTCCAAACTCCAGGAATCACAAAAGCCACAAACTGTACTACAAAAGTGTCTATTACCTGGCTAATTGCTGTGCTGCCTGTTGCCCGCAACCAAATTAACTTTTTACCGGTTTTGTTTCTTAAAAGCCAAAAAACATATACATCTACTAATTGGCTGCAAAAAAAAGCAATAATACTACCAATTATTATCCATTGACTTTGCCCGAAAACGGTTTTAAAACTAGAATCGCTTACCGGACTAAAACTAGTTGCCTGTAAATTCATGGCTAAGGTTAAAAATATATAAGTATAAATAATTAACCCAATTGTGATAAAAGTAAGTTTCTTAACTCCATCTTTTCCAAAATGTTCATTAATTAAATCAGTCAACAAAAAAACAAAGGGCCACAATATAATACCAACGCTTTGTGTAAATACACCAAAAAACTGAATTAATTTTCCACCAATAAGCTCTGCAACAATAGCATTTGTCACAAAAAAACCGGCAAGTACAATAAAAACAATGTCTTTTCTGTTGCTAAAATTCATGGGAAATAAACAATACTGATTAAAAGTACAAAAAATTAAAATTAGTAATAATTCTAAACTAACAAAAAGCCATGTAATTAGTTTAAATGCATTTCAATCAGATTAGCTATACTATAATATCTTAAAGCAAACTAAAGCCCGTCAACTGACTTACGAACTAAAAATTTGGAATACGAATAACTTTTACAAATCGTTTCTTATAATTTGAAAAACTATAAAACTCTGAAATTTTAACTCCTCCATGACGTTTGTCGCTTGAGGCATGAATAAACCTTAAGGAGTCTTTTGAATGATACGTCACGATCCCAACATGTCCTGGTTTTTCAAACAATAACACGTCCCCTTTTTTGCAGGAATCCAACTCAACATTTATACCAAAATGATTGAATAATTTGGATGACCGAGGTACTTGAACACCAAATTCACTGAAAACAAAATTTACAAAACCAGAACAATCAAAACCCTTTTTAGGATTAGCGCTAGCGTACTTGTATTTTACACCAACATGTTTAGTTGCAAAGTCTATAATGCTATCTGTTTTGGTTTTAACTTGAGCTATTAAACAGTTTGCAATAACAAGGCAAAAAACCGTGTATTTAAATTTCATCAATATTCTACTAATTTACAATAAAATAGTAATTTAGAAACATCAATTTTTTCAAATCAATAGCCATTTATTTATGACTAAAAAAACTTTAATAAAATTATTTTTACTATTTTGTCTTGAATTGTTGATAATTAACATCGGTTATTCACAAGCTCCCTCTTTTAAAGGATTAGAGAAAGAATATTCTCCAATCGTTTCAAAAGGCCTGTTACCGGAAATTTTCACCAAAAGCGCAACAGAAAAAACGTACGAAGAATATCAAAAGATTGAAAAAAAATCAAAAAACAAAACAGACCAGAAACAATTTTATTTGGAAAGCAACTTTTATTTGGATCGTGTTATTAAATCAGGATTAATATTGTTTAACGATACGATTAGTCAATTTGTAAATTCTGTATTAGATGAAATTCTAAAAACCAAACCAGAACTTAGAAATCATTTAAAAATCTACGTCGTTAAAAGCGATGTTGTTAATGCTTATTGTTTTGATAATGGCATTATTTTGGTTAACATGGGATTAATCAGTCAACTTGAAAACGAGGCACAACTTGCCTCTATCTTATGTCATGAGGTTTCACACTTTACAAAAAAGCACTCAATGGAAAGTTTTGTGAACTATCAAAACATGCGTCGAGGTAAAATAAGTTCTCATGGATTTGATGAATTCAAATACAGTCAAAAAAGTGAATTAGAAGCAGATAACGAAGGCGTACTACTATACAAAACAACCAACTACAGTTACAAAGGAATTAACGGTGGTTTTAATTTATTAAAATATTCATATTTACCCTTTGATGAAGTTGAATTTAAAAAATCCTTTTTTGAGGACTCCAATTTTGTTTTTCCAAAAGATTATTTTTTAGCTGAAACTGCGCCTATTAATGATAATGAAGATATTGATGATAAAAGATGTACCCATCCAAACATAAAAAAAAGAAAAGAATCAGCCAATGCAACCCTTGGTTCTATAGATGATACAGGTAGACAAAAGTTTATCGTTGGTCAAAACCAATTTTATTATATTCGCGAATTAGCAAGATTTGAATTATGTAAACTTGAATTGATTGAACGTGAATACATTCCTTGCATTTATAATTGCTATTTGCTACTTAAAAAATACCCCAACAATGTTTATTTGAAGGAATGTATCGCTAAATCTTTATACAACATTGCGGCAGTTAAATCACCAACAAAAGATGGCTATAAGGAGATGGATAAATTAGACTTAATTGATTCGAGAGACGGAAGCACAATTGATACAGATCATTACAAAAAAGAAGGATTCATTCAACAAGTTTATCATTTATTTAACAAACTCAACGCTACACAATCTGCGGCGTTATCTTTACATTTTAATTTAAAACAGCAACAATCTAACGTTAACAATAAGTTGTTTCCCACACTAGTTGATTCATCTATTGTTTTATTGGCAGTTAACAATGGGATTGACTACAATTACTTTGAAAAAGAAACTAAACAAAATTACCTCGCTCAGTTAAAAGTGAAGGCAGGAGTAAATACTGATACCAACACCTCAAATAAAACAAATCAAAGTACGTTGGCTAATTTAAATGATGATGACGAAAACAGCAGAGTAAAAAAAATTGAAAAAGAAAATGCAAGGAAAGAACTTGATCAAAGTAAAAAAAACTTGATAGTACAAGAAGAAAAGTCATTTGAAAAATTTGCCCTTGTGAATTGCTTTAAAAAAGAAGAAGTTGAAACTAAATTCATTGCTGCTCAAAAGCTTAGAGACCAAATCGAATTAATTGAAGAAAATAGAAAATATTACAAAAAGAAAAAAAACAGAGGCGGTCTTGGAATCGACACTATTTTAATTATGAATCCGTTTTATTATTGTCTGGATGAGAGAAAAGAAAACAAATTAAAGTACATCAGCTCCAATTTAAAACTATTGCGCTACTTTAACACTTTAACTTATTGTGCTGATAAAGCAAAAGTTAATTATAAAACTGTAAACTTTAATAATTTTGGTACAAATGATATGGATTTATACAACGATTACGTACTTATTAATGACTGGAAAGAGGAATTTCTAAATCATGATTTTAATTCTAATTCTCTTGTTTTAAACAATCAAACGGCTCAACATATAAGAGAAAAATATAATACCAATTACATTTTGTATAATGGGATAGTTAATTATCGTGTTAAAAAAGAAAATGTTGGTTATGCAGTTCTACTAACATTAGCAGTTTACCCTGCCATTGTTACAATTCCTTATTTACTTAGAAAAGAAGAATACACCTATTATTTTTCGGTATTATATAATTTAAAAAATAATCGAGTAGAATATTATAATCGTGAGGGCCTAAAAAGCAGTGACAGTGAAGATTACCTTAATGCTTTTACATATAACACCATGATTAATATAAAACAGAAACCGAAGTTTAAATGAAAACATTAAATTATTTTCTAATATTAATCTTAACCTTTAGTGCAAAAGATATAAATGCTCAAGTAGTACCTGGCTATCTTGGTAAAAAAAATAGTTTTAATTATCAATTAAATGTATCGCCTGCAGTAATAGGTCCTAATCAAGTCGATAAAACGTCGTGGTTTTCTTATGACACATACCCAAAGACAAAAGAGTCATCGTTTATTACTCCATTTAACTTTACCCATTCCTTTAACTTTCAGCGTGTAATTAGTCGTAAAATCGCGATTAATTTTGGGTATGGCTTTTTTACAACAAGACAATATGTGAATTTACTTGTTAATGATGTAATTTACACTCAAAACAATTATCTTTTGGAAAATATTGGATATAATATCATTAATAAAAATTTCAACCTTTCTGCCACTTTTTATAGAGGTAGGGCTATTGCCCCATTTGGAGCATATTGGCGTTTAGGTTTAAGCTACGGAATTAATAAAACGATTTTTGATAATGATAACCCAAAATTAATCGATCACACTGAAGTAAATTACTATTATTATAGTCTTCCTCCTGAACTGAAATTTAACATTAGTGATCAAAATCTGAATTTTAAGTCAATACTATTCAATGTTACCTATGGCAAAAGTAGGATTTTCAAAAAATGTATTATTTTCAATAGAGGATTAAACTTCACGTTAACACGCTCATTAATTGCTGCTTCAAATAGCGAAATGGTTAATCAAACAAAAAAGAGGCTCAGAGGACATGAACTATTTTCTTTTTATGTCAGTGTAGGATATTTGTTTTAAAAGCTTTATCGTTTGTTTAAAGCTCTAATAATTTCTTCATCACTTTTGCCAATAAACTTAAGTGCACCTTTGGCACTTTTTGCCCATACACTTTTGGGGAAATCTCGTAAAATTTCATTGTACAACTCCACTGCCTTGCCCTCATTATTCAGTTCTCCTTGCTCATCGTAAAGTTGAGCCAACAAAAACATAGCAGCGGGTTTATCCTTGAATAACGGATAATTATTGATACACCTTTCAAGCACTACCTCTGCTTGTTTTGGATTATTAATGCTTCTGGCAACTTGAGCCGTTTTAATTAAATAAATTGGCGCTAAACTATCTGTATGACAGTAATAACTAAAATTAGTAAAGTCTTTTATCGCTTTATTAGCTTGTATCATATTAACTTCAAGTGCTTCCAATAATATGCTATCACTTTTAAAAGCCAATTGTTTGTATGCCGTGCAATCTAATTTAACTGAATCCGTAATTGATTTAACTACTTCAGTTTTTATAGAATCACGTTTACCTGATTCATCGGCAATTTTTGATTGAGGTGAGGTACAGCCGATAACTAAGAAGATGACTGAGAAAACTAACCAAATAAACTTAAGATTATCTCTTAGCATTATAAACTTTAATTTTATAATCAGCGGAAATTTTACCATTTGAAATATCATTTAATTTTCCGGAAATAAGTTTACGTTTAAACGGACTGATGCGGTCTGTAAACAACTTTCCTTCAATATGATCGTATTCGTGCTGAATTACCCGGGCAATTAACCCATCATATTTTTCTTTATGATATTTAAAATTTTCATCCCAGTATTCTATTTCAATTTCGGGCATTCGGGCCACCTCTTCACGTATTTTCGGAATACTTAAACAGCCCTCTTTAAACTTCCATTCTTCGCCATCTTCGCTTAAAATTCTGGCATTAATAAATACTTTTTTAAATGATTTTAATTGTTTTTTCTCCTCCGGTGTAAATTCACTTTCATCATCTTCTTCATCATCCTCAACAAATGGTTCAGTGTCAACAATAAAAAGTCTAATTGCTTTACCTATTTGTGGCGCAGCTAAACCAACTCCACTGGCGTGGTACATCGTTTCAAACATATCCTTAATAAGATTTTGCAGATTTTCATAACCGGCATCAATATCTTGAGCTACCTTTCTTAAAACAGGATCGCCATATACAACAATTGGATAAATCATACTATCTAGAGTAGTTTGGAGCCTCTCTTGTTATCACAACATCGTGCGGATGGCTCTCCTTAACGCCCGCGGCTGTAATTCTAATAAATTTGGCTGTTTGTAAGGTTTTTATATCCTTTGCGCCAACATATCCCATTCCTGCGCGCAGGCCGCCAATTACTTGATAAATTATTTCAGCTAAATGTCCTTTATAAGGTACCCTGCCACTAATACCCTCCGGTACAAGTTTTTTAATATCATCCTCTGCATCTTGAAAGTATCGATCTTTACTTCCTTTTTGCATCGCTTCAATACTACCCATTCCGCGATATGATTTAAATTTACGCCCTTCATAGATAATAGTCTCTCCAGGACTTTCCTCCGTGCCAGCGAACATACCCCCCATCATCACTGTACCTGCACCGGCAGCCAATGCCTTAACGATATCTCCCGTAAAACGTATACCACCATCAGCAATTAATGGCACTCCTGTTCCTTTTAATGCAGTTGCTACTTCAAGAATAGCTGTTAATTGAGGCACACCAACCCCTGCTATAACACGTGTTGTGCATATTGAGCCTGGCCCAATTCCAACTTTAACTGCATCTGCGCCGGCCTTTACCAGGGCTAAAGCTGCCTTACCTGTTGCAATATTTCCAACAACAACTTGTAAGTTCTTATATTTCTTTTTTACTGCAACCAACTTATCTATGACCCCTTTACTGTGACCATGCGCTGTGTCAATGATTATAGCGTCAACTCCTGCCGCAACTAATGCGTCTACCCTATCCATCGTATCAGCCGTAACACCAACAGCTGCTGCTACTCTTAATCTTCCTTGGGCATCTTTACATGCATTCGGACGCACTTTAATTTTTATAATATCTTTGTAGGTAATTAAACCAACTAGCCTATTCTGTTTGTCTACAATAGGTAATTTTTCAATCTTATGTTCTTGCAAAACTTCCTCCGCCTTTTTAAGGTTAATTCCTTGTGGCGCAGTAATTGCTTTGCTAAAAGGCGTCATAACTTCCTTCACGGGGCGTTTCAAGTTTTTTTCGAATCTTAAATCCCTATTTGTGACAATTCCTAATAATTTATTTGCTTTATCAACAACCGGAATACCTCCGATTTTATTTTCTGCCATTATTTTTAAGGCATCTTCAATTAATGCGTTTTCACTTAACGTTACGGGGTCTTGAATCATTCCACTCTCGCTTCGCTTTACTTTTCTTACCTGCGCTGCTTGATCCTCAATACTCATGTTTTTATGAAGCACACCAATTCCTCCTTCCTGCGCAATTGCTATGGCCATTTGATGTTCCGTAACAGTATCCATGGCAGCAGACACAATTGGCGTATTGATTTTAATTCCTTTGGTGAAAAAAGATGAAACATTAACCTCACGAGGCAATATTTCAGAATAGTCAGGAACTAATAAAACGTCATCGTAAGTAAGTCCTTCTTGAACAAACTTGTTGGTCATGTAATTAGATGCCATGGTGATTGAATTTTAGATTAAAAATTCGTGCAAATATAGGTATTTTTTAAGAATTAAAATAATCCACGAAAGACACTCAGCTAAGGTGTTTAACATTAATTAATTAAAGATAAATTATGAAAGTTGAGAATATTTAGCATCTCAATAAAAATGCGTATATTTAATGCAAGTTTTATGACGTTACTGAGGTTTAAAACCTTACTAGGAAACTTATTATCTGTCGGTAAATTTGTTAAAATTAGCCTCGTTTTGTTGTGCCTTATGGTTCACAACCATACTTATGGGCAAGCCACTGTTGAAGAAACCAAAAAAAATGCAAATAAGTATTTTGAAAACGAAGAATATGATTTAGCCTACAAACTATACTCTCAACTTGTTTCGAATTTTCCAAAAGATGTTGAGCTTAATTTTAGACTTGGGGTTTGCATGATTTACAGTGAACCAGACAAGAAAAAGTGTTTACCTTATTTACAGTTTGCTGTTTCAAAACCTGAGGCACCTAAAGAAGCAAAATTTTACTATGGAAAGGCTAACCACATTAATTATTTGTTTGACGAAGCTATTAAGTATTACAACGAATACAAAAAAGTAGGTAGCAATAGCCAACAGAAAAAACTTATGGTTGATCGCGAAATTATGGCATGTGGTTATGGTAAAAGACTGTTAAGTAGCCTAAGCGATTTAACGGTAACAAGTAAAAAGCAACTCAACGAGGCAGATTATTTTAGAACTTATGACTTAAAGTCAATAGGTGGAAAATTACTGGCAAAACCCGAACAACTTATCACAACTGCCGATAAGAAAAAGAAAGACAAGTCTGTAATTTATAAACCGAAAGTTGGAGAAAAAATATTTTACAGTAGTTTTGGTCCTAATAACGAAAATGGTAGGGATATTTATTATTCAACTTTGTTACCCAATGGAAATTTTTCGGCAGGAGTTCGCTTAAACACGATAAATACGGAGTACGATGAAGATTACCCATTCCTTCATCCTAATGGAAAAGTTTTATACTTTGCAAGTAAAGGCCACAATAGTATGGGGGGCTACGACATTTTTAAATCGGAATATAATTCTGAAAATGACACATGGAGTGCACCTGCAAATTTGGAATTCCCTATCAACTCACCGGATGATGATTTTCTTTATGTAACAGATTCATTGGAGAAAACCGCTTACTTCAGCACAGGTAGACAATCTCCACCAGGCAAAATAGATGTATTAAAAATTAACACAGAGCGGAAGCCAATTGAAACTTTAGTAATCAAAGGTACTGTTGTTAAAGAAAATAAAGAACAAAGCCTACTATCTAAAATTACAATTAAGAATATGGATAATGGTCAAATTGTTGGCGAATTCAAAAGTTCCGATAATGGAGATTACTTGCTTGATTTACCAAATGGTGCTAAATTAATTTTCACCGTAGAAACCCCTGAATTAAAAACCCAATCTCAAGGAATTAATTTGCCATTAGTTCAATCAAGTAAGCCACTCAAGCAAAAAATAAGTTACGAAAACGGCGTATTAAAAATTATCAATTACTTTGAAGAGGCTCCTACTGACGACAGTTATGTTCAATACTTAAAACTAATTGAACAAAAAGCAAAATTAGACGTAAATGAGGGTAAGAATAATTTAAGTCTTCCTGATAAACCTGACATCAGCTCTAATTCAGGTAATACAAATAATAGCGCTAATACAAATACAACCTCAGAAACAACCAATTCAGGTCAAACAAATTCATCCACTTCTACTAACTCTAATTCAGTTGCTAATAATACTAATAGCACTAAAACAGACAATAAACAATTAAGTATACTTGCTAAAAAAGAAGCTGAAGAAAGTAAAAAAGAAGCTGAACAATTTAGTAAAGATGCAAACGATGCCTTTGATTTAGCAAATGCAAAGAAAATAGAAGCTGACGCGAAAGATAAAGAATATGAAGAGGCAATGAAGAAGGCCGATGCCATAACAGACGAAAACGAGAAAAATAAAGCTTTAGGTAACGCTAAATTGATTAAAAACGAAGCAGACGCCCTTAAAAACGCCTCTGAAAAAATAAATGCTTATGCCCTTGCTTTAGAAGATGATTCAAAGGTTAAAGCCAAAGAAACAGAAATTAACCTTAAGTATGCAAACGAACTTGATAAGTTGGCCACAGGAAAGAGCATAGATTCAAAAACATCATTAAAGAATTTAGAAGACTACCAAACTGAATTGAATAAATTATCAGAAAGTAAAACAAAATCTGATCAGATTTTCAATGAAATAAAAAATAATATAGAAGAAAAGGAAAAACAATTAGTAGCGCTTGAAAGTACTAACTCGACCATTAAAGAAAATTTGAAGGAAATAGAAAATGAAATCAAAACAAGCGAAGAAGAGCTTGCAAAAGCGAAGAAAAAAAATAAGCAAGAAATACAAGATAGAATTAACGAACTGAAAGATGATGCCAACGGAAAACAAAAACAGATAAATGAAAATGAAATTAAAATAGCTGACCTAAAAAATGAATTAGCACAGGATAAAAACCCATTAGCTTTAGCAACAAGAGTAAATAACGAAACAATTTCAAATAAAGAACCAATTAAAATAAACGAACCAATAAATAATTCATCTAATTCAATCAACACAAACAAAAATGTTGTAATTGCCGAATCAATTGCGCTAACTTATAAGGACAAAACTGAAATAAAAAACCCAAATGACAAGAATAATATTAACGAAAGTACTAGTCAACTTAAAAACTTTAACAAAGAAATTGATGCTGCGATAGCTAAAAATAAAACCGAATATAGTAAAACAAAGATTGAATCGGATAAAAATGAAATTGCTTCTCAAATCAAATTGTTAGAAAATTTAAAAAAAGAAAATAACCAGAAAATTATTGACAACAATAAATTAGCATTAGCGCTAAACAATGCTAACTCAACACAGGTTACAAACAATAAAACCGGTAATCAAACTAAAAACAATTCAGGTAACACAACCAACTCCGAAAATTCAGACTACAATAGCAACAAGGTAAATTCTGCAAACAAAAACAATGAACTTACCAAAGTTAGCGCAAGCAATTCAAATGATGCCATCAATCAACTTAACAAACTTCAAGCAGGATTAGACAATTACAACAATCAAAATTTCAACTTTAATTCATATGAAAACGAAAATGCACAAAAATTAAAAGTAGAAGCTGATGCTTTAATCAACGAATCGGTTGCAAAACAAAAGACCTTAAAGGACGATGTTACAAACACTATTAAAAACTTGTCTGAAAGCACTTCGAATGTTAATAATACAATCAATAACCAAACAACTTCAAATGCAGGCGGCTCTTATAAAAATTTAATCAAGGAAGCTGATGATTTAAACAATCAAGCTTTAGATAAAATGGAAAAGGCTAATTCTGCAAATGGTACCGAAAAAGAAACGCTCCGTAATGAAGCGGTTGAGTTAACAAATAAAGCAACTGAAAAAAGCTTACAAGCTGCATTGGCTCTAAAATCAGAAAACGAATATAAATTTAATGCCAACAAAAAGAACATTGAAACATTCATTAATTCTGACAAAACACCGGAACCGGATAAGAACTTCGCCAACGCGCTTTTAAGTCAAGCGGTTAGCGATTATAATAAGGCAAAAGCTATGCGCGAAGAAGCAATGTCCTTACCAAATGCTGCTGCTAAAGTAGGTGCATTAACAAATGCTGAGGAAAAAGAAAACGAAGCTTTACAAAAATTAAATAATGCCATCGAAACCATAAAAAAATCTAACCCATCGGCTGCTTTCATTAACACGATTCCCGATCAATCAAACGCCACTGCAAGTAATGTAAATTCCGGTAACACCTCATCGGGTAATTTATCTGAAGCAGGTACAGCCAAATTATCAGAAGTTAACAAAGAGCTTGAAAACTTAGTTGCTCTTAAAACATCTGCTTATCAAAAGTTATTTCAAGCCAATCAAGCAGAACTTGATCAATTAAACGGTGAATTACAAAATAATCAAAATGTAAGTAATACGCCTGCTAATAAAACCGAACTGATCAAAGCCAACACTCTAGTATCTAACGCAATAGAACAACTTCAGCAGGCGAATACTTCAGGAGGCATAAATCAACATAATTTATTACAAGATGCCACTTCTAAACAAATTGAAGCTATTAATCGTTTAAATAAACTTAAAAACAAGGTTAATACAACTTCTGTAGTGACAAATAATGGCAATACAAGTAAAAATAATACTACAAATCAAAACGCAAATGGTAATACCTCTAACATCACAAATAACAAGAACGGAACTTCTGAAAACACAAACGGTAATAACACAGGAGGAAATAACAATAACGGAACTGCTAAAAATACAAATGGTAATAACACCTCAAGCAATAACATAAACGGAACCGCTAAAAACACAAATGGTAATAACACCTCAGCCAATAACACAAATGGAAACGCTAAAAGCTCCAACGGTAACAATACAACCGTAACTAACAACAACGTAAACACTAATAACGCCAACGTTAATAACACAGCAGTAACAAACAACAATGGAACTGCTAAGAACACAGCAGGAACTAATAACAACGGAACCGTTAGTAACACTAATGGCAATAATACAACCAACCCTAATTCAAATAACCCAACTGCTGTTTCCAATGTTCCAATCATTAATAAAAACACATTTAATACGCCGGATACGAATGCCAAACAAGCTAATGATTATGTGAATTTGAATAAGGTTGATGCTCAAAACCCACAGGCAAAAGCAATGATTGACCAATCAATTGCAGACCTAAATACTACTTTTAATTCCGGTGGAGGTTCTGAAATGACTACTACTGAACTAAAAACAAAAATAGACGAGATAAATAGTAAGGCTGATGATTTAGCTCTAAAGGCATTTGATACAAAATCAGAGGCAAATAGCAAGTCCGGCGATGAAAAAGAACAACTCCTTAAAAAATCTAAACAATTTGAAGATGAAGCCAACACCGAAAAAATTAAAGCGCTTGAATTATCAAAACTTTATAATCAAAATAGTATAACTGCCAATTCTGGTGCCCTCGAAGAACTAATAGCCAAGCTTAAAACTGATAATCCAACACTTGCTGAAGAAACTAATACAAAACTTACTGAATTAGGTAATCTTAATAATCAAATTAATGCCTTACAAAAGGAGGCTGATCAAACAGATAATACAGCTGTTAAAGTTGGGAAATTGAATAATGTTGCTGAAAAAGAAGCTGAATTGATAACGAAACAAAATACAATCATTGAAGAGCTTAAAAAAACATACCCAGATTATGTTGTGAAAACAAACAAAGTTAATGTTACAAGTAACGCTGGTTCTTCAAGCAATACAAGTGAAGAATCAATTGAAAAACAAAATACGGCATTAACAAACTTAGTTAACGGCTATAGTCTTGAATACGAAACTTCAAAAAATTCTTTACCAGCCAATCTAAATGAAAGTCAGAGCGCTGCTAAGCAAAATGCAAATCAACTTAACCAGGAAGCGAAAGAATTATTAATTAAATCCTCACAAACCAACGATACTAAACAAAAAAACAAATTATTAGCTCAGGCTGCCAAAACCAATAATGCCGCATTGAATCAACTTAAATTAATTGGCAAAACCGGCACTACATCTGTTGCATCTACTTCTAATACAAATAAAAATAATACTGTAAAAAACAACACTGCTAACACAACTAATAATAATTCCGGCACTTCAAATAATGTCCGAAATAATAACGGTGTAAATACAACATCAAACAATACAGGTAATCCAAATAGGATTCGGAATAGCACAGGAACAAACTCAAATGCAAACAATTCGGGGAATACAAATTCGAATCCAACCTTAGCCACCAACAACACTAATGGTAACATCCAAAATGCCGGTCGAAATACAATAAAAGTTGAAGGCCTGGAGGTAATTAACGGTAATGCATATAATAATTCACGACCAATTCCAATGGATGCTAAAATACCGGATGGATTGGTTTTTCGTGTTCAAATTGGTGCCTTTAAAACTGCACTTCCTAACAATGCGTTTAGAGGATTAAGTCCGGTAAATGGTGAAACTGTTGGTAATGGTTATATTCGGTATACAGCAGGTAGTTTTACTAAATTTGAAAATGCCAGTGCAGTAAAAAATGACTTACGTAACTTAGGTTATTCAGATGCATTTGTAGTTGTATATTATAACGGGAAAAGAATTGCATTAAATGAAGCCCTTGCAATTTTGGAACGTGAAGGAAAATCAATTGATAATACGGCCCCGTCAACTGCAGGAATTACAGCTAACACCAATATTCCAAGAGCCTCCGTTGTATTTCCGAATTCTCCAAACACTGCTCCTACTCCACCTAACGAACAGGTAAAAGTTACAAAAGAGATAGAAACGATCCGGAATTTATTTTATACAGTTCAAATTGGCGTGTATAGTAAACAAGTTCGAAAATCACAATTAGGTAATCTAACCCCAATTTATACAGAAAAATTAGCCAATGGTTTATTTAGATATACAGCCGGCATTTATAATAACGGCGATAAAATAATCACAGACAAACGAAGAGTTAATGAACTTGGAATAAGAGATGCATTTGTAAGTGCATACTTAAACGGAAAACGTGTAGATTTTAATGATTATAAAAATCGTCAGAAAGCAGATTCAACAATCATCATGGAACAAGAGAATCCAATTGTTTTTCCGGAGGGGACTCCCTTAATAGCAGTTGCAAACAATAACGCTGTGCCTACCTTAACTATTGAACCATTTAAAAATAATGTCACCAATTATCCCGAAGCAACGCCTGAAAACGGGATAAAAGCCACCCAGGATGGTATTTGTTTTAAAGTACAAATTGGTGCATATAGCAGACAAGTACCAAATGATGTTGCGTCTAAATTTTTATCAATTCAAAACTGGCCTATTGAAAATAAACAAATTAATGCCTTGTATATTTATAATGTAGGCAACTTTATTAACGCCAAAAGCGCCACTAAATTAAGAGATGAGGTGATTAAATTAGGCATTCTAGACGCCTTCATAACAGTTTATAAAGATGGAACAAAAATTTATAACAAAGATGAAATTCAAAAACTAATGAGCGCTGAATAATGCTTAAAAAAATTTATTACTTATCTACTTGCGACACTTGTAAAAAAATAATACAATTGCTTGATTTAAAATCGAAAAATTTTGAATTACAAGACATTAAACAAAGAAACATTTCTGAAGAAGAATTAACGGAATTAAAAAAACTGGTTGGAAGTTATGAGGCCCTGTTTAGTAAGATTGCTCGAAAATATAAAGAGTTAAATCTTAAAGATGCCAGCCTTACCGAAGAGCAAATGAAACACTATATTTTGAACGATTATACATTTCTAAAAAGACCGGTTATTTTATTTGGTAATCACATTTTTATTGGAAATGCGAAAGCTACGATAGAAAACGCTAAAAATACTATAAAAAACTAACTTGAATTTTCTCAAGGAAAATATATCTATTGCATTTGATTCCATAAAAGCAAATAAGCTGCGGGCAATAATCACCATGCTTATCATCGCCATTGGCATAACTGCATTGGTTGGAATACTAAGTGCAATTGATGCGATAAAAAATGGTATTAACAGCAATTTTACATCTATGGGAGCAAACTCATTTACCATCAGAAATGCAGACGTTAACATTCGTGTTGGTAGAAGAGGTAAAAAATCGAAAGCTTTTCAAAAAATAACTTATCAGCAGGCCATTAAATTTAAAAATAATTTTAATTATGATTGTATAAGCTCTGTTTCTACTTTAGCCAGCATGGCTGCCAGATTAAAATTTGAAAATCAAAAAACTAATCCAAACATTCAGGTATTTGGAGCTGATGAAAATTATTTAACTACCGCTGGCTATGAATTACAAAAGGGAAGAAATTTCAGTAGTATGGAAGTAATGAGTGGAGCCCCCGTAGTAATAATTGGTCAAGATTTAGTTAATGCGCTCTTTCCAAATAAAAGAGAGCCAATAAATAAGACGATAAAAATCGGAGCTAACCGTTATAAAGTTATTGGTGTGTTAAAATCAAAAGGAAATAGTTCCGGCTTTGGAGGTGATAAAATATGTATCATCACTTTAACCAATGCTAGACAATATTTTGGTAATTCGGATATGAGTTTTACAATTAACGTTTTATCCAAAAAAGCCGGCTTGGTCAATACCTTTTTATACGAAGCACTAGGCGAGTTTAGAAAAATCAGAAAAATAAGCGCCACACAAGATGATAATTTCGAAATTGTAAAAGCTGATAATCTGGCTAATATTTTACTAAGTGATATTAAAAATGTTACTGCAGGAGCAACAATTATTGGATTTATTACTTTACTTGGAGCGGCTATAGGTTTAATGAATATTATGTTAGTGAGTGTTACCGAAAGAACCAGAGAAATTGGTATACGCAAATCTCTTGGTGCAACTCAACGCATCATAAAAAATCAATTTCTAATAGAAAGCGTAGTCATTTGCATCATGGGAGGATTAATTGGAATTTTATTCGGTATAATTATAGGAAATGTAATCAGTTATGGTTTAGATACAGGATTTTTTGTACCTTGGTTTTGGATCATAAGTGGGGTTATTATTTGCATAGTAGTTGGTTTAATTAGCGGTTATATTCCTGCCCAACGTGCTTCAAAACTGGATCCTATTGAAAGTTTAAGATTTGAATAGATTGAACATCTAAACTAATTCATACAGTGATTATTATCGAAAGAGAATTTTTTAATCCCAAATTTCAATAAAGAGCACTATAGAGTTAAATATCTGACTTGGCAATGCAGTAAGCAAAGCCTAGGTTTAAACTGGTGAATTCATCCCTCAACGCATTTTGATTGAAATGTAAAAGCCCTATATAAAAAGAGCCTTTGAAGAACTAATTGATTAATCTCCTTCTTTCAAAAAATTGGCCAATAAAAAAACCCACTTCGTTCAAGTGGGTTTTTAATCTATATAAGTTTACTATAGGTAACCAATTATTTTTTTATTGGTTTTTTTCTTATGTTTCCATTCTATTTTCCATCCATACGGACAAGCATTAGTTCCTACATTTACCTCATTACCGTCCTTATCAACACCAAATGTGCATAGTAAGTTAAATTCTTTTTCATCAACTTTAATATCAACTTTACCTTGAACCGGTGCCCAAGGACCGCAAGTTAAATTCCAAACAATTGGAGTTGTTACGTTGCTGGTAAACGCATCTCCATCCCTTGTTGTACCATAATTTTCAAGTGTAGACATTCCGTTTTGAAAACCAATTCCTTCGCCAGTACAAGTTAAAATATTACCGGGTAATGTATAAGTAAACTTACGATTAATATTATAAACAGCTGTTTTACCGTCTTCAAACGTCACATTTAAATTACTACCGGTTACTGAACTAGCTAAGCTGCTTTGTGTTTTAGTAATTAAAAGTTCCCACCAAGTTCCTCCGGAAATGTTCGTTACATTTTGGGTCCCATTAATTAAAACAAATTTTCCATCCGAAGAACGCGTCACTTTAAAATCCAAATAGTCAACTTTTAAAATGCAACCAACCTGCTTCCAACGTTTTCCTGTTGAGTAATCTAAAATAGTTAAACGGATAGAACCTTCACGTTTTCTGTTATTAATAACAGTACCATCGTAGTTTATCTTAATGGTTCCTGTGTAAGCTCCTGTAGTATCAATGGTGTAACCTGTAGCTGTAATTCCAAGCACCGCATTTAGCGCATTGGTTGAACTGGTTCCACGGCCATGTAATAATGCATTGTTGCCAACAACAGTATTAACATCGCTTACTACGGCATCATTTTCGCTATTAACAGTTCTATTATCAGTGGAAGACTGACCATCTTCATTTTTAAAAGCTTTACGTTTACCGCAACCAATAGTTCCGATAGCTAAAGCAGAAATTACGAAAGTTGAAATAATTACTTTTTTCATAAATTGATTTTTGTTTATCAAATATAAAAAAAAACGGATACATTTCTGTATCCGTTTTATATTTTAACAATTAGTTAACTGATTATTTTTCGATAACTAATTTTTGAGTAGATTTTTGTTGACCGTTGCTAACTGTAACAAAATAAACACCCTTAGCTAAATTAGCTGTATTAATTGTATTCGTTTCTGTGGCATTTTTCACAGTTAAAACAACTTGTCCTAAAGCGTTAATTACATCAATACTTGTATTTTCAGCATTAGCAATAGAAACAGTCAAGAAATCTTTTGCAGGATTTGGATACAAGCTTAAGTTTACGATGTTATTTTTAACTTCAGTTAAACCAACGCTTGTAGCAGTACAAGTTCCTTGGAACATTGGCTTAATACCTAAGAAACCAAGCGATGAGTTTTGAGCAACTGGCGCACCACCAGCGATTGGCTGAGAAAATAGTGTTTGAGGAGGTACTTGATTTGTAGCTGATGTAAAAGAAGCTACAGGGAAGTAACCAACTGCATTAGAAGGTTGGGCTACACCAATATAGTAATCTTCATTGGCATTAAGCGCTAAAGGCGCAGCCATTGTAAAAGAGGTGTATGTAGTTAAATTGGCATTCGCAATAGTTACAGTTCCTGTGGTACCGATAATAGTACCAACACTGTTTGATACTACAGCGTACATATTATTGCCTAAATTAGAAGTTGGAGTAGAGATAGCAACTGCAATTGAAGTTAAAGTTGCTGCTGCTTGAAATCTCATTTTGTTACTTAAAATACCTTGACCTGTGTTGTAACCGATTCCATTACCAAACAATGCCCCGCCAACATCTGGACCGGATGCTTGACCATTACAATTAATTGTTTGAGAAATTGAAGCTAAATTATTCGCGTTATTTTGGTCAGATAATACAGAAACACTGATGTTTGCTACACCGGTTAAGGTTGAAGCATAGGAATACGGTGTAAAAGTAACCATTGTACTTGCGCCAGAAGCTAAAGAAGGAACAATTAATGCTGCAGTATGCGTAACAGCACCTGTAACACCTAAACCAACGCCTACATTGTTTAATGTTGCATTCGAGTTATTTCTGATTTCTGCCATAACAGCGTGAGTTGTACTAACGCGTGTTGCAATAACTTGAGGACTTGTGATAAAGGTAACACCAATATCATTCGTAACCGTGTTAACTGCTCCAAATCTGAATAAAGGTCTGAAAGCAGTTGTACCAAGAGCAGGCGCTGCAATCGTAGAACTAGCTCCGGTAGCACCTTGAGTTGAAGGACCACTGTATGCCGTATAAATAGCAGCTGAAGCACTGGTAACTGCAGCAGTATATTCATAGGCTACATTAATACCTTGTCCTGGTGAGTAGGTGAAAGTAGTAGAAAGCGGAAAATCAATAGTGGTAGCTGTTGGTACAACTGGAATATTATATGTTCCACTATAAACTTGCGTCATACCACCTGTAGTCCATGTTGTACCATTTGTATATGAAGTAGCAGGAGTATTTTGTAAGTATATTGTTAATGTACCATTTGCTGCTGCATTAACACCATTTGTAAGAACAAATCCAAATGATTGAACTGTTGCACTTAACGAACTAAGTTCGGATGCCGGAACAAAATATTGACCACGCATCACAGTATGTGCTACAGTTCCGTTTGGTGCTCTTAAACCAGAAGTACCGTTAGCAGAACTAGTTGCAGGAGCAGTAACTGCAATGAACGGCTGCGCCATTAAAGACCCAAAGGTCATCAAGGATGCAAAAATTGATAATGTAGATTTTTTCATTTTATTTTTTTTAATTAATTAGACATGTAAAGATAGTAATTTTTTCTTATAAATTTCATAAATAATTAACTTTTAGAATTCGCCTTATAAATTTGTACTTAATCGATTTAGCCATCGAAATGGCAATAATTATTTCATTTACTTATTTCCCTTTACCAAAAACCACCATAAAGCCACATATACAGCTTCCGGCTTGGCTCCTTTAATGTCATTAGTAACGTCGCTCATTTTGGCAATGGTACTGTTGCTTGAATTTCTTATATCATTTCCATCTACACGTAATACGCTTGAGTTGCTTGAATTTCTGATGGTTTTTCCATCACTATCAACATGCCCCACAGAACTATTACTTGAGTTACGGATGGTTCGACCATCAGAATCAATTCTCCCTACTGATGAATTACTGGAATTTCTTAAAGTTTTACCATCACTATCCATTTTATATTGTGCAGAAGCGATTGAAGAAATGGTCGTTAATGCTAAGGTAGCAATGGCGATTTTAAATGATTGTTTCATGATTTTTGATTTTAAATTTAAAGCAAGCTATAAATTTATTAAATCAAAATCAAGTGAAGGTGAAGATTATTCTTAATTCCCAAAAAGGCTATCAACAAATTCAGCCGAATTAAAAACTTGTAAATCCGTCATTTTTTCGCCTACTCCAATAAATTTAACAGGTATTTTAAATTCATCGCTTATTCCAATCACTACACCACCTTTAGCAGTTCCATCGAGTTTTGTAACAGCTAATGCTGTTACTTCTGTTGCCGCTGTAAATTGTTTACATTGTTCAACCGCATTCTGCCCGGTGCTCCCGTCTAGTATTAAAAGCACCTCGTGTGGGGCATCTGGCAAAACTTTTTTCATTACATTTTTAATTTTAGTTAACTCATTCATTAAATTAACCTTATTATGTAACCTTCCGGCTGTATCAATGATAACAATATCTGCTCCTTTTGCTTTAGCGCTTGTTAATGTGTCAAACGCTACACTGGCCGGGTCCGCTCCCATCCCCTGACTTACAATTTCAACACCTACGCGTTCACTCCATATTTTTAGCTGGTCAACAGCTGCAGCTCTGAATGTATCTGCTGCCCCTAGAACAACCTTTTTCCCTGCGGATTTATATTGATAAGCCAACTTTCCAATTGAGGTAGTTTTACCAACACCATTAACCCCTACTACCATTATGACATGCGGAGATTTTAAATTCTCCTCATTAAAGTTGATGCCTTTATTAGAATTACTTTCTAACAACAATTGTGTTATTTCATCCTTCAAAATAACATTTAGTTCGTTACTGGAAACGTATTTATCGCGTTTAACCCTTGCCTCAATCCGTTGAATAATTTTTACAGTAGTGTTTACGCCTACATCACCTGAAATAAGAATTTCCTCTAAATTATCAAGAACATCAGCATCAACAGCACTTTTGCCTGCTATGGCTTTAGAAAGTTTTCCGAAAAAACTCTCTTTGGTTTTTTGCAAACCAGAATCTAAACTTTGCTTATCTTCTTTGCTAAATAATTTGGAGAAAAAACCCATGATTTGAGACGTATATAAACTAAAAAATTCTTTCCAGCAAAGGAAAGAATTTTTTCAGAAAGATTCTGTAAAAATCTATTATTTTGATTTTAAGAAATCAGCCACGTGATCATTATGGACAACTTCTTCCTTGAATGAATAAGCACCAGTTTTTGGTGACTTTACCATTTTAATAACCTTGGTAAAAGAATTTCCTTTTCCGGTTTTTAGTGTTGCAACTACTTTTTTAGCCATTGTCTTATGCCTTTAAATTATTTAATTTCTTTATGAACTGTCATCTTTCTTAAGATTGGATTGAATTTTTTTAACTCAATACGCTCAGATGTATTCTTTTTGTTTTTTGTAGTGATGTAACGAGATGTTCCCGGCTTACCACTTTCTTTATGTTCAGTACACTCTAAAATTACTTGTACTCTATTACCTTTTTTTGCCATGACTCTTTAATTTAAAAATGATTAACGCAAAATACCGTTTGCTTTAGCATCTTGCAAACAGGCATAAATACCTTTTTTGTTGATGTTTTTTATTGCTGAGGTTGAAACGCGCAAGGTTACCCACTCGTTTGTTTCAGGCACATAAAAACGTTTACGCTTTAAATTTACTTTAAACTGGCGCGGAGTTTTTGTGTTTGAAAAGGAAACATGGTTCCCTCCCATTGCTTTTTTACCTGTTAATTGACAAATACGTGACATACTATTACTACACTAAATTGTTATTCTCCTAAAATAGGGGTGCAAATATACAACAAGATTTTGAATTCACCAAAAATTTATTAAAATATTATAAATCAGTTGATTGCGATCGAAAATCATAATTATTACATTAAACCCTTTTTATTCATTTGGATTTCCAAATAAATAAACGATGTAAGAAAATTAAATTAAATTTCAACTAAAGCAATCAATTAATTATCAACGTTGTTGTTCCTAAAAAATAAGTTAATCTAACCAATAAATCCACCGATAAACTATCACTAATATAAAATAGATCAGCTGTAAATCTATTTATATTTTTTATCCGAAATTAGACATTAGAAGTCAATTGTATTGACGAACTATCTGTCTTATTGTGGGTAATTCCTGCGAAAGGTCAGGACAGACCCAGTTTAATGTTTGTTACCTTTTCTTAATATTCTTATAAGCTTGAACCCAGAATTATAAAATCACCTGTTTGGTGAAATGAAATGGAGTCAAATGGGTTGATTTTATTAATCGTTTATGCAATTGAAGATTTCAATTGTCTGTTAAGGCTTTATAGTTTTTTTTTATATTTTTTTTAGTTTACTCTCTAAAAACTAACATTCACTCGGCACAAAAAAATTAGCTAGTAAATCCACCCTATTCAATCAATATACTACTAAGTCAAATAATTCCTCAAAAAAATTACAATTACTAGTATTAGTTTTACAAAAAATTATTTAATATGTTTAAAAATATCTTAATTACCTTTTCTCTTTTAGTGTTTGCGTTAAATACTTCAAAAGCTTGTCATGGACTTCCGTTAGTAGGATACAATGTAAATGTAGGGGCGACCGGAGTGACGGTTACTGCCAATTCAAATCCTGCCACATGCGGATGTGGGCCTTATTGGCTTCAAACAGAAATTTCTTGTAGTCCTACATTTGTAGGTCAGACTATGCCAAATTGTTTACTAAGTACTTTACAAACTTGGACATCAACATCAACTACTCATTTAAATTACCCTTACTATAATAGTTTACTAAATGTTCCGGGGCATAACGCCGCCAGCGGTTGGATGGATAACTGTACAACGGAGCCTTATCATCCTGTCGTGATCCCGTTTTCCAATTTATGTCCTGGTAAAGTATACTATATAAGATCTCGAGAAGTAGTGGCAGGTAGTTTCGGTACATTAGGTCCATGGTCTGCAGTAAATTCATTTACTGTGCCGGGTACTGCAATTACTCCACCACCAAACTCGTTAAATTTAAGTTTAACTGCTAACCCAACACCGGTTATTTGTTGTGGTAATGTTGTACTAACTGCAGTTATTACCGGCACCAATTGGGGTCAATGTTTAGGTAACGTTCCTTCTTGTGAGAGAAATATGACTGTTACTCCAACATTTAGTTGGACATCCAATTTACCGGTTACTACTGGTGCAGGTACCTCTACAACATTTACAACAAGTGTTAATACCCTAACTGTATTAAATTTATCTACAACAACTACCTTTAGTCTTTGGATTTCTTATTTATGCACCGGCCCATCTGGTAGTTTTACCTACACTCCGCCATCAGCTGTTCCAATTATTTTTCCAATGAGTTCAATAAGCTCAAGCAACATTGCCACTCCATTCACTACAGCGCCGGCATCAGCGATCTGGACACAAGCTTTAAACCAGTGTTTAACTGCCGGACCATGTATATGTAGCTCCAATCAGCCTGCTGTAATTACAGTTCCGGTTATCAATATACCTCCAACAATTAACCCTACCGTAACTGCAAATACTTGTTTATCTAATCCTTCTTTTACATTTACAGAATTGGCTCCAACACCAAGTAATTTTAATGTAACTTGGAATTTTGGCGATGGAAGCCCTGTAGCTACAGGAACAAATGTTACTCACAACTATTCAGCATCTGGTGTTTATACTGTAACAGTTACTAAAAGCAGTTGTGGTCCATGTACTGCGAGTTCATCATTTACTATTCAGGTATTGCCTGCACCAAGCATTTCCCCATCAGTTAACTCACCAGTTTGTATAGGTGGCACAGCTAATTTTAATGCGAGTAATATTTCTATTGCTACGTATTCTTGGAGTGGTCCATCATCTTTTATATCAAATAACTCTAATCCGTCGATTAACAACATTGGAACAATTAACTCAGGTATTTATACGGTTGCTGTAACAGGAACTAATGGTTGCGTTAGCTCCAATACAATTCAACTTTCGACCTATCAAGCAAACATTAATGCTAATGCCAATACCACTGTTTGTGTTGGCAATGTGATTAACTTAACCGCTAGTGGTACCGGATCTTTTTATTGGACAGGTCCGAACTCATTTTCATCTAGTTCACAAAATCCAACCTTAACTGCAAATAATGGTAGTGGTGGAGTGTATTTAGTTACTGCCACCCTAACAGGTGGATGTTTGGCAAGTGCAAGTACAAGTATTACAATGGCTTCAACCAATGTGACAGCATCGCATAATGGTCCTGCGTGTGCAGGAAGTAATTTTACACTTATTGCTAATGGTCCGGGAACCTATGTTTGGAGTGGTCCGGGTGGATTTAGTTCAAGTGCTCAAAATCCTGTAATAACAAATCCTACTGCAAATGCCGGAGGAATTTATACAGTAACGGCTACCAACTCATTAGGCTGTGTAGCTACTGCTACAACCTTAATTACGATTCCTTCTTCAAAAATCTTATATCCAAGCGGTAGTGGCATTATTTGTGAAGGCGGTTCGTTAAACTTTGAAACAAAAGAGGGGGGCACCCTATACTCTTGGAATGGACCAAATGGTTTTTACTCAAGTAATGCTAACACGGTTCTTCAAGATGCTCAATTGGCGCATACAGGTACTTATACCATCACAATAAAAGACATGAATGGGTGCGAGGCTAAAGGAACCTTAACCGTAATTGTTAATCCAATTCCGAAAATTGAAGTAGATTATTCAAAAGCTAAATCAGCTTGTGCTCCGGTATGTGATATGGAATTTGCATTAAAAAACAGTTCACAAATTGCAGATATTAAATGGACATTTGGTAATGGTAAAGAGTCTATTGACTTAAATCCAAAAAATATATGCTTCAATAAAGGAGGTAATTATCCAATTAATGTAAAAGTTACAGGTAAAAATGGTTGTGTTGCTACTCACAATAATTCCATTGAAATATTTAACACTCCAACAGCTGATTTCAGCTACTCTACATTAAATAGCTGGGTAAATGGTGAAGTGAAATTCAGCGATGCCTCAACAGGTGCCACTATAAATAATTGGGATTGGAATTTCCATAATGCGGCAAACTATCAAACTCAACAGGTTAACTACACTTACCAAGATAGCGGTAGTTATAATGTTTCTTTAACAGTTATGTCAATTAACGGTTGTAAATCATCTGTTACCAAAAAAATTGTAATTGAAGACGAAAATTTAATATATGTACCAAATGCATTTACACCAAACGGTGATGGATCTAACGATGTATTTATGGCCGTATCAAGAAGTCAAATAAAATTTGAAATGCAAATTTTTAATAGAGGAGGTCAATTAATATTTCAATCTTCGGACATTAACAAAGGCTGGGATGGCACGTTTAAAGGTCAGTTAGCTGAGAATAATGTATATGTTTATAAAATCACTTACATTACTAAAAATTCGAAAGCCAAAACTATTACAGGCAGTGTAACTTTGGTTCGATAAAAATTTATAATTAACTTTAAAGCTCAGGAAATATCCTGAGCTTTTTTATTTTAACAAAAAAACATGTCAAAGCCATTAGCAATAATTTTAGGAATTCTTTTTTCGCTCATTGTAAAGACTCAAACTTGTAACAATTATTTTACTACGTATTATGGTGATGATGGATCAGATGATATCAAGGGCATTGCAATGGATGCAACAAACAACACATACTGTATCCATCAAACTAATAGTGCAAGTTTAACAACTACAACTGCGGCAATAACACCAACATTTAGTGGCTTTTATGATGCTTATATAAACAAATTTGACAGTTGCGGCAATTTAATTTGGGCTACCTACCTTGGCACCAATGGATTTGAAAGCGGTGAAAAAATCGCTATTTCACCGGATGGCAATATTGTTTTTACTGGTTATTCAAGTGATAATGGTTTACCAACATTGGCTGCGCAGCAACCAAGTAATAATGGCTCATACGACTGTTTTGTTGGCAAAATTTCGCCAAACGGTAATTTAATTTGGTTAACTTATTTCGGAAAAAGTGGTGGTGAATTTTCATACGACATTAAAACGGATGCAGCGGGTAATATTTTTATCGGAGGAACAACCACCTCAACTAATTTAGCCACACCTATGGCATTTCAATCAACACATGGAGGAGGAACTGATGCCTTTATTGCTAAATTTAGTAGTTCTGGTAACTTGCTATGGTGTACTTATTATGGAGGATCTTCAAGTGAAGATATTCATGCATTAGACATCGATGTATTTGGAAATGTAATTGGTGTTGGAGAGAGTAATAGTTTTAATTTAAATACAACAGCGGGTTGCATACAACCAAGTAAGGGCAACATGGCAGATATTTACATTATTAAATTTGATAATAATGGAAATCGAATTTTTTCAACTTATTTTGGTGGTAATGCAATTGATGACTGTAACGGACTAGCAACCGATAATGTCGGAAATATATATTTAGGCGGTCAAACTCAAAGTACTAATTTTAGTGTTACTGCAACTGCAACACAAACTACCTTAGCTGGTTTTACAGACATGATTTTAGCTAAACTATCGCCAACAGGTGCCTTGCTTTATAGCTCGTATTTTGGTGGTGCTGAAATTGACATTATCATTAGGGGCAAATCCTATAACAATCAAATTTATTTTATTGGAAGTTCCAGTTCACCAACAATGCCAGTAGTTGCCGCCGGAACCAATAGTGTATTGCAAAATCAACAAAATCATTTTATTATCACAACAAATTACTTAGGAACAGTACAAATGGCAAAATATTACGGAGGTAGCGCCTCAGGCACAGATATTAGTAGTGATCTTTCAATCAGTAAGAATACGATAACATTATCAGGTAAAAGCACATCAACACTTTATCCAGTAACCCCAGGTGCTTATCAAACAATACACAAGGGTAACGAAGATGGCGTTTTAACCAAAATTGCTTATACGAACACCTTAAGTTCGGTTGGAAAATCAGAAACCTCAGCGATTGAGCCATTTAGCGTTTTTCCAAATCCTACAAATAGTTTTATTATCGTAAAAGCTTCTGCTAGTATTATCGAAAACTTAATTTTTGATTGCCACGGTTTACTTCTACTAAAAACTAAAGAGAATACGATTAACTTGACGGAATACACCCCTGGTATTTATTTTATAAAAAATAATTTAGGTTGTAAAAAAATAATCAAAAACTAAGGTTTAAACCTTAATTCCGATCACTAAAATATCGTCTATTTGCTCCGTGTCTGAGCACCAATCATCCATAAAAGATTTTAAAAATTCCTTTTGATCATTTAAGGAAAGATGTTGAATTGACATTAAAATTTCCTTGAACTTTTTGGTCATTAATTTTTTCTTTGTAGGGCCACCGAATTGATCTGCGTAACCATCGCTATGCAAATAGATTGTATCCCCTTTATTTAATTCCAATTCTAATTGCTGAAATACTTGAGAAGCATCTGTATGACCGCCTATAGCATGTTTTGTTGCACGGTATTCTTCTACTTGGCTATTGCCGTTTCTAACAACCCAAAGCGGGCGGTTGGCACCGGCATATTTAATCATTACTTTATCTGAATTAATAAATGCAGGGAGTGTAACGAGTGCTAAATCCATTCCATCTTTTGTTCCATCTTCACTCTCTTGACGAAGCGCTTGTTTTATTCCTTTATTTAATTCCATTAATATCGTTTGAGGCTCGCTGCTTACGTCAAGGGCATCTTTCAATTTTTCGTTTCCAACCATACTCATAAAAGCACCCGGAACACCATGCCCTGTGCAATCAACGGCAGCAATGGTAACTGAACCGCTTTTTTGTTCATCATTTGCGTGAATATGAGAGAAAAAATAAAAATCGCCACTCACAATATCTTTTGGCTTATAGTAAATAAAATAGTTTTTAAGATACTTGCTTATTTCATTCTCCGGCGGAAGAATAGCATATTGAATTCGTTTGGCATAGAGAATACTTTGCTCAGTTTCTTCCTTTTTAATTTCAATGATTTTACTTTTCTCCTCAATTTCTGCTGCTTGCTTGGCCAGTAAATAATTTGCTTTCTTTTTTTGCTGTATGTTTTTAACGAGAAAAAACGAGAATACACCAATAACCGCAACAACAGCCAGCATGAGGTAGAGATAAATTAAATTTTGTTTCAACTCCTTATCTTTCAATTTTTTTTCTCTGTTCGCAATGCTTAACTCCTTATTAGTATTGGCATTTTCAATTTTCTGATTTGTTAAGGCGTTGCTGGTTCTATCAAGTTGCTGCTTTTTAGCAATCAACTCTAACTCTTGTAACTTACGCGCCATGGCAAGTCTTTCAAATTCTTTGTTTTGCTGTGCGGCCTGTAGTTCCTTTAACGCCAATTTTTCGCGTTGTTGCTGAAGCTCAAGCTCTTTAATATGTTTTTCTTTTTCCCTTAGTTCAGCTTCATTTTTAGCATCTGCTGCTGCTTTATCGGCAGCCACCTTCTGCGCTAATATCTCAGCTTCTCTGCTTTTGAGTTCGGCTTCTTTTAGCATTTGAGCCTTAGTTAGTAATTCAATTTCTTTTTCTTTTTTCTCTGCTTCTATTCTTAAATTCTCTATTTCAAGTTTTTTATTGTCTTCAGCAGCCTTGGCAAGCATTAATTTAGTAGTTTCACTAATTCCGCTAAACTCTTTTTTAAATAAGTTGACATAAGCTCCATCTGCATCAAACTTTTTACGACGTTTATTGTAATAAATTTTACTTGACGGCTTGTTAAGCAAAAAACCAAATAAATCTGAAGTTGCGCCACTTGCAATATTATCATTCAACGTTACTTTCCAATCATCAACAATATAGATGGCTGTATCAGCTATATCATTTGTATAGGCATTAATTAGAATAGACTGATTTCCGAATCCCGGTTTAGAGAACTTGAGTGTGTACTCAAAATTTAAGTCAAGTTTAACAGAGAAATTTCCGTTCTCATCTGTGGTTAATTGTTGAATTTCAAAATCGTTCCTTTCAATAACAATCTTTACTGCATCTATTGATTTTCCAAGTGATCTTTTAACGACGCCGGAAAACTTAATGTAAGAATTTGTTGGGTTTGCAACAGCTTTGCGTATAATTTTATTACCATTGCTATCGAACAGCAGATATTCTCCCACAAACTTTGTATCTTCCAAATCTCCTTCCAACATTATCTTCCCTTCAGTATTGAAAAAACGTGCTTTACCCATTGGCACGCCATCTTTGTAAGTAACTTCGCTTTTTAATTTGTTTGTATGATGATACGTTTTCCAAGTTTTACTTTTTTTATCATCACTATAATAACCTTCTTCAACAATCTGTTTACTGTTAAACAATCTATGAGTCCAACCTCTTTTATCCCTGCCGTACACAATCCATCTGCCCTGCTTTTTACCTGATTCGTCTATACGGTTAACAGTATCACCAAGGTGAATTTCATAACTTTTAACCTTTGATTTCTGCGCAAAAAGAGATAAATTCAGAAGAAGGATTAAATATGTTAATAGTCGATTAATAATTTAAATATAATAAAATTACGGTCTATATTTGCTTTTACTTAGAATTTTTTGAGCGTCTTTTTCTTTAAGTAAGTCCTCCAAGGTTATGTTCTTATTTTCTTTCATGTAGCTTTTAACTATTTGCCATCCCACCCACATGGCAATACGCGGCGGGCAATCTTTGCTAATCGCTGCTGTGAATGGCCCTTCAGTGGTGAGTTCTTGAACTGTCTTTAAATTATTTTCATAAAGTCTGTTTTTTTCAGCAAAATAACCCCACAAATTTTTCTCAAATTTTTTACAATAATTTAATTGCGCATCAGTATATCCTATTAACAAACTGTCCGGTGTATTTGGGAGTAAAGCATTAACAGCATAATAAATTTTACCATAAAAAATAGTATGATTTAGCAAATTATTAATAGGATTATCATTATCAAATTCAGTAAGCATCCATCCTCGCATCAAATCAGGAAGTATGTATTCTTTTCGCATGCAACGTTTTTGATAATCCGGTAATTGCAACATTGAATAAAAAATACTTGTGTCGCCTAAATACATATCTAAACCTGCAATTAATGCTGAATCAGAAGAGGCAACATAAAAATTAAACCCGGTAGTACAAGTAATGAATCTGTTTGGAACAATCCTATTCTTAAAATGGTATTTGTAACGCTTAACACAATTTGTTACTTCTTTCGAAATTTCATTTAATACACCAGAGCTGTAAATCAGATTAACCTGATGATTGGCTTGTTTCATGGTTTTATCTGCTATAAAATGTAAAATGGAGTCTCTGGAACTACTATCGTTAACACCTAACGGATTTAAAAAACTCTTCACATAATTATTATAAAACGGTCCATAAGTAAATTGTAGTTCCTTATTTTTTTTCTCAAAGTTGTTGATATTGAGTGCAAAAAAGTCCTTATTCAATGAGAGTGCGCTTAACTCCTTCAACTCAACTTGACTAATGTCCACATCTAAGTCATGTTTGCATGAAAACAGAGAAATTAACCCAAAAAAAAGAAATAGTTTATATTTATACATGAAGTATTTTTTTATATTTGTAGTAACAAATTTAAAATTAAAAGAAATAACAATCTATTTCTAATATAAAAATGAATTAATTATGAAAAAGTATTTCTACACAGCCATGTTTGCCTTAAGCCTAACAGTTGTTGGAGCTCAAACCACTACACCCACTCCTGCGCCGGCTGTTAACAGCACGGATCGAGAGGCTGAATTTGACAGAAAATGGCGGTTTGGCCTAAGAGTAACACCCCAACCAACTTGGTTTAGCAGCACAGATAAAAATAATCCTCCGGCTGGCGCAGCTTTTGGTTTTGGATTTGGACTAAACGTAGAAAGAAGATTATCGCAGGTTGCCGGAATATTATTTGGAATTGGTGGTGATTTTGAAGGTGCAAAATATTCGTTTAGAAATGATGGTGCCAATCAGTACACGCCAGTTTATTTTATTAACAATTCATCAGGTGAATTTGTGACACCTAAGGATAATGGAAAAGGCGATGGGACCGAATTGTTTAATGATAAAAACACAGCTTACTACTTAAAGGAAAGACGTGTTAAAACCACACATGTCACATTGCCTGTGATTCTTAAACTCAGCACAAAAGAATATAGTGGGATGAAATATTTTGTCAACTTTGGAACTGAAATTGGAATTCGCGTGAAACATGTTGCAAACGACAGCTATCTCTCATCGCAAACCTATAGCAGTAATGGCTTGCCTTTACCTGCCAAAGAAAATCCTGAGAGTATTGAAAATATAAATTTAGGAAATTCAGAAGGTTCGCTAGCACCACTTAGAATTGGTTTAAATGTTGGCGGTGGTTTCGAATACCGATTAGGAGGGACAACGGCCTTGTTTGTTAGCGCCAATTATTTTAGGTCATTTACAAATCAAATGCGTAATCAATCTCAGGTTATGTTTTACAACTATACAGTAGAAAATGGAACAAATAGTTACCAATACGTTAAACAAAACTACATTCTACAAGCCATCAGAATTAACATAGGCATAATGTTCTAAAACAATAAATCTCACTCATAAACCACAACAAATGTTGTGGTTTTTTTATTAAAAATACTGCCGTCAATATAAAAACTGATTAATTTGTTTCGCCAGTAAGCCTGAATCAACTGTCTCAATAGGATGTTCTGCAGCTTTAATAAAATAACGTTCTGCATTAACTATCGTTTCAGCAACCCCTTGAGTTTCATCATCTGTAACCATTGAATCATGTTCTGCCATACCAAGAAATACCTTGCTTTTGATGTTTTCTAAACTCTTTTTATTTAAAAGATTGAATTCACCTAAAGCGATCATTAATTGTGCTGTTTGATTTAGCAGTAGTTCCCACTTCTCTCCATGCCTTTTTTCGAGTGCTACAGCAAATTTCGGCACCTTAACCTTTATTTGTTCCGGCTGCAATTGCTTTATTTCTTTTTCCGCAGTTACTGGATCCCATGCAAACTTAGTGCCCAGTGTAACTATTCTGCCAATTAGGTTGGGTTGTAATGAAGATAAATACAAAGCAACATAACCACCCATGCTGTAACCAAACACATCTACCATTTGAAGTTTATTTTGATTTATAAATACCAACAATTCTTGAGCAAATTGTGGGATGCCAAACGCCTTTTGAAATGGAGCCATACCATGCCCACTAAAATTAAAACTAAAAACTTTAAAGCCAAAATGTTTTAATTCAGATGCAAGCGGATTCAATTGCTCCTGAGATCCGATCGCGCCGTGAAGAAGAATAATGTTTTTCATACAATAATATTTTTAAAGATTTCGTTTTATCAGGATTTGATTTCGAAAAAAACACATTTGATTATCGGAATATTAGTTAATATCGAGAAATAATATAAGTTTCAATTAAGACCAGATTCTATCCCATAATATGCTTAGCCAAGTTTGCAATTCTCCTCCCGTAAATTTTGGTTCAATCACTTTTGATTCAATACCATTTTTGGATTTATAAAGTTGATGATAAAATATATAAGCCTCCTTTACCGTTGAAGTTTTAAACGAAGTTCTACCCCATTTAGCCAGATAAATATTCAAGGTGTCACCACTTTTATCAAATAAGTACTTGCCTTGGCTAAACCATAACAATGTATTTAATTTCTTTCCTTCAAAGCCTTTTTGCAGATACAATTTTCTTGGATATACAGCGAATTCAATTGAATTATTGTGCTGAAAAAATGAATACTCGCCGGTATAAATTGTACTATCAGTAAAAGCCATTCCGGCCCAAAGTACTGAATTAAACATAGTTGGACTAGTACTTAAATTATCATACTTAATGTTTTGTCTAACCAATTCAGATTCAAATTTTTTATGTGCCATCAATTTGAATCCAAAACTTAATAACATATACACTGAACTTAAATATACAGCCCGCTTTGCCCAAACGTATCTTTTAGGATTGTCTCTCTTCATGAACAAACACCCAATTAAAATGAACATAAAAGGAATAGTGTATAATGGATCAACAACTGCGATATTATTAAAACCAACCAAGTAGTTTGTAAAGGGTAAAAATAACATTGTACCATATGTTGTAAAAGAATCAAGGATTGCATGTGTAGTAAACCCTAACATCCATAGTAAATAAAATGATTTTAACGAATACTGCTTTTTGAATAACAAATAGGTTAGGTATGCAAATGGTACTGCAAAAACAATTTGTACCGGTAGTGCATGTGAGTATGAACGATGAATCTCAAGTGAATTAACTGAATCGTGAACGGCTCGTGTAAGTAAAACATCTAAATCCGGAAGTGTTCCTGCAATTGCCCCCAAAAGCTGCGCCTTATTACCTATCTTTTTACCCATGGTAAGTTCTCCACAGGCAGCGCCCAAAACTATTTGTGTTAAACTATCCATTAAATAAATTACAAGTATAACACAAAATAAATAAAATATGGTTTATAGTTTTTCACCTTTAATGCAAGAATAAAACGTAAAAAATCTTAACCAAAATAAAATTTAATTTACTGAGTTTATGGGTAGCTGGTTTTAAAATCACACTAAAAAAAGACCATTTGTCATCTAAAACATAATTATCTTTTATTTAATGAAATATTTTGTAAATAAATTACCAAAAAGACTAGGAATAAACTCATTGATTATCTAACTTTGAAAGACACGCTTAAATACTTTGATTCCGTTATAATTTTAAAAATCAAAACATTTAAGAATTAGAATAATATTCTTATGAAAAAAAAATTTATACTATTCATGATAATTAGCTCGTTATTTTGTTCGGCTCAAAAAAATGCTAATTCAGATTTAATTCTTTCAACAGGAATTATAAAATTAAGCCCAAATTTTGATTCAAAACTCTCTTCAAAAGTAGAACCAACCGAAATATTTGACGGAAATTACTACCGTTATATTCAATTTACGTCGCTTCCTTCAGAAAATGACAAAGTAAATCTTGAAAAACTTGGAGTTAAACTATTAATGTATTTGCCTTATAATACATACATGGCAACTATCAAACAAGATTGCGATTTCCATCTCCTTAACTCATTCAACATTAGTGGAATTCATGAAATTATAAGTGAATATAAATTATTAAGAGAATTATCTGATGCTTTGAATCAAAATAACTTTCCACCACACACTATCAAAGGAGATAAAGTTGGTGTTAGTTTTACAAGTTACAGCAACATCAGTTTTGAAAGCGTAAAATCTTATTTAATTAGCAACAACATTAATTATAGCTATGAGAATAAATTTATGAATTGGTTTGTTGTTTGGATCAACAAAAACGAAGTATTGAATTTTGTTTCGAAACCATTTGTATGCAGTGCTGAACTTGTTGATGATTTACCTGAAGAGGAAAATAATGTTGGGCGAACAAATCATAGAAGCAATGTTCTTTTTACAGACTATAACGGCGGAAGAAAATTTAACGGAGCCGGCATAAAAGTAATGCTGCAAGATGATGGAATTATTGGGCCTCATGTTGATTATCACAACAGAGTATTAAACCAATTTATGACAAATAATACAGGTACTCATGGCGATCATTGTGCAGGTATTATCATGGGAGCTGGCAACAAAGACCCTTTAACCAGAGGTATGGCGTGGGGTGCAGGGCTTTATACCTTTAATGCCTCTCCATCGTATCCGGGTTTTGATAGTATAAATAATCAATATGGTTCTTTAGGGATCAGAATTATTTCAACTTCCTATTCAGATGGATGCAATGCCGGATATACAACACGCGCTCAACAACTAGATATTCAAAATCAGCTGATGCCACAATTGATTCATGTTTTTTCAGGTGGTAATTCCGGCACTTCTAATTGTAATTATGGTGCCGGTGCAGGATGGGGTAATGTAACAGGTGGACATAAACATTCAAAAAACTCAATTGCAGTTGCCAATTTAACTCATTTAGATGTAGTTAACTCCTCTTCCAGTAAAGGTCCAGCGCATGATGGCAGATTAAAGCCTGAAATAAGTGCGGTTGGAACAAATGTTTACTCTACAATTAATACTGATAATTATGTGAGTCAAACCGGTACTTCTATGTCTTGTCCTGCAATAGCAGGTATATTCGCGCAAATGTATCAAGCTTACAATTTATATAACAGCAACAACAATCCCCCAAGTGCATTAATGAAGGCAATTATACTTAACACAGCTGATGATATTGGCAATCCTGGTCCGGATTTCAGGCACGGATATGGAAGAGTAAATGCTTTAAAAGCAGTAAAAGCAATAGAACAAGTGAATTATACTTCCGGATCAATTTCAAACGGTGGATTATCAACCCATACAATTAACGTCCCGCCAGGCGTTAAACAAATGAAAGTAATGACTTACTGGCATGATTATCAAGCAGCCATTAATGCAAGTATAGCTTTAGTAAATAATTTAAACACTACTTTAATTAATCCTGCATCAGTTGTTTTTAATCCTTTAATTTTAGATTTCACACCAAACGTTACTGCTTTAAATTCGAATGCAACTCCCGGAATTGATATGAGAAATAACCACGAACAAATAACGATTAATTTACCGATAAGTGGTATTTATACATTAAATGTTAATGGGTTTTCTGTTCCAATGGGCCCACAAACTTATTATTCTACATGGATTTTTGAGATGGATGGTTACACAGTGACCTACCCAATTGGCGGCGAAGGATTTGTACCAAATGAATTTGAAGTTATCAGATGGGACAATATAGAAAGTGTAGGCACACAAACTTTGGAATATACGACTGACAATGGAACTAGTTGGACAACAATTTCTAACTCTATACCAGGCTCACAACGTTATTTAAATTGGGCAGTTCCCAACACGATTTCCGGGCAATGTAAAGTTCGAATTTCTCGGGGAAGTTTTTCAGCTAAAAGTGACACAACGTTTTCAATTATCAACTTACCAAGTAACTTAACCGTTGCGTGGGCTTGCACTGATTCTGTAAAACTAAATTGGAATGCAGCTGCCGGAGCTACTTCTTATGATATTTTCAAATTAGGAAGCCTTTTTATGGACTCTGTAGGCACATCTACCACAACATCTTTTGTTATTCAAAACACTCCTAGCAGCCAAACGCATTGGTTTAGTGTTAGATCCAGAGGGCCACAATCAGCAGTAGGCAGAAGAGCCATTGCAATTAAAAAAACGCCAGGTACTTTTTCTTGTCCTTTAACAGTAACTGACATTACAAAAAGTAATTCTTTTGGCAAACCTATATCAGTTTATCCCAACCCAAGTGAAGGAATTTATAATGTTGAAATATCGCAATTAATAAATACAGACATTAGTTATAAGATTTTTGACATTAGTGGAAAAATAATACAACAAAGCAAATTTGGTAAGCAATCTAACGATTTTTTCACAAGCGTTAATCTATCGGAATTTCCAACAGGGATATATACACTTGCTATAAATGTAGGCGAAAACACACATCGAGTGAAATTATGTAAACTTTAATATTTACAGTTCACTATTAAAAATCGAAAATACGATACAGTCTTCATAATTGGAATGAAATATTCTATCATAAATAAATGTAGTATCAATCTAAAGTTTTGGCTCGAAATAAATTAAAGATATCGTTCATACAAACTTTAACCCTTCTTTTGTAAGTTTTTCTTTCACAATACTTTATAAAGGTATTTTAAGAACATTCCCTAGAAAAATTTAAATTACATTAGTTTCAAGATGAAAGATAAAATTGGTATAAAATGAAAAAACCTCTGCATTGCAAAGGTTTTTTAGTCGGGGTGGCCAGATTCGAACTGACGACCTCCACATCCCAAATGTGGCGCGATACCGGACTACGCTACACCCCGAAGACTCCTTAAAAAAGAGTTGGCAAATATACTATTTTTTCGAATAGAAAAAAATTTTTTGTAAAAAAACACGAAGTACATTTTAACTTATTTGCTTAGGACTTCATATCAATATATTTTAAAAACTCTTGCTTTGTATGCTCATTTTCAAACTTTCCACTGTAGTATGAGGTAACCGTGGCAGAATTAATGTCCTGAACGCCTCTACTGGATACGCATAAATGTTTAGCATCTATTATAACAGCCACATCATCTGTCATTAACACCTTTTTAAGTTCATTTGCAATTTGCATTGTTAAACGCTCTTGAACTTGTGGTCGTTTAGCATAATATTGAACAATTCTATTAAGTTTTGATAATCCAATTACCGAGCCGTTACTAATGTATGCAACGTGGGCTTTTCCAAAAATAGGTACAAAATGATGCTCGCAATTGCTGAAAAAAGTGATTTCCTTCTCAACAAGCATTTGATTGTATTTGTACTTATTTTCAAATAAAGCAACTTTTGGTTTATTTTCAGGATTTAATCCGCTAAAAATTTCTTTAATATACATTTTTGCCACTCTTTTAGGCGTGCCTTTTAGGCTATCATCAGTCAAATCCAATCCCAAAACTTCCATGATGGATTTAAAATGGTCTTCGATTTTCGAAATTTTTTCTTCATCAGTTAACTCAAATGCATTTTCACGCATCGGAGTCTCGATCCCGGTACTCAAATGTTCATCTCCTATTTCATCAGCAGATAATTCACTCAATGCGATCTTATTATCTTTAAGCAGGGTATTCAACAAAATTTCTTTCTGTTTCATATAATCTAATTTTTAAATCAAGTAAAGGGCTTAGTTTAGCCTTAATTAGTGTATAAATAACGTATACAATATTCTCCGCTGTAGGATTTAAATTTTTAAACTCCTCAGTATCTAAATTCAAGTTTTTATGATCGAATCTTTCGATAATTTCAGTATGTATGATTGAACTTAAGTCTTTCATATCAATAACATAGCCGGTTTTAGGATTAACTTCCCCAACAACTTTCACAATAAGTTCATAATTATGGCCATGATAGTTAACTGAATTACATTTACCAAAGATCAATTGATTTTCTGAATCGCTTAAATCCGGATTATGCAAACGGTGAGCAGCATTAAAATGTTCTTTTCTATATACAGCAACTTTTCTGCTCATTTGTTTATTCTTGTTTTTTAGTTGGTTAAACTAAGTAATTTTATTTACAGCACTGCGTCGGAAGTTTGCCGATCAAGTGGCTGCTTAATTAATGATAAACAAAGGTAATGAAAAATAGTTTAAAATAAATTAATTAGGGCAATCGATTAAAGAAAAAAGTACTATTAGCAATAAAGTAGCATTTATTGACCGAAATACTCAACATATATTCTAGGCGTCTCGTATAATTTTATACAATGCAATTGAACGCCTTCGGGCAAAAACGGCGCCAATTGAGCCCATATCGCAATAGCTAAATTTTCAGTACTGGCTAACGTACCCTTTAAGAACTCAACGTCTATATTTAGATTTTTATGATCTAACTCGTCACAAACACGCTTAGTAATTAATTCACTAAGCTTTTTAACGTCCATTAAAAAACCTGTTTCAGGATTCACTTCTCCTTTAACAGTCACAATTAATTCGTAATTGTGCCCATGCCAATTGGCGTTGGCGCATTTACCGAATACCTCCTTGTTTTTCTCCTCACTCCAATTAGGATTATATAATTTATGAGCAGCGTTAAAATGTTCTTTGCGGGTTAAGTAAATCATAGTAATTTAACGCTTGTAAAATTACAAAATTTATCATGAATATTCTTATCGTTTCGGCAACTGTTTTAGAAGTTAAGCCATTGCTTGACTTTCTGGAAATTAAAGTTCCGACAATTGGAATAAATCAAAGTAAAAAGACACTTAACAACCATGACATAAAAGTATTAATCACCGGTGTTGGAATGGTTAATACAGCTTTATTGATGGGGAAGCATATGAACTCAACTATTGATTTGGCAATGAATGCTGGCGTTTGTGGAGCATTTAACAAAAACAGATCGCTGGGAGAAGTTTTATTAGTAACTAAAGATATTATCAGTGAAATGGGTGCTGAAAATGATTCGGATTTTTTAACCTTCGAGCAATTAAAGTTGCCCGGACAAACTAAATTTGAACTAAACAATTTGCCAAAATGCCTTGTAAATTCAAAACTGCAAACTGCTGCAGGTATTACAGTAAATACTGTACATGGTAATAACGATACAATAAATAAAGTCTTGAATTTATTCTCACCTGATGTAGAAAGCATGGAAGGTGCAGCTTTTTTTGCAGGCTGTATAGACTTTGAAGCTGATTACATTCAAATCAGAGCAATTTCTAATTATGTTGAAAAGCGAGATAAATCAAAATGGAATTTGCCACTCGCTATTCAAAATCTAAACAATGAACTCATCCAACTTATAACACAACTTTAAATGGATATTAAAATCGGATACTCACCTTGCCCCAACGATTGTTTTATTTTTGATGCGTTAGTACATCAAAAGATTAATACTAATGGCCTGATTTTTAAGCCGGTTTTGGAAGATGTTGAAACACTCAATCAATGGGCTCTCAGCGGTGAATTACCTGTAACAAAGTTAAGTTACCACGCATTTTTAAACATTAGTAATAATTATGCCTTACTCCGCAGCGGAAGTGCATTGGGGTTTAATTGCGGACCGATTCTCATATCAAAAAACGGCAACCAGCCCATACACTCTGTTGCAATTCCTGGTAAAAATACAACTGCCAATTTATTACTCTCCCTGGCTTATCCTGACTTAACTAAAAAAAAGGAAATGCTATTCAGTAGCATAGAAAATGCCGTTTTAAATGGAGAGGTTGACGCCGGGTTGATTATTCATGAAAGCCGCTTCACATATGCTGAAAAAGGCCTTCAAAAGATAATGGATCTAGGTGAATTTTGGGATGGCTTAATACAAGCACCAATTCCACTAGGTGGCATTGCAGCAAGCAAAAAGTTAGATTTAAACTTAAGAAAGGAAATAAGTAGGTTAATAAAAGAAAGCGTACAATTTGCTTTTGAAAACCCGAATGAAAGCTTGGCTTATGTTAAAGCCAACGCACAGGAAATGGATGACAAAGTTATTCAGCAACACATACAACTTTACGTGAACGAGTTTAGTGTTGACCTCGGAGAGGTCGGCATCAATGCCATTAAGTTGTTATCAGATAAAGGCTTTGAAGTTGGAATTATTAAATACAAAAACGAGATAGAAATTAACTAACTTTGTACATGCCTAAAATCGGATCCATCGTATTACCAGAATTCCCCCTCCTACTTGCTCCAATGGAAGATGTGTCTGATCCGCCTTTTAGGTACGTATGCAAACAATATGGAGCAGATTTAATGTATACAGAATTTATTAGTAGCGAAGGATTAATTAGAGATGCGATTAAAAGCAGGCAAAAACTGGACATCTTCGATTACGAAAAACCGATTGGCATCCAAATCTTTGGTGGTGATGAAGATGCGATGGAAATGAGTGCAAAAATTGTGGATGCAACTAATCCTGACTTAGTAGATATTAATTTTGGCTGTCCGGTAAAAAAGGTAGTTTGTAAAGGTGCAGGAGCTGGAGTACTAAAAGATGTTGATTTAATGGTACGATTAACTAAAGCTGTTGTTAAGGGCACAAACAAACCCGTTACAGTAAAAACACGTTTAGGATGGGATGAAAGCAGTATCAATATAATGGAAGTAGCTGAACGTTTACAGGATGTAGGAATTGCGGCCTTAACCATTCACGGAAGAACGCGTGCGCAAATGTATAAAGGCCATGCGAATTGGGAACCTATTGCTAAGGTAAAAAATAATGCCAGAATTAAAATTCCGATTTTTGGAAATGGAGATATTGATAGCCCTCAGAAAGCCCTAGAATATAAAAATAAATACGGTGTTGATGGCATCATGATTGGCAGAGCAGCAATAGGCTATCCATGGATATTTAATGAAATAAAAGCTTTTCTTAAAAGCGGTGAAATTTTAGAGAAACCTAAACTTAATAACAGAATAGAAGTTTGTGAAACTCATCTTAAAAAATCAGTTGAATGGAAAGGAGAAAAGCTTGGTGTTTTGGAAATGAGAAATCATTATGCAAACTATTTCAAAGGAATCGCAAATTTTAAAGAATACAGAACAAAACTTGTTACTTTGAACGATAGTCAATCTATTTTTGAAGTATTAGATGACCTTAAGTCTAAAGAACTAACTCCGTTCTGAAAAAATTACTGTATTGATTTACAGACAAATAGACCCATTATTAAAAAAAAAACAACAACCAATTTTATAAAACATTAATTTTGTCATCGAATTAATTACCTGTTGTGTAGTTAATTTATTAAGATGCGGCGAGAGAATAGGCTCTGAAACCCGCAAGCAACCAACTAAAAGTTTCGTTAAACCGAAATTGGAAAACAGGTGCTAAATCCTACCCCTGATGAGAGTAAGGGGAAAAATAAATTAAAATGAAAAAAATGAAAACTACACCAAATCATCAAACAAAAGTTCAGGTTCTCAACTTTGCACCCAACAGTTTTTGCATGTGCTGTTGTTGTTGTATGTGTTAAGTACTATTCTATTCCGTTAGTTTCCTTAACCAACTAGCAGTTAGTAATTCTCACTAACAAGTTCTTAAATTATTTATTATTTAAAAAAACAACATGCAAAAATCAAATATAACTCAGCTAAACTTATTAAATAGTCCGTCTTTTAAATCGAATTTAAAAATCTATTCTGAATTCGATTCCAAACTAAGTGGTGGGCACTCACCCGTATACCTTAGTTTAAAAGCCGTAAAACGCCTAGGGCACAGTATTAATCTTAATACGAAAGAAGAAAACAAATCACTTGCGAAATCATTTTTTATTAGTCAAAATTAAAACACACTTAATAATTTACAATTATGTTATCTACATTTCATTACAAGCAAGCATTTAATTTAGAAAGCGGTGAACAACTTCCTGAATTAGAAATTACTTACCACACCTTTGGCAAATTAAATAAAGATGCTAACAATGTAGTTTGGGTTTGCCATGCATTAACAGCAAACAGCAATCCATTTGAATGGTGGCCCGGATTATTCGGCGAAAGTGATCTTTTTAATCCGAAAGACCATTTTATTGTATGTGCCAATAACCTTGGTTCATGCTACGGAACAACAGGACCGGCAAGTATAAATAAATATACCGACCAACCATTTTTTGCTCATTTTCCATTTGTTTCAATAAGGGACATAGTATCCGTTCACAATCTATTACGAGAGCATTTAGGAATAAACAAAATTCACACAATTATTGGAGGTTCACAAGGTGCTCAACAAATTTTAGAATGGAATATTAGTCACCCGGATTTGTTTGAAAACACGATTTTAATTGCAACAAATGCGCAGCATTCGCCATGGGGTATTGCATTTAATGAAAGCCAAAGAATGGCTATTAAAGCAGATCGAACTTATTATAGCAATACTATCGATGGAGGTATAAAAGGTTTGGCAGCTGCCAGAAGCATTGCTTTATTAAGCTATCGGAATTATTTACCATACAAAACAACGCAATCTGAAAAAGATAATTCAAAATTAAACGAGTTTAATGCCTCCAGCTACCAAAGATATCAAGGCGAAAAATTAGTTAACCGTTTTAATGCATACAGCTACATTACTCTTCTAAATGCCATGGATAGTCACAATGTAGTGCGTAGCAGAATAAGTTTAAAAGACGTGTTAGCGAGAATAAAAGCTCAAACACTCATTATTGGTATCAGTAGTGATTTACTATTTCCTCCACCAGAACAATTTGAGTTGGCAGATGGCATTAAACAGAGTGAATTAAAAATTATTGATTCCAATTTTGGTCATGATGGTTTTCTCCTGGAAACTAAACAACTTACTCAACTCATTACAAACTTTTATCAATCCACTAAAAAAAATAAATTAATTACTAAATCATGAGCAACGAATTAAATATTGGCCTATTTGGCTTTGGATGTGTTGGACAAGGTCTGTATCACGTTTTAAATAATAGTAAAGGATTTACTGCAAACATTACAAAAATTGCAGTAAAAAACAGAGACAAAAAAAGAACATTACCACAGGAACTTTTCACCTATGATAAATTTGAAATTTTAAATAATCCATCCATCAATTTAATAGTTGAGTTAATTGATGATGCTGAAGAAGCCTACCAAATTGTTAAGCATGCCCTACAAAATGGCAAACATGTAGTAACGGCCAATAAAAAAATGGTTGCAACTCATTTAAAAGAGCTAGTAAAGCTACAAGAAGAAAATAATGTTTCTCTCTTATACGAAGCTAGTAGTTGTGGCAGTATTCCTATCATCAGAACTCTTGAGGAATATTTTGATAACGAACAATTAACGAAAGTTTCTGGTATTTTTAATGGGACAACAAATTACATTCTCACGAAAACAATTTTAGAAAAATTGAGTTATCCGGATGCACTTAAACAAGCTCAAGAAAAGGGCTTTGCCGAAAGCGACCCAACAAATGATGTTGAAGGATTTGATGCTAAGTTTAAAGCTATCATAATTGCGCTTCACAGTTTTGGAGTTTTTTGCTTACCGGAAAATGTATTGAACATTGGTATAACAACCTTGCATGAACATGACATTAACTATGCCAACGAAAAAAACTATAAAATAAAATTAGTTCCTACTATTAAACAAGTTGCACCGGATAAAGTAGCCATTTTTGTTTTACCAAAATTTATACAACAACACATCCCTTTATTTTTTACCGACAATGAGTTTAACGGTGTAATTGTTGAAGGCGAATTTAGCGGTGAACAATTTTTAAAAGGACGTGGCGCAGGTGGTCATCCAACCGGTGCAGCTGTGCTTTCAGATATTTCAGCTTTATCCTATGGGTATAAATACGGTTACAAAAAAATAACGCAAAACAAGTCCAATCAACCGGAAAACCAAATATCAATTAAGTTGTATTTGCGTTATAACACAGAAGACGAACTAAAAAAGCTTAAGCCAATTTCAATAGATGAAAAATTTGAAAGTGCGCAGTACAAATTTGTTGTAGGGTATTTTAACCTTAAGACTATTAAAGAAGAAAAAGATTTAATACTTTCAAATAAATTATTTGTTTGTGTGGCTAATGATGAGGTTGAGTTGTTATAACAAACTTATTTACCAGCCTTATCCAATACGAAGAAGTTGCAAGTAACCGTCTCCCCTTCTTCATCAGTAATTACCAATTGGTGATTACCGGGCGAAGGCAATGTTGAAATCTGATGAAACTTATGTGTTGTGCCAACGTATTCACCATCTAAATGCCAAAACATTGACATTTGAGGATCTTTATGCGTGGCTTTAAAAATACATTTACTGCGCTGACCGCTCTCATCAACAGGAACATAAATTTTGTAATTCTCCTTCGGGTAAATCAATCCTATTTGATGAATAACAAATTCGCTATTACAATTTTCCGCGTATGGAGGCAACACTTTGTAGAACAAGCTTTTTTGTTTAAAATAAAACTCTTGGATTGGACTAGCCACAAAATACACTTCTTTCTTCATTTTATTAACTTCGTAACAATTACTATTAACCCTAAAACGCTCAGTTTCATCCAAAAAAATTTGTTTATGAAATGGGCATGACCTAGTATTTTCATAACCTTTAACAGCCTCCTGCATAACGATGTCAGGGCAATTTTCATTAATTCTAAATCCACTTTGTTTACATACTTTTATTTTGGTTAAACAGTGTGTGGGTTTAGGAAACCAAGTTCTTGAAGGTAATATATTAAAGGTTGCAAACAATAAAGGTGCGGCACAAGATGTACCGGTTAATTCAGGTCTTCCCTCACCATCTGCATTTCCAACCCAAACTGCAACACAATAATTTGCGTTTACCCCAACAGCCCAAGCATCTCTAAATCCAAAACTTGTACCGGTTTTCCACGCAATTTTATTCTTATTAATGAATTGCATCCAACCAATATAATCCTGTGGACGCAACAATTCTGTCATGGCACCAAATGTTTGCCAAACGGTACCTGCATTCAACAAATCAGTAGAATGCGAGGCTATTTTATTTTCTTCTTTAGTCTTCTTTATAAAAGTTAGTGGAACATAGTTTCCTTGTGTGTAGCGGTCTCTTGCATTATTGTAAGTTAATAAACTTCGTGCCATCCCACTGTATGCACTTGCCACATCTGCCAATGTAGCCTCCCCCCCACCTAAAATTAATGATAAACCATAATGTTGCGATGATTTAGTAAAAGTTTTAAAGCCTAATTCTTTTAATCGGTAATGAAACTTAGATGCTCCATAATCTTGTAACATTCTGACAGAAGGAATATTCAACGACCTAGCTATTGCCTCGTTAGCAGGCACTAAACCATCATAAGTTAAATTAAAATTTTTAGGGGCATAATTCCCTATTTGCGTTGGAACATCTTCCAAAAGTGTTTTCGGAAGAATTTTGTTCTCATTCAACATAAAGGCATAAAGAAAAGGCTTTAGAATACTTCCGGTACTCCGAGGCGCCTGAATTACATCAACAAAATTCTGATGCTCATTTTTAGGATCATTAGAATTGCCAACATATACTAAAATCTGACCTGTTTTGTTATCAGCAATAAGTAAGCCGGCATTGTATATATGATTAGCTTTTAGAAGGTTAACCTGCTTGTTCAATAACTCAATTGCCTGAAGTTGTAAAGTTAATTTAACACTTGTTTTTATTAGTTTGCCCTTTCCATTGCCTTTAATTGCAAGTTCCATTAAATGAGGTGCAAACTGCGGAATGGAATATGGTTTAATTGGGATCGATTCTGATAAAGCAAGTACATAATCATCCTTAGAAATTATTTTCTTTTGAAATAATTTTGCTAAAAGTCTATTTCTTTTAGCTAACAAAATCTTTGAATTTTTACCCGGATATATTAGAGACGGAGCATTCGGCAACACAGCAAGTAAAGCACTTTCTGCCCAACTTAAATTATTAGGATCACGTCCATAATAACGCCAACTGGCTGCTGATAAACCAACCACGTTGCTTCCAAATGGCGCATTACTGCAGTAAAGATTTAGTATACTCTTTTTAGAATAGCTGCATTCAATTCTAACAGCCAAAAGTATCTCAATAATCTTCTGAAAGTATGTTCTACTATTACTGCCTCGCATCATTCTTGCAACCTGCATGGTTAAAGTACTGCCGCCACTTTTTACTTTACCGGCTGAAACATTTCGTGTGATTGATTTAATAATAGAAACCGGATTTACTCCAAAATGATAAGGAAAATATTCGTCTTCGAAAGTTAAAATACATTGTTTAAACTTAACCGGAACGCTATCACTTAAAGGAAAACGCCATTGCCCATCAGCAGCAATTTGCGCACATAATAGTTGATTGTTTTCATCAACCAAAACTGTACTATAACTTTTATTAAACAAGGTTGTTGGTAACCAAAGCCAATAAGCAACAATTATAATGAGGGTAAAGGAAAATTTTATCTTATTCTCTTTAATTTTTTTCTTTATGTAATCTATAAAAATCACTAGAATTGGGTTACAAAACAAGATGAAATTACTTAAATTGATGTAACTTTAACAAAAATTAAATTAATAAATTGCTAAAAAAACTTGCCATACTTTTTGTGAAGTTTTACCAATATTGCATAAGGCCCTTACTGCCAAATGCCTGTAGATACACACCTTCTTGTAGCCAATACAGCATTGATGCGATTAATAAATATGGCGCTTTAAAAGGCAGTTGGTTAGGAATTAAACGAATTTGCAGATGTCATCCATGGGGCGGAAGTGGTTATGACCCTGTACCATAATTTTGTATATTTGCTAGTATGTTTAAAACGATAACAACTTTGCTTTTGTTAATTGGTTTAATTGCTTGTAAAAAAGATGGCAAAATAGAAAAACCAATTACTGATCAACCTGCCGCTTCCAACCAAGGAAGTATAGTGGTTAGTATTACCGCTAAAGCAAACAGTAAAAACCTGATTAAAGAAACCGTTTTTTATAAAAGCACCGGAACAGATAGTTTCAAAGTTAGTATACTTAAATACTACTTAAGTAACTTCTATCTAACTACAAATGAAAATACAGAAATAAAAATAAATGAATATATCTTAACTGAACATTTTGGAAGCACAGTAAGCTTCACATTGAATAATATTAATGAAGGTAATTATAAAAAATTTAGAATGCTTCTTGGTGTTGATCCTGAAAGAAACACAAGTGGTGCGCAAAGCGGTTCACTAGATCCATTAAATGGAATGTTTTGGGACTGGAATACTGGCTATATATTTTTTAAGCTAGAAGGTGATTATAAAACATTGGGGAGTAATGCATTAAAGCCTATTGCTATGCATATTGGAGGATTTGAAGGAAAGAATAATTCTCTAAAAGAATTTACCTTTAATGACTTAGACCTTAAAATAAAAGCAAATCGTAAAACAACTATCAACATGGAACTTAACCTGGATGAAATTTTCATCAATCCACAGCAACTTGATTTAGCTAACATTTCAATTGCTGTAACAGCCAGTGAAGCAAAAATTATTGCTGATAATTACGCTGATATGTTTTCCATCAAAAGCATTCAAAATCCGTAACTTTTTAAATTCTAAGCATTATTTTATCATTAAAGAACTTTTAACATACCTAAGTCTTTTTAGTTGCGTTTTTGGCATAGCGCAAAATGTTACCATCAGGGGCAAAGCACATACTAGTTATGCAAAAAAGGTTATACAATTAATTAAATTAAATGATTTTGTAACCAACTTTCCTTTAGAAGAAGACAGAGACACAATTCAAGCCGATGGTTTTTTTGAACTCAAAATTCAAACAGAATTTACCCAACCGGTTATTTTAAAAATTAATAATGTAGAGAGTAAATTATATATACAGCCAAATTATATATACGGGATTACATTGCCTGAGGTAGATGAATCTTTAGACTACTCAAACGGTGGACGACTAGAAGTAAGCCCAAATATAATTGGCGCTGACAGCTTAGAATTAAATAATTTAATCATGGATTATGAAGAATTGCAAGCCGGAGCATTAGTTAAATCCAATGGTGCTTTTATTGGCAAAGGTTCAATTGTTCAAGTGATAGATTCGTTGGCTCTTCAATGCAAAAAACGTTATAGTGTAATAAATAACAATTATTTTAAAAACTACTATAACTACAAAATTGCAGAACTCAATACATCAATTTCCCGTGGCGAAAATTATTTGTACGAATATTACATTAAAAACAAACCTATTCAATATACACATGATGAGTACATGAACTTTTTTAAAATTTATTTTAAAGGATATATACTAGCACTTGCCTCTAAGAAAAAAGGGCAAACAGTTCATAATATAATTAATACACAAGCTAATTGGCAGAGCTTAAATGCATTTTTAAAAACAGACCCAAAACTCAACAACGATACTATCCGTGAGTTGGTTGCAATTAACAATTTAATTGACTTCTACTATTCATCAGAATTTAATCCTGATGCTATTGAAGCATTGATTGGACAATTAAACGATCACACTAAAATTAATGTTCACAAAACCTTAACACAAACAATTCTAGTTTATCTTAAAAAAATGCAACCCGGCTCGCCCGCCCCTGTTTTTCAAGCTCGGAGCAAAGATGGTACTGTTGGAACATTGACAAATTTTAAAAATCGTTGGATATATTTAAATTTTTTCTCCACCAAAAATGAAAATAGTTTAAAAGAAATGTTGAAAATAAGCACTCTAAAAAAGAAGTACGGTGATAAACTAATTTTCTTAAGCGTTTGTGTTGATGATAGTTTAAAAAATTACCTCAACTACATTAAACAAAATCCAAAATTCGATTGGCCAATATGGTATAATTACAATAAACAATTCGCCACAACAGCCAAAGAATTATATTCTTTAGTTGGAACCGAAGGCTATTATCTGATTAATAATACAGGCTATTTAGCCCAATCTCCTGCTCTATCTCCAAGCACTGGCATTGAATATAAATTGAATTCAATATTTAAAGTAAAAACAAAAACTACTAAAACCGGAATCCGATAGTGAATCTTTCCAGCAAAATCTTTAATCAGGAACAAATTGTATACGAAGACAATCACATTGTGGTTGTAAATAAATTAGCCGGCCAAATTGTTCAAGGAGATAAAACCGGCGATGTGCCCTTAAGTGAACTCATTAAAGATTTTATAAAAAAACGAGATAATAAGCCTGGAAATGTTTTCTGTGGTGTAATTCATAGAATTGATAGGCCGGTTAGTGGATTGATAATATTCGCTAAAACAAGCAAAGCACTTAGTCGATTTAACGAATTGGTACGCGAGCGTAAAATCCAAAAAAGTTATTTGGCTGTGGTTAAAAATAAACCAGCCGCTGAACAAGGGATTTTAAAACATTGGTTAATTAAAAACGAAAAAACAAATACCAGCAAAGCATTTTCAAAACCAACCCCTAATGCTCTTGAATCTTGCCTTGAATATAAATATCTTGGCTCCAGCTCAACATATCATTTACTCAAAATAAATCTAATTACCGGGAGACATCATCAGATACGCTGTCAATTGGGTTCTATTGGTTGCTCGATTAAAGGTGATTTAAAATATGGCGCAGAGCGAAGTAACCCAGGAGGATTTATTCATTTGCATAGCGCTGAACTTAGCTTCATTCATCCAATCAAAAATGAACCAATTCATCTGTTTTGTTTCCCAATTTCAGATGATCCGGTTTGGAATTTTTTCAAAACTAATTTAAAGCAATAACTTAATCGTTTTAGTTATTATTTTTCTGATTTTTTGCCGCTTTAAGTGCCGATTCTTTATGAAATCACGCCTTAAATCGTATATTTGATTCTCTAAATTTTTTAAATGAAATATCTTTTAATTCTTGTTTTCCTGTATACAGGAAACTACTTTTTTGCACAACAAAACAGTAAAAAATACCAATATATCTTTTCTGGTACATTATTACCTGAAACCAAAAGCGCCATTGAGCAACATTTATTAAGAAACAACGAAGTAACTGAGGCAAAAATCAAATATAAGCCTGAGAAAGAAATGGGGGAATTAATATTTATAGTTTCTCCGCAACCAAACAGCGGCGAGGCATACAAAGCATTTAGTTTATCAGAGGTGAAAAAACTCTTTCAACAGTACAATTTATCTCCAATAGAAATTAAAGAAATAGAAACTACTAACTAACTAATTAATTCATAATGAAATTTACAAGGTTTATTTATATCCTATTTGCAGTTTTATCGTTAAATCAACTAACTGCTCAAACAGATAATTGTTCTGCCGCACCTTTGCTCCCTGTAAATGTTAGCTGTGTATTTACCGGAGGCACCTCAACAGGTGCAACACAAACCATACCTGGTTGTGCCGGAAATGCTGATGATGATGTTTGGTATCGCTTCACTGCAACAGCCACCTCACATTCTGTTACTGTAGTAGGATCAGCAAGTTATGATGCCGTTTTAGAAATTTTTTCAGGTAGTTGCTCTTCCTTAACTTCATTGAATTGCGTTGATGCAACTTTTAATGGTGGCACAGAAAGTACAGTGCTTGCAGGATTAACAATTGGTAATACCTATTATATCAGAATTTACCATTACGCCGTTGGAAGTGGCTCCGGTACCTTTAATATCTGTGTATCGAATGCACCAACTCCACCGAGCAATGATGCTTGTTCAGGTGCAATTCCACTTACTGTAAATGCCGGATGCGTTAATACTACTGGTAATTCTTATGGAGCGACGCAATCTTTAGCTGGTTGCGCAGGTACTGCAAATGACGATGTTTGGTTTAGTTTCGTTGCAAACAATTACACACAAACCATTCAAACTACTGGATCAACTTCTTATGACGCAGTTTTGCAAGTATTTAATGGATCTTGTGGGGCTTTAACCTCTTTCACCTGTGTTGACAATACATTCAGCGGCGGAACTGAATCTGTAACAGTTGTTGGCTTAGTTCCCGGTACAACCTATTTCTTTAGAGTATTTGATTACTACTCAGGTAACGGATCAACCTTTAGTGTTTGAGTTAGTGGTAATGCAATTGTTAGCGGGCAACCGAACGATAATCCCTGTGGTGCAATTCAATTACCGGCTGTTAATTCTAATTGCAATTATTTACAATTCAGTACAATCGGTGCAACCTCAACAGGTGGTGCATTAGCGCCTGCTCCTGCGAGCTGTGCCGGGGGAAGTACTCCATTTATGGGAGGCTTTTCAGGTTCAACCGCAGATGTTTGGTTTAAAGTAACGGTACCTCCCAGTGGTAATATTTACATTACACCGCAACCAAATTTAGGTGCCGGTTTTATAACAGATGGTGTAATGGCCATATACTCTGGTGCAACATGCAGCAGCTTAACTCAAATAGCCTGCAGTGATGATTATACAGCCTACCCGGGTGGCGCCAATGATTTATTGCCATACATTGCAGCAACTGGCTTAACTCCCGGAGCAACAATATATATAAGGTATTGGGGTTATGCTACTTCTACAGGAAGCTTTGGTATTTGCGTTCAATCACCTACTAATGATAATTGCAGCAATGCCTTAAATATATGTGATATTAATGGCTACTCTGGTTCTACCAGTGCCGCTTACACTGCTGACCGGCCTTGTAATATGTTTGGTAATAACGAAACCAATGCAGGTGTAGATCAGCCTAATGGCGTCAATACTGGTGGCCCATTTGGTCAAGGTGGTCCATGGGGAGTTGGCTCTCCATTTTTTGATGTTAATATTAATAACAATTCATGGATTAGATTCACCGCAGCATCTACAACCGCCTCTTTTAAAATTGATGTTGCCAATTGTTGGGTTGGGTCTTATCCAAGCGGCGGTTTACAAATGCAAATATTCAGTGCTGCGGCAGCTTGCTGTAGTTTCGCTCCGGTGAGTGATTTTAAAGAAGGTAGTTCAACCTTCACTATTAACGCAAATAGCTTATCAGTAGGTAGTAATTATTATTTAATGATTGATGGTTTTGCCGGAGATATTTGCAACTATACAATCACTGCTTTAACCGGTGTTTCATTTGCAAACATTAGTTCACCAACCAACAGTGTGTGCCCTGGAGGCTCAGTTCTTTTAACCGGTCCTGCTGGCGCAAGTAGTTATACATGGTTACCATCAGGAGTTAATACCAACACATTTTTAGCCACACCGGGAAGTTCAATTAACTACACGTTGATTGCAGGTGGCGTTTGTGGTTACAAGCAAACACTTACAAAATTCATCACTGTTAATCCTTTGCCAAGCGTTTTGATTAATGGAGGAAGTCCTTTAAGTACTTGTGGCACAGCTACAACTTTGCTAACCGGTAGTGGCGCAAGCACCTACACATGGAACACAGGACCAACAACTACTACCATCAATGTTTCTCCATCTTCAACAACGAGTTATACATTATCTGGCACAAGTGCTCAAGGGTGTATTAATTCAACAATTACAACCGTTACAGTTAATGCTGTACCGAATACAAGCATCACAACCTCTTCAAATACCATTTGTTCTGGTTCGTCTGCCACTTTAAATGCAAGTGGTGCTTCTACCTATACCTGGTCTAACTCATCAAACTCTTCTTCTATTATAGTTTCTCCAGCCTCTGCAACAGTGTATACTGTTAACGGCACAAATTCAGTTGGCTGTACAAGAAGCTTTACTACAAATATTGGTGTAAATAGCTTACCAACAATAACATCAAGCTCTGTTACAATTTGTAATGGTAATACCGGAACATTAACGGCAGCTGGAGCTTTGAGTTATACATGGAATACAGGTCCGGTTTCATCAAGTATTGCAGTTAATCCAAGTATCACAACAAATTATACAGTAACAGGTACTGCTAGTAATGGATGTAGAAATTCTGCAATAACTTCCGTAAGCGTTAATGCCTTACCACCGGTATCTGTTAACTCATCTACCTTATGCTCTAACCAATCCTTAACACTGACCGCCGGAGGAGCGAACACATATAACTGGAGTACCGGAGCAAGCGGACCAAATATTGTTATCAACCCAACTACTTCAACAAATTATACTGTTACCGGTTTGGCTACAACTGGCTGTACAAACACTGCAATAAGTCAGGTGACCATTTTTGCTATACCAAATTTATCTTCAGTACCAAGTGTTTCTCCAAGCAATTGTTCAGCAAGTACAGGCTCAATTACAAACGTAATTGCATCCGGCACATCGCCTTTTACATATACCTGGACAAATTCATCCAGCGCAATTGTAGCTAATACAGCTACGTTAGGAAATCAACCGGCAGGCACCTATAATTTACAAATCAGAGATAATCAAGGCTGTATTGCTAGTTTTGGTCCTTACTCAATTATTAATCCTGGTGCGCCTGCTGCGCCTTCTGCCAGTGCCGCTGCTACGAGCTTATGTGCTGGTGGTACAATTAATCTAAATGCGAGTTCTCCTACATTTGGTGCTACCTTCACTTGGAGCGGTCCAAATAGTTTTACCTCTTCTATTGCTAATCCAACTATTCCTTCAGCTACAAATTTAATGTCAGGCGTTTACTCCGTATTTGCAACTTCTGCAGGTTGTAGTGGACCTGCGCAAAATGTTACCGTTACGGTAAACAACAATCCAACCCCAACAGCAAGTTCATCCCAGTCTGTCTATTGCGCCGGTTCAACATTTAGTTTGTTTGCAAGCTCTGCTGCAAGTTACACTTGGACGGGCCCAAGTGCATTTAATTCTAATCTACAAAATCCGGTCATTACACCTGTTACTGTTTCTAATTCCGGACTTTACAACCTAAGTGTAAGTAGTCCGCAAGGTTGTATTGGAACAACAAATGTAAATGTTACAATTAATGCTAACCCAAGTATTGTTGCGTTTGCAACCGCTACAGGTGTTTGTACCGGTAATCCAATCCAATTAAATGCTAGTGGTGGCAGTAATTATGTTTGGTCAGGTCCAAATGGATTTAATTCATTACAACAAAACCCAAGCATTGCAAATAGTTCAACACTTAATATTGGTAATTATTCTATCACTGTTACAAACTCCTTAACAGGCTGCACCAGCAATTCTGTCATTCCGGTTAACGTTCTTGGTTCTCCAATTTTTACTGCAAGTGCTTTAAGTTCCAGTGTTTGTACAAACGGTTCAATTAATCTTAATGCAGGAGGAGCAGCTGTTACTAATTACACATGGACTGGTCCAGGATCATTTAACGCCATTGGTGCCAGCCAAACGATTAACAATGCAACACCTGCTAATGCAGGAAATTACAGCATCAGCGTGACAGATGCCAATGGTTGTTCAAACAACGGGCTTGTTAGTGTCTTCGTGTATAGTTTAACGCCTGCAAGTGCAAGTGTAAATTCATCGGGCGTAATTTGCAGCGGCAATACGATTAATTTAAATGCTTCAAATGGAACAAGTTATAATTGGTCCGGACCACTATCTTTTACTTCTACTATCCAAAATCCGGCATTAACTAATATCACGTCCGGTATGTCAGGCATATACACAGTTACAGTTTTAGATAATAATAATTGTACAAACACTGCAACAACACAAGTATCTATTTTTAACACACCAAACTTGGTGAATAGTAACGGAGGAAATACCTGTGTAGGATCTAATGTAATTTTGTTTGCTAATTTTGGAAGCTCTGTAGCAGTTAACTGGTATGACGAAGCCACCTTAACAAATACATTACTGGCGAACTCAAATACCTTTACGCCAAATTTTGGGGCATTCGGCACTTATACGTTTTATGCACAAGGTAGTTCAAACGGATGTACTAGCAGCGTAACGCCAATTATTGCTAATTATTTTAACATCAATTCAAGTATAGCAACTTCAACGTTAAGCGGAGGTGTACCTTTAACAATTAATTTCACTAATACTTCAACGGGTTTAACGCCAGGCAGCTCAGTTAATTGGACATTTGGAGATGGTAATTCTTCAACAAATAACACACCAAATAACACGTTTACTAATCCGGGTACATATACAGTTCAACTAATCGTTTCAAATGAAATTTGCCAAGATACAAGTGATGTAATTATTAAGGTAAATGTAACTGATATAGATATACCGGAGGTGTTTACACCAAATGGCGATTTATATAATCCATTTTTCACCATTAAAAATTTAGAATACTTCCCAAATGCTGAACTTCAAATTTTTAACAGATGGGGTAATGAAGTATACAAAATGAAGAACTATAAAAATGACTGGGACGGTGTCCCAAACAGCAAGGGCACAATTGGAAGTTCTAAATTACCTACAGGTACTTATTTTTACATTTTGTATTTAAATGATGAGGAAGGAAGACAGTTTAAAGGTTACGTGCAATTGATGTACTAGGTTAAATTGAATTAAATCCAATTTACTTATTCCCTAATTTCTCTAAAAAGTGATCCTTTTTTCTACGAGACAACTCGATTTTAGAACCGTCTACCATGACAGCGTAGCCACCATCCTCTTTCAAATAACGAACCACGTGATTCATGTTAATCAAATGTTGATGGTGAACGCGAATAAATTCGTTAGAAGGCAACAACTCTTCGTAATGTTTTAATCCAAAACTCACCATTATTTTTCGTTTATCAAGCAGATAAAAGGTGGTATAACTTGCATCTGCTTCACATCTGATTATATCTTTTATTGCAACAATTTCGTATGCGTTACCTGTTGGCAAGGTAATTTTCTGAAAATTATCATCAGCTTTTTTTAATTGCTGTATTAAAAAATTAAGGTTGTCCATATTCGGTGAACCGCTTTTCTTTTCAAGCACCTTGTCAATGGCAATTTTCAATTCATCAATATCAATTGGCTTTAAAAGATAATCGCAAGCACTATACTTAATCGCCTTTATAGCATGCTGATCACTAGCAGTAGCAAAAATCAAATCAAATTTTTGTCCCTGCACCTGCTCCAACAAATCAAATCCGGTGCCATCCGGCATGCTTACATCCAAGAAAACCAAATCCGGTTTTAAGGTTTTAATTTTTTCAACTCCATCTTTCACGTTATTAGCCTCTCCAACGATTTGGAGATTAGGATTAACTTTTTGAATCATTGTTAAGAGCATGCTGCGACTCTTAGACTCATCTTCAACTACCAATGTTTTGATCATACATTTAATTATTAAGTGGGACAAATAATTCTACTTTAGTTCCAAGTGCCATACCTTTTGTATCTTTTAAATCTATAATATTAACGCTTAATGTGGAATTATTCAAATCATTCAGAATACGTAAACGATCCTCTGTAATTTTCATTCCAAGTGATTTGTGTTTTTTCCCGGGTATACTGTGCGTAATTTCGCGAGCCTTCTCTCTGCCAATCCCATTATCAGTAATTACACAAACCAAAAAGTTATCGCTTACACTTAAATGGATGGTTAATTTTCCTTTATAATTTAATGGGTTTAAGCCATGAAGAATCGCATTTTCAACATACGGCTGCATCAATAATGGAGGCATGATATCATAATCTGTATCCACATTGTCATCAACCTTTATTTCATACTCAAATTTACCTTCAAATCGCATTTGCTCGAGTTCCAGATATAGTTTTAATGCTTCTAAATCCTCTTCAATTGTAACAGTTGGCTTTTCACTGTTATTCAAAATAATTCTTACCAACCTTGCAAATTTATTCAAGTATTTAATTGCTTCATTACTCTCATTGCTATAAATATAATGCTGAATGGAGTTTAAAGAGTTGAAAACAAAGTGTGGGTTCATTTGTGAACGTAGTGCCTTTAATTCAACCTTGCTCATTTCAACTTTACGCTCAAATTCGAGCTTTTGTTTCTTGCGAATGCGTGTTAATCGGATTCTAAAAATTACAATAATAACTAAAACAACAAAAGCAATACAAAGAAAAATAAACCAAAATGTGAAGTAAAATGGTCGTTTAACTTCGAATGCAAATTTAGTTTCAGTAGAATTCCAAAGTCCTTCGTTATTACAAGATTTAACTTTAAAAATATATTTTCCGGGAGGCAAATTAAGATACTTGCTATCATCTTCTGTACTTGGCAAACTCCATTCTTTATCAAGCCCCTCCAATTTTTTAATATACTGTACCTTATCCGGATTTGTTAAACAGATACCTCTGTACTTAAATGTAATATTGTTATATGCATAAGGTAACTTCACACCATTTTGTAAAATAGTGTCAACAGAATTTACCTGAATAACCTGAATAACAGTTGAATTTTGTAACGTATTAGTCTTAACAGAAAAAGGCTCATGTTTTACAATACCACTTACGGTTCCAAACCAAATGGTGCCATCAGTATCCTCATAAATTCCACCTGAATTACATTCAACACCGGTAAAACCCTCTGCTTTACCATAAGACTTAATATCGACTTGATTGCTATTGAAATACTTTTCTAAATTAAGAAGATTCACACCTTGATTGGTTCCAATCCATAAATTTTTTTTATTCCGACTTATTTTCAGAGAATAAATCAAATCAGAATTCAGTCCATCAGATTCAGTTAAATACTTTAATTTATTGGTTGAAATGTCGTAAATAGCAAGCCCAGACAAGGTACCTGCAAACATTGTGTTGTAAATTATAACATTCGAAAAGAAATTTTCTTCATTGCTTCCAATGAACTTATTCATTCTTTGAATAGAGTCATTTTTTAATACAAACAAGCCATTGCCATATGTTCCAATCCATAATTGACCTTTTTCATCCTCTGCAAATCCAAAAGGACTGAATCCGTTTTTTGTTTTGTATTGATAGGTTTTTGTTAAAAGCTTATTATTTTGAAATGAATAATTAGTTATGCCATTAAGATGTCCTATATAAACACTTCCATCTTTAGCCTTATATGAAAAATCAAAAGGCCCTGACAAACCATCGGTGGGCACCAATTTAAATTGGGAGTTATTAAATAACATGACGCCATTCTCAAATCCAAATAACAATTGTTGGTTATCGAATTGAGAAACGGTTCTACAAACATTTCCAATCAATCCATCCTTTGTTCCATAACGCTTAAAATAGGATTGATCATAACTATAAATTCCATTGTTTTCTGTGCATAACCACAGTATGCCTTGTTTATCTTTAGCAATTCCATAAACAAAGGCATTCCCTGGACCACTAATCTTATCAAAAGAAATAAAAGATTTATCGCGGTAACGAAATAAACCCGTATGTGTGCCTATCCAGATATTTCCTTCCTTATCCGACAGAAGGCACCTGATATAATTAGAATTATTATCATTATAAATACCTGTATAATAAAATTGATTTTGATTCAGATAAATTAAACCAGTGTTAGAACCGATCCATAAATTCTGACCTTCAGTTAAAATTGTTTTAATGTTTTCATCAATTAAACCATTTTCTATTTTATAATTTGTGTATTTATTCTGAGACAAATTATAAAATGATAATCCTTTGTGTGTGCCAATTACCAGATTGTTATTAAATTTAGTAATGCAATTAACGCTATTAGACGGTAATCCATTCTGTTCTGTGAGGTGTTTAAAAGTTTGGTGTCCATAAAGATAAACTCCATTTTCTGTACCAACACATATAATTGAGCTATCTAATTTATAAACACAATTAACCTTAACATTTTGAATTTTACTTACCGGTCTTACTTTTCGGTTACTAATAATATATAAACCTTTAGTTGTACCAACATAAACACTATGGTGGTAACCTTTACAGATGGAAGTGATGGCAAGTCCATTTAAGTTGTATATTAAATGCGGTTGTACCTTACCATTTTTAAGGACATTAATTCCTTTGTTTGAAGCAACGTATAATGCGGAACTATCATCTTCGCAAATAGCGTTGACATAATTGTCCAACAAGCCATCTTTTTTAGTATAATTTTTAAAGGTTTTACCGTCAAATCTGCTTAGGCCTCCATATCCTCCGCTCCATAGGTACCCTAACTTATCCTGGTACATGCAGAATACCTGAACGAATGGTAAACCATTTTCGGCTGAATAGTTCTTAAAATAATATTGTTGCGCCTGATTAAAAAAAGGCGTTACAGTAAGGAGTACATATAATGAAAATTTTAAAGCTTTCATCTTAAGTACTAATGTAGTGTTAATTTAATTGAATTAAAAAAATAATTAGATAAGTGGTAGTGATATTCACTTAGTTGGTAGTAAAGAAACTAAAACTGATTATTGGCTAACATATCAATACCAGCCAATACCAGCAAAACCCCTAAAATAACTGCTGCATATAACAACGCTGTGGCAATTGGAAAAACAGTAAACAAATAATAAACCAACACTACTATTACAATAATTGTAGCCAAAATATAGTAACCAGTAACTACATTATCCCAAAAACTAAAAAAATCATTTCTCTTCTGAAACACTGAGGCGCTGGAGGATTGTTTTAGAATTTTATTATCAGTTATTATAGAATTAAACCCATTAAAAGTAATAGGTATGAGACTAAGATTATCCGGAGTTTTGGATTTTAATCCATTTTTTTCTGAATTTTTATTCTCAATATGTTGATGAGCGTTAACTCAAGTAAGTTGATCAATTGGCTCAGACAAATCAGGTAATGACGCTTCAAAATCAGTTGACTTATTTTTTGTAGTTTCTGACTTAACCTCGTCGGCTAATGGCTCAGTTTTTACTTTACTGCTTTTTGAATGTGTTTTTGTAACATAAAAGCCTTTGGAATAGCGTTTCTTTTGAAAAGAATAGTTTGCGCATGAAGCTAAAACAAAAACCAAGCTAGTACTAAAAAATATAACCTTTAAACTGTTCATTAAATAAAAGTACAAAAAAAGCGCTTTCTCAAGCGCTTTTTAATTAGATTCATTTTTAGTCTGTTTTTAGCTTAATCCCATCTGCCTTAACAATGATGGTTTCACTAAATCTTTTTCCGGTTACGGTTAGCTTTCTATCAAAACGCACATTGATAAAATAGTCAACATCCGGATATTTTTTGGTTAATTCAAAGTAAGCTAAATTCATACCATAATCTTTAGGTGCCAACTTTTTCCTAAATCCAGCTAATCTCCCAAAAATTGGATTACGGGTTAAATACGTTTGACCTGGGCCAAATACGCTGTTAAACAATACATTCTCATAAAGAGAACCTGTTATTGCCTCGTTTGGTCCTGGAGCAAAATACATTACCTCATTTGCATCTCTTGACGTTAGTAAGCCTTGTCTTTCGTTACTAACAAATGCTTTATCCGGTACACCATTTTTTCCGGTAATGGTAACTGTGTTTTCTAAATTACCCACCAAAGTAAAGTCATTACGGGTTAATGGCTTAAATCGGATTGGCATGTATTTTATGTCTTTTCTGTCCACCTGCATTTTACAAGATGCAAAAAGCAGCGTCATGGCAAGAGAAGCAACTACTAGTTTAAATACTTTCATGTTATTAATGTTTTTAAATTTTTATTTAAGAATTATTTTTCAGTATTTAAAGTAATGCCTTTTGCTGTAACCTTCACTTTTGTGTTGTATTTAGTGAAGAATAATAACCATTTTCTGGTAAATTCTTTTTCAATACGAATGTTAGTCAAATAATCAAATGAAGGATTAGCTTCTAATAAACGGTAAACAGCAACCTGAGAAGCTCTATCCAATCCGTAACCGGAAACAATCCCTTGACGTAATTTTCTTTTTTCTTCACCAACTGTTTTAGCTGTACGAAAATAGCCTAATAAAGTTTGAAATTCTTTAACTTCAACCTCAGCTGTCACATCTTTTGATAATTTGTAATCTGATCTTGTTACAGTCATACCGGGGAACTGAACGGAATTCTTAGAATTCGTTGATATTTTGTTTGTACACGAAGTTGTAGCAAACATAATTGCCGCAACTGCTAGGGTAAGGATTTTTTTCATAACTTTTGTTTAATTTTTAAAATTTTCACAAATGTAATATTACAAGTGAATGTAAAAAATCCATATAAATATGTATTTTATAGATGACTAAAAAACTAGTTGCATTTATTATAAATAATTTATTCCGGTGTAGTACAAGGCAATTAGGTCATTTATTCATTTACTGATTATTATCAATTTTTTAAAATTACTAACATACAATCTTAACACTAACCTTCAATTTTATCATTAACAATCTTTATAATCTCCTCCTCAATTTGTTTCGTTTTTTCTTCAAGGGTTCTTCCTTTTGCCAAAATATCATTTACAAAAGCTTTGTCTGATAACCCTGCGGCATTAATTTTAACATTCATAAAGGCGCCCATTACCGCGGCTCTTGTACACAAAGCACCAACACCGGCATCGCTTACGCTATTTGGATTTCCTGTTTGAGCCATGCTTTTTGCCACTAAAATACTCTCATAACATAATTCCATTACTTTGTAAGGCACTTCAATTGCAAATTTGGTAGCTTTTTGAATTTCGTCTGTTCTAAATTGTTTCTCTGCCTCATTACTTTTTGGCAAAGCAAAAGCTGACATAATTTGATTAAAGGCCTTGGTATCTTCGTCAACAAGTTTTAATAACTCATCTTTTAACCCTTGGCCCTTCTCTGCCCAAGCGCTAAACTCATCCCAACGCTCATCCCAACCTTTTTTATGCGAACTTAAATTTGCTACCATGGTTGCCAAGCTAACACCTAAAGCTCCAACATAAGCGCTGATACTTCCACCACCCGGAGCAGGACTTTCACTGGCTGTCTCATCTGCAAATGCTTTTAAATTCATTTTAACGAGTGGTGTTGATTTTTCCGACGCTAATAAATATTCAATAATTCTTTCTTCAGGTTTAAATGGTCCTAGCTCATCCAAACCTAAAGATTTAACAGCAATCTTAATTAATTCAGATTCACTTACACCTGTACTTCTATGTTGTTTCCGCAAGAAATATTTTCCGGCATCCAACAAACTTTTTAAAGGGATTAATCCTACTAACTCACTACCGGTAACCCTTAAACCTCTTGACTCTGCACTTTTACAAACCTCATCAAATGCAATATGAACCGGTGTAATATTTATGTTAGTCAAATTCATTGAAATTTGGCATACACCATATTCCTCAATATACCAACCAATGGCTTTTACTGATTTTAACTTACCTGGAATTGACTTAGGGGAACCATCCTCATTAAATATAATTTTACCTGTTAATGTATTTCCTTCACGCATTACACGTCCTGCTTCTCTTACATCAAACGCAACAGAATTGGCTCTTCGGGTACTGGTTGTATTTAAATTAATATTGTATGCTACCAAAAAGTCGCGCGCTCCAATAACAGTTGCTCCGCGCTTTGCGTCCATTTCTGCCGGACCAAAATCCGGTTTCCAATTTGGTTCTTTAATTTTTTTAAAAAAACCTTCATACTCTCCGTTTCTTATTACAGATAAATTAGATCTGTTTTTATCTGGTTGAGCCGCTTCATAGCAGTAAACCGGTAAGTTTAATTGGTTTCCAACTTTTTCTGCTAATTGCCTTGCGTAATTAGCAGTTTCTTCCATGCTAATATTGGCGATTGGAATAAAAGGACACACATCGGTAGCTCCCATCCGAGGATGTTCGCCTTTATGTTTACTCATGTCAATTAATTCTCCCGCTTTTTTGATCGCTAAATATGCAGCTTCAACTACCGCATCAGGTTTTCCAACAAATGTAACCACTGTTCGATTTGTAGCCTTGCCCGGATCGACATTCAGCAACTTAACACCCTCCACTTTTTCAATTTCATCAGTGATTTGTTTAATAATGTTTAAATCATTACCCTCACTGAAATTGGGTACACATTCTATTAATTGAGTCATAAATTAATTTGATTAATTGCTTCTAAAACTACTAATAATTGCAAAAAATGCAAAAAGAAAAATAATTCAAATGCATTTTGCAATATCTAAAGCTTAAAATCCAATGCAGAAACTTAAAAATGCAGAAAATACTTCAACTCTATTTTACAAGTGATAATCAATAATTCTTTCGAATAAAGTAAAGATACCTTTGACTTGTAAATTATTAAAACAATCAACTATGAAAAATTTATTAAAGCTAATTTCTACCATCACCTTTGTTACCATTGTTGGATCTATAAATGCTCAAAACGAAAAACAAACTTTAACAGTTTTGCCAATTGATGCCCATTACCGAACCCAAGGAATCACCTCCAAAAATATGGGCGATTTAATCAGACGAGAGGTTGAAAAACTTGACACCTTTGAAGTGATGGATGTCTATGATATTGACTACTTACTAAAGAAAAATAAAATTAAACCGGATAGCTGCTATGGTAAAACTTGCTTAAGTGAACTTGGCAAACTCATTAACAGTGATAAAATGTTAACCGGCACTATAGAAATGTATGAGAAGAATATCATTTTTACATTACGCCTAATTGATGTCAAAAGTGCCAGCATTCAAAAAGCCACTACCATTAAGTTCATTAATAACTCATACGAGATATTAACTATGACAGAGGTTATTGTAAGACAGATGTTTAATAAACCAAATGACCTGGAGTTAATGAAAAAATTAACCGTTAAGAATGATTTTGACAGTGAAATTAATAATCCGTATAAGGACCGTTTAAGATTGGACGGTCCACGTATGGGATTAGTTAGTTTCTCTGGTGAATTATACCACCGTATCCGGGAAGATAAAAACGCAGGTGGCTTTGGCGCTTTTCCGGTAATGTTTCAATTTGGATATCAATTTGAAAAACAATATTTAAATGAAGGCAAAGTTCAGGCTTTATTTGAGTTTATCCCCATGATTACCGGTTTAGATCAAGGCTACTTCATCCCAAGTGTTGCTATCTTACATGGTGTGAGAAGTAACGTGAATGGTTGGGAATTTGCATTTGGTCCTACTTTTAGTTTAAATCAGGAATCACAAGGCTACTATGATGCTAACAACAACTGGCAGTTAGAAAACAATTGGAAGAAAGACAGCGCCAATATTAACAAAACAAATCCTTATAAAATAACACGAAGATTAGATAGCCGCGGCGAATACACTTTCAATAGTGCTTTTGTAATAGCATTTGGTCGAACATTTAAGTCAGGTAAGTTAAATATTCCGGTTAATGGCTTCGTTATTCCCGGTAGAAACGGCTGGAGGTTTGGTGTAAGCTTTGGATTTAATGCCAAAAACAAATAAAACCAACTGACTTTAATCAACTATCCGGAAACAAAACTGATCTTCATCAAGCATTGTTAATTTTTCCTGACTCTAATCCATTTATGAATTAACTTTAATCATTAAAAACTCATGCATCCACTCAAAATTCTCATATTAGGCTTTTGTATTGTGTTTAACCAATTGGTTTATTCACAGCTAGCAGAAAGTAAAAAAATTGAAAAAAAATCAATTGGCATTTTTATTTCCGGTGGCACACACTTGGCGTTATTTCATGTGTTTGGCATGAGTTTACTACCGGTTCAAGGCCAAATAGACGTGAAGGTGGATCGGAAATTTTTTATTGGTGGGGCTTATTCGTTTGACCAGTTTGATTTTAAGGACATTGGTGGTTTTTTTAATCGCGAAAATTCATTTCGGCATAATGCCAGACTTCGACTATTTAGTTACTTTAATGAACCTGATCAACCTTTTGTTGGATACGCCGGCGGAGCGGTAGGCGCTTCCCTTTGGTTAAACAGACAAAACCAACCCATCAATTCACCACTAATCCCAACCATTCAATTGTTTATTGGTGTGAAAACAAAAATTTATAAACGACTTTTTAATATCGCAGAGCTCGCCATGGGTGCTCCTTACTTTATACAAACCTCTTTCGGTTATCAGTTTTAATGAAAAGTGTAATTGCTATTCAATTTAAAGATAAACTATTAGAGATTACTATTAAAAATAATTAAACAAACACTAACTGATGATTTCAGTAATTAAAAATATCATAAATGTAAAAATATGTTTTGTTTGGCCAAGTTTTAACACCATACAATTTGCTTCTGTAAAATTTAAAATCATTTAAAACATAATTATTCAAAATAACTTTATCCTTTACTTTATTTTCCAAGAAATTATAATTAATAATATATTGTGATTTATTAATTGTGTATAAAGTTGTTAATTTACTTTCATCAAAGAACAATATATTATTATACACTAAAGTATCCTCAGCAGATTTAGGATAGGAATAATTAATTGTCCTATTATCTGTAGCGTAATAAAGTCTTTCAATTTCACTAAAATAATATGAAAAAGGGTTCTCATTTTTAATAAGTAAATTAACTTTATAATAAATTGGCAATTTACTTCTTTTACTTACTTTGGGCAAATCGTTAGGTAAAGTGACTTTGTAATTTTCAATTATAGAACAAAAATCATTTTTAATCAACTTAAATGTCGCGAACAAAGTATCTTTGTACCTTCTGCCGTCAGTGAACTGTAATTTTACTTTTTCTGAAGAAATTATTTGCATAAATAAAACATCCAAATAAGTACCATCATTAGGCATAAACTGAGGAATATAATGATTATAAAGAAAATTTAAATCTAAATCAAATACTGCAATTATAGGAAGATAGTCAACTCGAATATTAAGACCATTTTTGACTCTATTAACAATTCGATATCCAATATATAATTTGTTATTAGCATAATCTAAGTTTACCAAATAAAGGTTATCCTTTAAACTAGGTATTTGCTTACTCACTTTCATATTAAAACCGAAACAACTACTGTCTTTAGTCATAAAAAACAAATTATCCTTTAGCTTCTTTTCTAATATTTCCTGAATAAAAATTTGCTTATCAATTTTACGTGAATTTAAATTTAACCTAAATAAACTTCTTAAATCTCTGTCAAAAATAAAACTGAGTGAATCATTACTCATATTTAACTCCAAAAAATTTCCTTTGATATTTTCAGTTATATCAATTGAGTCTTTTTTAATTTTAAAATTAGTTTTGTCAATTTCTTTAAATTTATCCAAATTCAAAGACCAATCATTCTTAATTGTTTGAGAATGTATAATCTTGCTGCCTTCTAAATAATGTGCAGTTGTGAAAGAGTTGAAACTATATTTTGAAGAAAATTCTTCATCAACAATTGCATTTTTAAATTTAAATTCACTATCAAAAATTTTATTTAAATAAATCGGTATTTGTCTTTCGTAAATACCCGAAAGAACAATGTATATATTATCAAATTCAGATTTTTTTAAATCCTGAACAAATAAATTAAGAGGTTTATAGCAATTAACGCAATCGTTTGTATTTACTATAAGAATAATTTTATTATTAACACTATCAATTTTGTGTTTAAATAAAAATTCCCTTAACGCATTATTTGAAGAAAGGGAATTATTTAAAATAAAAATTAAAAGGATTAATAAACCTTTTGGCATATACAAATTTATAAATTATTAGTAAGCCAAAATAATTCTAAAACAATTAATATTACTAGGTATACATGTCATTAGATAAGAATTTCCATTTGGAGTGATATCACTTAGTATCCCTGGATATTCTATTTTAGGAGGACCAGGTTGTGGGCCATAGACAGGGTTTAGTCGACCTATAATACTACCTTCCTCAATCTTTATTTGATAGCTATTAGCATTAGAATTAATCCTAGAGTGACTCTTGAAAATAACCCATTGCGTTTGGTCACCATTATAAATTAAACCTAATTCTTTACGCTCCCTAACAGCAATATGCTTTGCTTCTTCCGTTGTAAGTTCTTGTGCATTTACTCCGCAATACATGCAAAGTGATGCTAATATTATTGATAACTTGTTCATTTTTATAATTGTTTATTGATTAATAAATTATTACCATAGAAAAATTGGAACCTCAACTATTCCATACATTAAACACATAGCGCTTGAAGGTAGGCATTCAACAGCATAAAAACCGGAATTACCAGAAACATTATTCAAGGTACCCTGAAGACAGTAACCTATCATTATTGTTCCAAAACCCATTGTCGCACAAGGAACTGCAGTTGTAAGAGGTGGAACACTTCCAACGATTTCATAATTTTGGAATTCTGCTTTTTTAGATCTTTCTCCGGAAATTGTAACATCAGAATAACCTATAAACAATCCTTTTGCTGGAATGTAGGCTAAACCCTTTCCAGGGTTATTTGTTAAGTAATTCAATACACTTTCCGGTGTTCGTTGAGTTTGTGCATGATTTATTTTAAACAAAGTCAGAAATAAAATAACTAACATTTTTTTCATAATAATTTGATTTTTATAATTATAGCTACTCTTGGCATTTGCAGGCTTTCGCTGTTAATTCCCGAAAATTGAATCTAATTTTCCTAAAACAAAACTACAATCGAAACTTTATTTTATTTTGCACTATTATTGAAAAAATTCTACTTTTATGGAAAAATTTATACTAAAATGGATGCGACTTCAATTGAATTAACACTAACAAACCTAATAAATAAAATTAAAACAATCAGAAAAAACAAGGGATATTCTATGGAGTATATGGCACAATGTTTAAATATTAGTGTTTCTGGCTATAATAAAATCGAAAGCAATTATACAAACATTTCATACAAACGGATAATTCAAATTCAAAAAATTTTGCAAATTGAATTATCTGAACTACTAGATCTTAAAACTGAAAATATTTATAATCAAAATTTAAATGATAACGCTGTTGGTCATCAAGAGATTCAGAATATGTACATGGAGAACAAAGAACTAACGAATAAACTAATTTCTTCATATCAAAATGAAATAGAGTACTTAAGGAAGCAGTTATCAAAAGAATCTCTTTAAATGCTAGTAGTCTTTTCACTCAAAATTAATACATTTTGCTAACCTAAATTAACTACCCCATTAACAAATTTTAACGGGCACTAAGTCCATTAAAACTCCCATGCTATCTATCTTTACCTACTGTTCAATTTAAAAATTTATGGTAGATATTAACGAAATTAATGCAAGAATTCAGAAGGAAAGTGCCTTCATTGATTTATTGACATTAGAAATGGATAAAGTAATTGTTGGCCAAAAGCACATGGTTGAACGATTATTAATTGGCTTATTGAGCAATGGCCACATACTTCTGGAAGGCGTTCCGGGACTAGCCAAAACACTTGCTATTAATACGTTGGCAAAATGTATTGATGCTCAATTCAGCAGAGTTCAGTTTACGCCAGACTTATTGCCGGCCGACGTAATTGGTACCCAAATTTACAATCAAAAACAAGAAGCTTTCTCTATTCGTAAGGGTCCTATCTTTGCAAATTTTGTTTTAGCAGATGAGATTAACCGCGCCCCGGCTAAGGTTCAATCAGCTTTGCTTGAAGCGATGCAAGAAAAGCAGGTTACCATAGGTGAGGAAACGTTTAAGCTACCTAATCCATTTTTAGTTTTAGCTACACAAAACCCGGTTGAACAAGAAGGTACTTATCCTTTACCTGAGGCACAAATGGACCGTTTCATGCTAAAAGTAGTTATTGGTTATCCTACCAAGGAAGATGAAAGAAAAATCATTCAATCAAACATTTCAGCTGCAGGGATGCCAAAGCCAAATGCCATCTTAAAACCAGATGATATTATTAAAGCAAGAGCGGTTGTGAAAGATGTATACATGGATGAAAAAATCGAAAAATACATTGTTGACATTGTATTTGCTACGCGTTTTCCAAAAGACTATAAGTTAGATAAATTCACCGGATTAATTTCTTATGGTGGTTCACCTCGTGCTAGTATTAATCTGGCCTTAGCTGCTAAAGCGTATGCATTCATTAAACGCAGAGGCTATGTTATTCCTGAAGATGTAAGAGCTGTGTGTTTAGATGTAATGCGTCATCGTGTAGGTTTAACATACGAAGCAGAAGCTGAGAATATAACTTCGGAGACAATCATTACCGAAATTTTAAATACAGTTGAAGTACCATAATGTGATTAATGTTAAGTTTTTAGTTTTTAATATTTTGTATATTAAAAACTAATCACTAAAAACTTAAAATTAAAAAATTGGAAACCTCAGAGCTATTAAAAAAAGTACGAAAAATCGAAATTAAAACCCGTGGTTTAAGCAGCCAGATTTTTTCAGGCGAATACCATAGTGCGTTTAAAGGTCGAGGTATGGCTTTTTCTGAAGTTAGAGAATATACACCCGGGGATGATGTAAGAACAATTGATTGGAATGTAACTGCACGTTTTAATACACCATTTGTTAAAGTATTTGAAGAGGAACGCGAATTGAGTGTAATGCTTTTGGTAGACATTAGTGCCAGCGGGCTTTTCGGAACCAATAAGCAACTAAAAAAAGAATTAATTACAGAATTATGCGCCGTTATTGCATTTTCAGCATCAACCAATAATGATAAAATTGGTGTTATTTTTTTCTCCGATAAAATCGAAAAATTTATTCCGCCTAAAAAAGGAAAATCACATGTTTTACGCATTATTAGAGAACTAATTGAGTATAAACCGGAGAATAAAGGCACAGATTTGGAATTACCTTTGAAATATTTAACGAACATTATTAAAAAAAGAAGTATTGCCTTTTTGATTAGTGACTTTTGTGCGAACAACAATTACAAAGACGCATTAAAAATAGCCAATAAAAAACACGACATTGTTGGCCTGCGAATAATTGACAAAAGTGAACAACACATACCAGAAATAGGTTTAATTAAATTTAAAGATAACGAAAGCGGCCAAACCGTTTGGGTAGACAGTAGTAGTAAAATTTTTCAAAAAGAATTCAAAACATTTCAATTAAAAATGGAAGCTGATCTAAAAGACACATTCAGTAGAAGTGGCGTAGATACTGCAAATATTTACACAGGAGAAAGTTATATAAAACCATTAATGAATCTGTTTAAAAAACGTTGATGAAAAAACAATTTTCATACTTAATTATTTTTCTTTTCGTCTTAACAAAGTTAAGTTCCCAAAGCATAACCGTTAATGCCGTGCTGGATTCAAATAAAATAAGAATAGGTGAACAGGTTAAACTACATTTATATGTTAACTATGATGCCAACGCAGTGCCTCAATTAAATATCCAATGGCCACAAATTGGAGATACTATAACTGAAAACATTGATGTGGTAAGCACCAGTGCAATTGATACAACAATTCCTGATAAAACAAGGCCGGGTTTTATTCAAATGCATCAACAATTTATTATTAGTCCATTCGATAGTGGTTATCATGTGATTCCTGCTTTTAAATTTAAAGTCAATAATGACACTTCAAATTTATTTCTAACACCAACATTAATGTTAGAGGTTCACACCGTGCCAACGGATAGCAGTTTAACAAAAACCAAAGATGTAAAATCCATTTTTAACGAAGAGTTTAATTGGCTGTGGTATAAAAACCATATAATCATTGGGATTTTACTTGCAATTTTAATTGCAGCGATTATTATTATCCGTAATTACATTATTAAAAAACGAAAACCGATTGTAATCATAGATGAAGGTCCTAAAATACCGGCGCACATTAAAGCGCTTGAGGCTTTAGAAATAATTAAACAAGAGCGGATCTGGACGGAAGGGAAATACAAAGAATACTATTCAAGTGTTGCAGACACCATACGTTTATATCTTGAAGAACGTTACGCAGTGCCTGCCCTCGAAAGTACGACTGATGAAATTATGTTGGCTATGCGAAGCCAGGTTATCGATTCAGCCAGCAAAGAAAAATTACAACAAATTCTTCAATTCTCTGACTTGGTTAAGTTTGCAAAAATGACACCAGTTGAACATCAGAATGAACAAATATTATTGAATGCATTTGACTTTGTAAATGGCACTAAGCGGGATAATGAGATAACCGGTCAAAAACCAATCACTACATGATAAGTTATTTTAGAGATATTCAATTTGCCGAAAAGCACTGGTTTTGGTTGCTGCTCATGCTACCTTTAATGATTATTTGGTATTTGATTAAACTAAAAAAACATCACGGCGAAATCAACTATTCTTCGTTTCACTTATTTAAGCAAATTACACCAACCTTAAAAGGTAAATTAAGACATATACTATTTGTTTTAAGGTTAATTTCAATAACTCTTATTATAACAGCCATTGCAAGGCCTCAAAGTAAATCAAGCTGGAAAGACAATAAAAAAGAAGGCATTGACATTGTGCTAACCATGGACGTTTCTATTTCTATGTTGGCAAAAGATTTCAAACCAAACCGCTTAGAGGTTGCTAAAGATGTGATGCTGGATTTTATTGATTCAAGACCTAACGACAGAATCGGATTGGTTTTATTTGGAGGTGAAGCATTTACGCAATGTCCTTTAACTACCGATCATAAAGTACTTAAAAACATGTTTCCTCAAGTTAAAGCAGGTTCTTTAGATAACGGAACGGCTATTGGTTTAGGTTTAGCGACTGCAGTGAGTAGAATTAAAGAAAGTAAAGCCAAAAGTAAGGTAATTGTTCTCATAAGTGATGGCAAAAGTAATGCAGGTGAAGTATCTCCATTAACTGCCGGCGAACTTGCAAAAACTTTTGGTCTAAGAGTATACTGTATAGGTATTGGTTCAAAAGGGAAAGCTCTTCAGCCGGTAGGTATGTATGCACCAGGCGAATATGAATACGATTATGTTGATGTTGACATCGACGAAGATGTTATGAAAGAAGTAAGCCAACAAACCGGCGGAAAATATTTTAGAGCAACCGATAAAGTTAGTTTACAGGAAACCTATGGTGAAATTGATAAAATGGAAAAGACAATTATTAGTGAGAAGAGTTTTACAAACAAATCAGAACACTTCTTGCCGCTTGCAATTGCCGCAGCTATTTTACTTGCACTTGAATTTATTTTAAAATTTACATTCCTAAAAAGTATACCATAATGTTTAAGTTTCAAAATATAGTTTTCTTCTACGGCTTAATTCTTATTCCGGTATTTGTAACAATTTACACAATCTATTTAATTGGTAAAAAAAGAAAATTAAAACAATTAGGAGACTTAAAATTACTGCACTTATTAACGCCATACGTTAGTAAGCGCAAACAAATAATTAAAGTTATCTTTTTTTGCTTAGGCTTTGTGTCATTAATTCTTGCAATTTGTAATTTACAAACCGGAAGTAAACTAACGGAAGTAAAAAGAGAAGGTGCAGATGTTATTGTGTGTTTAGATGTAAGTAATAGTATGCTTGCACAGGATTTAAGCCCAAACCGCTTAACGAGAGCTAAATATGCCCTTGAAAAAATGATTGATAATTTACAAGGTGACCGTTTAGGACTTGTTGTATTTGCAGGAGAAGCCTATGTACAATTACCTATCACTACTGATTACTCAGCAGCCAAATTATTCTTAGAATCAGTTAACCCGGGTATTGTACCTGTTCAGGGCACAGACTTAGCCGCAGCAATTGAAAAAGCATCGGAATCTTTTTCTGATGATGAAGGAAAAAACAGAGCCATTATTATCATCTCAGATGGTGAAAACCACCAGCCGGAAGCCATTGAAAAAGCAAAAGAAGCAAATTCGAAAGGCATCATGATTAATACTATTGGGATCGGAAGTTTAAACGGCGTGCCTATCCCTTTAATTGAAGAAGGCGTAATTAAAGGATATAGAAAAGATAAAAGTGGGCAAACTGTTGTTACAAAATTAAATCCTGAGGCACTTAAAGAAATTGCTGGCGCTGCAAACGGTGTGTATGTTCAAGCAAGTCAGGCCGACGTTGGTATCAATGCAGTGATGGACAAAATAGCTCAATTAGAAAAAAATCAAATCGAAAATAAAATGTACTCTGATTATGAAGATCAATTTCAATGGTTCTTAGCCCTGTCATTATTGTTTTTCTTTTTAGAATTCTTAATTTCGGAAAGAGTTAGTGAATGGTTTAAAAAATTAAATTTATTTGAGGGAAAAAAATTAACAGCCGTTGGAATACTTTTATTGAGCATCAAAGGACTTTCACAAAATGATGCTAAACTAATTTATCAGGGAAATAAATTATTTTACGACAGTAATTATACTGTTGCAGAACTTCGTTACAAAGAGTCACTTAAAGAGAATCCGATGAACGCTAAAGCAAAATATAATTTAGGAAACACGCAGTTTAAAATTGCAAAACAAATAAAAAAATCTAAACCCGACCCATCACTTAATGCCAAGATGACACCAGACTCTATGGCCAACTTATTACTGGATGAAGCTGCCAATAACTACGCTCAGGTTGCTAATGTTATTTCGAATAAAGATACTTTACACCAAATTTGGCATAACATTGGTAATTGCTATTTAAATCAAAAAAAATATGAAGAAGCAATTAATGCATACAAAAAATCACTAAAGCTAGATCCCAAGGATGAAGAAACCAGATATAATCTGGCCTTTGCGCTTAAAAACCGGCCTCCAAAACAAAAAAATGGAGGCGGCGGTCAAAACCAGCAACAAAACAAAAAAGAAGAAGATAAAGAAAACAAAGACCCAAAACAAAATAATGCCCAGCCGCAACAAGGACAAATGAATAAAGAACAGGCCGAACAATTGCTGAAAGCACTGATGCATAAAGAACAAAAATTACAAGATAAACGAAAACAAAAGCAGGAAGACGCACTAAAAGCTAAGCCCGAAAAAGACTGGTAAATCAAACATATGAAAAAAATTGCGCTTTATATTTTATTAGTATGTGTTTTTAACCGTTACAAAGCACAATCAGTAGAAGCACAGGTTAGCTCCAAACAAGTTCAAATTGGGGTACCCTTTGAATATGCTATTGTTATAAAAGCCAATGCTACGAGCTATACTCCGCCAAATTTTAAAGACTTCGATGTACTTGGTGGACCAAACCAAAGTCAAAGTACTCAGTATGTTAACGGTGTTGTTTCTTCACAACTTACCTTATCTTGGTATTTGTCTGCTAAAAAAGAAGGGAAGATTAACATTCCTCCGGCTATAGTCATGGCAGGTAATCAGAAATTTGAAACTGAAAGCATTACCATAGAGTGTTTAAAGGCTGCTTCCGGCAATACTAAAAGTGAAGGTAATGCCTCATCCAAAGTCGATGGCGCAGATGTGTTTATTAAGACAACTGCCAGCAAAGCAAAATGTATTTTAGGAGAACAAATTACAATTAGTCAGAAAATATATTCTCGTCATCAAATTGTAGGGTTTCAAAAGTTTGAACCACCACGTTACGATGGATTTTTTGTCCAGAAACAAGATATTAATAACCAAGGCCAAGTGATGCAAGAAAATGTAGATGGTGTAAAATATTTCACTTATGATTTACTTAAAACTATCTGCACAGCCAACAAAGCCGGAAAGTTAGCTGTTGACGCAACTGAAGTAGATGTAGTTGTTAGAAAGCAAACCAATGCTAAACCAAAAAATATTTGGGAACAATTTTTTGGTGGAGGCGGTTACGAAGATGTGCCGGTTAAAACTAAAAGCAGACCAATGAATATTGAGGTCGTTGATTTACCAAATGAAGGTAAACCGGCTTCATACAATGGCGCTGTTGGCAATTTCAACTTTAAGGTTGAAGCGAGTCGAACAGAAGTAAAAGCAAATGATGCATTTAATTTAAAACTTATTATTTCAGGAACAGGTAATTTAAAATTAGTTGATGCACCAAAGCCCCAATTACCCGAAAGTTTTGAAACGTATGACCCAAAAATAACTGAATCGGGCACAACAAAAACATTTGACTATTTAATTATACCACGCAACGAAGGAACTTATACACTTGATGATTTACAGTTTAGTTATTTTAATCTCGACACCAAAAAATACAATACAATTAAACAATCGCCAATCAACATAATTGTTTTACCGCCAGATCCTAACAGTACTGGAGCTACTGTATATAATCCTGCTAATCAAGTAAAGGAAGTTAAAAATGATATCCGTTATATAAAAAAGGGGCAAATTACACTTACGAAGGAAAGTAATGAATTCTTTAATTCTCTAACCCATTTCTCATTGTTACTAGGACCCTTGTTTTTATTTTTAACAGCTCTTGTCCTTCGAATCAAGTATGTTAAAAACAATAGTAATTTACTTGCTGTAAATGAAAGAAAGGCAGTAAAATTAGCTAAAAAGCAATTAATACTAGCGGAAAAACAATTGAAGCTAAATAATAAAGATGCCTTTTATACAGAAATATTATTAGCATTAAACAATTATTTAAACAATAAACTTGGAATTAAAATTGCTGAAAATACTCGAGAAAATATTAAACAAACATTATTGATCAAAAAGGTAGATGAAACAAAGATTATAACATTATTACAAATAATTGACACTTGTGAATTCGCAAAATATGCTCCTGGGACAGTTAGCGGAGAATTGAATAAAGTGTATGGAAACACCATACAACTGATTACAGCAATTGAAGAACAATTAAATAAAAAAGGGTGATGAGAACAAAATTGATTTTACTTTTTGCCGGTTTGTTTGGTCTTTTAAATGCCAATACCAATTTAGTTGAAGCTGAAAAAGCATATGACGCTAAAAATTATAAATTGGCAATCGAAAAATATGAAACTATAATACAAGAAGGTTACAAAGCGCCAGAATTATATTATAACATCGCCAATGCCTACTTTAGAAATAAAAACCTAGGGAAAGCAATCTATTATTATGAACTTGCAAGAAAACTAAATCCGAATGATGAAGATATCAGAATTAATTTAGGAATCGCGAACTCTTTAACAACAGATAAAATAGACACAAAGGAAAACTTTTTTATAAACGCTGTCAAAACCAATTTACTCTCAAGTTTGAGTACAACTGCTTGGGCTTGGTTAACTATTGTTTCCTTTTCTATAGCAGTATTATTATTTTTTTTATTTTATTACTTTAATAAACCAACCTTAAAAAGAGTAAATTTTGTTTTGGGGTGTGTATTCTTCATATCGTTTATATTCACCTATTTTTTAGGATATGCAGCATTAAAATCAAAAATAGAAAACAAATATGCCATTATCCTATCGATGCAGGTAAACGTGTTGAATGAACCAAACTCATTGGCTAACAATAAATTTACGCTTCATGAAGGAACAAAAGTTAGAGTAATTGAAAATAATGGCGATTGGGTTTTAATTAAATTAGAAAATGGCAACGAAGGCTGGTTGAAACTAAAAGAAGTTGGCATCCTTTAAGTACCTATTATCCGCTTTAAAGTTTTTAGAATAATTCTGATATCGGTTAATAATCCAAGCTCTTCAATATATTTTGCGTTAAGTTTTAACTTAGCCGGCATAATTTCTTCAATATACGTTTTTTCCGGTTCCTGAGATTTTGCAAGTAACTCATTCTCATCAAAATATTCTAAACTTGCATAATCGGTTATTCCCGGCTTGACTTCAAGAATCTTTGCCTGTTCAATGGTGTATAAGTCAACATATTTTCTTACTTCCGGGCGAGGACCAACCAAGCTCATGGTTCCGAAAAATACATTTAGTAATTGAGGCAACTCATCCAACTTGTACTTTCTCAAATAGTAACCAATTCTTGTGATTCTTAAATCTCTTCCACCTACTGTTAAAAGTCCCTTCTTATCAGCGTTCACATGCATAGTTCTGAATTTAAATAGCCTAAAATCCTTATTATTAATTCCTACTCGAGTTTGAAGATAAAAGACCCCTCCACGTGAATCAATGCTAATCAAAATCATTATTAATAAAAAAAAAGGTAACAAACAAATTAATCCTATTAACGAAATAAAAATATCAAATAAGCGTTTTAGCATACCTTATTTACTGCACTAGTTAAGGCATTACAAATAGTTGAAATTTGTTCTGAGGTTAAATCATAGAAGATTGGCAATGTAATTTCTCTACTAAAATTTGCATAAGTTACCGGATAGTCATTAATTGAATAACCTAGTTTTTTATAGTACGTCATACATGGTACCGGAATAAAATGCACATTCACACTAACGTCGGCTTCAAAAATTAATTGCATGATTTGGTCGCGTTGAGCCTCTGAAATATTTTTTATTCTCAGCGGATACAAATGATAACAGCTTTCACGTTCCGATTCTATCAGCACAGGTAATTCAAAACGGTTATCGCTTTTCAAAATAGCATTGTATGATTCCACTATTTTTCTTCGTTTAATTAAAGTGTCATTATCATAGCGTTCCAACTCTATCAACCCTATCGCTGCTGACAAATCTGTCATATTACATTTATAACCCGCTTCAATAATATCATACTTCCAATTACCTCTTTGTGTTTTTGCTAAAGCATCTTTATTTTGACCATGCAAAGTTTTAATACAAAGATATTTGTATACCTCCTCGTTATTAAAGGGCTCCGGCAAATTCAAGGCTATTGCGCCACCTTCGGCAGTAGTTAAATTCTTAACTGCGTGAAATGAAAAAACACTAACATCCGTTAATGATCCGGCCCTTTTGTTTTTGTAAGTTGCACCAAATGAATGAGCAGAATCACTTAACACCAAAATTCTATTCAATAAATTTTGTTCCACACCTTCTGCTCTGAACAAATTTTGATGTTTTGTAACAAGATTGTTAATTGCATCATAATCGCAAGGTAATCCTGCAAAATCAACCGGCATAATTACTTTTGTTCGGGAAGTGATTGCCTTTTCTATGGCCGCGATACTGATGTTGAAATCAATTTCATTAACGTCAACAAATACGGGTGTTGCACCGCAATGTATAATAACATTAGCCGTTGCGCTATACGTATAAGCAGGTAAAATCACTTCATCACCAGCCTTTACTCCATACCATCTTAAAATAATTTCCAGGCCTGCGGTAGCAGAATTCAAGCATAGAGTAGCTTTGTTTCCGCAGTAATCTGTAATTTTTTTCTCAAACAATTTTGTTCTTGGCCCAGTGGTTATCCAGCCACTTTTCAAGGCTGCAACAACTTCTTCACAAATTTTATCGTCAATTCTTGGTGGTGAAAATGGTATCATAAAATGTTAATTTGTGTGGCACCAAATCCATACTCCTTATGCGAAGCATCATGATAGGTAATCCCTTTAATATGTTTTAATCGATTAATAAGTTCTTGTTTTAATCTACCGTTCCCAACTCCATGAATAAAAACAATTTTCTTAATCGAGCCTTCAAAAGCTTTATCAAGCGTTTTATCAAATTTTTCGAGTTGTATGTTTAACATTTCAAAATTGCTTAATCCTGAAACGTTCTCAACAAGTTCCTCAATATGCAAATCAACTTCCAATTCAAGTGATTTAAGATACTCCTTATTCGACTTAGAAATTTTACTTTTTGATTTAAATTCCTTAATACTTTGCAATTTGGCAATATCAATTAAGCTGAGCTCTTGAGCAATCTCCTCCTTAATTATAAAGTTATCTTTTAACATAAAAGCAAAAACCGGCCATTTAAACTCCTCATGTTTAATAAGAGTAGAGTTTGTCAATATTTTTGGTGAAATATTCAATACTTCTGAAATTGGCAATTGTGCTTTAAAATGTATGTTTTTGAATAAAATACAATCTACTTTATGGTAAGTAAATTCATCAAAAAATTTGATTCGGACACTTTTTAGAAGTATTTTTTGATAGGCCCCAACCTCTCCATGCTTCAATGTTTGAAAATAAGCATCATCTTTTACTGAATAGGTAAAAGCTATATTAAATGATGAAGCATTGAATAAATACAGTTTATATTCACTTACTAAAGATGGTAATTCATGATCAGGTTCAATAATAAAATAAACAGCATCTGCTTGCTGTGCTTCTGCATCTAATTCAATATTTTCAGCATCTATATTGAGAATTAGCTCAGTATGAATTGGAACTAACTGTTTAACAGGAAAAGGGATTTCAAATCCGTCCAACATTTCAACATACACATTATCCTGGTCTTTGATACGCGAAATGACGCCTTCGCCAACTTCGTTCAAAAATCTAACTTTATCTCCAATTCTTAATTTCATTAAAATTCTGCTATAAATGCACCATGAGTTTTAGTTGAATATAAATTAACGTCAAATTTACGACATAATTTTTCAATTCTCATGGCATTCCCATACTTTATACTTCCGTCTAAAATTACCTCGTTAAGTTTAGTGAATAGTTGAAAATGATGTTCTGTAAGTTTATAATTATTTTGAAGCACTAATTTATTTATTGACTTATAATTGGCTATGGGCAACTTATCATTATTTGATAAAATAAGAAATGCTTGATCTTTAGTTGCAATGTAATTGTAAGGTTGAGTTAAAATCTTACTATTATTGAAAGTAATCAAATGTGGCTTAACATGGAAATCAAAATTCAATGAATCCACTTGGTTGTATATTACCTTGGTAGTATTTTTAACCATACTAGTTGAATAATTAGGAAGGTGATAAACAGCAAATAAACACTTACTTTTAGAGTAATGTACTTCAAACAGATTAACTAGCTGCCAACAAATTAATACAAAGGCGCATAAAACAACCATTGAATAGCGTCTAAAGTTTAACACTTCGTTGACTAACACCAAAATTACCGACAAAAATATCAAGTCTGGCAATCTAAAATCAATCACATCAATTGTGCTATTTGAATTGAATAAATGAATGAACCATAATAAAAAATCCAATAACAATCCAAGAAGTAAGCCCACAAACTTAAACTTAATTAAAAAAAGAATGCAGAGCATAAGGATCAAAAAAGTTAAAGGAATTATAAGAATATTACAGAAAAGGAACCAAATAGGAAATTGATGAAAAAAATACAAACTTACCGGAAGTGTTGAAATTGTAGCAGCTAGAGAGCTGTATATATTTTGAAAAATGGTTTTTCCAAAATAATTATCAGGCAAATATACGTTTTGCAACTTTGGTTGTAAATAAATTAATCCAAACATTGCCCAATAACTAAGCTGAAAACCAACATCGTAAAATAAAAAAGGATTAGCAAGAAGTAAAATAAACCCTGAAAAGCATAAAATATTTAATTGGTTTTGGGTTGTGTACCTCAAAAACAACCTACCTATAGAAACAACATTAAACATAATGACAGCTCTCAACACCGGCGCACTAAATCCGGTTAATAAGGCAAAGGCCCAAAGTAATACAATTGAAATAATAAGCCTAATAATTTTAAATCGGTTGTTTTTATCGATAATTGAAAAAATAAAATTTATAAGTAAGTACAATAAACCTGTATGTAATCCACTTACCGATAAAACATGTAACGTTCCGGTATTTGCAAATTCTTTTATCGTTGTTCGATTAATTTCATCATCATAACCAGTTATTAAAGCTACACAAATTGCGGCATGTTCAGGTTTAAGCTCTGCTTTAAAAAGATCTATAATCCCTTGTTTTACTCTTAATGAATAGTCTATTAGGTTAAATCCTGACTCTATTTCAATTTTTCGCAAGCATCCGCTATCCACAAAAAACTGAATATATATATTTCTCCTTTCTAAATACTTGTGATAATCAAATTCATTGGGATTTAAAGGCTTTGCAATAAGTGATGGTTTTGCCTTAAAAATAAAATACTTACCAATTTCAGGTAACGTGATGGCTGTTTTTTTTATATAACAAAAGCTATTTTCATTAACTAATTTATACTCATTATTAATTTTGATTTTCTCAATAACGATTGGGCACTTATATGTTTTATTTTTTTCAGTTATAACATCAGACAGTTTAGCAATGACTGTGTAGCTACTGTCAACAGATACTTCTGAAGAATAATGATTGGGCTTTAAATTATACTTCTGAAATGAAACAGAAAAAAATCCCAAAGCAATTAATAGCAAATCGGCTAAAATAAGGTAATACAATTTATACTGTTCCGCCTTTTGAAATTGAATAAAAAATAAAATTACTACAGAAGTAAACAACGCAACAATTAAACCGTAATTGGTTGTAAGATTTGTAATTTCTGTTCCAAGAACAATTCCAATAACAAGCGGAATAACTAATTTAAAGAAAGGTATTTTTTTAAATTGATACATTTACTTAAGCAAAAAATCCTGCCTAACAAGTTAAGCAGGATTTTTTATAGTTACAATTAGAACATTTACTCAACAACTAATTTTGTTGAAACTTTCGCTCCATTAACAGATAAGTTAACGAAGTAAATGCCTTTTGATAAAGTATTGTTTTGATTAATTGCGATAACGTGCTCACCCGGACTAAATGATTTAATTGTTGAAGGAATAACCACTTTACCCAAAACATCTACTACCTCAGCTCCAACAAAAGACGCATCACTAATACTAAATCTTACATTAGTTGCACCATTAGATGGATTTGGGTATACAGCATATTTTAATTTTTTAGCTAACTCATTAAAACCAACACCCTGTGCAGTGAAATTAAGTGCGTCAATGTAAATATTGTTACCAAAGCCACTTGTAGCGTCTTCAATAAAGGTGAATCTTAATGTTATGCTCTTTGCAGCACTAAAGGTAACCCAAGACGGAGCCTGTGAAATATCGTGAATTTTCCATTGAGAAGAAGTTGGAACAAATGCAGAAGATGTAACTCCACCTGAACCAGAGGCCATACTGGAAGCAGATAAACTTTGTATAGTTGTCCAAGTGGCTCCACAGTCTCTACTTCCCTCTATTCTTAAAATATCATTGTGGGTAGCAGATTTTCGTGCATAGGCATAGGCAAAAGTTAAACTATATTGTGGGGTAGCTAGGAAATTATATACGTCACCGTCAATTACTGGCATTTGCATCGCATCAACCTGTCCAACACCTGAGTTTGAGCCATCAAGAAACATTGAAGTTCCACCATCATAAGATGCAAGATTAGTTGTAGCCCAAGTTACCCCTTGATTGTTAACAATTGACCAATTTGAGGGGTATCCACTTTCAAAACTTTCACCATAAACACCGGTAATTTGAGGTGAGCCATCACGAACAAGAACAGTTCTGGTTTTAACTGAAGAACCAACACCATTGGTTGCTGTTAAGGTAATTGTCTCTACACCAACAGTGTTAAAAGTTGCAGTTGGAGAGGATGCAGTTGAATTGCTAATTGCAACGTTGCTACTTCCTGCCCAGCTAACTGAAGTTACTGTTCCGTTGTAAGACACATCTTTTAAAACTAAAGTACCACCGGTACATACAGTATAAACATTAGTAGTTGCAACAAACTCTGCAATAGGTGCACAGTTAGGTGTGTTGTTAACGCCTGTAGAGGCTAAATTACCGGTGCTCCATAAATTATTTCTTCCCGAAACACCCGAAACACAAGCTGCACGCATGGCATTAGTTTGTCCGGTTGTAAAATTACGCGGGCAACTTGAGTAATTCATAATGTTTTGAACGTTATTAAACCCTACCATGGCAGGATTTGTTTGTGTACATGTTTGTACCGAACTACTGGCACATCCACCAAACTCTCCAAGGGTAACAGGCGTATCACTAATCCCATCATCACCACATGAAACACCAGGATTATTGGTATTACCCCAAGTATGTGATAAGTTTAACCAATGCCCTATTTCATGTGATATATTTCTAGCATCTATCATATCACCCATAAAGGAAGCATTATATACAATGGCATCCTGAACAGCACCTGTTGGCCATGAACCCGGCTTAAATGTGTAACCAACTACTGTACCAACCTGACCAGAAGCAGCAACAATATCCTTTACTATAATGATGTTTAAATATTTAGTTGGATTCCAAGTAATACCATTGTACAAATAACTAAAAGCGCCAGGAGGATTTCTGTCCCACATTGTTCTCGAATCTACCCGTCTAACAATACCATTTGTACAGTTTCCATTTGGGTCTATCGTTGCTAATTTGAATACTATTTCTGAGTTAATAAAAGAAGCATTGAAAGGGGCTGCTGTTGTATTTGCATCAGGATTGGTTCTATCATAATCCTTATTAACCCAGTTAAGCGCCTGTTGAATAACAGCATCGCTTATGTTCTCTGCACCTCCCTGATGTAAAACATGAAACACAACCGGAATAGTATATACAGGAGGAGCCAACATTTTACCGGCTAATTTATCTTGTTCATATTGTTTCGTTTGCTCTGCTAAAATACGCTGAACATTTTCATAATTACCTTTAGCTGAAGGATTGTTTTTAAAATGCATCTCCATACTCTCAAAAGTGGCGCATGGCTGAATGCCGTTATTGGTTTGCGCAAAACTACCAAAAGCTCCCAGCATGGCTGCAAGTATTGATATTTTTTGTAACTGTTTTTTCATATTTGTGTGTTTTAGTTAATTATTTTGTATTTGGATTTGATTTTGGTGTTGTAGTTAATTGATTCATCGCCATCATCTGGTGAATATTTTTTTGCATTCCGTCAATACTGCCATCCAAGAAAATAACATTTCCTGAGCCTTCTTGGGCAAAGTTTTTAACGGCTTCTGTCCACATACTAAACAAAATTAAACTTGAATCTAAATTCGCATCATGCATTTCTTTGGCAGCTTCAGCCATACCCTTTGCCACTTCGTGTCTAAATAATGCAATACCCTGACCCTTTAATTGAGACGCATCTTTCTCTGCTTGTGCAGAAATTTTAATAGCATTACCTTCAGCTTCCGCAGCCTTTGTTTTGGTAATTAACAAAGCTTGGCCTTCGTTTTCAGCAGCTGCCTTTAAGTTATTACTTGCAACAACCTTAGCCATACTGCGCATTACTTCTTCATCAAAAGTAATATCATTTAATTGTAAATCTATAAGATGATAACCCCACTCTTCCAGTGTGTTATCCAAATGATCTTTAACAGCTTCTACAATTTCTCTTCTCAAAATTAAAACCTCAGCCTGTTTTTTTGTAGCAACAAATGCCCGCACAGATCCTTCAACCGAGCGAACCAATGCTTGCATAAAATTACGCTCATCAACAAACTTAAAAGCTACATTTTTAATCGTTTCTTCCTCACTGTTAATAACAGCATAAAGTAACATGGCTGTAAAATTTACATTAGCCTGGTCAACGGTCACAGCTTGAAATCCAAGCTCAGCACTTCTGTTCTGAACTGAAACCTTCTTGAAATTTCTTTCAATAAAAGGAATTTTAAAATTTAAACCCGGACGGAGAATTCTTCTGAATTTACCGAAAACTGTTGTAATTGTAACGGTGCCTTGTTGCACTGTTGTAATAGAAAATATAACAACAACGAGAAAAACTATAAGTAAAGTAATTAATGGCATAAAAAGTATCTTATATTTGGATAAAATTACAAAATAAATCGTAAATTTCCTAATATTTAACCATGATTATAAACCATCTGCGTAATTATTTACTTGTTTTAACATTTAGTTGTTTTGCCTTTACTTCATTTTCTCAAAACGAAGAAGGAGCCTTACCCACTGATAGTATACCTGAACATGTAAAACTTTATGAAAAGGCTGTTAAACTAGTTGATTCAGCAAAGTATAAAGAGGCAATTCCGATGCTCAAAAAGATTATAAAAACCAAGCCGGATTATTGGCAAGCATTTAATAAATTAGCATTTGTTCAAATTCAACAGAAAGACTATAAAGACGCCGAAAAAAACTTAATAAAGTCAGAACAAATTTTACCTCAAAATTTTGAAACCTTAAAATTAAAAGGAATTAACTTCTTCTTAAATAACAAATTTAAAGACAGCAAAGGTGCTTTTGATTCTGCTGTGGTTGTTGCGCTAGAAGAAAAAATTGACGATGCCGAATTACATTTTTACAGAGCTCAATTAATGTTTAAAGGGAAAGGTTACAAAGATGCTATTGGCGCCTGTGATGCTGCCCTTGAAATAAATCCAAAATATCAGGAAGCCCTTTCGCTAAAAGGCGAGATAAGATTTTTAATGAAAGAATACAATTATGCAGTTAAAGAATTAACTGAAGCCATTAAACTTTGTAAGGCAGAAAAACCTGACTATAATGCCTATAAAATTAGAGCCAAAAGTAAATTCGAATTAAAGGATTTTAAAGGCGCTATTACTGATTGGAGTGTATACATAGAGGCATTTCCGAAAGAAGAAGAGGCTTTAATTTCTAGAGCTGCCTCAAAAATCAATTTAAACGATAATACAGGAGCTATAGCTGATTTAGATGCCGCTATTACTATTAACAAAAATAATGCTGTTAGTTATTGTTACAGAGGCGTGGCAAAAGGTGGTAACAAAGCGTTTAGCGAAGGCATAAAAGATTTAGATCAAGCAATTAAATTAAAGTTTGATTATGGAACAGCCTATGTTAACCGTGCCGCTATTAAAATGGCGATTAAAGATAAACAAGGTGCATGCGATGATTTGGCAAAGGCTGACGGTCTTGGTAACGAACTCGCTTTACAAATGCTGGAAAAGCATTGTAAAGGCATGCATTAATTTAACTTTGCCGGCACTACTAAATCGAACTTTGGGATATCTATTTTGAACTCAACGCCGTCCATCAGGCGCTTCATTGTATAATAGCCTTTCATATATCCAATTTCAGTTAAAAAATTACAACCGCTATTGTATTGAAAGGTTTCACCAGGCTCTAATACAGGAGTTTCTCCAACAACTCCGTCGCCGTCAACTGTTCTTTTATCTCCATTTGAGTCAGTAATATCCCAGTGTCGTTTTAATAATTGAACTGTATATTGACTATTATTGATAATAGTTATAAAATAAACGAAAAAATATAAATTTTCTTTTGGACTGCTTTGATTAGCCAAATACTTGCATTCAACAATTACTTCAATGCTTTGTGTAGTGGCTTTTACCATAACTGTATTTAATCTTCAATTGGTTGCTTATCTTGTATAAAGATTTTTAACACAACCAAAATTGCCGCACCAATTGTTTGTTCAGCTATTTGCCAAGAACAATCTATCATTAAATGCCTAAAACTCAAATGTTTGGTTAAACTAATATTTACTACGGTAACAACCATAAATAAAGAAATCCCGCCAATTAAACCTGTTGCGATTCCTCTAATAAAAAAGTTATGAAAATACTTGAGTAAACTTGACTCAAATAAAAAATACATCCCGGCACCTAACAATAGATAAGTGATTGAAGCGAATATAATAAACCAAAAAAGCGGAAAATTAAGTCTCATGAAATCATTCAGAATCACACCGTGCCAAAAGTAAAACAATGAAAACATAGTCACTGAGGTGAGAATCCACGATAAAAAGAATCTAATTCCTAAATTCATAAAAATCTTAGACAAAGGTATAAATTTTAACGTTAAATTCAAGTTTTTTGTATAACATTTCGACAAATAATTTGGCATTAATAACCTAGTTATTTTAAACTTTTAGATACATACGGTAAATTAATGTACTATATTTGTAAAACATGAGGTTTCGTACAGTTATAGTAGCAATATTAATTAGCATTAATCTATTTTTAAGCTGTAGAAAGCCAACTTCTGCCAACTGGGATTCTGATATTATTTTACCTGTAGTTAACAGCAAATTAAATATCAAAAACTTTTTGGGTGATTCTATTTTCAGAAGTGATAATAACGGCCTTATTCACATCAGTGTATCTCGAACTTTAACCGCGCTACAACTTGATTCTGTAATCAAATTACCCGATACCAGCATCGTTCAAACCTTTAGTGTCATTTTTCCAACTACCTTAACACCCGGTCAATCGTTAACATTTTTCCCTCCTTCCGAACTGCAGTTTAATATTGGAAATGATGTAAAGATAAGCACCTTTGATGTGAGAAAAGGACTTATTAAAATTAATTATAGTAACGATTTAAGTCAACCACTTGATTTAATTTATCGTTTGCCCGGCGTTACAAAAAACGGTGTAGCTTATTCCATTTCTGAAACAGTGCCTCCGGGGCAAAACTCGCTGATTAAAACTTATGATCTGAGTGGTTATAATTTTAATATGCGGGGCTTAAACGGTACTGTTTATAATACCATCGTTCAGGCCTATACAGTAAATGTTAACCCTAATTCCAGTACTGTAACTGCATCCTTTGGTCAAGGCGTTAAACTTAAAATCAGTTATGACGATATTATTCCTGAATATGCAGAGGGCTACTTTGGTCAGCAAACAGTTAACATTGCAAAGGACACAGCAGATTTAGATATTTTTAATACTTTTTCTGCCACCAATTTAATGTTAAGTGATGCAAAACTCAACTTTAAAATACTGAATGGCTTTGGCGCTGAGTTCAGCGGAAGTTTGCAAAATATACAATCAATCAATGGTAATTCAGTTGTTCCGCTTATCACAAGTCAACTCAACAATATTAATATCAATAGAGCAAGCAAAATTGGCCCTAATGTTTACCCAACGGTTAAAACTGTTTCTTTAAATCCAAGCAACAGCAATATACTCCCTTTTATTTCTTTACTTCCAAAAAAGCTAGTTTATGAAGGCAAAGTGAATGTTAATCCGCTTGGCAACATTACAGGCTTTAAAGATTTTGCACAATATGGTAATGGCCTAAGTGTTATCGCTGATATTGATATCCCCTTGCAATTTAAAGCCTCTGCATTTAACTTACAATCCATCTCAGATGTTGACTTCAGTAAAACCAAGCAACTGGATAATGTTAATTCTGCAAACATAATAGTTTCGGCTTTAAATGGCTATCCTTTCAGAGCCAAAATTCAAGCCTATATGTTAAACAGCGCCGATCAAGTTGTTGATTCTTTAATGGAGTATAATGCTAACATTCTTTCGGGCGGAATTCTAAATGCCCAAAACATCGTTACACAGCCGGTTAACTCAAAAATAAATGTACCGCTTTCAAAAGAAAAAATAGAAAAATTAAGAGCAACCAAAAAAATAAAAGTAGTAACAACATTTTTAATGCCACCTAATCCACCTGACATTAAATTTTTTGACAATTACGAAATCGACGTGAATATTATCGCAGAAATTAACTACAAAATAAAACGTAACTAATTTGACTAAACAAGCTTTAATATTTTTGCTCATTTTATCGTGTATTATTACAGTTAAATCACAATACAATACTGAATTCATTAATTACAGAAACACCGGCCGCAGTATTTCTACTAATTTAGAATTTGATGCGGGAAGTAATGGCACCAATCAAATTCTAATTAACAAGCTCCTATTAGGAGGGTACATCTCAGCAGAAGATAAAGCACAAAGCGCAAAGTATTTAAGAGGTTATAACAACTTTGGTGTTAATTTAAACTATGATGTTAATGCATTTATAAAAGGAGGCAAAAAACATGATTTTTTAATAGGGATTAAAAATCAAGAGATACTGAATGCTACATACACTAAAGATTTTTTTAATTTGATGTTTTACGGAAACCAAGCCTATAAAGGTAAAACAGCCGATCTAGCCTTTTGCAATGTAAATGCGTTGCGATTTCAGGAAATAAAATTTGGCGCAATTTTACATAGTGTTGATTCGGTTGCAAAAATTGGTGTTTCGTTATCCTTTATCAAAGGCGAGCAATTATTCTATATCAGAACGAATAAAAATTCAAGTTTATTTACATCAGCAGACGGTAGCGAGCTCATTTTTAACTCCAAATTTAACCTAGCGATCAGCGATACCAATAATAAAAATGTGATGAGCTTTAATGGGGTTGGAGCCAGTGCAGACATTTTTTTTGAAACACCTTACAAAAGTAAATTTGGTAAACAAAGTATTTTAATTGTTAATGCCAATAACATAGGCTTTATCCATTGGCGAAATAACAGCGTACAATATAGCAGCGATAGTTCATTTAGATTCAGCGGCTATTCAGTTGATAACATTTTTGATTTAAAAGATAGCACTTTAAATAAAATTAATTCAGATAGTATTTTATTTAGTTTAACTAATGCACGTCGCGAAAACTTTAATGTCAATATTCCAACCAACTTGGTAATAATTAATAAAATTGTTTGGAGTAATCAATTTGTTACCAATTTTGGATTCAGACACATATTTAATGCCAACTACAAACCTTATGTTTTTATAGAACCTGAATTAACAAAAGGGAAAATTACAATGTGCCTGCATGTAGGTTATGGTGGTTACGTTAGAGCAGGATTTGGAACTTCTATCGCCTATCAAAGCAGTGGCTGGTTCTTTAAAATAGGTAGTAATCACTTACAAGGATTATTGCTGCCCAAATACACAAGCGGACAAGGCGTATTTTTAAGTTTAGCAAAAAAATTAAAGTAACATGAGAAAAACACTATCATTAATTATTTTATTTCTTTTGTGCATCAATTTGAATGCTCAGCCACCTCGCAAATTTTATTGTAAATATGGTGGAAATGGCGTTGATATTGGCTATGGCGTTAAACAGTGTTTAGACACAAACTACATTATTATTGGCAGCACCACTAGTTTTGGAGCAGGAAGCAGCGATATTTACCTGCTCAAAATTGACAGTATGGGGCAATTTATGTGGCAGAAAACCTTTGGAGGCTTTAATCAGGATGTAGGTAAATCAATAGCCTTGTTGCCTGACGGTGGATTTGTAATAACAGGTTATAGCTCCTCATATGGTGCAGGAGGCTATGATGTTATCACCATTAGAACTGATAAATTTGGTAATCAACTTTGGCTAAAAAGTTTTGGTGGGCTGGACTGGGATTTTGGAAATGATGTTATAATTGGACCGGATGGAAACATTATCGTTTGTGGCAGTACATACAGTTATGGCTATGGTAACAGAGATGGTTTGGTTTTAAAATATGATTTAAATGGTAACTTGCTATGGCATAAAACTTTTGGCGGAAATTTAGATGATGAATTTGTTTCGATGTCTAAATCTAGTAATGGTAATACCTATTTAGGTGGAAACACAAAAAGTTATGGAGATACCAAAGGAGATTTTTGGATGTTTGCTGTAAATAATTTAGGAGATTCAATTACCTCTTCAAACCTAGGCAAAGCAAATACCCAAGAATATTGTTATGACATGCTAATCAATACATCAAATGAGCTTATTTTATGTGGATCAGTTAATACAAGTACAAATTCTTCTATAACTAATAACTGCTACTCAACAAAAAGAAATATTAATGGTAACTTTATTTCTGAAGTAATATACAGCGGAGCTGGAGACAACGATAAATATTTATCTATTGCCAGACAGCACAACGGCAGCGATCTCATGTTTTCAAGAAGTGTTCTAAAACCGGGTTTTTCAATTGAGGTTCAACCGTTACTTGCAGACCTTAATATGAATTGGATTAACTCAACGACATATGTAACAAATGAAATTGATGAAGCGTATGATGTAACTTCAACACATGACAATGGTTATGCTTTATTAGGTTATACTATGGGTTATAGTGGAAATCTGACTGAGGATATTTTCTTTGTAAAAGTTGATAACGGATTAGTAGGTTCTACTAATATTGTTGGAATAAATGAAACTGCTGCTCTTGAGAGCTCCTCTCTATTCAATCCATTTTTCAATACCAATAAAATCAACTTTAATAACACAACCCAAAGTGAAATTAGCTTCACCCTTTTGAATCAAATCGGACAAACTATTCTCAAAGGTAATACAACACAAAATTTCATTGAAATTAATTCTGAATTAACACGTGGTATTTACTACCTGATTTTAAACACTTCATCACACAAAATCATTATTGAATAATAATAACTTATCAGTTTTAATGACATTTAACAAGAAACAAATTGTATTAACTTCTTTTATTATTTTTTGCTTGAATCTTTGCTTAAAATTGATTGATATTGGAAATAGTAGTTTTTGGTATGATGAAATTATCAGTTGCAACGATACGTTATTAGACTTTGGTCACATCAAGCACGAAGCTGAATGGGATAAAAATCCACCGTTTTATCATTATTTACTTTGGATATGGTCTAAATTTTTTGGTATCTCCGAAATTGGCCTAAGGTCCATGAGTGCTTTTTTTAGTGCGCTTACCGGAGTTGTTCTTTTTATTTTAACCACCAGATTATTTAATGGCTTAACAGGTCTTTTCGTAAGCCTAATTTTTATTTTACACCCCTATTTGTTTTATTATTCGCAAGAAGCCAGATGTTATTCCCTCTTAATTTTTTTGATATCAATCAATTTAGGTTTAACAATAAAATTTATTAAAAATAATTCTATTCTCTTGATACTGTTACTTGGAATTTCAAATTTTCTAATATTTTACACCCATTATATTGCAGGCTTAATTTTACTGTGTCAATTTGTTTTTCTTCTGTTAATTTTAAAAGGAAACTACTTGAAAATTTTTTCAATCTATGGTATAACAATTTTATTAGTGTTACTCCGATTCACAAAAAAACAATATAAAGTTCTATTCATGTCGCATGAAATGAGTAGTATCAAAAAAAATGTCCCGCTTAGCAATTTTTTTGATCTTTTTCGGGCAATTGATGATTTATTTATAACCAACCTGTTGGCAATCCTACTCGTTATTGCTTTGATTTATAAACTCATTACCATTTTCACAACTAAGGAACAACTAAGTCTTAAAACCAAGATTGAACTATACATTATTCTTAGTCCATGGGTATGCTTATTTATCTTGTATTTTGTAGGCCTTTTAACTAATGTATTTAACGAACGTTATTTAATTTTTATAACACCGTTTATTCTAATCTCTATTGCTTGCCTGATTAACCATAGATTCAGTTTAACAATCCTTACAGTAGGCATTTTATCATACTCCATATTTCACATTGAGTTTGGAAAATCAAGGCAAATGGATTATAGACAAGCGGCCATGATAACAAAACTACTTAAAACCAATCAAAATATCGATATTTATTTGCAAACACACGACATTTCTTCCTTATTTTGCTACTATTACCTTCCAAAAAAATATCCCCAAAAAATCTGGAATAATAAAACTGCCTTAAAAGAGGAGCATATTTATATTGTTGAAAACAATTACGAATTAAACGAAATCTTGCCAACTAAAGGCCAACCAATACTTTTATTTCAAACTTTTGACTCAGAAAAAGAAAACCTGAGTATGGCTGTAACATTCAAAACTAAAGGCTATCATTTACTCATGAAAAGAAAGGTAAGTGATAACATTACCATGTCAGTTTTAAATTAATTTTATCTTCTCCATCTTCCTGTTGATTTAAAAAATTAATCATTATATTAGTATCATAATTTGTTATGTTAAAAATTAACCTATTTTTCTTATTGCTTAGCACAACAATTGTTGCTCAAGATTTAAATACCCGTAAATGGCGAAAATCAGAAAAAGATAGTCTGGATAATGCTTTACTTTTATACGAAGAAAAAAATTACCTGTTAGCTTATCCAACGTTTGAAAATCTGTTAAATCAACACCCCAAAGAAGGTTATTTAAAATATGCTTGCGGTATCTGTGCTCTTAGCCGATCCGACAAACATCACAAGGCTTACGAATACCTTTCGGAGCTTTACGCAAAAAACAAAAAAATCGAAAACATCAAATATGATTTAGCCCGAGCAGCACATTACACCAACCACCTCGATGAAGCAGAGACTTTAATTAAAGAATACCTTGCACCCTCTAAAATGAACTTAGAGGATAAAAAAAACGGGCTCCTTTTACAACGCTACATCAGTAATGCCAAGTACCACCTCAGCAAACCTACCAATGCTAAAATAGTCAACATGGGCACCCCGCTCAATTCATCGGATGAAGAGTACGTTCCGGCAATTAACGCCTCTGAAGATGTTATGGTGTTCACCTATAAAGGTGTTAAAAGTAAAGGCGGAAAAATGAATTCGTTTTTAACACCGGATCCTCAAGGAGCCTATACGGAAGATTTGTACATCTCCAAAAAAGAAAAAGGTAAATTTTCGGCCCCGGAACCCCTTGAAGAGATTAATACTACAGCTCATGATGCTTGCGTGTCTATTAGTTTAGATGGTCAACTACTTTATTTTTACAGAAATACAGCCGATGATCACGGCGATTTATATCAGGCACAAGTAAGCGGGCAAGGCTTCTCTAAACCAAAAAAACTGAAAGGTTATGTGAATAGCTATGCATACGAAGGGCATTGTTCGTTGAGTCCGGATGGTAACACCCTATATTTCACAAGCGATCGCAGCGGCGGCTACGGTGGCATAGATATTTATAAAGCAACCATGTTACCTGACAGTAGTTGGGGAAACATTGTTAACCTGGGAGACAGCATAAATACACCTTACGATGAAGATGCACCGTTTATTCACCCTGATGGAGTAAGTTTATTTTATAGCTCTAAGGGCCGCAACAGTATGGGAGGCTATGATATTTTTAAAGCTACCATGAACGTGAAAGACAGCTCCTTTAAAAAAGTACAACACTTAGGGTATCCAATTAACAGCACAGATGATGACATTTACTTTGTGGTTGCTGCTAATGGCGAACGTGCCTATTACAGCAGTGCTAAGCAAGATGGTCAGGGTTTAAAAGATATCTACATGATTGATACCAAATTTGAAGGCTTAAAACCGGCGCTTATGCTTGTTAAAGGAACAACTAAACGAAAAGGCATGGCTGTAGGTTCTAACAATCAAATCAAAATCATTTCGCAAAGCGGCAAAGTATATAAAAATTTTACATCAAATAATTCAAGCGGCGAATTCATGGTATCAGTGCCTGCCGGCGAAAAATATAAATTTGTGTTTAAGGATGAGTTGGGAAATTTTAAAGAATTTGATTTTGATTTAACCTCACTCAATGCCTACAAAGAAGAAAATTTAGATGTTAACTTTGACGCTATGACTGTTGCCAACAGCACACCAACAGTAGCAGCTTCCAACACCGTTGCTTCTGTTACCATCAACTCAGTAAAGCCCGGCAGCGCTTCAACTACTACATTTATACCAAATAACATTGCCCAAGCAACTAGTTTAAGTTTTGCGAAAGAAAATGGTAACGTCGATGTTGGTGCTCAAGGTATTCAATTCAGAGTTCAAATAGCTGCGCTCAAATACCCTAAGGCCATGAACTTCCCTTATTTAAAAAATTGCGGTAAAATAGAAACACTTTTATTAGTTGACGGGATCACGCGTGTAACCATAGGCGGAAAATTCACTACGCTGAATGATGCGCTAAAACATAATAAAAAAGTAATTGATGCCGGACAAAAAGATGCATTTATTACAGCCATTTATCAAAACAAACGCATGTTACTTGAAGAATTGGTTAATATGGGAATTTTTAAACCACAAAAAGTCGACTAAGCTTCTTTCTTAATTTTTAATACTCATGAGCCAATTTGCCGAAACAGAACTAATCCTTACGAACGAAAACAGGGTTTACCATTTAAATTTATTAGCCGAAAACATTGCTGATAATGTGATTGTAGTTGGCGATCAAAACAGAGTGGCACAAATTTCCGCTTACTTTTCAACCATTGATTTTAAAACAGAACACCGCGAATTCGTAACGCATACAGGCTTATTTAACGGCAAACGAATAACCGTTTTAAGCACAGGTATTGGCACTGATAATATTGATATTGTGATGAATGAACTTGATGCAGCTGTTAACATCAATCCTCAAACCCGCACTTTAAATTCTACACATAGACAACTCAACATCATCAGACTTGGAACCAGTGGCGCCCTGCAAGCTGAAATTCCTGTTAACGGACTTGTAGTGAGTTCTCATGGAATTGGTTTAGATGGCCTTTTAAATTTTTACGATGGCTGGCAATCGGTTTGCGAAAATAACATCAGTAATGCTTTTATTAAACAAACAGGTTGGTTGCCCAACATGCCTTACCCCTATTGCGTTGCTGCCTCTGATGATTTATTAAACAAATTCAAAGCCGGTAATTTTGTTGGGATTACCGCTACAGCGCCGGGTTTCTATGGCCCTCAAGGAAGACAAATTAAATTAAAAAGCGCCTTACCAACCCTAAACGATAACCTGACTAATTTTAATTTTAATGATTTAAAAATTACCAATTTTGAAATGGAAACCAGCGCCTTGTATGGTTTGGGTAAACTCCTTCATCACAATTGCCTCACCGTTTGTGTTATCATAGCCAACAGAGTAAGAAAAGAATTTACAAGCGACTATAAAAAAAGTGTAGATATACTAATTGAAAATTGCTTAAACAAGTTAACACTTTAAACCATGACCAGAGAACAACTAATCAAACAAATAAGAGATAAAAAATCGTTTTTATGTGTGGGGCTTGACCCTGATGTGAGCAAAATACCACAACACATCATTGAAGACGATGAAGACACCATTTACTTATTTAACCGTTTAATAATTGATGCTACGGCGCCTTACTGCGTGGCATTTAAACCAAACACGGCCTTTTATGAAGCCTACGGATTAAGCGGCATGGAAAGTTTAGAAAAAACAATTAAGTACATTAAATTAAATTACCCTGATCATTTTTTAATTGCCGATGCTAAGCGAGGCGACATTGGCAATACAAGCACCATGTATGCCAAAGCATTTTTTAACCGCTTAAATGCAGATGCCATTACAATTGCACCTTATATGGGAAGCGATTCAGTAAAACCATTTCTGGCATTTGAAAATAAATGGGCCATTGTATTAGGTTTAACCAGTAACGAAGGCTCTGCCGATTTTCAACAATTAAAATTAAACGACAAAGAACTTTATTTAAAAGTTATTGAGACCTGTGCTTCATGGGGCACTGCCAACAACATGATGTTTGTGATAGGCGCTACCAAAGCCAGTATGTTAGGGGAAATTAGAAAATTGATTCCTAATCATTTTTTGTTGGTACCAGGGGTTGGTGCGCAAGGCGGGAGTTTGGAAGAAGTGACTAAATACGGATTAAATAAAGACATTGGACTATTAATCAATGCCAGCAGGTCCATTATATACGCAGGTAACGGCGAAAATTTTGATGTATTGGCAGGTCTTGAAGCCAAAAAATTAAATGATCAAATGAAAACCTATTTTTAAAATTAAATTAAAATGGAAGAACAGCAACCACAACAACTAGATATTGAATTAAGCGAGGAAATTGCAGAAGGCATTTACTCTAACCTGGCCATCATCACGCACTCTAACAGTGAATTTGTAATTGATTTTATAAAGTTATTACCCGGTGTACCAAAGGCAAGAGTCAAATCCAGAATACTACTAACGCCACAACATGCCAAGCGTTTAGCCAAGGCCTTAATTGACAATTTAAATAAGTACGAAGCCATGAATGGTAAAATTAAAGATCAGGATCAAAACATGGCCATGCAATTTACCGGACCAACCGGAAAGGCTTAATTAAAATTTAGCTGAAAAATCTTCTTTCCTACTTTTCCATAGTCGAAACGTAGGCAAAAGACAAGGCGTTTCAACCTGCCACCCCTGCCTTTGCCGACAGGCAGGCGCACTTAATTTTTGTTGAAATTTTTGCGGCGTAAATTTATTTCGCCATTGTATTACTAGTAGCGAAATAAAAGTTGTTTTTATGCCATTTATAAATTAAACCCAATTTATGCATTAGAAGGCGAAGCATAAGCCGAACTAACTGCATTAGTTGGGTTTATCCTGCCTGCTGAAGGTAGGCCTGCTAAAGGCAGGCAAGCCCGATTTAGAAAATCACCTTTTGGATTTCAGGTATTTCTGAGCAAATGGTTGATTTTCTTACATCGTTTATTCATTTGGTTTTCCAAATGAATAAAATGGGTTAAAAGTAGTCTAAAGCATTTAAGTCACCCTGAGCGTAGTCGAAGGGTGCTTGAATATCAGACTTCGACTCCGCTCAGTCTGACCATAGACTATTTAACAATTATAAATGGTAT
>JADBXZ010000055.1 GCA_020403265.1 Bacteroidota bacterium
ATTAGAAAAAAGTTTGGTGCAATGAAGTGAAACGAAATTGGACCATTACTTATTTCACATCTGTATTTCATGTATTCCTTTGCAAATGGTTGATTTTCTTACATCGTTTATTCATTTGGTTTTCCAAATGAATAAAATGGGTTTATTTAAAAACCTTGAAGAACCTACTTGGTTGTTACTTTTTGGCAATCAGCTTTTTCAAAAAAACTGAAATACTTAGCTTAAAACTAACATTGTTTATCGGCATCATTATTAAAAATTACCTTAAATAAATCGAGGTTTACATGGAAATTTCAATTCCAACCCTTACATTTATAGTTGAAAACCATGCTAAACCAAAACCCTGAACAAATAGCCCGCGACCATATCGACAAGCAATTGCTTGCCTGTGGTTGGATTATTCAGGATAAAAAGAAATTGAACTTGTCAGCCGGTTTGGGTATTGCCGTGCGCGAATACCAAACCGATATTGGGCCTGCGGATTATGTATTGTTTGTTGACAAAAAAGCGGTTGGTATTATTGAAGCAAAACGTGAAGAAGAAGGTGTGCGTTTATCAACTGTTGAAGAACAATCTGCGCAGTACGCCCATGCCAAGTTGCGTTTATTAAATAACGATCCTTTACCTTTTGTGTATGAAAGCACTGGAGAGATTACTCGCTTTACCGATTACCGAGATCCAAAACCTAGAGCAAGACAAGTATTTACATTCCATCGCCCTGAAACTTTTGCGCAATGGATTAAAGATGATAAAACATTAAGAGCACGTTTACAAGATATTCCTGCCCTACCAATCGAAGGTTTGCGCGATTGCCAGGTAACTGCTATTACTAATTTAGAAAAATCCTTTAAAGAACAACGCCCAAAAGCCCTCATACAAATGGCAACGGGTTCGGGTAAAACCTTTACGGCTATTACCTTTATTTATCGCTTATTAAAGTTTGCCAAAGCCAAACGTATTTTATTTTTAGTAGATACTAAAAACTTAGGCGAACAAGCCGAAGCTGAATTTCGTTCGTTTACGGCAAATGATGACAACCGTTTGTTTACAGAGCTGTATGGCGTGACTCGTTTAAGCAGTAGTTTTATTCCTAACGATAGCCAAGTATATATTAGCACCATTCAACGCATGTATTCTATTTTAAAAGAAACAGAATTGGATGAAAGTGCCGAAGAAGAAAATCCTAACGAAACGAAATTTGAAGCTAAAGAACCCATCCCAGTTGGATACAACGAAAAAGTACCGATTGAGTTTTTTGACTTCGTCGTAATTGATGAATGCCACCGAAGCATTTACAATTTATGGAAACAGGTATTAGATTATTTTGATGTGTTTCAAGTGGGCTTAACTGCCACACCTGATAATAGAACCTTTGGTTACTTTAACCAAAACTTAGTGTGCGATTATGGTTACGAAAAAGCCGTGATTGATGGCGTATTAGTTCCTTACAATGTATTTACAATTGAAACCGAAATTACCAAAAATGGTAACATCATTAAGTTAGGCGAAAAAGTAGATAAGCGCGAACGCCTTACTCGTAAACGTTTTTGGGAAGCAGTTGATGAAGATGTAGAATACAGTGGTAAGCAATTAGATAAAGACATTGTAAACCCAAGTACCATACGCACCATTATTAGAGCAGTGAAAGAAAATTTACCGTCTATGTTCCCCGACCGTTTTGTTCCCTCTCCAGAGGGAGAGGGCAAGGGTGAGGGGAAAACGTTTGAAGTACCAAAAATGTTGATATTCGCTAAAACCGATTCTCATGCTGAAGATATTATTGATATTGTGCGCGAAGAGTTTGGCGAAGAAAATAAGTTCTGTAAAAAAATTACCTACCGAAGTGAAGAAGATCCAAAATCGGTACTACAAAATTTCCGTAACGATTATTACCCGCGCATTGCCGTAACGGTTGATATGATTGCTACCGGTACTGACATACGACCTTTAGAAGTATTGCTGTTTATGCGCGATGTAAAAAGCCGCAGCTATTACGAACAAATGAAAGGCCGTGGCACACGTACCTGTACTATTGAAGAATTAAAAGCTAAAGGCACACCAAGTGCTAAATATAGTAAAGACCATTTTGTAATTATTGATGCCATTGGTGTGGAGAGCTCACAAAAAACGGATAGCCGCCCTTTAGAAAAAGCACCTGGTGTTTCGTTAAAAGATGTGTTGCAAAGCATTGCCGTTGGTAATACCAGCGAAGATATGCTAAGTACTTTGGCTAACCGTTTAATACGTTTAGATAAACAACTGAGCGAAAAAGATAAACTAAAATTTGCCGAACAAGCTAATGGCTTTACCATAAATCATGTGGTAAAACAATTATTGCATGCCTACGACCCGGACGCAATCCAGAATTTAGAACTCAAAATTAAGAAAGAGAACAAAGGTGCAGCACCACAAGACCTTAATTCAAAACTAAAAACCGAGCACTCAAAACTTATTGAAGAAGCGGTAGCCGTTTTTCATAATCCTGATTTAAGGGAGTTTATTGTAGACATCCGCAAAAAATACGACCAAATTATTGATGTGGTAAATATAGATACCATTACCAATATTGGTTGGGTAAAAGATCAAACAGCGGCGAGCGCCAATACCATTAATGATTTTAAAACTTGGATAGAAACTAACAAGGATGAAATAACCGCTTTGCAAATTTTTTATGCTCAAGATTTTAGACACCGCACCTTTACTTATAAAATGATAAAGGATTTGTGCGACACTTTAAAAACACAAAAACCATTATTAGCACCTTTAACCGTTTGGAAAGCCTACGAGCAATTAGAAAAAGCCAATGGCTCAGCTAAAAACGAATTAATAGCTCTTGTATCTTTAATACGCAGAGTAATTGGTATAGATAGCATCTTAACAGCATACGATAAAACCGTAGATAAAAACTTTGCCGACTGGGTTTGGAAAAAACAAGCCGGTAACGCCCCTAAGTTTACTGAGGAACAAATGCAATGGCTTTATATGATGAAGGATTACATTGCCAATAGTTTTAATTTAGAGAAAGATGATTTTGACCTAAGCCCATTTAATGCACAAGGTGGCTTAAGCAAGTTATGGCAATTGTTTGGCGAACAAAGCGATGAAATTATTGATGAGTTAAATAGTATTTTAGCCGCATAATGACAAAGAAAGAATTACAACAACTCATAGCACAAGGCGAAGGTTATACCATTGAATTTAAACGAGAGCTTAATGCTGATTTAAAAAAAGAGATGGTTGCTTTTGCTAATGCATCTGGTGGTTATATTTTAATTGGTGTTGAAGATAACGGAACTATAAAAAAGTTGAAGATTGATAATAGTTTTCGGTCAGTAATTCAACAACACGCTTCTGAATGTGACCCACCTGTTGATATTAAAATGCAGGAAATAGATGATGTTTTGGTGGTTACTGTAGCCGAAGGAAAAGAAAAACCGTACCGTTCAACTAATGGGTTTTATTTAAGAGTTGGTCCTAATTGTCAAAAATTAAGTACTGCTAAAATTATAGAATTTGTTGAAAAATCAGGAAGAGTACAATTTGATGAACGTGTAAGAAAGGATGTAAATTTTGAAGAGAGTCTGGATGCATCTTTAGTGGATCAGTTTATGACGAGTGCTAAAATAAAAAATGTATTCCAAGATAAAGTTCATATACTATCCAGTTTAGGGGTTGTTAAACAAGTTTCTGGTACTCGTTATTTTACCAATGCCGGTATTCTTTTTTTTACAACTACCCCTTCATCTATTATTAAACAAGCACAAATTACTTGTGTAGCGTTTAATGGAACTGAAAAAGTGGATATACTCGACCGTAAAGATTTTAAAGATGATTTAATTACAAATATTGATTCCGGACTAGCCTTTTTAAGACGACATTTAAACGAAGCGTCTCACATTAAAGGGTTAAAGCGCGAAGATGTTTTAGAAATACCTTTGGTAGCCTTACGTGAAGCATTAGTGAATGCAGTAGCGCATCGTAATTATTTAGAAACTGGCGCACACATTATGATTGAAATATATAGCAACCGTGTTATCATTTCTAATCCTGGTGGTTTACCTGATGGATTAACTGAAAAAGATTTTGGAAAATACAGTTTATCTCGCAACCCTGTTATTTCCGATTTATTATTAAGAGCTGGTTTAATTGAAAAACTAGGTACAGGCGTTAACCGTATAAAGGATTTAATAAAAGAAGCAAAATTACCTGAGCCTGAATTTCATTTTAATAATTTTTTTGCGGTAACTTTTTTTAGAGAAAGTGCCGAGATTAATCAAATAAAAGGTGGTGCAAAAAGTGGTGCAAAACTAACAGATAGGCAACAAGAAGTTTTAAATTTAATAATCGATAACAATCAAATCACAAAAACCGAATTGGCTGAAAAATTAGGAATAAATGTATCAGCAGTACAAAAACAAATTGAGAATCTGAAACAAAAAGGAATTCTTAAAAGAATAGGACCTAAATTTGGGGGCAATTGGGAAGTAATTAAGGTGGTCTAACAGGTGGTCTAACAGGTGGTCTAACAGGTGGTCTAACAGGTGGTCTAACAGGTGGGTGAATAGGTGGGTGAATAGGTGGGTAGAAAAGGTGGTCTAACAATAAAGATTGAATAGGATAAGGTGGGTGAATAGGTGGTCTGATAATAAAATTTAATAGATTAAGGTGGGTAGAAAAGGTGGTCTAACAATAAAGATTGAATAGAATAAGGTGGGTGAATAGGTGGGTAGAAAAGGTTGGTAGAAAAAACAAACAAAATATGAAATGAGCACAGATATTAAATTACCTAAAGATTGGGAACTAAAAACACTTGGAGATGTTTGCCACACAACAAGTGGTGGAACACCTAGTCGTGGAAATAAAAATTATTACCATGGTAATATTCCTTGGGTAAAATCGGGGGAATTAGATAGAGGTTTAATATTAGATACTGAAGAAAAAATTACAGAAGAGGCGATTAAAAATTCAAGCGCTAAAGTCTTTCCAAAAGGAACATTGTTGATTGCTTTATACGGTGCAACAATTGGTAAACTTGCCTTTCTTGGAGTTGACGCAGCGACTAATCAGGCTATATGCGGTATTTATCAAAATGAAAATATAGATTCTAAATTTTTATATAATTATTTGTTTCATAAAAAACGAGATTTAGTAGGACAGGGAATTGGCGGAGCTCAACCTAATATTAGCCAAACAATTTTAAAACAACTTGAAATCCCCCTTCCTCCACTTTCAACCCAACAAGCCATCGTCTCAAAAATAGAAGAACTATTTAGCGAGTTAGATAATGGCATTGCCAATTTAAAAACCGCCCAACAACAATTAAAAACCTACCGTCAATCTGTTTTAAAATGGGCTTTTGAAGGCCGCTTTACATCTCCCTCTCCTAGAGGAGAGGGCTGGGGTGAGGTGAAAGATGGTGAGTTGCCAATGGGGTGGAAATTAGTAGAATTAAAAGATATAGTTTCATTATCAACAGAAAAACACAAACCAACCAAAACTGAAAATTTGTTCTATGTTGGCCTTGAACATATCGAAAAACATACAGGCAAATTAACATCAACTGTGGGTTCAGAAAAAATAACAACAATAAAAAATAAATTTAATGCTGGCGACATTCTATACGGAAAACTTCGACCAAATTTAAACAAGTGTTATCTTGCGAAAGAAGATGGCGTTTGCTCTACAGATATTTTAGTCTTAAAATTATCGCCTGAATGTTTAGGGAAATATTTGCATCCAATAATGGTAAGCACTGCTTTTGTTAATGAAATGTCTGAAAATACATCAGGTGTTAACTTACCTAGAGTTCCAACAAAATTTATTTTAGAATATAAAATTCCTTTACCTCCAACTGAAGAACAAGACAGAATCATCAACGAATTAGAAAGCCGTTTAAGTGTAGCGGATAAAATGGAAGAAAGTATAACACAAAGCCTACAACAAGCCGAGGCTTTGCGCCAAAGTATTTTAAAAAAGGCTTTTAGTGGGGAGTTATTGCCCTCATCCCCAACACTTCTCCTAGCGGAGAAGGGAGCGCTTAACGCACAACCTGTTCTGTCTCCCTCTCCTTCAAGGAGAGGGACTAAGGGTGAGGTCAATGTACACAAAGTTGAGAGCAAAAAACCCAACGCTAAATTCTAACACCATGCATAGTAAAATTCCACAATATCATGGTGCAACACCCAGTACATTTAAAAACGCAAAACTATTGCGTAAAAACAGTACCTCTGCCGAAGATTTATTTTGGCAAATGGCTCGTAACCGCAAAATTTTAGGATTAAAATTTAGAAGACAACATCCCTTAAACTATTTTATAGCCGATTTTTATTGTCACGAAGCATTATTGGTGATTGAAATTGATGGCAGCATACATGATTTAGAAGAAGTAAAACAACGCGATAAACAGCGCGAAGCAATTATTAATGAATTAGGAATAACCGTTATACGATGTACCAACGATGAAGTATTTACCGAACCAGATACTATAGTAAAACGCATTGAAACTTATTTACAAAACAAAATATTATGAGCAAAGAAACAACCGCAAACACATCTAGCATCGTTAGTAAAGTATGGGCATTTTGCCATAACTTGTGTAGCAACTAAATTGAGAAGTATTCAATTAGGGCTTCACTATCAATGCTTTATGTGTATCATTGGTAAGCTGATAACTATTTTGTGTCTCATATTTGTCATTTTGTGAGATGTAACTATATTTGTAGCTCATATATAAGACACAAGCCATGAAACCTTTTAAACCGCATACTTTACCCTTAGATAAACTTAACTGGACCAATTTAGTTGCTGAAATATCGTTGGCAAATCGTGAAATAGCCAGGTACGATGGGCTATTGCAGTCGGTGCCGGAGCCTATGGTTTTGCTTGCGCCGCTTCGTACAAAAGAAGCAGTATTATCGTCAAAAATAGAAGGTACGCAAGCTACCCTAGAAGAAGTATTTGAATTTGAGGCAGAACAAAATGGAGATGAAACGCTAAGTAGAGTTCATGATATACTTGAAGTGTTAAATTACAGAGAGGCTTTGTCGTATGCAGTTAAGGAGATGAAAGAGCGCCCCATAAGCATTAACATGATAAGAAGAATACATGAAATCTTGTTAGAAGGAGTAAGAGGTGAAAGTAAAGATAGAGGTAATTTTAGGAAGATACAAAACTGGATTGGCAAACCAGGCAGTAAGCAAGAGGAAGCAAGGTTTGTTCCACCATCGCCTGCAAATCTAATGGAATATATGGGTAATTGGGAAAAATACATTCATCACGAAGACGTTGATCCATTGGTGCAACTTGCCATTGTACACGCACAATTTGAAATAATTCATCCATTTTTAGATGGTAACGGGAGGATTGGTAGAATAATTATACCTTTATTTTTATACCACCATCAAATAATTCATCAACCCGCCTTTTATTTGAGTGCTTATTTTGAAGAACACAGACAAGAATATTATGATTCATTAAAAACAATAACCGATACTGGGGATTGGAGTCATTGGATCAAATTTTTTCTTAAAGCGTTAATCACACAATCAAAAGAAAACTCAAATAAGGTTAAAGAAATTATGGCGTTATACGATGAAATGAAAGAAAAAATAACCAAGCACACGCATTCGCAATTTGCAATACAAACACTAGATCAACTATTTTGTACACCAGTATTTAGTTCTAGTAAATTTTTTAAAGCAACAAAAATTCCTAAAGCAAGTGCTTCCAGAATACTAACAACCTTAGCAGAAAATGATATTTTAAAAATAACCAGAAAAGGTACGGGACGTAAACCATCGATTTATAAGTTTAAAAAATTAATGGACGTTATTAATAGATAAGTAGGATAAAGTTATGAGCAAAGAAACAACAGCAAACACATCAAGCATTGTTAGTAAAGTATGGGCATTTTGCCAAACCCTGCGTGATGATGGCGTTGGATACGGAGATTATTTAGAGCAGCTAACCTATTTGCTATTTTTAAAAATGGCAGATGAGTATAGCAAGCCACCACACAACCGCAAAATGCCAATTCCAAACGAATTTGCCTGGGATTCCTTAACCTCAAAAAGTGGCGCTTCATTAGAAAGTCATTATAACAAAGTGTTACGGTCTCTGGCAAAAGAAAAAGGCATCTTGGGTCAAATATTTACCAAGAGTCAAAATAAAATACAAGACCCTGCCAAACTTTATAAATTAATTGCGCTTATTAATGCCGAGAATTGGATATTAATGGGTGTAAAAGACAAAGGAGATATTTACGAAGGTCTTTTAGAAAAAAATGCCGAAGATACCAAAAGCGGTGCCGGGCAATACTTTACTCCACGTCCTTTAATTAAAGCCATGGTAGAGTGTTTGCGACCTGAACCAATGAAAACCATAGCAGACCCTGCTTGCGGCACAGGAGGTTTCTTTTTAGCAGCTTATGATTGGATAGTTGATAACCAAGATTTAGATAAGGATGCCAAGAAGTTTTTAAAGTATGAAACATTTTTTGGTAACGAAATAGTGGCAAGTACACGCCGCTTAGCCTTAATGAATTTGTTTTTACACAACATTGGCGATATTGATAGCGATAATTTTATTTCGCCAAACGATTCGCTAATAACAGATTCGGGCACACGCTACGATTATATTTTAGCCAATCCACCTTTCGGTAAAAAAAGCAGCATGACCTTTACCAACCAAGATGGCGAGCAAGAAAAAGAAGACTTAACATACAACCGTACCGATTTTTGGGTAACCACTAGTAACAAGCAATTAAACTTTGTGCAGCACATTCGCACCATGTTAAAAACAACAGGTAAAGCAGCGGTTGTATTACCTGATAATGTATTGTTTGAAGGAGGCGTTGGCGAAACGGTGCGTAAAAAATTATTAGAAACAACCGATTTGCATACGATTTTACGTTTACCAACCGGTATATTTTATGCCAATGGCGTAAAAGCAAACGTGTTATTTTTTGATGGTAAGCAATCAAGCAAAACGGTTCAAACAAAAGATATTTGGGTGTATGATTATCGAACCAACGTTCACCACACCTTAAAAAAGAATCCATTAAAATTAGATGATTTAAAAGACTTCATTAAACTTTACAATCCCACCAATCCCAAAAAACGTAAAGAAACCTATAATGCCGAAACCAACCCCGAAGGACGTTGGCGTAAATTTACTTACGAAGAAATCATTGCTCGAGATAAAACATCTTTAGACATCACTTGGTTAAAAGATAAATCCCTAGCCGATTTAGATAACTTACCTGACCCTGATGAATTAGCTGAGGAAATAATCGCTAATCTTGAAGCCGGCTTAGAAGGTTTTAAATCAATTATTACTTCGCTTGGTAAAAAATAAGCTCGCCATTTTTTTAGTTTCATCCTAAAAAACAAAAACGACCCACAATTGCGGGTCGTTTGTAAAGGAAACTAGATTGGTTACCTCAGTATTTAAACATTCTCAATCACCAAGGCGCTGGCACCACCGCCACCGTTGCAAATACCGGCTGCGCCATATTTTGCATTGTTTTGTTTTAACACATTAATCAACGTAACAATTACACGGGCACCGCTGGCACCTAAAGGGTGTCCTAATGAAACGGCACCACCGTTAACATTTACTTTTGAAGGGTCAAGGTTCATTAATTTCATGTTCGCTAAACCAACCACACTAAACGCTTCGTTTAATTCGTAATACTGAATATCACTCATCTTTAAACCTGCTTTTTCAACTGCTTTTGGTACTGCTAAACTTGGTGCTGTGGTAAACCACTCAGGTGCTTGTTCGGCATCAGCATAACTTTTAATTTTTGCTATTGGTTTAATACCTAAAGCGTCAGCTTTTTCTTTGCTCATTAACACCAAGGCTGCTGCGCCATCATTCATGGTACTTGCATTGGCTGCAGTTACGGTTCCGTCTTTTTGAAATACCGGTTTTAAAGTTGGTATTTTTTCAAAATTTACATTTTTATATTCTTCATCTTCTGCAAAAACAACATCGCCTTTTTTAGTTTTAACAGTAATGCCAATCACTTCTTCTTTAAATTTACCCGCACTCCAGGCTGCTGCGCTGCGCTTGTAGGATTCAATCGCAAAATTATCCTGATCTTCTCTACTGAATTGATGTTCTTTAGCACATAGTTCTGCGCAATTACCCATAGGCACATTGCCATATACGTCGGTTAAGCCGTCTTTGGCTAAACCGTCAATTAACTGTACATTACCGTATTTAGCGCCCCAACGTGTGCTATCACTGTAAAATGGTGCCGCACTCATATTTTCCATACCGCCGGCAACAACAATATCATTATCACCCAACAAAATACTTTGTGCTGCTAAAGCTATTGATTTCATACCACTGGCACATACTTTATTAACGGTTGTGCAATTTACACTGTCTGGTAATCCTGCAAATTTCGCAGCCTGACGGGCAGGCGCCTGGCCCAAGTTGGCTTGTAACACACTACCCATAAAAACTTCCTGTACTAATTTTCCATCCAAATTAATTTTGGCTAAAGCACCTTTAATGGCTTCGGCACCTAATTTTGTTGCGCTCACGCCTGCTAATGTTCCGCCAAATGAACCCATGGCGGTACGCACTGCTGAAACGATATAGACTTCTTTCATCATTTTTTTAAGTTTAAATTAAATCGCGCTAAATGTAAGGTTTTAATAGAATAACAAACGTTAAATGTTAGCAAATAGTTAAAATGTTAACTTTGGCAAAATGTTTCAAACAGGGGTTGTCATTAAGTCTACCGGCAGTAATTATTTAGTAAAACTAAATGATCAAATTGTGTCTTGTAAATTAAAAGGAAAAATCAGATTAGAAGGTCGTAAAACAACCAACCCCATTGCAGTTGGAGATCATGTTGAAGTAGAGTTAATCAATAACGAAGGTAACATTGTGAGAATTTTACCACGTAAAAATTACATTATTCGCAAATCATTAAATCTTAGTAAACAAGCACATATCTTAGCCAGTAATTTAGATTTGGCTGTGCTGGTTTGCACCATGGTAGCGCCGCGCACCAGTTTAGGGTTTATCGATCGGTTTCTCATCACCGCCGAAGCATATCAAATACCTGCCATATTGATTTTTAATAAATGCGATTTGTTAGATCAAGAATTGAATGCTATACAAGATGAGGTGATTCAAATTTATTCAAATATTGGCTACGCTTGTTATAAAAGTAGTTTTAAGGATCCACAAAGTATTGAGATTATAAAAACCTTGTTAAAGGATAAAACAACGTTATTTGCAGGACACAGCGGGGCTGGAAAAAGTACACTGATCAATAATTTGGAGCCGGGTTTGAATTTGAAAACCGGCGAAATAAGCGCGGCTCACTTAAAAGGAACGCATACCACAACCTTTGCCGAATTGCACACATTAAGCTTTGGCGGATTTGTAATTGATAGTCCGGGCATTAAAGAATTGGGTTTGGTTGAAATGAAGAAAGAAGAAGTGGGGCATTATTTTCCGGAGATCAGACAACGGATGCAGGATTGCAAATTCAACAATTGTTTGCATCAGAATGAACCGGGCTGCGCCATTATGAAGGCAGTTGAAAGTGGAGAAATAAATGAAGAACGTTACATGAGTTATTTAAAAATTTTGAGTGGCGAAGAAATGGACTGGAACGCCTGGGAATTAAAATAGGTAATATGAATCAAGAAATTGCACAAACATGGATAAACGCGTTTAATACCAAAGATATTGAAGCGCTTTTAAATTTATACCACTCGGAGGCAATACATTATAGTCCGAAATTAAAAATTGCGCAACCGGCAACCAACGGTTTTATTAAAGGGCATACTGCGCTCAGAGAATGGTGGCAAGGAGCATTTGATCGCATACCTCAATTGCATTATCAGGCTACAAACTTTATATTAAATGAACAGTTTGTTTTTATTGAGTACATAAGGCAAGTTCCGGGCGAAGATGATTTAAAAGTTGGGGAGGTTTTGGAAATTAAGAATCAAAAAATTGTTGCTTCAAGGGTATATCACGGTTAATTTCAGTAAGCCAATTAGGCTTCCTTTTGATACTGGTCACCCTGAGTGTATTCTGTGTATCACCCTGAGCGGAGTCGAAGGGTATTTTCAAAGACCATAGAATTACAAACAGGCTTCGACTCCGCTCAGCCTGACTCACTTTAGCATCGACTCTACACGTTCTGATGGTAACAGCGGTTTCGGTGTCGCTCAGTCTGACAAAGTAAACGTGTCACCCTGA
>JADBXZ010000056.1 GCA_020403265.1 Bacteroidota bacterium
GCTACAAGAAGTTGGCGATTTCCCTGCCTGTCGGCAGGCAGGGAAGCACTAAACTGTCTGCCAGCACTGAATCCGCCACAGGCGGACACAAAGCTTCATTTAAGCACTTAACCCGCTTTTTTGCCAAACGCCTGTTAGCAGTAGTTGTTCTTGTCATTCCGTTAGTTTTGTCACTTGAATAATGTCGTGAAATGGGTCGCCAAATTTACCAATCCACTTTTGCCCAATAATAGTTATTTGTCCTTCTGTCCTGATTAAAAATGGAACGCTACTTATACCAACAGAATATTCAAATTTACGGTCAAAAGTTAAGCCGCCATTTTTGTCAAGTTCAAATACATATGCTCTGTCACCTTTGTCCTTTACTGGTGTGATTGTACTTGAAAATAAATAACTACCACTTTGGGTTTCAATTACGTTTCCTGGTTTCTCATAGTAGTTCTGTTTAATGTCTTTTTGCCATTTTAGATTTCCTTCTGTGTCAAGAGAAATTATCTTCAGATAGTGATAATGTGTCTTCTGTTCTTCTGTTTGTGAATAATTGCTTCCATAAAAAAGCAAGTCTCCGTTAGTCGTCAATATAGTTTGGCAAGAATAAAAATTAGGATACTTTTTTGTCCAAATTGTATCACCTTTCTGTGTCAACTTCATTAACCACAAAGAATTAATGTTTGCATCTTGGTCATATTGTTCTGCTGTTAGGTAATAATTATTGTCAGCCGACTGAATAATTGAAATTGGTTTGCTATGTCCTTTCGTAAACATTAAATTTTCTGAGATTAACTCTCCATCAAGATTATATCGCCTAAATGAAATTCCAATTTTTGTGGTTTTTGGAATAAATTCGTTAGCTATCAAAAGTATCTCGTTGTTTCTTGTCAGGGTCAATACTGTTGAACCGTCTGGATATTTGGGTTTGTTAATTTTCCTAGACCATATCAGTTTCCAATTCTTGTCATATTTATTTAGGAAGTCTTTTGTATAGCCGCCCATTGTTCTTAAGTCAGTAGTTATCACATAATAAAATTGGTCAAGCTCAATGTAGTCTGTAAGGAAATTTTCAAAGGAAATTGGCAAACTATTTATTGAGTCGCCTTTGGGGCTAATTTTTAGAAAATAAAAATCGTCTTTATGAATGTTATCTTGTTGGTTAGTTCTTAAATAAAGTAGATAGTTGTTGTCAGCAGTAGCTTTAAAATTCAAAATTGAATTGTGTCCACCAAAACTGATTGAAGATTCGCCTATTTCTTGGAAATGCAACTCAGTTTCTTTGTCACGGTTAGTTTGCTTCTCTTGTCCGTTACAAGAAACCAATGTCAAAAGGGTCAATATTATTATTGCGGTCGTCTTCATTCAATTACTGCTAACGTCCAGCGCTTGGCGAAGTGGCGGGATCGCCGCTTACTGTCAGCCTGGCTAACTGTTGCTAATTAAAGTTATTAAGTTGATTTTATATTCCAATGACAAACAAAGATCCTGGTAGCTGGAACAAAAGCCTAAAAGCGATTAAAAGATGAATGGCTCCATTCTTATACCGCCATTTTGCCAAATGCCATGTTGTACACAGTTTTTTATATTATCTCTGGTAAATTTGACGTACAATTTTTCTCTTTGAATCAAAAAAAACGAACATTTTGCAATCATCGTCGAAAATATCTATTAACCCTATTTGACAAATAAATGTCAAAGGCTTACCCTTTTCATCGATTGGTGTCTGATCGTTTTGCCACCATTCAGGTTCATTAGTAAACTCAATATAATCCTTCAGATTTATTTTCGTTCTAATGCTATCATATCTCCTTCTTGTTGTTATTAAAAGGTGTCTTTCATTTGGGGGTAAAATAAGTGCTTCCTTTTTAAATAATGGTTTGCAAATTCCTTTTTCTAGAACTTTAAAACAGTAATTATCAATATTATCATCTTTATGTAGAAAATGTTTATTGTCTATCCTGTGTGTAAGAAAAGAATAAGAAATTGGAATTTTATAATTTTGGTTTTCGATTTTCACTTCTATAAAGGCTATTGGAAAAATATTATTAGAATTAGCAAATTTCACTATAATAAAATTTGTCAACTTTGGAAAAGATTCAATACTTGTTTGTCCATTAGTATTACAACCTATGAATAAAAAAAACAAAAATATTTGAGCTTTCACTAATTGGTATTTTAAAATTGTGTACAACTCGCTTATACCCGCCACATTCTCTCGCTTACCTACCCAAATAACGCAGGTAAAGCGAATAAGAGTAGCGCATATTCAAATATAAATTAAATTTTATAAGAATGATTCAACCTGTTCAAAATTTGATTTGCTAATTACAACCTACCTATCGACCATTAACCAATCAACATTCTCTTCGAAAAAAGTCAACTTACAATAAAAAAATCTTTCCTCTTCATGCAATCTATGAGGAATAAAGGACTGCACCCATTGGAATGATAATTATCAATTTGTCACTCGGTTGTTGGTCAGGCGACCAACAACGGCGGTGATTATTGGGTGAGGGAATTTATTCATAGTTGTTGGTCAGGCGACCAACAACGGCAATCCATAGCCCGCCTACGGCGGGCGGCATATTAATAGATTATTGGGCGAGGGAATTTATTCATAGTTGTTGGTCAGGCGATACGCCAGAGGCGCACGAGTTCCGCCAGAGGCGGACAAGTCCAACAACGGCTAGAGAGGCGAGCGATCAAAAAAGGTATTAAAAACCCCGCCTCAGGCGGGACGTCGGAGAAATAAATAAATTCTTGCTATAATCGCCTTAAAACACAGAATTGTATTACTGCCTGTCCATACTTTACAACGGCGCAATACCTAAACGGTCGGCTATCGCTGCTAAATCTTTTTCTACCTCCTCATGAACAGGTATCCCCTGTTCCATGCGCTCCGCAGCAATGATTCTCTCAGGATCACCGGGAATCAAAACTTGATCGAAGCCGGAAATCGGTTCAGCAGATCGGAATCTGTTAATCCAATTATCCATGTGTGCCTTGAATTCCGCCGCCGGACGAAATGCATCAATCCGCATGGCACCAAAAAAATGCCCCAATCCCTTTCCAGGCATATGCTCGGGCATGGCTATATAAGCCGGAAAAGGCGGCGCCCAAGGTCCATAAGAGGCCCCACTAAAAACCGCAGAAAAAATATCAACA
>JADBXZ010000057.1 GCA_020403265.1 Bacteroidota bacterium
CAGAAACGCCAGCAAATGCATCTAATTTCTCGATCTATTTTTTTCAGAAGTTTTTTAATTTTACTCACATTTACAATTTCATTTTATCTTTCTAGGGATATTCTAGTATCTTCTATATTCATTTTAGTATCATATTTTTTTTCTTTTGTTATTTTTGATTATCCTATAATAAAAAATGTAGAAAATAATAGTTTTGATTTATTTAATATCCAAAATGTCAAACTAGAAAGTTTAAAAAAAATATTTTTACTTGGATTTCCAATGGGGGTAAGCCTTTTCATTTACTCTCTTTTTGTTAATGTGCCTCGTTTTTTTATTGAAGAATATCTTGGTGTTGAGGATTTAGGAATTTATTCAGCCTTATATTATTTATATAGTTCTACATTATTGATAACTATTGCATTCACTGATGCGGCTTTGCCGCATTTTACAATCTATGAACAACGTAACGATCATTATTTATTTAAAAAACTTTTATATAAATACATAAATCTTGCAATATTCTTTGTTTCATTTTTTTCAATTATTATTTGGTTATCTGATGGTTTTTTTTTGCGTGTTGCATTTGGTAACTCGTTTAGTTCTAAAAATGATATATTTCTTATTGGTTTTTTGATTACCGGCATTGAAATTTTAAATAAAATAGTATCTACTGCTTTAATTGCAAAAAGAAAATTTAAAATTCAACCGTACATAAATTTCTTATCTCTTGTCGTACTCATATTTTTGTTTATTCTTTTCCGTGAGAGTTTAAGTTTAATAAAAGTACTATATTTTCAAGCAATCGCGCTTAGTCTCCAGCTGCTAATGTTTTGTATAGTATTTTTTAGAGGAACTCCATTTATAAGACCATAATCAATGTACAAACGAATAACCAATTTAGGAATTTTAATCTTTTCAATTGGGATAGTACTTTCGCCAGCATCAAAATTACGGTTTGCAAACTCCGCACTTGGTATTGGAGAAATATTTATTTTGATTTCAATATTTTTAGGATTTCTTACATTTCTATCTAAACCCGTAATTTCTTATAAATCATGGTCATCTAATAAGAAAGCTTATGTAAAATTTTGGTTTTCGTCTTTTTTTCTTTTAATGATCGGTACGGTTAATTGTTTTTTGATAGGTAAATTAGACGGAGGTAGTACATTGCATAACTTCGCAGCTTTTGTTTTTGTATTTTTATCTTTTTTCTTCTTTATTTTTTTTTATAATGACTCTTTCAATCAGAATTTTAAAAATTTATTATTATTCTTTACTAATGCATCGGGAGTTTTTTTTCTCCTCATATTTTATATACTAATCAGTAAAAAAGAAAATTTTTATGGATATGATATGTATTTTGAATTAAGATTTTCTGGATTTTCAATGAATCCAAATCAGTTGGCTTTTAGCTGTTTACCACTCCCATTTTTGTCGATTTTATATTTTAAATCTTCAAATTCTAACGTGTCAAGAATCTGGTATGTTACTACCCTTTTTGCTGTAATTTTGGTTGGTTTAGCTACCTTAAGTGACGCACTAATCATATCTTGGATTTTTGGTTTTTTTACTTTTTATTATTTCAATAATCTTAAAAACATTTTTAATAAGTCTCTTAATTCAAAGTTGAAAACTTTGATAATTACATCAATTATATTAGTTTGTTCTCTTCTTTTTGTTAGTGAAGTAAGAAACCAGATTTCCGAAATATATGGAAATGATGTCACCAATTCACAGGGTTCCGATAGGTTGCTATATTGGAAAAATGCGATGATTGCATTTGCTTACTCGCCTATATTTGGATTAGGCCCCGGTAGTTACTCTGGTGCCAAGCCTTTTGGTAAAGAAGAAGCACACAATTCAATTTTGGATTGGTTAGTTTCCACTGGTATAATCGGTCTTGTATTATTAAGTGTATTATTAATAAACAAGTGGAAATATTTAATAGATTCAATGCATCCTGAATATCCATCAATTTTTGTTACTCTTCTTTTTTTTTCAATGTTTCACCTAACACTGCGCCATTTATCATTTTGGATGATAATATTATTTTTATAAATACAATATTTAAAAATACTAAAACACAATTTTCATCTAATAGCTTTTCAAAAAAGCGATGAGATTTTCTAATTCATTTATCCGGTTTTTGCGTACTTATTTTAATATATATGTGCGACTTTTCGATTTTACTTACTATAACAGAAATCTATTAAGAAATTTATCTAGCAGTAATCTTTTTCGAACTAAATAGGTTTTTTAGCATAAATGAATCCTTTTTTCAGGGTAGCAAAAATCTTTTGTTATAGTTAATATATTCTGAAAATTAGAATTTTTTTCCTGAAATTAATAGAATTTATGCTGGATTACGTTAGGGAATTGAATTTTATTATCAACGTTTTATTGAATGTAAAAAGATCTTGATTGGGTATATTTCAATCGATAAAATGGAATCGGCAAATCAAAATTCTTTAACAGAAAAAAAATGTCGAAACATTATTTTAGTGTGATTAAGATGATGTTTTTTTACTGATTCAAAATATACACCATTTACTAAAAACTAAATAAGTTTATATCTGATTTAATTAAAGCTGATATAAAAAATATACTAAGGCAGAATTATTTAAAGCAGCAAAAAATACAATCAATATAATATGTGCGGAATTAATGGTTTTGTTAATCTATCCTTGAAAAATTCAAATACACAAGAGTCTTGTATTTCTCAAATGAATTCATCAATTCTTCACAGAGGGCCAGATCATTCAGGAGTATACATAAGTGGGGATAACACAGTAATACTTGGGATGCAACGTTTGTCAATAATTGATATTAGTGCAGGTTCACAACCAATGTATTCCGAAAGCAAACAAATAATTATTGTTTTCAATGGGGAAATTTATAATTACAAGGAGATACGTGATTTATTGAAATCTGAATTTGGGTCTAACTTTTCAACAAATTCAGATACAGAGGTAATTTTGCGAGGATATGAAGCATGGGGAAAAGACATTTTTTCTTATCTGAACGGAATGTTTGCTATTTCAATTTATGATGCTCGAGCAAATAAGCTATTATTAGCTCGAGATAGGACAGGCGAAAAACCACTTTATTATTATCCAAAACATGATCTTTTTGC
>JADBXZ010000058.1 GCA_020403265.1 Bacteroidota bacterium
TACTTGCCCTTTGTGGGAATTGGATTGGGAGCCGGCACCGAAAAGGTTGGTTTATACACCAGCCAGGGTGCCGCCGACCGATCTAACCAAATTGCACCCAATCAGGCTTTTCCTGATCCTTTGTCTAATTTATACGGCGGCTTAAGTGCATCCTGGGAAGTAGATATTTGGAAAAAATTACGTAATTATAAAAAGGCTGCGTTCAATAATTATTTGGCAACCATTGAAGGAAAGAATTTTGCAACAACCAATCTTGTGGCTGAAATTGCAAACGCTTATTACGAGTTGCTGGCCTTAGATAATCAATTGTTGTTACTTAAAAAGAACCTTGAGGTTCAAAAAAATGCATTGGAAACTGTTAAACTTGAAAAAGCTGCTGCTAAAGTAACTGAACTGGCTGTGAAAAAATTTGAAGCGGAGGTTTTGAAAAATCAAAGCCATCAATACGAAATCCAGCAAAGCATAGTTGAAACTGAAAATAAAATTAATTTTCTGGTCGGAAGATTTCCTCAACCTGTAAGCAGGCAAGCTGAATTGTTTTTGGATTTAAAAATGGATACTGTTTATGCTGGTGTACCAAGCCAGTTGTTAAATAATCGAACCGATGTTAAACAAGCGCAGCGTTTAGTAGAATCAGCTAACCTGAATGTTAAAGCAGTTAAAGCAGAGTTTTACCCGGCTCTGACAATTCGTTCAGGGATTGGGTATAATGCATTTAATACAAAACACCTCTTGCAAACACCTCAGTCATTAGCGTTTAACGTGGCCGGAGATTTAATAGCTCCATTAATTAACAGAAATGCAATTAAAGCAGAGTACTTTAATGCGGGTGTAAGACAACAACAAAGCGTTTTTAAATTTGAACAAACTTTATTAAACGCTCATGTTGAAGTTACAAATTTACTTTGGGCAATGGTTAATTTAAAAACCAGTTTTGATCTTAAACAAAAAGAGGTAACAGTTTTGAATGAATCATACGATATTTCTACTGTATTATTTAAGTCTGCAAGGGCCGATTACATGGAGGTTTTATTAACACAAAGAGATGCGTTGGAAGCACGGTTTGATTTGGTTGAAACAAAAAAACAACAAATGCATGCCAGGGTTAACCTATATCGTGCTTTAGGTGGTGGTTGGAATTAAACAGTAAGGAGTTAGAGAAACATTTAATATTTGGTTAATCTTTATATGAATATTTCTAAAACAAAATACAGACAAGAATAGTATATTTGATGAGTATAGAATTCACCTATGAAATTTCCAACTGACATCGAAATTGCTCAAGCAGCTTCAATCCAACACATAAAACACATAGCAGCTAATTTAGGAATAAATGAAGAGGATTTAAATTATTATGGGAAACACAAAGCCAAGTTGCCGCTAGCATTAATCGATTCAAACAAAATTAATAAGAGCAAATTAATTCTTGTAACAGCCATCAACCCTACACCAGCCGGGGAAGGCAAAACAACAGTATCTGTTGGCTTAACGGACGGTTTGTGTGCCATTGGTAAAAAAGCGATTGCAGTATTAAGAGAACCTTCTTTGGGACCGGTTTTTGGAATCAAAGGCGGCGCAGCAGGCGGGGGCTATTCTCAGGTAATACCAATGGAAGATATTAATTTGCATTTTACAGGTGATTTTTCGGCAGTAGAGAAAGCAAATAATTTATTAGCTGCATTAATTGACAATAATCTTCAAAACAAAAAGTACAGTTTAAATATTGATCCAAGAACCATTACCTGGAAACGTGTAATGGATATGAATGACCGTGCATTGCGTCATACCATCATTGGAGTAGGTGGTACTCAGCATGGGATTCTGCGCGAAGATGGATTTAACATCACGCCTGCATCTGAAGTAATGGCGATACTTTGCTTGAGCAATAATTTTAAAGATTTAAAAGAACGTTTAGGCAATATTTTTATTGGTTATACTTTTGATAAAAAGCCAATCTATGCCAGAGATTTAAAAGCTGAAAACGCCATGGCGATTTTACTTAAGGGTGCAATTAGTCCTAATTTGGTTCAAACACTGGAGGGCAATCCAGCTATCCTACACGGTGGACCCTTTGCTAATATAGCGCAAGGCACTAACACTATTTTAGCTACAAAAATGGGACTTTCTTTAGGAGACTATGTTGTAACAGAGGCCGGTTTTGGCGCTGATTTAGGCGCAGAGAAGTTTTTAAATATTAAGTGCGGATACGCTAAACTGGCACCAAGTGCCGTTGTTGTTGTTGCTACTATTCGTGCATTACGCCACCATGGCGGCGCAACTAAGGAGGAGTATAATACTGCAAGTATTGAGAAAGTAACGGAGGGATTTAAAAACCTTCAAAAACATTTGGAGAACATTAAATTGTTTGGCTTGCAGCCTGTTGTAGCGTTAAATTATTTTCCATCAGATACCGAAGATGAAATTAATTTAGTTAAACGTTTGTGTAACGAACTTCATGTTAAAGCCATTGTTTCTAAAGCATTTGCTGAAGGTGGCAAAGGCGCAGCAGAATTAGCTCAGGCAGTTGTAGAAGCAGCCGAACAGCCGGCGCAATTTAAACCCTTATATAACTGGAAGGATACCGTAGAGTCTAAGATAGAAACCATTGCAACTAAAATTTATGGTGCAGCAACTGTAGAATACACTTCTAAGGCAAGAGCACAATTAAAAACCATTAAAGAACTAGGCTTAGAAATTTTGCCGGTTTGTATGGCAAAAACACAAAAATCCTTATCAGATAATGAGCAGAAAATTGGCAGACCAAGTGGATTTAAAGTAACTGTTAGAGAATTTGAATTTGCTTCGGGTGCCGGGTTTATTATTCCAATTTTAGGCGACATGATGCGGATGCCAGGTTTGCCGGCAATCCCCGCTTCAGAAAATATGTTTATTGACGAAACTGGTAAAATTTCGGGATTGAGTTAGGTAGTTTACAATAATTTTTTATAAAAGAATACAATTATAAAGCTTAGCACTTCTGCAATTGTTTTTCTAAAGCGGCAATGCGTAGGTCTTTTTCAGCGAGGAGTTTCTCATATAAATCTTTAATAAATTTTATTTCGGTTTGATTATAAACGTTATTTTCTGCCTTACCGCCTTGTTGATGCCCGCCATTATGAATAACAACATTTGCATCAAAACCTAAAACTTCTTGAGGTGTAACACCAAGTATTTTACTAATTTCATTTAACCTGTTAATGGTTAGTTGAGTTTCACCACTCTCAATTTTACTATATGCTCTTATAGACAAACCAAGCTCTTTAGCAATAAATTCTTGTGATAGATTTTTTAGTTCTCTTATTTGTCTTATCTTTTCGTTAATTTTCTCAATCATAATTTCACATAAATAGTTCAAAATTAGTAAAATTAATTCAATGTTTGAACTAAATTCTTTGTGTTTAGCTGTTATGAAACCTAAATTCGTTTTAGTTAAATTTGTAATAGTGCGCACATTGCAGGTTTATGGGCGGTAATGAAAAGCCAGCAATAATGCTATGAGTAGTGAAAACAAAAAAATATATAATGAAAAATCAAAAAACAATCAATGCTTTAAAAGCATTTGAAATTAAAAGTACGGAAAAAATCAATGGTGGTTGGAAAAGAGTTGTGTGTGTTGGAGAAATAGACGGCGTGCAGCACTGTGACATTTACAATAGTGTTACTAACACAACAGAATATGATGTTGTTGATAGAGGTTTGAGACTTGGAGAAACTTGGGGTTAGTAATCAATCATAATAAGTAACAGGTTATTTTTTAATCTGTTACTTATTTAAATAAACTAAAATTATGTCAATTAAACATAAAATATCATTTTACTTTTTGATCTTCAGTTTAATTCTTAATTGTCAAGACACAATTAAACTTAACAAATATGGTAAAAGATTGATTTTTAAAACAATCGGGAATGATTATGCCAGCTTAGCATTCAATGAACAAAATACTTTAATTAATACTGAAAATTCTAAATCTAGATTATACATTGCTGAAATCAACTCTGGTAAACTTTTAACACAAGCAGTTATTAAACCAAAGTTTATATTAGTTTCAGAGTTTGACAAGTACTTTGATGTTTATGAGTCTTTTGATAATGAGTTAAACAAAAATAAAAAATTAATTTACTCATCAAAGTATCAGAGCAATTATAAAGAAGCTGAATTAAATTTCGTTACTGCCGACTTTTCGATTATCAGTATAACACTTGGGTTTGACAATGTTGTTTCTAATAAGTCTAACTCACAATTAAATAGAATTCAATTGAAATACTTTCTTAATGATATTAAATATGGTAATTTTAGCTTTGATAAAAGTAAAACTATAATTTTAGGTATTTCTGACAATAACTTCAACGGTAAGATCGATAATGGAATAGATAATGTGTTTTGTTCAATAGACACCGGTAATTATTTTCTAACAGAAGGAAAAGGCATACAAAATTCAAAAATAAGACCTGAAAATTATCTATACTTAGACTCACTAAATCAATTCAAAATAAGTTATTCAGGCAATGACCTAAATAAATTAATCCTAACAAGAGTTAAAAACTTAAGCAAAAATGATTCAAAATCGATTATAAGGCCTTTTACTGTGGCACCCATGAATCTTTTTTTTGATAGTTTAGATGGAAGGAGCGTTTTGATTAGAGACTTGTTCGATGAGCAAAAGTATGTATTTGTTAATATAATAATTGATAAGTGCTTTTACGATGAAGGCAATTTAGATTTACTTAAAAAAACAATATTCGTTGGAGATAAGTATAAGAGCCGTTTAAAAATCATCAATTTACTGGATAAAGATGTTAATAAATCTGCGTTACCTTATTTAGTTAAGAATTTTGGGTTAAATGGTAATTTTGGTTGGACAAATGCTGAACTAAATTACAATATGGTATTAAACGGATACCCATACGGCGTTTTGTTTGATAAAACAGGTAAACTAGTAAGCGTTATGAATATAATAGATTTAATAAAATACTTTAATGATAATTTTAGTCAGTAGCGCTCATGATTATGAAACAACGAATGTTCTGAAATGGCTTAACTTTAATGGTAAACAAAACAAGTTAATTGACAGTTTTTCAAATTTAGTGTCTGAAATAAGTTACGAAGGCGTTACTGCTATTTGGTTTAGAAAAATTAAACTTGATTATGAAGCATTTTTACAATATAATTTGAATTACACAAATAATACCATTTTACTTTTAAGGGAGTTTCAGGATATTATTCCGTTTTACGACAAATTATCAGTAAAACATATTGGAAAAGCCGCCCACTTTAAAAGTAATAAATTACAGATACTTAATTTAGCCGAAAAAAACGGACTGAATATACCAAAAACATTTATAGTTAATAATAAAAAAGCATTGCTTAATTTATTTAGCCAACATGAAAGATTAATTATCAAACAAGCATCAGACTTTACATCAATAATGAATAAAAGCCAAAATGCTTATTTTTTACCTTATACTAAAGTTTTTTTGCCAACGGATTTAAAACTAGTACCTGATAATTTTTTTTCTAGTTTAGTTCAAGTTTATATTGAACCATTGGCAGAGGTTAAAACTTTATTTTTCGATGGCGAATTTTATTCTGTTGCTATAATATCAACTAACGACTCCAAGAAAAAATACGAAGATTTAAAACTATTAATGAAGGAAAATAAAAATTTTGAAATAGTCCCTTATGATTTAGATTATAATATCAAGTTAAAAATGCGCAAAGTTTTTAAAGAATTAAATTTAAATTTTGGAGTCTTTGATGGAATAATTGATTTAAACAATAATTTCAGCTTTTTAGAAATAAATCCAGGGGGTAAATTCGCAATAATTGAAAGCACTTTAAAAATTGGTTTATACAAAAAAATTGCCGAGTATTTATGCTAAATAAAAGTCCGCTATTTGTGTTTTTTGCAAAAAGAATTCAAAAAAATCAACAATCACAAAAACTATTACGCAAACCTAAATATTATAAAATTATTTTTCCAATTAGTCAAAAATCCAATTGTTTAGATTCAAGCAAAAAATAGAAATTGTGTATGGCTATACCTTTGCAGCCTTGATTAATTTTGAAAGTGGTGAGTACTTTTCTATTCCTAATTTATTATTAAAATCATTTGTATCAAATTTAAATAATGAAGTGGAAACAAAAAATCACCCCATTTTTGATTTCTTAACACGCAAAAAGTTAATATTTCAAACAGATTTAAAAAACATCAAAAAAAATCAAACGGTAGACATAAGTAAACCAAACTATTTGAACAACGCTGTAATTCGTGCTAGGGACAAAGTAATGACTGATATAAATTCTATTATTTGTTTGGGCGTCGAAACATTTTTTATAGTTATTGATTCAGAAACAGACATCATTTCACTCAATTGTAAATTAGCTAAACAACATATAAAATCGATTTATTTTATAAATTATCTTATTGAGTATGACACCTTGAAAGAAATAATTAACATTAATCAAAACATTATTTGTGTTTATATAGTTATTAAAGATTCTAAAGAGGATTTTGCTATTGATGGTGTACCAATCTCTTATGTGAATTCTAAATTTGAAGATCAAATTTTTGATTTAACAGTCAATGAATTCAATTTTGCAATTACTGAACAAAACTATTATGAATCAAAAAAGGTAAATAGTTATTTTTACAAAAATATTTATGTAGATAAAAATGGATTTATAAATAACACGCCAAACTTAAATGGCATTGATATAAATATAAACAGTTTTAATAATATACAAGAGTTTATAACAGTAATTTTATCCAGCGAATTTACAAAGTATTGGTTTATCCCAAAATCTGAAATTCAAGTGTGTAAAGATTGCGAATTCAACAGGATTTGCGTTGACAAAAGAATACCAATTGTTAACGGAAAGGAAAGCTATTATAAATCTGAGTGCAACTATAACCCCTATATAGCTAAATGGAAAGGAGATATAGCTTATTTAAGTTTGTTAGAATGTGGAATTGAGTTTATTGATGGTGAAGGATATCGCTTTGATAGGAAAAAAATTAAAAAACAAATTAAGGAAATTTGGGGATTTTGAAATTTTTATATTATAAGCAGCCTGACACTATGTCTTGCGGTGCCACCTGTTTAAGAATGGTAGCAAAGCATTATGGTAAGTCTATAAGTTTAGCAAGTATTGTGCAGTTAAGTGGTACTACACGAGAAGGGGCCAACTTACAGGGCTTAAGCCAGGCTGCGGAAAAAATGGGTTTTCGTACCCTCGGAGTTAAAGTTCCGTTAGCAAAGCTCATTGATGATGCGCCGCTACCCTGTATAGCCCACTGGAGCCAAAATCATTTTGTAGTAATATATAAAATAAAAGGTAACACTTTATATATAGCTGACCCCGCTCACGGCTTGTTAACCTACAGCAAAGAAGAGTTTATAAAAAGTTGGGTAAGTGATGGAGCTGATGAAGGCATACTATTATTACTTGAAACCACACCCGAATTTTACAAGGAAGACGAATCTGCCTCTAAACCATCTCCCCTCAGCGGAGACATGAGAGGTGCTTCTTTCTCATTCTTATACAGCTATTTATTAAAACACAAAAAGGCAATAGTCCAATTAATTATTGGGCTGTTAGCAGGTAGTTTGTTACAATTAATTTTTCCATTTTTAACTCAAAGCATTATTGATGTTGGGGTTCAAAATAAAGATATTCAGTTTATTTATCTCATTTTGCTTGCTCAATTGATGGTTTTTTTCGGCCGTACCACTATTGATATAATACGTAATTATATCTTAATGCACATTAGTAGCAGAATAAACATTAGTCTTGCCAGCGATTTTTTTGTGAAACTGATGAAATTACCAATAGCTTATTTTGACACAAAAATGACCGGCGATATTATGCAACGAATCAATGATAATCAACGCATTGAAGGTTTTTTAACGGGTTCGTCACTTAATACTTTATTTTCGCTATTTAATTTTGTGATATTCAGCGGCGTATTGGCCTGGTATAGTTTGCAAATTTTTATAGTTTTTATTTTTGGCAGTATTTTGTATTTTTTTTGGATCAGTTTTTTTTTAAAACGAAGGGCAGACTTGGATTTTAAGCGTTTTCAACAAAGTGGACAAAATGCCAGTAAAGTAATGGAGCTTGTTAATGGCATGCAGGAAATTAAATTGCATAATGCCGAGCGACAAAAACGCTGGCAATGGGAGAGTTTGCAGGCTAAATTATTTAAAATTAACCTAAAGGGTTTAAGCCTCACAACGGCTCAAAACAGTGGTTCACAATTGATAAATGAATTAAAAAATATTGTAATTACTTTTTTAAGTGCCAAATTGGTTTTAGATGGTCAAGTTACATTAGGCATGATGTTGAGTATCAGTTACATTATTGGCCAATTAAACGCTCCGGTAAATGAAATGGTAAATTTTATTCAACATTGGCAGGATGCAAAGTTGAGTTTAGAACGTTTGGGAGAGATTCACAACAAAGAGGATGAGGAACCTGTTAACAAAGAAAAATTACACGAAATAGCAAATGATACGAGTATTGCAATAAAAAACTTAGCATTCAAATACGACGGTGTGGGTAATGTATTTGTTTTGCAAGATTTAAGTATTACTATACCGGCCAATAAAATTACAGCCATAGTAGGCTCCAGCGGAAGCGGTAAAACGACCTTTATGAAAATGCTATTAAAATTTTATGAACCAACTGAAGGAGATATAAAATTAGATGAAGTTAACCTCAATCACATTAGTGCCTCTACCTGGCGCGAGCAATGTGGTGTTGTAATGCAAGAAGGCTTTATTTTTAACGACACCATAGCAAATAATATTGCAGTAGGAGTTGATGTGGTGGATAAAGAAAAATTAAAACACGCTGTACAAGTAGCCAATATTAAAGAATTTATTGATGGTTTACCGCTGGGTTACAATACTAAAATTGGGATGGAGGGTATTGGTATAAGTACCGGACAAAAGCAACGCATTTTGATTGCAAGGGCAGTTTATAAAAACCCTAACTATTTGTTTTTTGATGAAGCTACCAGCGCTTTAGATGCCAATAACGAAAAAGTGATTATGCAAAATTTAAATGAATTTTTTAAAAACAAAACAGTTGTTGTTATCGCCCACCGTTTAAGCACGGTTAAAAATGCTGACCAAATAATTGTGCTGGAAAACGGTAAAATAATAGAACAAGGCAACCATATAACCTTAACCAATAAGCGCGGTGCTTATTACGAATTAGTTAAAAATCAATTAGAATTAGGAAATTAACATGACTAAACAAGAAATTGAAGAACAATTACTGAAATGGTTCAGCCCATTTGGACTTGATCATCAGTTAAGAGTAATGTATATTAACACGGTGGTTAATACACAAAATGAAATTGTTGAAGTTAAAGAGGCTTTAATTAAAATCAAAAAGCTTAATCTAAGTGAAAACCTAAATAATGATAAAATCGCAGAATTACTTTCGTTTATGCCTTACGATTTTAGCACATACACCCCAATTGAAGATTTGATAAACGAATATAATTCATTGGGCTGTTTAAACATATTTGTAAGTTATAAGATTGTATAAACTAATCAATAAAATGCCTGAAGAAAAAGAAATAATATTACGTACTGAAGAGGTAAACGAAATACTTACAAGCACCCCAAAGTGGATATTACGTTGGGGGATTACTGTCGTTTTTTTATTGATTATTATTGCAGTGGTTTTATCTTATTTTATTAAGTACCCGGATGTATTAACAGCTGACATCACGCTAACAACTTTAAATCCACCTGTTACAATAATTGCTAAAAATAGCGGCAAATTGACCCACCTATTGGTAAAAGATAAAGCATTTGTAAAAACTAATCAAATAATTGGGGTTATAGAGAATACCGCCGAATACAAGGATGTACTTTATTTGTTGAATCAAACGAATGTAATGTTCGAGCAAGTAAAGTATAGTGATACACTAAATTATATTAGATTAACGGATAGCCTTAAAACGGGCGAAATAACGCCGTTTTACCTTCAGTTAATTAAAGCCACAAAAGATTTAAATATTTACTTAACAGGGAATCCTTATTTAAAGCAGATTACCTTATTAAAGAAAGACTTAGCCGGATATAGCGCCTTGGTTCCCAAGTATCAGAAGCAGGAACAGATTAGCAACGAACAATTAAAATTAGCACTATCTGACTTTAACCGAGACAAAAAATTGTTTGAGGAAAAAGTTATTACTGCAAGGGAATATGAAAATCAGAAGAAGAATTATTTGAATGCACAAAATAGCAATGAACAAAGTAAAATTACAGTATCAAGTGCAATTATTCAAATTAATAGTATTGAAAAAAATATTTTGCAATTGCAGATACAGGATTATCAGGAAACAGCCAAACTAAAAAATGAATTACTGCAACAACTTAAAACATTAAAAAACGAAATATTAAAATGGAAACAGTTGTTTTTAATTGAGAGCCCTGTAAGCGGTAAAATTTCCTATTTTAATTTTTGGGTAACAAACCAAAACGTTAAGCAGGGCGATGAGTTGTTTGCAATAATACCCGAAAAGAAACAAGAATTTATTGGAAAGTGTGTTTTAGCTATCACAAATTCGGGCAAATTGGCGATTGGGCAAAAGGCAAACATTAAGCTGGATAACTACCCATTTAATGAAAACGGCATACTTAACGGAATTGTTACCAATATTTCGGAGGTACCCACAAAGGAGGGTTACTTAGTTGATATTAGTTTACCAAACGGGCTTAAAACGTCTTATCAAAAAACCATTATTTATAAGGAATTAATGAAAGGCAAAGCTGAAATTATCACAAAAAATATTTCTGTAATGGATAGAATATTTTTTAATTTTAGAAAATTAATGAAAAGGTAAATGTAATTTTATTTTTTGTCAAGCAGCAATTACATTAATCAAAACAACTGTTTTATAAATGAGCAGGGCAAAATTTCGGGATTGAGTTAAATAGTATGAAAGCAATTGTTATTGGTGCAACTGGTGCCACCGGAAAGGAATTAGTTGATTTGTTGTTGGAGGATACACAGGTAGAATCTGTTACTATTTTTGCCAGAAAGAAGCTTTCAATTAATCATTCAAAACTAAATGTAATTCAAATCGATTTCAACAAACCAAACGAGTGGGATACGCTGGTAAAGGGAGATGTACTGTTTTGTTGCTTAGGCACTACCTTAAAAGTTGCAGGCAACAAGGATGCTCAGTGGAAAGTAGATCACGACTACCAGTTATGGTTTGCCCAAGCTGCTAAAATTAACAAGGTTCCATGCTGTGTTTTAGTCTCAGCGCTTGGCGCATCATCCCGCTCAAGTGTTTTTTATTCACGCATGAAAGGTGAATTAGAAGATGCAATTGATAAATTAAATTTTGGGAAATTTTTGGTGTTTCAACCGCCACTGTTGTTGCGTGAACACACGGATAGAACCATGGAAATTGTTGGAGCTAAAGTGATTGGTTTTTTTAATGCGCTTGGACTGCTAAAATCGCAACAACCATTGGCAACTAAGGACTTGGCTAAAGCTATGCTGTTTGCTGCCGAAAAAACACCGGTTGGTAATCATATTTTTAAAGGTCAAGCTATCCGCCAACTTTTAAACAATAACTAAAAATTTATTCGTTTTTTGTAAGCGATTTTTTAATGTATTTCTCTGTTGGCAGGCTTGCTTTTTGGATGCGTTTAGCGTAACGAATGCTGTCTAATATTTCTGCTTGCTTTTCTATGATGATTTCTTTACTGTTTTTAAGTTCTTTTTTGTACAAATAAATTACAGTTAACGTAGCAATTAAAACTGTGGAAAAATTAATAATCATAAGCATCATGCTATAACTTATAGTATATAATGGATTTATATACATTTGACAAACAACAGAGGCGGTGAGGATCAAAAAAGAAAGTACAATGTAAAATGTAGATTGTTTGTTGGTGTCAAAAATAATTAATGCCGGAATTGTGGTGACAATAAAAGCTAAATAAAAGCCGGCATCTTTACCGGTTATCACATTAACAAAACCAAAAAGCAAAGGGGCAACTGCCGACACGTAATTTCTTGAAAAGCGATGCCCCAACCAACTTGTGAAGAATAATGTAATGCCAAATAAAACAGCGCCAACGCTAAACACAAAGGAAAAATAGAAGTAGCGCGTAAACAAAAACAGAATGGCATAAAACAATGAAATGGGAACTCCAATAAAACTAATACCGTTCACAAGTTTCGTTTTCTCAATAATTTCTTGCGTAAAATGAGGTTTAACACCAACTGAAAGTATTTTAGCCAGCAACATAAGCATAACTAAAGATACAATTATTTTGACTAATTAATCCTTGCCTGAATTAAAACTACAATTTGTAATTTAAAGCTGAAATATATTAGCAGAACTAGTTCGCAACCGTTTCCTCCATATAACTTTCGATGGGCGCACAACTGCATACTAAATTCCTGTCGCCGTATGCATTATCCACACGTGCAACACTTGGCCAAAATTTGTTGGCTTTTACGTATGGTAAAGGAAATGCTGCTTTTTCGCGGCTATATGGTTTATCGTAATTATCGGCAATAATTAATTTTGCTGTATGTGGCGCATTCTTAATTACGTTGTTTGCTTTGTCTGCTTTACCGTCAATAATTTCCTGAATTTCTTTTCTGATAGAAATCATGGCATCACAAAAGCGATCTAATTCTGCTTTGTTTTCACTTTCAGTGGGTTCTACCATTAACGTATTAACTACCGGAAACGCTACTGTTGGTGCATGAAAACCATAATCCATCAAACGCTTCGCAATGTCTGCTACCTCAACGCCACTTGCCATTTTAAAATCATTACAATCCAAAATCATTTCATGCGCACAACGACCTTGCGTACCTGTGTATAAAATTTTGTAATGATCCTTTAAAACTTCTTTCATGTAGTTGGCATTTAAAATGGCGGTTTCTGTAGCGGATTTTAAACCGTCTGCACCTAACATTTTAATATAACCGTAGCTAATTAATAAAATCAACGCGCTTCCAAAAGGCGCAGAGCTAACGGCGTGGATGCCAGCTTCGCCACCGGTATTTACAATAGGATGCGAAGGTAAATACGGCACTAATTTTTCTACCACGCCAATTGGACCCATACCGGGACCACCACCACCGTGAGGAATAGCAAACGTTTTGTGTAAATTTAAGTGGCAAACATCTGCACCAATATTACCAGGGCTTGTTAATCCAACTTGTGCATTCATATTTGCGCCATCCATATAAACTAAACCACCGTTGTCGTGAATGATTTTCGTAATTTCTGTAATTGCTTCTTCGTAAACACCGTGAGTACTTGGATAAGTGACCATTAGGCAACTTAGAGTATCTTTATATTGTTCTGCTTTGGCTTTTAAATCTGCAATGTCTACATTTCCTTTTTCGTCACATTTTGTAACCACAATGGTCATGCCTGCCATAGCAGCACTTGCAGGATTTGTACCATGAGCCGAAGAAGGAATCAACGCGACAACGCGCTTATCGTCTCCGTTTGCTAAGTGATATTGACGAATAACCATTAACCCGGCATATTCGCCTTGTGCGCCTGAGTTTGGCTGAAAACTCATTTTAGCAAAACCGGTAATGTCACTTAAATCTCTGTCTAATGTTTCAATCATTTCCAAATAACCTTGTGCCTGATTAGCAGGAACAAATGGGTGAATAGAAGCCCACTCAGGCCATGTTAATGGTAATAACTCAGAAGCTGCATTTAATTTCATTGTGCAACTGCCCAAAGAAATCATGCTATGAACTAAAGATAAATCCTTATTCTCCAAACGTTTAATGTAACGCATCATTTCACTTTCGCTGTGATATGAATTGAAAGTTGGATGCGTTAAATAAGACGAGTTGCGGTTTAGGTTGGAAGAAGAAATTAAGCTTGATGTTCCAACGCCATTTAGAGTTGCGCCAAAAACAGAAAGTATATCTTTTAAATCATCCTCTTCAACAGTTTGATCAACTGAAATACCCACATGTTTGTCATCTATTTTTCTAAAATTAATTTCTTTGTTTTCAGCTGCTGCAATAATTTTATTTGCATCGCAAGCTACTACGATTGTATCAAAATACAATTTAGTTGTAACATTTAAACCTGCTTTTGATAGTGCGTTTGCAATTGCATGTGCTTTGTTGTGCACGTCTTGTGCTATTGCTTTAATTCCTTCAGGACCGTGATAAACAGCATACATACTTGCCATAATAGCAAGTAATGCCTGTGCCGTACAAATATTGCTGGTTGCTTTATCACGTTTGATGTGTTGTTCGCGCGTTTGCAAAGCCATGCGTAAAGCCTGATTACCTTCGGCGTCAATACTTATACCAATGATACGCCCCGGAATCAAACGCTTATAATCTTCTTTACAAGCAAAAAACGCAGCGTGTGGACCACCATAACCTAATGGCACACCAAAACGTTGACTGTTTCCATATACGACATCTGCACCCCACTCGCCAGGAGGTGTTAATAAGGCAAGTGCTAGTAAATCTGATCCTACAGCTACTTGTATGCCAAGTTCTTTGCAAGAATCGATATACGCTTTATAATTGTTCGCTTCGCCATTGATGTCGGGATATTGTATAACAGATCCAAAGAATGAGTCATCTAATTTTGTTGATGCTAAGTTACCAACAACTACTTCTATACCTACAGGATTAGAGCGGGTTTTAATTACATCAATTACTTGAGGAAAACACGTTTCGCTAACAAATAATTTATGAGCATTTGCTTTTTGCTTACTGCGGTTACTGTGAAACATAAACACAGCCTCTGCGGCAGCTGTTGCTTCATCTAATAAACTGGCATTGGCAATAGGCATGGATGTTAAATCCATTACCATGGTTTGAAAATTTAAGATTGCTTCTAAACGACCTTGCGCAATTTCCGCCTGATAAGGTGTGTAGGCCGTATACCAGCCCGGATTTTCTAGAATATTGCGTTGAATAACTGCCGGTAAAATATTATTGTAATATCCAAGTCCGATGTAAGAACGAAACTGTTTGTTTTTTTTGCCTAAGGCACGTAAGTGTTTGTGGTATTGAAACTCACTTAAAGCAGCTCCGGTTTTTAAAGGTTGTTTTAAACGAATGTTGGCCGGAACCGTTTGATTGATTAACTCATCTAAAGTAGTAGCACCAATTTTTTTTAGCATGGCGTTAACTTCATTTTTACGCGGACCGTTGTGGCGATTTACAAATTTATCGATTGACATAGTTATAGAAAATAGAGTCACAAATTTAAACAAATCAGGGCTATTAATGTTTGTTTAAGTCCGTCTTTTTTAATTAATTTTTAACTATTTCTGGGCTTTTAAAAGTGAGCACAAACCCTTGCATTCATGTTAAAGTAGAGTTATAAGGTCTTTCGGCGTTAATACCCTTACCTGCCCTGGTTTTAAATCCTTTATAGTTATGGTACCCAGCTGAACGCGTATTAAACGTTGTACTTTGTAGCCAACGCCTGAACACATTTTTCTGATTTGACGGTTTTTTCCTTCGGAAATCGTTATTTTTAACCAGGTGTGCGGCCAAACTAAGGTTTCTGCAAACTCCGCAGGCAATTCTTCCTGCGCGAATGATACAACCTCGCAAGGCTTTGTTTGATAATTCGCGTTTTTTCCTTTTAAAGCAATTTCAACACCTATTCTAAGGTTGGTTATGGCTTCTTCTGATATTTTGTTTTTCACCCTTACCAAATACGCTTTATCAATCTTGTTTTCGGGCAGTAAAACTCTTTTATAAAAATTTTTATCAGTAGTAAGCAGCAACAAGCCTTCGCTTTCATAATCCAATCTACCAACCGGCATTGTACCTTCCGGAAACTCGTATGTTAACGCATTTAAAGTTGTTAAACCGTTTTGATCTTTAAACTGACTTAACATGCCCTTTGGTTTATTTAAAACAAAATACGTGTGTTCTGTTTTCAATTGTTTAGTAATTTTAGCGTGGTGCTAAGATACATTTATATTGGTTTGGCTATTTTCTTTTTTGCTTGCTCGGGTGAACATTCAGTTGACAAAAGGCAAAACGAAGTTACTTGGACAAACAACATTGCAAACATTGTGTTTACAAATTGCACGCCTTGTCATCGTCCAAACCAGGCTGGTCCGTTTAATTTATTGTCTTACAATGATGCCGTTAAAAAAGCCAAATTAATTAAGTTTGTTACACAAACAGGGTATATGCCACCATGGCCGGCAGATGCATCTTACACTCATTTTGTTGGTGAGCGTGTTTTGGCAGATTCTATTAAGAGTATGATTAAGCAATGGGTTGAGCAGGGTTGCAAATATGGCGACAGTGCTTTAAAACCAGAGCCCCCTTCTTTTAATAATTTATCCTTTTACCGTCAACCGGATTTGGTTATTAAAGCACAACAACCAGTAACAATTAAGGGTAATGGAACCGATGCTTTTTATATTGTGAAGTTTCCTTATGAAATCCCGCACGATACTATTGTTGATTTTGTTGAGTTTGTTCCGCATCAACGTAAACTTGTTCATCATGTTAACGGCCATTTGGTAAGCTATGATAGTAAACGAAAGTTTAATTATCAAAATGGGGTGGGTATTAATTTAGATGTAACTAAAAACTTAATGTCGGCATATTCTGAAATGCACATTCCTTACACAGACGGTTTACAGCCCAAATTTCCCACACTAACACCAAATACAGTTTACTATTTACCGGGTTATTTACCGCCGAATTACCCTGACGACGTTGGAGGTTTTCCATTAAAAAAACATGGCTTGTTTTTATTAAATAACATCCATTATGGGCCTAGCTCTATAGATTGTGTTGATAGTAGTTATTTAAATGTGTTTTTCCGCAAAACGCCAATTAAACGTGGAGTTAAGGAGACTCAGTTAGGAACCTTTGGCGTTTCAGAAATCGAGCCGGCTTTTTTTATAGAACCTAATAAAGTAAAAACATTTGTTACACAAACAACTTTGTCTCAAGACATTTCTGTTTTATCGGTAAACCCACACATGCATTTAATTGGCAAATCATTTTGGGCTTTTGCTTTTTTGGGATCAGATACGATACCACTTATCCGTATAAAAAAATGGGATTTTAGATGGCAATACTATTACACATTTTTGCACCCTCTTAAAATCCCAAAAGGCTATACCATTAAAGTTATCGGGGAATTTGATAACACCGCTCAAAATCCAAACAACCCGTTTCATCCTCCAAGACTTATTACCAATGGCAATGGTGTGGAGAGTATGAAAACGACCGAAGAAATGTTTCAGTTTATTTTTACTTATATGCCATATAAAACCGGAGATGAAACAATTAGTTTAAATCGGCCGTAACGTGGTTGTCTTCCCTGTTGAGGGATGGCATCCGGTAAAGATGACTAACGTTGATAAAGATAAAATCATATTCTGTTTCTACCAAGCCTACAATTCTGTAGCAGCCCGGTCCTGTAAACGGAAAGGTTTTATAAGCCGCTGGAAAATGAACAGTGTCAATCCATGCGCCATCAATGTCGACAAAAGTTCCAAAACACATTTTGTCGCCCTTGCTGGTGCGCGTTGGTTTAGTAGTAATTAAATAACCGATTATTTCAACCGTTTTACCCAAGTGCTTTTTTAAATCGGCGCTGACTAATTTATTTTTAATGGGTTCTTTTACCAATTTAAAAGGGCTGCATAACGGAAAACCTAAAAGTTCTATTTCATCTAAAGCATCGTCTAGTGATGTAGAGTTTAATTGGGGTAGTTTATACTTTTGATTTTCTGTTTCAAACAACTCGGGCGTTTGATGCGGAGATTTTCCGGGATTACTGGTTAAGTATGATTCCCACATTAATTCTTTTTTATTTGAGTTGTAAAACGAAAAAGCGCCTACCCGAATAAGCAATTGTGTTTGCTGAACGCTAATACCGGTGCGTTTAATAAAGTCGCTGAGGTTTTTGTAGTTGCCGTTTTTTTGTCGTTCGGCCAAAAGCGTTAGTGTTGTTGTTGTTTCGAGTTCGGCAATAAAAGCCAAACCAATGTAAATGGTTTGATTTTTAACTACACACAACTGATCGCTGTTATTAACACATGGATTTTTTATTTCGGCACCATTTAATCTGGCTTCGTGCAGATAAAGTTCTTTTCTGTAAAATCCACCGCCGTTGTTTAAAGTGGCTACCATGTATTCTATCGGATAATAAGCCTTTAAGTACATGGCCTGATAGCTTTCTACGGCGTAGCTTGCTGAGTGACCTTTAGCAAAAGCAAAATTAGCAAAACTTTCTATTTGATTCCAAATACGATCAATGGTTTCGGGTTTGTATTTTTTGGCAAAGCAGTTGTTGTAAAAATTTTGCTTAACCTTATCAAATTCATTTCGCTGTTTAAATTTCCAACTCATGCCACGCCTCAGGTAATCAGCTTCTGCTAATGTAAGCCCGGCAAATAGGTGCGCTACTTTTATCACATCTTCCTGGTAAACCATTACACCATAGGTTTCTTTTAAAATATCGTATAGTTCCGGCAAAGCATTTCTCGCCGCCTTTTGTTTTTCTATATTCCTGTAACGTTCAATGTATTCGTGCATCATGCCGCTTTTAGATACGCCGGGTCGAATAATGGAACTTGCAGCAACTAATCTCAAATAATCTTCTGCCTGTAGTTTGGATAATAGCATTCGCATAGCAGGACTTTCTACATAAAAACAACCAATGCATTTGCCTTCCTTTAACAGACTGTTTATTTTTGAATCGACCTTAAATCTTTTAATATCGTGTATGTCAATTTCAGTGTTTTGATTTTCTTTAATTAATTTAACTGTATCATGTATTTTTCCTAAGCCACGTTGACTAAGAATATCAAACTTAAATAAGCCAATATCTTCTGCTTCAAGCATGCTAAATTGTGTGGTAGGGTAGCCTTTAGGGGGCAAAAAGGTTGCGCAGTAAGTAACGATGGGTTCTTCTGAAATAACGATGCCGCTGGCGTGAATACTTAAATGATTTGGAAATCCTTGGATGAGGTGGCTGTATTTTAGAACCAGTTGTTGAAGTTGATCCGGTGTTTCCGATGCTTTACCACTTTGTAATTTATCAATTTCGGCGGTTGGTAAACCAAACACTTTACCTAGTTCACGTACGGTAGCATCAAATTGAAAGGTGTTGTAGGAGCCAAGCAAGGCGGTTCGTTCGTAACCAAATCGTTCAAAAATGTACTGGGTCATATGGTCGCGATCTGTCCACGAAAAATCTATGTCAAAATCCGGGGCATTGTTGCGGTGTTCGTTTATAAAACGCTCAAAGTAAAGGTCTAAATCAATGGGGTCTACATCCGTTATTCTTAAAATGTAAGCCACCATACTGTTAGCCCCGCTCCCTCTTCCTACATAAACAAAGCCTTGTTTTCTGGCGTAGCTGGTAATGTCCCAATTGATTAAAAAATATGCGGCAAAATTCATTTTTTCAATGATGCCAAGTTCTTTTTCAATTCTTTCAAAAATAACGGGTTCTGGGTTTGGGTATCTGTAAGAAAGGTTATTATAGGTTTCTTCCTTTAATTTTTCAACGTCACCCCTAAAACTGTTAGTATAGTATTTTAAGGTTTTATTAGCCAGTTTGCCAAATTCAAAATCAACACTGCAATTTTTTAAAATGTGTTCTGTGTTTTTAATAATTTGCGGATAGTCGGCAAAACTTTTTAGTAAAAGGTTGTGGTGCTTAAGGGTATTTTCAGGGTCGGCCGTTTCCTCTTTAGGCAGTTTACTTAGCAGCGTATTGTTTTGTATTGCACGAAGCAAACGGTGTGCGTTAAAACCCGATTTATTTTTAAATGTAAGGGTTTGTAATACCACCATTTTTTCTGTTAAGTGTTTCTGTGGCGAGAAAGGTAAATTTTTTAGCTGTTGTTCGTTAATGCCAATAAACTCGTTTTTTAAGAGAGCCTGTCCTTCGTAGGATTGTAAAGGGTAAATAACATAGGCGTTTTTAAACGCCGGTGCTTTTTTTTCAAACCCGGACGAGGCGTGTAGGTGTTGACTAAGGTGTTTGTTTAGTTCGGCATAGCCTTTGTTGTTTTTTGCAATGCCAATGTATTGTTGTGTGATGTTGTTTCTAAAATCTATACCCACGCAACATTTAACAAGTTGTTCTTTGCATTGGCGGATGGTTTCTATTACAGCGGTACTGGTGTTGATATCCGTGAGTACAAAACTGTTATAGCCATTTTGTTTTATGCAGGCAATAAGCTCTTCCACACTGAGTGTGCCGTAACGGAGGCTGTAATATGTGTGGCAATTTAATAACACGCTTGCCGCACAAATTTACTATAAAAAACAACAGTGTTTTGCTATGTTTTATAGTTGTTTAAAATTAACCTTTAAACAAATTGGGGTCGCGTTTTTTTAAACCTAAGCCAACAGCTCTCATCACGGCTTTATCGCCAAAACGTTGGCGCAGTTTATCCATGGCGGCATATAACTGCATTTGTTCGGTGGTGTCATTAAATAAATCAAACTGGTAGGTGCCTTGTATTAAATGGCTAAAGCGCACACCAATTAAGCGAATCAACATACGCTTTTGAAACAGTTTATTAAACAGTTCTTTCACTTTTTCTATTAAAATACCATCAATGGCCGTGTAGGGGATGCGCGCCTGCATGGTGTAGGTGTTAAAATCAGAATACCTTATTTTTACGGTTACACAAGCTGTTAATTTTTCTTCGCTGCGCAACTGATAAGCTAACTTTTCTGTCATACTAACCAATACGCTATTCAGGTGTTGCATGTCTATGGTATCTTTTTCAAAGGTGCATTCGGTGGAGAGTGATTTACGTTCGTTATAGGGCTCGATGGGTGAATTATCGATGCCGTTGGCTTTCTTCCAGATACTGATGCCATTATCGCCCAGCACTTGTTGTAAGGCTTTAACCGGCATCTCCTGCAAGGTTTTAATTTTTTCGATACCTAAGTTGCGTAACTGTAAATAGGTTTTATCGCCCACCATGGGAATTTTTTTTACGGATAAGGGCGCTAAGAATTCTTTTTCGGTACCAAGCGGAATTAATTTTTGACCATTGGGTTTAGCTTCTCCCGTACCTACTTTAGACACGGTTTTGTTTTGCGACAACGCAAAAGAAATGGGCAAATTGCTTTCTTTTATGATTCGCTGACGCAGTTCTGTAGCCATTTTGTAGCAGCCAAAGTATTTATCCATCCCGCTTATATCAACGTAAAATTCATCAATGGATGTTTTTTCGTATAGTGGCATGCTCTCTTTAATGATGTCGGTTACCAAATTGCTGTAGTACGTGTATTGTTCGTAATCACCTTTTACAACTACGGCTTGCGGACATAGCTGTTTAGCCATACGCATGGGCATAGCAGAATGTACACCAAAACTTCGGGCTTCGTAGCTGCAAGACGAAACCACACCTCTATCACTGGTGCCACCAACAATAACCGGCAGCCCGTTTAACTTAGGGTTAATGCGTCGTTCTACCGACACAAAAAAACTGTCTAAATCCAAGTGTATAATTTGCCGATCCATTTAAGGTAAAGGTACAGTATTTAAACAGGCTGTTTGGCTATAAATTGTAGTAATGTAAAGTTACAATTTCTCTAGCCATTCTTTTTGCCATAACACTAAATACACACCTGTTATTGAAATAATGGCCGCAATTACCTGAAGTGGTTTTAATTTTTCTTTTTTATATAAATGATTAATCACCAAAATAAAAAAGGGGGCCAAACTAAAAATGGATTGCGCAACAACGCTTGGTAAAACACTTAAAGCATAAAGCGAACAGCAAACAGCCGTGATGTTTCCTAAAAAGGTACTGGTAAAAAAATAAATATTAGCCTTGTTTTTATTTTGAAGAAGGTCCTTGGTCCACCGCACTAATTTTTTATTAAACAAGGCAATACCGAGCATACAAACAACTGCACCAATAATGCGAATGTAGGCTATTTCGTATGGTTGAAGCAGGCCGTAAGTTTTAATAATTGCCATTTTAGAGAACACCAAAGAAAGCCCTTGTGCCAATAAACAAAGTACTAATAGCAATAGTTCTTTTAAATTAGGACGTGTATTTGTTGATTGGTAGTTAAACTGTGTAAAAAGAATGAGTCCTGTAATCGTTAAAACAAGTCCGGCAACGCCAATTAAATTTTGTTGTTCATTTAAAAACAGCCAGCCGAACAGAAAGCCTATGGCGGGTTGACAAGCAGAGAAAAAACTAACTGTTTTAATACCCAAATGATTTAGCGCTCTTAGCCTCAGCACATCACTAAGTACAAGACCTAAACAGCCTGAAGTAAAGATAAGGAGCAGATTAAAACTACCACAATTAAAAAGATGATTAATGAAATGTGGTTGCAATAAAAAAACCAGAATCCCTAACACAACAAAAGCAATAAGGTGCCTGAAAAAATTTACAGGTTGGTGTCCTAATTTTTGAACAGCAATGGTTACCGGAAAAATAGCGATAGACCAACACAAACAAGCAATAAACGCTACAATCATAACATGAAGGTAGCGTTTATTTTAAAATCAAATAATCTTTAAAAAGAAATCACCCTAAAGAACTCTCTATCAAAAATTTCAAAATAAGTTTTTGCTTCAAATTCCTCGTAGTAAGGGATAAATTTCCGAATATTTTTTCTTACATCGTCATCATAAGCCAACAAATACTTCATTTTAGTTTGAGCGTATTTACTTATGTTTATTTGAGTAGAGGGTTCCGGCATACCCTTAACACCATAGATTTGGTTTGCAAGAGGACTCAGATTCGGATAGTTCCACTCTTTTAGTTGCTTATCCAACCAATTATAGACTATCTCGTTTTCCATGTGTGGCGTATAAACAGATTGATAGATTCGATGACATGGAATAAGTTTTTTTGTAGCTAAACTTAACACAAGTTTACTGATGAATACATGGTCAGGGTGGCCATAACCCCCCTTAATGTCATCAAGTGTAAAAATAACGCTTGGCTTAAACAAGCTAATTTTTTCTATTAACTTGTCGGCTACTTTATCCGTAAAAAATTGTAGGTCAATTTCGGAATAAGGTAACGGATAAGCGCTGTGCGCCGCAGTATCCATACCTAGTCGGTATAAGCCGTCTTCCAAAATTAATTCATTGCCATTACTAATTATTTCAGATGGGTGTTTAAGTGTATCACGTCCTTTGTGTTTTTGTAAGCTCAATTGTTTTATAGTCCAGCCTTGTGATTTCAATTTTGCTAAAGTTCCTGCCATAGCGCAATCATCATCGTCGTGGGCAACAATGATGAGTGCGCGTTTACTCTTAACTGTATCTAAATAATTGTCGGTCGGGTAACTTTCTGTGGCTGCAAATTTCCTTAGATCTTCTATTGTAATGTTTTTCTTACAGCCGAAGAAAGCACCTGCGGCCAAAATCAATCCAACTATTTTTGACCACTTCATATTTAGTTATTCTGTAATAAAGATCTTTTTTGTCATAGTTTTTTTGCCTTTATAATTCAGCAAATAACTTCCTTTTGTGAGTTGACTAACATCCAGCTGTGCGTTATTTTTAATTTTTAAAACACTTTGTCCAAGTAGGTTGGTAATTTCAATTTCAAAGTCTGATTCATTTGTAAGAACGTATAATTGATTTTGTGCCGGGTTAGGAAAAACAGAAAATTGACTATCATCTGTATTTTTATTAATCGATGTTACGGTATTTCCTTTCAAAACAGTCCACATATAATCAACTATTTGTTGGTAGTTGTTTGTAACAACCGGATCCACATTCCAAGTTGGATTAAAAGTAAAAGTGGCAGAAGGTTTTTCATTAAATAACTCAATGTACTCTGCTATTGCAGCCAAACAATACCATGTAGAGCGACCGTGTGGTGCTAAATCTTCAAATAAAGTTGTTAGCGGAATATTTCCAACATTGGTATTGGCATGCGTCATCAAAACAGCTTTACTAATGTTGTGTAATCTAATATCTAGGTTTGGCCTTGCAGTTTTTAATTTCGCCACCAATAGTTCCATCCAGGTTTGATAGGAGCCAAGTCCAAAGTTTCGCCAATTAGCAAGTTGCGCTGGTGTGATGGTAGCCGGATTACCGCCCGAACCGCCAAAACCATTGTTCATTTGGGGCCACCCGGCATACACCACATATTTTCTACTGGAATTAGGAGCATTTGCTTCCCAAGCATCAATCATGTTTAGCAGTCTTGTTTCATAAGCCATACCCATGTTGGTGTTAACCGAAGGGTCGAAATTGTACCCATCGAAATTATCCGGCACAAAGCCTACATGGTTAATGTTTTGGGCACCGTTCCACGAGGGAGTCCATTTAGCGATGAGCGTTGTTGTTAATTCAGAATGAAATTGGTTAGCTTGTGCAGGAGTTACCCATTGGGTAAAAAAACCAAACATAGAACCTAGCGAAACTGTATTGGGAATTGGCGCTGCAGCTGAGAAGCGGGCAATCCAGTTTCCAACATTGGTGCTTGCATTGCCTTGGTTGGAGCCGGTTTGTAAATGGTTATACAAAGAATTTTTGTAATAATACATGTGTGCTGTTTTCCCGCCAACGGGTGTTCCGTTTTGTCCAATTAGGTTTCCTGCTACCAGCAGAAGCCCCATCATTAGTTTTTTCGTTATCATAACTTTTATTTTATTGGTGAATACTAAATGCATGAGGGGGATGTTTAATAGTACTTATTCTGATTTAATAAACTTGATTGTTTTAATGTTTTTATTGTTTGAAAGAATTTCTGCAAAGTACAAACCAGAAGGCCAATCATTAGTATTTAGAGTATATGTTTTGTCTGGCTTGCTAATTTCAATTAGTTTATTACCTGTAACCATGTAAATATTAATGGTCTCAACATCGCCGCCATGTTTAATTTGAAGGAAGCTTTTACATGGTGAAGGAAACAATTCAAGGGCATTATCAAATGCGAAAGAATTTAGTTTAGTAGTTACTAAAGTAACACTTACTGTGTTAGAGGTTGAGAAACAATTGGTACAATTTCTGGTTACTACTTTGTAATTACCACTGCTGCTTGCCACAAGTGTTTGTAGTGTAGCTCCTGAAACAGCACTATTATTTAGATACCATTGATAAGCTAATCCACCAGGTGAAGCTGTTAGTGTTGTTGAGTTAACGGTTACGGAGGATGCTCCATTATGCTTTAACATGGCATAAAGTTGTGTGTAGCTTGCCACATTGAACGTATCAACATAAGGCGCTGATGGTGTTGCCGGAAATGGCGTATGTAAACCCGGACTATATGTTAGTTTTAAAAAGGATTTTACATTTTGTGATTGTAACTGATTAAATATTTGCTGACTTCCACCTCCTGTATTGTGAGGTACTGTTGCGTCACTAGTGTTGTGCACGGCACCAAAAGGAATGGTTTCACCGGTTAAGAAATTTAAATCCCATAGCGAGCCGGCTTGTGTAACACACCCCGCAACGTTGTATGGTTGACTTAAATTAACAGTAGGTGTGCTTACATTGTAGTTCCCGCCTTGATTAGATAGCGCAAGAGGAAAAGCTTCTGATTGATCCATAAAAGCAGTATGGTTTGCAATAATTGCCCCTGCCGATGAACCACCAACAAAAATTTGTGAGGTATCGGCACCAAAAGCACTGGCGTTTGCTCGAACAAAACGAATGGCTGCAACCATGTCTTGTACACCTCGTATTAAAGCTTCTTGATATTGTTGGTTGTTAGCCGGTGTGGTTGGCCATAAACGGTACCGCATGGTAATGGCAACGTACCCTTTTCTGGCAAATTGCGTCATCATGTCTGTAGTTTTTTGTTCTAAATAACTGCCTGTTGTAAAGCCACCACCGTGTGCCCAAATAATTACAGGGCGGCATGTATTAACATCTCCCGTCGGGGTGTAAACACGCGCAATATTAGTTGTTGTGTTAACACCATAGGTAATTTGAGTGGTGTTTGTAGATGCAAAGGCAAAAGAGGTTAGCCCAGGCGCAAATCGGCCAAATGAACAGGTGTCGCCTATTGCAGTTGATTGTGCTTGTGTTAAGAGCGACGCTCCTAGCCCTGATAAAGCAAATAGAATTTTTGTGATTTTCATAGTTAATTGGTTTTGGTATTGTAAAATTAACTACACAATTAGGACATTCCCAACCAAAAAATTTTATAAATATGGTTTTAAAATGGTTATATTTATAGTAATTAATTTAAAACCAATAATTTAGTGTTTTATAAATATGATTTTAAGTAAATAGTTTTATATGAAAAAGCAAGACATTACATTAAAGTTATTAATAGATCGAATGAGCGCTGCAGAAAAACGTGTATTCAAAATTTATGCAACTGCTTACGAAGGGACTAAAAAATATCTCCAATTGTTTGAGGCAATTGAATCACAGAGGATATACAATGAAAGTGAATTGAAGACTAGTTTTAAAGGTAATTTCCCCGTTTTAAAAAAGTATTTGTTTGATTCAATCATTGAATCTTTGAAACAGTCGGGTGATTATAAGGACCTTGATTCTTATCATGTACATGAAATAGAAAAGTATAAAATATTAAAACATAAAGGCTTAGATAAAGCTGCGGAGATTCAATTACGACGAACAAAAAAAATGACGCTTGAAGATGAGGGGTACATTAAACATTTGTATGCATTAAATCAAGAGTATGTTGCAGTATTTACTAAAGATAGTAATTTGGAAAAGAACAAACTAAAGTATGTAATTGAAGAACGCAAAAAAGTACTTGCTATTATTACAAATTATGGTTTAGTTTCAGATGTTTACTTTAACCTACGATTAGCATTAAAAAGCATTTATTATTGTAAAACAAAAAGTGATGTTAAGCTACTAGAAGCCTTTTTAACGCCGATTAAACACTTCAAGGAAAGTGATTTGTTGTCAAACACCTCAAAAAGTATGTATTATATGGCCATGAATGAATATTATACAGCAATTGGCGCGTATGACAAAGCCTTAATTTCTAGCAGCACCTATTTGAATTTAAAAAGAGCACAATCTGGCAATAACATTGAATTACAAACTGTTTTAGAAAACGCTAATTACTTGTTATTATCCCTTAAATGTGCTAAGCTGTTCAATTTTTCGGAAAAACTAGAATGGCTGGAAACAATAATGAATTCATCAACCCAACCTTTTCGTTTTTTGTTTTGTTACGAAAGATGGTATGTTATTAAACTCAGGTATTCTCAATTAATTCACACGACTCAAGCATCCGAGCAATTTATGCTTAAAGAGAATAGTAGATTTAAAAAGCATGTTAACTCATTTTCCTTGAAATATAAGGCTTCTGCATATTACTTTAATGCATTAAGTAATTATTTGGCAAAAGATTTCAAAAGTGCATTACACAACTGTAACCAAATTATAAACAATTTAGATAATGGTTTGGAAGAGTTTTTATATGCAAGGCTACTGCGAATTTTCATTTATGTTAATCAAGAGAATTATTTTACAATTGATTTTGAATGCAGAAGTTTAACTCGATTAATGCAAAAGGAAGTGTTGAGTAGGCAGAATGAGTTGAGAATATTAAAAGCAATTCAGAAATCGCCTGATTTTAGCAGTAAAGATTGGAAGCAATTTCTTGCAAAGAGCAAAAGCGAATTCACAAAAGATAAAACTCTTACTTATTATTTGAGTGGTGTGCTGAATTTAAAATATTAATGCGCCTCTAACCAATTTTTTCCTATCCCCATTCCAACCTCAACCGGAACGTTAAGCGGTAAAGCGGTTCGCATACAATTTTCAATAATTGGTTTAATTTGTTCCAATTCGGGTTTGTAAACATCAAAAATTAATTCATCATGCACCTGAAGAATCATTTTGCTTTTTAAATTTAATGGTGCCAATTCTTTTTGAATGTTAATCATGGCTACTTTAATCATATCAGCGGCAGAACCTTGAATAGGGGCGTTAATAGCGTTTCGTTCTGCAAAACTTCTTACAGTGGCGTTGTTGGATGTGATGTCTCGCAACCATCTTTTTCTACCCAACAAGGTTTGCACATAACCATTCTCGCGAGCAAAGTTAATTTGTTCGTCCATGTAGTTTCTAATGGCGGTGTATTCTTTGAAGTAATTATCAATTAATTCTTTGGCTTCTGCTCTTGGTATGTTTAAATTGTCAGCTAAACCAAAAGCTCCTTGACCATAAATAATGCCAAAGTTAACGCTTTTGGCTTTGTAACGCATTTCTTTTGTTACATCGCTTTCATTAATATTATAAACTTTTGCGGCGGTTGCTGTATGAATGTCTTTATTTAAATTGAATGCCTCACACATGTTTTTATCACCACTCATGCTTGCAACAATGCGTAATTCTATTTGCGAGTAATCTGCACTGAGTAAAACATAATTTTCATTTCTTGGAATAAAAGCTTTTCTGATTTGACGCCCACGTTCTGTACGAATAGGTATATTTTGTAAATTCGGGTTATCACTGCTTAAACGTCCTGTAACTGCAACTACCTGATTAAAGGAAGTGTGTATGCGCTGTGTTTTTTGGTTCACCAATTCAGGTAAAGAGTCTACATAAGTTGATTTTAATTTTACTAATTCACGATAGTCTAATATTTTCGCAACTATTGGATGCGTGTTTTCTAATTTGCTCAGTACATCTTCACCAGTGGCATATTGACCGGTTTTGGTTTTTTTGGCCTTATCAGTGATTTTAAGATAATCAAACAAAATTTCTCCAACTTGTTTAGGCGACGATATATTAAATTTAGTTCCCGCTAATTGTTGAATTTCTGAATCTACATTTGTAATGTCTTCATGAAGTTGAGCAGAAAATTCTTTTAATGCAGGTACATCTAAATTGATCCCTTCTCTTTCCATGCCTGCTAAAACACCAATTAGGGGCACTTCCACAGTTTCAAATAATGTTTTTACACCATTGTTTTCAAGTTCCGGAACAAATACATTTTTTAATTGCAACGTAACATCGGCATCCTCTGCGGCATATTCTTTTATTTTTTCCAAATCTGCATCGCGCATACTCAATTGGTCTTTACCTTTTTTGCCAATTAAGGTTTCAATGCTAATGGGTTGATAATTTAAATAGGTTTCTGCTAAAACATCCATGTTATGACGCATGTCGGGCTTAATAAGGAAGTGAGCCACCATCGTGTCGAACAACTTGTTTTTTATTTCAATACCGTAGTTTTTAAGTATATGTAAATCATACTTAATGTTTTGACCAATAAGTGTTTTTTGTTCGTTATTAAAGATAGACTTAAACGCTGAAAGCTCTTTAGTTGCAACAGTTTGATCAGTAGATATTGGAACATAATAAGCTTCCGAAGGCTTAATAGAGAATGAAAGACCAACAACTTCAGCGTTTAGAACTTCTAAAGACGTTGTTTCGGTATCAAAACAATATTCATTCGCTTGTTCAAGCATTTGAAGCAGGTTCGCTGTTTTTTCAGGACAATCTACTAAAATGTATGTATGAGGTACATCGTTTATTGTTTTATATACCGGAACATTCTCTTCGATTACGTTATCCTGTAGTTGTTGATTATTAAAAAATCCCGCAGTACTAAATAAGTCAGCTTGCCCTTGTGAAGATTTGGTTTTAAAAGACGATTCTGTATTTACTTGAATATCCTTGCTTAATACTTTTTGAGCAAGATTCCTGAATTCCAATTCTGTAAATAACTCAAGCAAAGCATCGTGATTATATTCTTTTAATTTTAGTTTTTCTTCGTCAAACGGAATCGGACAATCAGTTATGATAGTTGCGAGGCGTTTACTTTGAATGGCTAATTCTTTATTCGCCTCAACCTTTTCCTTCATTTTACCTTTTAATTTATCGGTATTTGCCAATAAATTTTCAATGCTGCCATAATCTTTCACAAACTGAATAGCTGTTTTCTCACCAACACCAGGAATCCCGGGAATATTATCAGATTTATCACCCATTAAACCTAAAATTTCAATCAGCTGTTTAACATTGGTAATTTCCCACTTTTTGCAGATTTCTGCAGGCCCTAAAATTTCAACACCATTTCCTAATCTTGCCGGTTTGTATATAAAAGTATTTTCATCAACTAGTTGACCGTAATCTTTATCTGGCGTCATCATGTAAGTTGTATAGCCTGCTAATTCCGCTTTTAAAGCAAGTGTACCAATTAAATCATCAGCTTCAAATCCGGGTAATCCAATCACCTCGATGTTGAAGGCTTTAATGATATCAATTATAAAAGGTATATTACTTCTTAAGTCTTCCGGCATTTCTTCACGATTTGCTTTGTAAGCTTCAAACTCTTGATGGCGCTGTGTTGGCGCATCAGTATCAAACACCACAGCAATGTGTGTTGGTTTTTCTTTGTTAAGAATTTCAAGCAAGGTATTACAAAATCCAAAAATGGCACTGGTGTTAAAACCTTTTGAGTTAATACGGGGGTTGTTACTAAAAGCAAAATAACTGCGGTAAATCAATGCAAACGCATCTAACAAAAAAAGTTTTTTGGGCGTATCTTTGGTTATCATTTCGCTCTGTTGTTATATGCATTAATAACTTGTGCCGCTGAAGCCTCATCAATATCTTTTTCTCCTTTGTATTCACTTGCATAAGATGCAGCTCCGCTCATCATCTCCTGAAGTTGTTTTTTAAGTTTAGAAGGTTTAACATCAGTCATTTTTTTATCGCCTTCTTTCATCAAAAAGTAATCTGCAACGTAGTTAGTTTCGTTCATGTTTACTTCTTCAAAAAACATTTTAAACATGCTTATTTCCCCCTTAGCTATAACTTTGTAAAACTTTAGTTCGCCGTCACAGTCCATGCTAGCATAATGGTTGTTGTTGTATCCATACCCTTTTACTTTATTTGGCTTATAATTTTTTTGAATGCCTTGTTCGTCTTTAAAAAACACTTTGTTATTGTTGTCGTGTTCTTTTTTTGGATTAATTTTTATTTCACCTTTTAAGGTGTCGCCTTTTTCATTTAAAAGATAACCTTTTACAAATGAAATTTGGGATTTTGCAATTGTGCAAATCAAACAAGCAGTAATAATTAAAAATTGGTTCATAATACAGATACTTCATACAAATAACTGTATTTTTTAATAGAACTAAAAGCAATGTTAGTGGGTTGTGGAAAAGATTTCAGAGTGAAGTTAACAGTGTAGTTCAAAATCATCGGCATCTATCCCAACCGGAAAAATTTTCCTGAATTCCTCTAAATAGGTTTTATCAATTTCTGTTGTATAAATACCTTCTTGGTTCAACGGAATTTGAGAAATTATTTCGCCGCGGGGATTAATAACCAAGCTATTGCCGCAATGTGCAATGCCATTTCCATCGTTTCCAACTCTGTTTACCCCAATAACATAACACTGATTTTCAATTGCTCTTGCTATCAATAATTGCTGCCAAGGGTAATTTCTTACTTCCGGCCAGTTCGCCACAAAAAGCAAAACATCATAACTCCAATGGTCATTAACTTTGTTGTACACATTTCTACACCAAACAGGGAATCTTAAATCATAACAAATTAATGGTTTAATTTTCCAGCCGTTAATTTCTATAATAATAGTGTCTTTTCCTGCCTTGTAATGCCTGTCTTCACGGGCCATCCTAAATAAATGGCGTTTGTCGTAAAAGTATTCTTTTCCACTTGGCTCAATCCAATGTAAGCGGTTAAAAAATTGTTCTTGCTCTCTGCTAGGGATACTTCCAACAAAAGTAGTTTGATGTTTATTACTCATTGTTTTCAGCCAACTATAAGTTGTTGTTTTAAACTCTTCTGCCTGCTTTTCGGGCTGCATGGTAAACCCTGTTGTAAACATTTCCGGTAGAATTGTTAATTCAGCCTTTTCATGGTGAAGCGATAACAAGGCCTCAATTGCATCTCTGTTTTTGGATGGATTTTCCCAAACAATGTTGGTTTGTACAATGTTTATTTTCATGGACAATATTTATTTAAAGCATTCGATGCAGGCGGATAGTTAAATTTTACAGCTTGTTGAAAATCGTTGCATGGATTTTGATTCAGGTTTACCGACGCTACGCCCCTCCAATAGTATGCCTCGCCATTATCCGGCTGAAGTTCAATACTGTTGTTTAATTGTTCTCTGCAGCCATTAAAATCCTGTAGTTTACCCAACACAATACCTTTCTTTAAATAAAATTCGGGATTGTTATTTGCGAGGTTAATGGCCTTGTTGTAATTGGTTAATGCCTTGTTTAAATCATTAATATCGTTATAACAATTACCAAGCACAAAGTAAGCTTTATCATTTAAAGTATCCTTTTTAATTGCATAAGAAGCATCTTGCATGGCTTTGCTGTAGTCGCGTAGCATGTAGTAAGCATTAGCTCTTGCAACAATTGCCTTGTTATACTCAATAATAGAAAGTGTTTTATTAAATTGGTCGATTGCCTTAATTGGTTGGTTTATTTTTGTATAAAGCAAGCCTAAATTATAATAGCCTTTGTGATTTTTAGGATTGGAAGCAATAGCCTGATTTAAATAGTTTTCAGCCAATTGATTTTCATTTTGAAACATTAACTCAGTTCCTAAGCTGTTTAAAGCCACAAATGAACCGGGTTCGTTTTTTACTACATGGCTAAATAATAACTTGCTGTTTTCCCAAGGTGAAATACTTTTTAAGCTTAAACCAGCAAAAATCAAAATGGCTCCTACGCTAATTACTTTGGAAAATGATACCGATTTGTTAATTAATCCAGCCAAAGCAAAACTAAAGCAAATCGTTGAGAGGTACATATACCTATCGGCAAATAAGGCTTCACCAAATGGGATAAACTGCAATACCAAAATTAAACTGATGACAGAAAGGACAAGAATTAATAATAAATGGTACTTCTGGTTTAGCAGCGCATAAATTATTAATGCTATCATCGCAAGAATGATTGTTATGCCTGTGATTTTTACAATTGAAGTGAATTCAGGAAAAGCATACAAAGGATAAAGGTTAACAGGCGCAACATAATTTTTTAAGTAGTTGAAGATTGCAAAACCTGCATTGCATAATTTTTGATAGAAATGAAAATCGTGAGAGTAATTGATAAATTGATCTGCGGTTTGAGCCTTAATATTAAGTAAACCAACCAGCAAGGAGATTATGAAGAATGGAGTTTGATATATAACGCTTTTAATGGTGAATTTGTTATTAAGTAAGTAATCAATAGCTAATAAGAAGAAAGGAAGAATTACTGCATAGGATTTACTGAAACAAGCCAACACAAACATTACTAAGCTACCAATAAAATAAATAATGCGCTGGTTATTTAGATAGCGTAAATAAAAATGACAGGACAGAATAAAAAAGGTTAGCATTAGAATTGTTTTTAATTCACTTATCCATACAACTGTTTCAACTTGCAAGGGATGTATTAAAAATAAACCAAGAATAATGAAAATTGAATTAAACTTGAAATTGAGCTTGAGGAGAAGTTTGTATAATAACCAACCATTAATTAAATGAAACAATATGTTTATCAAATGATGCCCCCCGGCCCAGTCTTTAAAAAGTAAATAAGAAATGGAATGAACCAGCATCGTCATAGGTATGTAATTCCCTACGTAATAACTACTAAATAAGTTTTGTATTTTAAAATTAGTAACGTCCCGATTTTTAAAAACCATTTCCGGGTCATCCCAACTAATATAGTCAAAAAACACTACTTTGCCATAAACTAATATGCATAGCAAAAAAAGACCCAGAATATAATAAGGCTTGTGTTTATTTGTCGCCAACCAGTCCATCAAAAACAAATTTAGCATTTATCTTAAAATTAAATACCTTTATCGTGTGATAAAATTATCGGCTGTAATAATAACATTTAATGAGGAGAAGAACATTGAAAGGTGTTTAAATTCACTTAAAGAAGTTGCAGACGAAATAGTGGTTCTTGATTCATTTAGCAAAGACCAAACGAAGGAGATTTGCTTAAAGCATAATGTTGCTTTTTACGAGCACGCTTTTGATGGACACATTCAGCAGAAGAACAGAGCAGTTTCCTACGCAAAATACCCTCATGTGTTGAGCCTGGATGCTGATGAAGCGCTAGATCTTCAACTTATTAATAGTATTAAAGAAATAAAGGCAGCCTTTAATATGCAGGGTTATTACATGAACCGATTAACCAATTATTGCGGCCATTGGGTAAAACATTGCGGTTGGTATCCGGATAAAAAATTGAGGCTTTGGGATAGTAGACTTGGTCAATGGACAGGCACCAATCCACATGATAAATATGAACTTTTTGAAGGTGATAAAATGACGGGATACCTTAAAGGAGATATTTTACATTACAGTTATTACACTTTGGATGACCATTACCGCCAGGTAAACTATTTTACGGATATTGCATCAAAGGCCTTTGTCGAAGAGGGTAAGCACGCGCCTTTTTATAAATTGATCATCAATCCGATTGCTAAGTTTATTCATCATTACATTTTAGCTTTAGGATTTTTGGATGGCATCGCCGGATACAAGATTAGTAAAATTAGCGCTTATGCTACTTATCTAAAGTATAAAAAAATCAGAGCTTTGCAAAATTGAACGTGCATAAAATTAAACGCATATTAATTAGCCGAACAGATAACATTGGTGATGTTGTTTTAACGCTTCCAATGGCCGGCATTTTAAAACAGCATTTTCCGGACTGTAAGATTTATTTTTTAGGAAAATCGTATACAAAAGAAATTATACTATTAAGTAATAATGTTGATGAGTTTATTAATTACGACGGTTGGTTAAAACAATCACAAGCAGATAATGTTTCAACTATAAAACAATTTAATCTAGACGTTGTGTTTCACGTTTTTCCTGATAAAAATATCGCATCTCTAATGAGTACAGCCAAAATTCCGATGCGAGTTGGCACATTGAGTCGAGTTTATCATTTTTTTACATGTAATAAACTAATACAATTAAAACGGAAAAACTCTAACCTTCATGAGACTCAACTAAATTTAAAGTTATTACAAGCAATTGGTATTTCAAGCATTCCAGCACTTAGCGAACTGCACAAATACTATGGTATTCAAAATATTCCTACGCTTCCTGCTAATCTAGAGTCTTTAATTGATCCTTTAAAAATTAACATTATTCTTCACCCAAAAAGCAAAGGGAGCGCAAGAGAGTGGGGTGTCGAAAATTTTTTGGCACTTGCTAATCAATTACCAAATCACACATACAAACTATTTGTAAGTGGCACAACTGAGGACGCAAGCCATTTAACAGAATTGATTAATCACCCAAATATTACTTCTATAGCAGGAAAACTAAGTTTAAAAGAATTTATTGCATTTATAGCAAGGGGTCACGTTTTAATTGCTGCCAGCACAGGCCCGCTTCATATAGCTGCAGCATTAAACATCAAGGCAATAGGTTTGTTTGCGCCGATGCGACCTATTTTCCCAACACGTTGGAAACCGCTGGGGGCTAAGGTGGAGGTATTAGTAGAACAAAAAATATGTCGTGATTGCAGAAACAACTTGGATTGCGCATGTATTCGAAATATTAAAGTAGCACAAGTAATTAAAGCAATTCAACATGGAAACTGAATTTAAGGATAAGGTAATTTGGATAACAGGAGCCAGTAGCGGAATAGGTGAGGCTCTTGCAATAGAGCTTGCAGGGCGTGGTTCGCGTTTAATACTTTCTGCAAGAAGAGAGGATGAATTAAAGCGTGTTGCAAAAATTACTGGTTTAAGTGATTTAGATTTATTGATTCTCCCGTTTGATTTAAAAAAAACTGAAAATGCATCCGGATTGGCAGCTCAGGTAATTAATAAATTCGGTAGGATAGATGTATTGATTAATAATGGCGGTATAAGTCAGCGAGCCGAGGCGATTGAAACTAAAATAGAAACTGACAGAGAGCTAATGGAAGTTAATTACTTTGCTTACGTTAATTTAACCAAAGCTGTGCTTCCATACATGAAACGTCAAAAAAGTGGACACATTGTCGTTGTAAGCAGTATCGCTGGCAAATTCGGGTTTTATTTGCGCTCAGGTTACAGTGCGGCCAAGCATGCTTTACATGGGTTTTTTGAAAGTATGCGTCTTGAAACGGAAAAATATGGGATAAAAACTTTAATTGTTTGTCCCGGGAAAATTAAAACCAATATTTCTTTGAATGCAGTGAGTGCTGATGGACAAGTCCATAACAAAATGGATCAAAGTCACATAAACGCTATGGCGGCAGAAGAATGTGCAAAAAAAATTTTGCACGCTGTTTTAACGAATAAAGAGGAGGTGTTAATTGGCGGAAAAGAATTAATCTTAGTGAAATTGAAAAGATATTTACCGGCTTTGTTTGGAAAACTAATTAGAAAACAAAGTCCGTATTAAAAAATTAATGCGCTTGTTTGCCTATTCTTTTTTATCGGTTTATTTTGTTTTTCGGGTATTGTGGCCTTTTGATAAGCTTTTTCCAGGCTCAGTAATTCTGAGTTGAGGTAATTACTTTTTACTTCTTCACATAATTTTTTAGAGGAGTCAATGTATAATGAGGCTTCATTTAAATTGGCGGTATTAACAAAATAGAATCCTTTTGAAATATAGGCTCTGGCAATTGATAAAGGATGATTAGATTTATGAGCCTCCTTAAATGCCATTTCGGTATAGTATGAATATAGTTCGGGTCTATTTAATTTGTAATGGTTTTTTGAAATGTGTATCAGTTCATCAACAAAATTTGCATTAGCACCGTCAGCTGATTTTTTTAAAGAAATTGCTTTTTCGAGGTATTGAATACTCAAAACGTGTTGATTGTTTTTATAAGTTAATGTTGCGAGATTATTAAGTACAATAGCTGCATGCACTTTGTTATTTGCTTTTAATAGATTAACAACTGATTCCTTATAATAAAGTTTTGCAGCCATAAATTTATCTGTTTGCATGCAAATATTGCCTAGGTTGGCCAAACAATCACCTGTTAAACCATAAAAATGTTCTTTTTTGGCAATTTGATAGGCTTTGTTATAAAGGAGAAATGCAGCGTCAAATTGTCCTTCAACATCTAAATAGTAGCCTTTATTGTTAATGCTTGTTACAAGTCCAAATAAAAACACTCGTCTTTTTAAAGAATCAACCTTTGGCAGCATCAATTTGCAATAACGATATAAATGCCCATTAAGTTCTTCACCAAGCTTGTCGTTATCAATTTGTTCAATCACTCTTGCAGTGTAAGTTACAAGCGCAGTATCATTCAAGCCAATAAATTTATATGGACCCCCGCTTGATAGCGCTAGTTTTGCAACTAGAACAAAAAGAATAAACAGGTTTTTTACCACAGGCTAAAGGTTTTCTTTAACGAATTTAAGAATTTTTCCGTAAACATGCATACGGGTCATACCACCCGCAATTCCGTGATTTTTATTTGGGTATACCATGTAATCAAACGGAATGTTGTATTTAACCATGGCGGCCACCAGTTCCATACTATTTTGAACATGAACATTGTCGTCACTACTACCATGTATTAACAAAAATTTTCCTTTTATTTTCTTAACATGTGTAATAGGCGAGTTGTCATCATAACCTGACTTATTATCGGCAGGTTTGCGCATAAAACGTTCTGTGTAAATGTTATCGTAATATTTCCAATTGGTTACAGGTGCTACTGCAATGGTAGCCTTAAAATAATCGGCTCCTTTGGTGATTAAATTACAAGCCATAAATCCACCATAACTCCAACCCTGAAAACCAATACGAGTTTTATCAACATAAGTTAAAGAGCTAAGGTATTTCGCTGTTTCAATTTGGTCTATGGTTTCTAATTTTCCAAGTTGCAAATAAGTACTGTGTTTAAATTCCCTGCCTCTACCAAAGGTTCCTCGTCCATCAACACAAACAACCATATATCCTTCTTGACATAACAGGTTATGCCATGTAAACTCAATTGGATCGAAGCTGTTGTTAACTTCGTTGGCGCCCGGACCATTGTACGCATACATGTAAACAGGATATTTTTTCGTTGAATCAAAATTATGAGGCTTCATCATCCAGCCATTAAGTTCAACCCCTTCACCGGTTTTAAACTTAAAAAAGTTACGTTGGGATAGGGTGTAACCTTTCATTTTTTCAGACAAAGCTTTATTATCTTCTAATACTTTAATTACTTTTCCATTGATGTCGCAAAGTTCATAAACTGGTGGTGTATTGGCGTTACTGTAGCTCGAAATATAATATTTGAAGCCGGTTGTAAAATCAAAACTATTAAACCCTGTTTTGGTTGAAAGTCTTTTTTTGTTTTTTCCAGTTAAAAGTATACTGTATACATCTCTGTTAATAGCGCCATTTTCAGTGCTGGTAAAATAAATCGTATTGGTTTTTTCATCTAGTCCTTTAAATTCTATCACATCCCATGGTCCTGAAGTAATTTGATTAATTAGTTTTCCATTTAAATCATAATAATATAAGTGATTAAAGTTGTCGCGTTCACTTGATGTTATAAAACCTTTGTTCCCAATAAACAACAAATCGTCAGTAATATCAATGTATGTTTTGGATTCGTCTGTAAGAACAATTTTTGATGAGCCGTTTGTTGCATCAACAAATAATAACTCCCATTTATTCTGAAGTCGGTTTAAACGTTGTAAAGATAAGGTTTTAGCCTCGTTCGTAAATTGTATTCGCGGAATATAAATATCAGTTTCGGCACCAATATCAGCCTTAACGGTTTTGTTTGTTTTAGCATCAAAAATATGAACCGAAACAATTGAATTGTCTTCACCGGCTTTAGGATATTTGTATGTATACTTATCAGGATAAAGATTCCCGTTGTAACTTTCGAGTGTGTATTCTTTTAAGTTGCTTTCGTTGAATTTTACATAGGCTAAATAAGTTCCATCGGCACACCAGCTAAAGTAATCCGCTTTACTAAATTCTTCTTCATATACCCAATCTCCCCAGCCGTTTTTTATTTTGTTAAATTCTCCATCTGTTGTTACGGTTAATTCAGTCCCGTCAATTAAATTTAAAATATATAAGTTGTTTTCTCTAACATAAGCAATTTTGTTACCATCCGGACTAAACGTAGGAAAAAGCTGCTTACCTTTATCTGTAAGTTGTGTTGTACTTTTGCTTGCTATGTCGTAAACAAAATAATTAGCCTTAGGCGAACGCCTGTAAACATATTCTGTTCCTTCGCTTAACAAAAGCTTGGTTTCTGTTGGATTAAATTGATAAGTGTTTAAGTCTAACGTTTTATCTTTGAATTTGATTTCTGATTGTTTAACTAATTCTTTTATTTTTTTTCCGGATTTAATTTCAAATTGTGATAATACAGGGTTTGAATCTTCTCCATCAACATCAACAAAAGTTAAGCCATTGTTTTGCACATTAAAGCCTTGCGCACTTTTAGGATAGAACGAGTACTTTAACCAAGCATCTTCAAGTGTTAATTTTTTTTGTCCAATAACCAAGGTTGGCACAATCAAAAGAGAAATGATAATATTTTTCATATGTTGATGTGATTTATTTTATGAGATAATTTGTTGCAATAAAGAATGAAGGGCTAAACTTTTTTACGAATACTTATAACAATTGGAACGCCACAAAAATCAAACTGTTCACGGATTTTATTTTCAATGAAGCGTTTGTAATTTTCTTGCACGTATTGAGGTAGGTTACAATACAAAATAAAGAGTGCTTCGCCCTTTAATTGCGTGGTGTATTTTATTTTAATGTCTTTTCCTTTAATTGATGGTGGTGGATGTGATTCAATTAGTGGTAATAAAAAGTCGTTTAGTTGTCTGGTTGGTATATGTTTTGTTTTGTTTTGATACACGTACATTGCAACATCAACAGCCTTCATGATGCGTTGCTTGTCTTTTACAGAAATAAAAATAATAGGAATATCTCTAAACGGTGCAATTTTTTCGCGCATTGCTTTTTCAAATTGGTCGGCCGTTTTAGTGTCTTTTTCAATTAAATCCCACTTATTAATGATGATGGCAACGCCTTTGCGATTTTTTTCTATTAATGAGAGAATACTTAAATCCTGAGCCTCCAAGCCCGATTGAGCGTCAATCATTAACAAACAAACATCACTGTTTTCGATAGCGTTAATGGTTCGCATTACGCTGTAAAACTCAAGGTCTTCGTGTACCTTTGCTTTTTTGCGCATTCCGGCTGTATCAATTAACCAAAAATCATGACCAAACTTGTTGTAACGGGTATTAATGGTGTCTCTGGTTGTGCCGGCTATATCAGTAACAATGGTTCGCTCCTCGCCTAATAGGGCATTGGTTAAACTGCTTTTACCTACGTTGGGCCTCCCAACAATTGCTATTTTAGGAAGTTGAACTTGATTAATGGCGCCTTCATCTTTTGGAAGAAGTTCAATTAACGCATCTAACATGTCGCCGGTGCCGGCACCACTAATAGCACTAATTGCATAAATTTCACCTAAACCAAACTTATAAAATTCGGCAGCGTAATTACTTAATTCATGATTATCCGCCTTGTTAGCAACAACAATAACCTGCTTGTTTGATTTTCTGATAATATTTGCTACTTCACGGTCAAAATCGGTTATTCCGTCTGTAATATCTACAACAAAAATTAAAGCGGAACTTTCTTCAATGGCAACTGTAACTTGTTTTCTGATTTCACTTTCAAAAGCATCGTCGCTACCTTTAATGTATCCGCCCGTATCAATTAAACTAAATTCAACCCCATTCCATTCAGATTTTCCGTAATGCCTGTCTCGGGTTACACCAGCAACCTCATCCACAATGGCCTGGCGTGTTTCGGTAAGGCGATTAAAAAGGGTCGATTTTCCTACATTTGGTCTCCCAACAATTGCTACAATGTTTGCCATAAGCCTATAAAGGTAACAATAATAGCTGAATTTTAACAGAATACAGGCATGAAAAAATATTGTCAATTACAGTTAAAAGTGTTATTTTTGAGAGAATGAGGTATAGCCACATCCTTTTAATTTTAGTGCTTTTTGCAATAGTTAGCAAATCGCAAAACGAACAGCGTGTTATTACCCCGCAATTAAAGGGTTCATTAAAATTTACTGAAAATATAGGGCAATGGGAAGACGAGGTTTTGTTCAAGGCCGGTTTTTCCAATGGAGCCATGTTTTTACAGAAGGATGGGTTTGTATTAAATTTTCTAAATAAAAATCTATTTTCTGCTGGTCACGGAAAACAAATAGCACCATTACCAAGTATTGAGAAATATTTTGGGCACGCTATTAAAATCCAATTTATAAACGCGCAAGAACCTCTAATTGAGAAGTACCAACAAGGAGAAGATTATGAGAATTTTTTCATTGGTAGCAATCAAAAAAAATGGAAGGGAAACGTAAAAAATTACAAGCAGATAATTTATAAGAATGTTTATAAGGATATTGATTATGAGGTGTTGGCTGATGGAAGAGGCATTAAATACAATTGGCGAATAAAGCCATTTGCCAATGTTAATAAGGTGCTGATTGATTATCTGGGCGCCGAAAAAATGCGCATTGACAAAAGCGGGAACCTAATAGTAAAATTGGCCTTTAAGGAAGTTTGGGAACAAAAGCCATATGCATACCAAATGATTAACGGCAAAACGGTGGTTGTGAAATGCAACTACAAATTGAACAATAATCAATTGAGTTTTGATTTACCTGAAGGCTATGATAAACGTTACGAATTAATTATTGATCCGCTTGTTATTTTCTCTGCTTCATTAGGCAGTACATCTGATAACTTTGGTATGACGGCAACATATGACAACCAGGGCCATTTGTATAGTGGTGGAATGATTTATAACGTTAATTTGCCAGGTAGCTTGGGGGCTTATGATAATTCGTTTAACAATGGTGTTGGATATGGACGAACAGACGTTTTTATTTCTAAATATAACCCAACCGGTTCAGGGTTGATTTATTCAACTTATTTAGGAGGTGCAGAAAGTGAGGCAGTAAGTAGTTTGATTGTAGACAATAGCGGGAATTTATGTTTGTATGGTGTAACATCGTCTGTAAATTTCCCAGTATTACCAACGAGTGCATATCCAAGTTTTAACGGAGGTTCTACATTTGGCTTTTATCAAAACGGTATAGTCTTATGTGGCGGAAGTGATATTTTCATTTCAAAATTTAATTCAACCGGCACCTCTTTATTGGCAACTACTTTTTATGGTGGAAACGGTAATGATGGTGTAAACTATCTGAGCGGTTTGTACTCAATAAGTTTAAGTCCGGCAGCGAACGCATGCAATAGTACTTTTTTAACAACGCCTTATGATTCACTGGTCATGAATTATGGCGATCAGTTTAGAGGAGAAATTCAGGTAGACAAACAAAACAATATCTACATCATCAGTTCAACAAGATCTTCTAACATACCCATGGTAGGTGGATTCGATAACACACTGAATGGTGAGCAGGATGCTGTTATTGCGAAATTTAATACCGGATTAAGTAATCTTGTATTTAGTTCATATATAGGCGGGAGTAAGAATGATTGTGGTAACTCCATTGCATTGGATAACAGCAATAATATTTTTGTAACTGGCGGAACCTGCAGCAATAATCTTCCCAACACCAGCACCGGTCATATTCCAGCTTATGTAGGTGGTCGTTCGGATGGGTTTCTATATAAGATTAGTCCAACAGGTGCAACAATATTAAATGGTACCTATATCGGCACGACAGATTATGACAATTCTTTTTTTGTAACTACTGACAAAAAGAATAAGGTTTACGTCTATGGGCAATCATACGGGAGTATGCCCGTTATTGCAGCCCCAACATCTACAGCAGGTATTTATTCAAATCCAAACACACATCAATTTGTAAGTGCCTATACAAATAGTTTAGCTAGCTTATATTTCTCAACTAAGTTTGGCAGCAAAACAATTGCTGAGGTAGATATTTCTCCATCAGCGTTTGCTGTGGATGTTTGCGGAAACATTTATTTGTCCGGTTGGGGAGGCGGCTTAATCACTAATACAGTGGCTATGTCTGGTATGCCAACCTTTAGTGCTATTCCGGGTTATTCTATAGCACCTAACGGCTATGACTTTTATTTTATGGGATTAGATTCAAATGCAGTTAGTTTAAAATTTGGATCTTATTTTGGTGGGCCATTAAGCGAGGAGCACGTAGATGGGGGCACTTCTCGTTTTGACCCGAAAGGCCGAATCTATCAATCAATTTGTGCAGGTTGTGGTACATTTGATGATTATCCTATTATACCGAGCACTTCTTTTCCTTGTGGAGCCTTAACTTCTTGTCCGCCAGGACCTAATTTATCAAATAATTGCAACAACGGTGTCATCAAATTAGATTTTCAGATTCAGGTTGCTGTGGCTACTATTAATAATAATACGTTTTCAGGCTGCGCCCCTTTAAGTGTAAGTTTTACGAATGCTACTGCACCCACCAGTACCAACGCTACGTTTATTTGGTATAACGGTTTGGGAGGAACGAATACAACGAATATTAATCCAACCACAACCTACACTGCACCTGGTGTTTACACTGTTGCCTTAGTTGTAATAGATCCGAGTAGTTGCAATTTTAAAGACAGCACTTCAACCATTATTACAGTTTTACCAAGACCAAATGCTGCCTTTACTGCTTCATATAGCCCATGCACTCCAACACTGCAACTTAACAACACTTCTACGGGGAGTTTAACAGCAGCTTCATATACATGGAATGTTGGCCCCTTTACAAGTACTTTAACTAATCCTTCTTATAGTTTGTTGGCAGATGGTACTTATAGCATTCAGTTAAACGTAATAGACATAAATGGATGCGTTAATTCAACTAATAGCGTTATTACTATTTTTAATTTTACACCAAGCGTTAGTTCGGCTACCTTGTGTCAAGGGCAATCTACCAGTTTGTCTGCTAATGGGGGCAGTAGCTACACTTGGCAGCCTGCTTCAGCTGTTAGTAATAGTTCTTCTGCAACTACTGCTATTAGTCCATCTAATACATCCAATTATACAGTTACTGTTTTTAATTCAGCCCTTGGCAATAATTGTATTAAAACGTTGACTACTAGTGCCGTTGTTAATTTTTCTCCTACGGCTTCCTTTACATATAGTCAAAATCCTTGCGGAGGAGGCGTATATTTTACTAATACCTCATCTGCGAATAGTGCTACATTCAATTGGACACTTACGCCTGTATTTACCAGCACGCTTCAAAACCCGTATTATTTTTACAGTAATGGCGGCGCCCAAAATGTCAGCTTAGTTGTAACCACAACAGCAGGGTGCACGCATAGTGTCACAGAAAACATTAATGTAATTGTCCCGCCTCCAGTAAGTATTAGCGCTTCTCCAAAAATTTGTTTAGGCGAATTAGCCAGTTTAACTGCAGGCGGTGGGGTTTCCTATTCATGGACACCATCTCAAACATTAGCCTTTCCAAATTCTGCCAGCACTACTGCTAGTCCTACTGTATCCACAACCTATTCTGTGATTATTACAACCTCAACAGGCTGTCAGTTTGTACTGTTTTCAAATGTAACTGTTGATTATCCTTCTTCACTTCCTGTTAGCGCTAATGCTAATCCACAAAAAGTTATTTTGGGGGATAACAGTACACTAGTTTACGTTGGTGATCCCGGTGCCACAGTTACATGGTTCCCAGCTGGAAGCACAGTACCTGCTACCGGGTATACAGTAACTGCTACCCCATCTCTTGCTACAACCTATACAGCAATTGCACAATATGGTGTTTGTAGAAACAATGCAACAACACGTGTAGAAGTTGTAAGTAATAGTTGTATAGATAAAGATACCTTTGTGCCAAATACTTTTACACCTAACAGTGATGGCGAAAACGATGTGCTTTACGTAAGAAGTGCTTTTATCGAACAAATTTATTTTGCCGTTTACAACCGATGGGGTGAATTGGTATTTGAAACTTCAGACAAAACAAAAGGTTGGGATGGGTTATATAAAGGGCGTCCGGCTGATGTGGGCGTATTTGGATGGTACTTAAAGGTTAAATGCCCTAACGGTGAAGAAAATTTTAAAAAGGGTAATGTAACGCTTATTCGTTAATTTTATGCCTCAGCCAATTCATGTTTCTGAATTACTTCAACTTCAAAAAGAAGGAATTAATGTGGTTGATGTACGCACACATTCTGAATTTTTGCAAGGACATATTCCAAAAGCAATCAACATTGAACTTTTTTCGAATGTAGAGCGCGCCAGGGTTGGTAAACTTTACAAAAAAGTGGGGAGGGAAGAAGCAATTAAATTAGGCTTGGAATTAGTTGGACCAAAATTAAAACAATTAGTTGAGACAATAGTGCAGCACACCATTAACAATAGAGTTGTATTGCATTGTTGGCGAGGCGGTATGAGGAGCGGCAGTGTGGCCTGGTTGATTGAATTAATGGGGATAAAGGTTTATGTTTTAAAAGGCGGTTATAAAGCATTCAGATCCCATGTCCTATCAACATTTCAAATACCATTAAAATTAGTTGTTGTTGGAGGTAAAACCGGTTCCGCGAAAACCAAAGTTTTAAAAGCGATTCAAGAACAAGGGAAACAAATTTTAGATTTGGAGGAATTAGCCAACCATCGAGGTTCTGCTTTTGGAGCAAAAGAAGGCAGTAATTTAACACAGGAACAATTCGAAAATGATTTATTTGAAGCGATAAAACAGTTAGATGCAACGCAACAGATTTTTATTGAAGATGAGTCCAGAGTTATTGGGAAAAAAGTAATACCGGAAACAATATGGCATTCTATGCGCAGCGCACCTCTAATTAATTTAAATGTTAGCAATCAAGCCAGAGTTAATTATTTAGTTGAAGACTACGGAAAACTTCCTAAAGAAATATTGGAAGCCAACTTACATAAGATTGCTAAAAGATTAGGAGGGCTAAGTTATCATCAATCCTTGGATGCACTGAACAAGGGCGATTTAGTAACAGTATGTAAAATCTGTTTAGTTTATTATGATAAAGCCTATTTACATGGTTTAAGTATGAGAGAGAAAGAAAGCATTCTTACTTTGGATTTTGATAGTATTGATATTAAAAATGTAACTAAAATGGTAATAGACTATGCCATTCAACTATAACTTAACAGAATTTACCAAGGCATCCGGTTGTGGTTGTAAAATTGAACCGGAGAAATTGAAAACGTTGCTAAAAAGCGATTTAAACTTATCTCCTGATATTAATTTGTTGATAGGAAATCAGCACAACGAAGACGCTGCTGTGTATGATTTAGGAAATGGAAAGGTTTTGATAAGTACAATTGATTTTTTTACACCCATGGTTAATGACCCCTTTGATTTTGGTTATATCGCAGCAGCTAACGCATTAAGTGATGTATACGCAATGGGAGGCTCGCCTATTTTAGCCACAGCCGTATTAGGCTGGCCAACACAAATAATTCCGTTAGAGTTAGCTCAACAGGTATTAGAAGGTGGAAGATCAGCTTGTGATGCAGCGGGTATAAAAATTGCAGGCGGACATAGTATAGAAAGTCCTGAACCATTTTTCGGATTAAGCGTGAATGGCTTAATGAAAACAACCGAATTGAAAACTAATTCAGGTGCAAAAGAAAATGATTTGTTGTATATAACAAAACCCTTAGGTGTTGGTGTATTAAGTGCTGCTTTAAAGAAGGGGAAATTATCAAAGGAGCATGAGACCATATTGGTAAAGCAGTTAAAACAACTTAATAAGCTTGGCGCATTACTTGGCAAGCAACACTTTATTAATGCATTAACTGACGTAACCGGATTTGGCTTGGCCGGCCATGCGCTTGAAATGGCTAAAGCTGCTGATTTAACGCTTGTTTTGAGTAATGATAATTTACCAATCATCAATGGTTTTTTAGATTACACCAGTCAATTAATAGTGCCCGATAATTTATACCGTAATTTTAATGCCTATAAGGATGAAATGGCTTTGAATCATAAGGATGCTTTTTTTGCAATGTGTGATCCACAAACCAATGGTGGTTTGTTGATAGCAGTAAATCCAGAATACAAAAATGATATTGAAACTTTACTGTCCAACCACAACTTAATTGATTTTGCGAAACCAATCGGAGTTTTTGAAGCTAAGCAACAAATTAGTTTGATTGTAAATTGAGAATTAGTACGTTTGATAAATACTTTTTAGAAAATAAAATTGCTGTCATTGGCCGGGCTTATTCCTAGTTTTATACCTTAAAAAAGTCATAATTACACCTAATTCCTCTTCACTAACAACACTATCTGTTAATTCAGCTTGATGCTTTTTGTTGGTTAGCCTTAATTCATAGCCTCGAAGTTGATCTTCGGAAAAATCCGGCACTATTTTTTTTCTTTTTACATAAGTTGTATGACACTTACCACAATTAAGATCATATAAAACTTGGCCTCTAGCGCATTCTGCTTGGTAATGAGTTTTAACATGTGGTAACATTTCAGTTGGTAAATCAATTGTAACTGTTTTTTGAACAGCACAACAAACCAAAAAAATCAAACTTACTATGAAGGGTATAGATTTAGTAGAGGCCATGTATCACACGTTTATTTAATGATTTAATTGATGAAGAAGGTAACTTAGTTGGTGGTGATTCAATTGGAAAGGATTCGGTTAAAGATCCAATAAACTCTATTAATTGCTGTTTTTCAAGATCGCTTAAATTAAGTCTATCTTCACTTAGCGTTTGATTTGCAACATTAAGTCCTCGGCCTTTACCGCCACCATTATTATAAAAGTCGATTACACTTTTTAAATCCGGGAAAACACCATTGTGCATATAAGGTTTGGTTTTAGAAGCGTTTCTTATAGTTGTCGTTCTGAATGCATTTTGAGTTTCAGTGGCAGGATTTATTTTGAATCTACCTTTATCAATTGACAATTCACTAAAGGATGTGTCCGCAGGTGTTCCAATTACTTCAAATTCAGAGCCAATGTAAGGCGGTTTAACGCCATTAAACTGTGGCACAAAATGACAAGTTGCACACTGTGCTTTACTCATAAATAAATTAAATCCGGCAATTACATTCTTATTTGCATCGTTTTGATTATTTATTGCTCTATCAAAAGGGCTATAAAGTTGGCTAAGTTTGCCATAGTAGAATGTTAATGCGCTACTTATGTGATTGATTGTAATGGTTTTTTCTTGTGGAGTTTCTTTAAGTAGTTTATTAAAACGATGTTTGTATTCTTTACAACTTAGTACTTTGTTTAGTAATTCATTTTCATCACTGGCCATTTCATCAGGGTTTGTCATAACATCTTTAGCTTGATTTTGAAGTGTGAAATGTTTTCCGTCTAACATCACTAGATGATTATGGGTTGCATTTAAAAGAGTAGGTGTATTACGCGGAAGTTTATTTTTTTTATCAAAGTTTAAGTGTGCTGTTGTTAATGTATCCGTATAGTACTGTGTGGGTTTATGACATGAGGCGCAACTACGTTCGTTATTTTTAGACAAAATCGGGTCGTAGAATAATAATTTACCTAACTCATCTATTTCTTTAATTAACTCGGGATTTTTTATTCGACTATAAATCCCTCTTATATTTTGTGAGTTGTATAAATTCTTACTAAAGATAGAATTAACCTGATAGTTTAAACTGTAGTCATTGTAACTTTTACTATTAATTTCATAATCTCGAATAAAATTTTGATTAAGATAGAATAATGGGTTGATGTATGTTCTAATAAATTCAAAGTGATCGAATCTTTCAAAGTCGTTTGGTTGATTTTTTACAAATTCGATACATTTATCATATAAATTTGAATAGTCTTTGGATAGTGAGTATTCCGGGTAACTCTGGTTGAACGAAGCATATATGCCTTTAACAGCATTCACCATACTTTTTAGTTCTGTAATTACTTCAGAAGTATTGTTACATTCAAAACCGGTTGTATAGATGGCTGCTAAATTTAATAGGTATAATCTATTTGCAAGAAAAAAATGATGATGATCATTCATTTTTTGAAGCACACTATCCTTTAAAAAGAGTGGCGTTGTTTTTAAGCTTGATCTATGTATGTTTATTAAAGAGTCTTTTACACAATCAGCTTCTTGCAATTCATTGTATAATACCGTAAAGCCTCTCCCAATGCGTTTATATGGCTTTTCAAATTTTTCAAAAACCTCTGTTTCCCATTCAACAGGTAGTGGCCCATTAATTTGTTTATACGCATTAGGCTCTAAATACCTTAACCAAAAATCACATGCTTTTAATTGGAGTCGTGCTTTGTTAATAACATCGTTAAGACTTATTTTACCTAAGCTATCTAGTTTAGTTTGTTTTAGCTGATTTAATAGTTCTTCCTGTGATTTTATTAATTCATTAATTGAGTTTTGATAAAAATCCTTATAGGCAGTGTTCTCTATTTTGAAAGCAAGGCATAGTAGAATACAAAAAGGAAACAGTAGGATGGTTTTAGTTACAGACATTTGTAGATACGCAAAAAGCCGGGGCACATTGTCCCCAGCTTGTTTTATAAATTTTTAAGTTTAATTAGTGTGAAACAATTAATTTAATAGTTTTTGAATTTGAACCCATATTAATTTTAACGAAGTAGGTACCATCTGCAAAATTTTGAGTGTTAACATCAATGGTATTGTTTCCTTTTATTAAAGCTTGATTATTCTTTTCAAAAATTAGCTTACCCGCCACATCAATAATTGAAATTTGACAGGTTTTCTCATTAGCTGCATCTATTGTAATTGTAATTTTGTCTTTTGCCGGATTAGGAAAAACTGATGTTAGATCTTCGTTAGCTGTGTTTCCTTTAATCCCAACAGTTGAAAGTGTTGCGTTGCCCTCAACCTTAAAATTATAAGCAGCTTCATCGAAATCGTTGTTGTTGATGTTTACGGTAGCAGAACGTGTTCCGGCTGCTGAAGGCGCAAATTGAACTGTGATGGAAAGGTTGGCACTTGCAGCCAAAGTTAAGGGCGTTGACGGAGGACTAATCAAGGTGAATTCTGATGCGTTTGTACCAGTCATTGTAAAGCTATTAACAACTAAAGCACCTGGACCAGCATTATTAATTACAAATGTTCTGCTTGTATTATTAGAAACTTGAACATTTCCGAAGTTAGTATTATTAGTTGCACTTGTTACGGCTGTGTTGTTAGGGATGTTATTGGAAGCACCGCTAACATTGATTTCCGGATTAGAACTTACAGTCATCGGATTATAAACTAATAACATTTGACCACCCTCAACGATAGGAGATGGAATAGAGTAGTGACTTTGTGTCACAATCATCCACCAACCAGCACCTAAAATACCTTGCATGTCAATTGCACCTGAGGCTTCTTCATCTTCTGTTAAAAATCCAGGACCTCCCGACACAAAACGATTTGCATCATGCGTTGTCAATAAGCTTAAAACATCGTTATCAACATTATAGTTCCATTGTTTACCTAAATGTGCGTTATTACCAACATCTTCTTGGAGTAGTAAATTTCCATAATTATCAAAACCCATATTATCAATCATTTTTTGACCTTCAGTTCCATCCAATACAGCTAAGATTGTTCCGCCATTTTCCGGATTGTTTACATCAGTAAAACGTAGTCTGTATAAACGGCTTGGTGAAGAAAATGAATTTGTAGTACAAAAATAGAAGTCATTAGGGTTTCTTGGATCCCATGCGCCATCTTCAGGACGCAAGAAATTAGTAACGCCCATACTATTGCTCATGGTGTTTAAGCTGGCGCCGGTAATTGCCGACACATCGCCTAAATTAATAAGTGAAAATGTTGTTGATGTTGCTGGAAATAATGTGTTTGTTTCAGCAATAAGTGATTGCACAGCCACACCATATAAGTTACCATTTGTTAAACCTGCTTTTTCAACATCAGTTCCGGCGTTAGTTTTACTACCAATATATACATAAACTTGACCAGGTGAAGAATCATCCATGCCAACTACAACAGTTTTATTGGAGCTGAAAGGTCTGGCATTATAGTTTTCACAAGAGAAACGACCTAAGCGAGGTAATTGATAGCTATTTCCAGCCGCACTTCCGGTTGCGATGTGTCCAAACATTCTGCCTTCTGCACCTGTTTCTTCACCATTCATGAAAATTCTGGCAGTTGTACCGTTACCTGTAGCGCTATTGTAAAACGCATTAACTTCTGGTAAATCACCTGAACAAAAACGACCAAAGGCAGCTAAAGTAGATGGATTAGTTGCATTAAACATAGTATAGGTAGCTCCAGTCCATAAGTATACGTTCTGTATTAAATCAGATCCGCTTATTACAGCTTTGGTTGTTTTATTAATAACCCATTTTGATACAAAGGCTCCAATTGACCCATGCGCTCTAACCCCTCCACTCGCGTTATTAATTTCATGATTTAATAAGAATGTAAATGTGCCATCATTATTATCGTAGGCACCAGCCCCATCAGGTAAACCACACATTGAATAACCTCCAACGGCATTTGGTATAGTTAATAAACTTGTAACTGTTACATTAGAAGCTGCAGGAATTACATACGGTGTTGATGTTGTGCTTGGGCCTGTTATTACGGCTGTGTTGGTAATTTGAGCGATTGCATTATAACTTAGTTGGCTTAGCAAGAAGCTTAATGCGATTGGTAGATTTTTTTTCATTTGGTTAAAGTTTTATATTTCAAAATTACTTTGAACCAATGAAAGGTAATTTAGTATTGCGTTATACTACCATTAAATAAATAAGCTCATCTTAGAATTTTAATTTATATTAAGTTGAGACGCTAAACTTTTTAAAACAATTAGTTTAACTAAAATTTACTTAGTTTACTTTTTTAGGTAGCGCAAGTTGTTTCCTTAGTATTGTATGAAAGGCCGGTAGTATAGCAAAGACAAGGATTGGGCTTAATGCTTTTAACCATGTTAACCATTTTTTGTAATGTTCATACCACCAATCATTCATAATGGTGGCGTAATAATAGTTCCAATCATATACATATTTATAATTGTTATTTACCAAAATCTGTTTTCCAAAAGAATCATAATTAGCAGGATATTCATATTTAAAAAGCATTGTACAATCATTTATGTACATTAGAATTATTAACGGCAAATAAAGAGTTAGTATTAATGTACCTATAGCCCCAACCATTTGAAGCGGTTTAAACTCTTGTTTGTTTTTAAGACTTAAAATGGTATAAATAAGTGAGATTAAAAAGTAGGCGAAAAATGAATAATACATCATCTTGCTTGTACTGCTTGATATAATACTAAAAATAATCAGCATGATAATTGGGTATAAGAAGAAAATAACTGCTGTTAAAAGGTATTGTCGCCAATACGTTAGTTTGAATAACCAAATCAACAGTGTTAAAGTTAGCACAATATAAAGTTGCACGTATAAATAGTCGGGTTGTAAATAAAACGGATAATCTAGTTTTGCACTATAAATATTACGAAAAACATCTTTTATGTTGTTTTTATAATAATCGTTGGAGTAATTATTGTTGTTAATTCTCCATCCTGCTTTGTAATTTACAATAAATGTATCTGCAACAGCCGAAGCATCAATTGTGGCTGACACTTTGTACTTTTCACAAACCGCAATATGCTGATTAATTAACTTTATCAAGTATTTTTTATCGTATATGGGTTTTACATTACTGAAGCTTATTTCTCCATTATCGGAGTAATTTTTGTAATCATAGTTGTTTAAAGTATAAGGCGTATAATCGTTGAAATTTTTATAATGTCTGATATTGCTTTTGTTTAATTTTAGAAGTGTATCAAAGGTGTTTTCGTAGTTATATAAATTCGTAGGCACATAGGGCTCCAATGAATTCATTAATGCAATATCAATAAATAATTGTTTATCACTTAACGCATTTTTAAATTTTTGATTATGCGCATACACATAAAAGTTCGGAATGATTGTTAGCAAATAAACGCATGTTAATGTTAAAAGAGCATTAAAATACACTTGCGTTATACTTGTTTGACCGAATCGTTTTTCAATGTTAAAAATGATGTATTTAAAGCCCCAATACCAGCTTAAAATAAAACAAGCAATAAGCAGTAAGCTATACCATAGTATAGAAGTATTATTGTCTTTTAAGTCAACCGGAATCAAACTGCCTATCAAAAAACAAAACAAAGAAAGACATAAAAAACAAAACAACACGTAATGGATTCGCGTAACCCAAACAGCCGGATAATTTTTGATTAACCAAGTATCTATTTTTTTTATGAATGTAGGGGTGAAATGTTTTAGCATAATTAAATGTCTTTATGAAATAGTTGTCTTGTACTGTTTGTAATGTTTCGATAATAATTTAGTTCTAAATTGTGTTGATTTAGTTTAGATAGAATCTCAAACCATTTAGTTTCCTTATTAACGGATACAATATAAGTTGTCCCGGTATCTTCGATTTTTGTTCCAGGAAAAGCGACCTGAAGTTCTTTTAATGAAAAGTTCCCTGAAATTTCGAAATGCTGCAATAAATTTTCTCTGCCAAACTGATTTTGTTTGCCGTTAAAAACAGTTTTGCCTTGTCTAATAAAAACAATGTTGTCTGCAATTCGCTCTAATTCATGTAAATTCTGTGAACTTAGAATAATACTTAATGGATGTACTTTACTTCTCACAAAAAACTTCAAGTCTTGCAATAAGAGTTGTTGAGCGTTGATATCAAGATTAGCAAGTGGTTCATCTAAAATTAGCAATTGAGGACGCCACAACAACATTTTAGCCAATTCAAATCTCAAACGGTAACCGCTGCTGATTTCATTCCAACTCAAATCTTTAAACTTTTCAAGCCCCAAGCGACATAAAATATATTCAATTTCCTGTTCGTTTTGTTCTCCTTTTATATTGTGAATTGCGCAGAAGAATTGAAGATTCTCCATTAACGTTCCGTACCACTTATCTATTCGTTGCGGGATGAAAGCAATCTGTTGTTTAATGGAATAATAATCGTGGTTGTTTTGACTTAAATTTGGGTAAAGTATTTCTCCACTGCTAACGCTGAGGTTGCCTGCAAGCAAATTCAGCAAAGTAGTTTTGCCGTTACCGTTTTCACCTACAACACCTGTAATTTCGCCATGAATGAGTTCAAGTGATAACTCGTGCAGTTTAAATGGTGTTTTGCCTTTTATAAATTGTTTTGTTATTCCGGCGGCAGTTAATACTGGCTGGTTTGGGAATAAACCGGATTTAATAGTGCGGCTGTCTATATTTAATTGTTTAATAAGATCTTCTGCTTCATCGCGACTTATAGAATCTGAAACCCCATCTAAAAACGATAAATATTTTTTTCGCATTAAAATTATCTTTTGCTGCAAGTCCATTGGAACTTCATGTTCCTTACAAGCATCTAATAAGCGCCTTGTTAATAAGCTGAAATCTTTGTTAGATAAAGCCTCTTTAAATTCGATTGAAAAAACAGATTCCATTTATTCTGATTTAAAAATTGTAGGGAAAAGAAATTGCTTCGCATTGAAGCCTATGAGTTAAAGATATAAAACGGAAATATTATATCGAAACACTTAACAATTTTTTTGAATGTAGAAAAAGCTTGTTATGCTTATAATAGGCATTTAGCAATTTCAAACATTTTATCTTCCTCGAAATTATCACACATAATTTGTATACCCATTGGTAATTGATTACTATGTGTTCCTGAAGGAATTGAAATTGCCGGGATTCCGGCGATATTGGCCTGAACGGTAAAGATATCTTCTAAATACATTTTGATTGGATCGGCACTGTTTTTGCCGAATTCAAAAGCAGTGCCAGGTGTGCTTGGAGTAATTAAAGCATCGTAACTTTTAAGTAGTTCTAATGTTTTATCCTGAATTATTCTTCTTACTTTTTGTCCTTTGCTATAATAAGCATCGTAATATCCGGCGCTTAAAACAAAGGTCCCTAGCATAATCCTTCTTTTTACTTCTTTACCAAAACCTTGTGATCTGGTTTTTTTGTAAGTACTTTCTAAATCTTTCCCATCAGCACTTCTGTAACCATAATGAATCCCGGCGAAACGAGCCAGATTGCTGCTTGCTTCAGCTGTTGTTAATACATAATAAGTTGGTACCAGATAGTCCAGGTATGGAAAATCTACAGGTTCTATCGTGTGACCTAATTCTTTAAGTGCCTTTAATTTTGAGAATACTGCTTGTTTAACTTCTGGATCTATACCTTCTGCTTCAACGCATTCCTTAAGATACGCTATTTTAAATTTTTTGTTGGTAGATGATATGCTTTCGTTTGGTTTTTCCTTAGAAGATGATGTGTTGTCGTTAGAATCTTGCCCACTAATAATGCTTGTTATCAATGCGGCATCTTCAAGATTATTGGTAATTGGACCAATTTGATCAAAAGAAGAGGCGTATGCAATTAAGCCAAAGCGCGAAACTCTTCCATAAGTTGGCTTTACACCAATTGTTCCGGTAAATGAAGCCGGCTGACGGATTGAACCACCTGTATCAGAACCTAATGCAACATGGCATAATCCTGCGGCAACTGCTGCAGCTGATCCACCGGAAGAACCTCCCGGCACAAATTTTTCGTTTAATGGATTTAGTGTATTACCGAAAGCCGAATTTTCGTTACTGCTACCCATGGCAAATTCATCACAATTACAGCGGCCAATAATGATAGCATCTTCTGCAAGTAATTTTTCAACAACGGTAGCGTTGTATAATGATTCAAATCCACCCAAAATTTTTGATGACGCAGATACTTGATGTTCTTTGTAACTGATATTATCTTTTAGAGCCACAACAACACCGGCTAATTTCCCGGCTGTGTTTGATTTCACTTTTTCATCAACTAAACTGGCTTGTTTTAATGCGCTTTCAGTGAAAACTTCTAAAAAAGCATTTAAGTGTTTAGTTGATTCTATTTTTGCAATTAACTGTTCAACAATGGATTTGCTATTAATAATCCCGGTGCGTAAATCACTCTGAAGTTGAGCTATAGTTTGATAGGTATACACGTTTAAAAATAATAAAAGCGTTATTCGGCAAAGGAATAACGCTTGTTAGAAATTAGTTAGTTTTATTTATTCTCAATTTCTGTGTTTTCACCTTTACTGGCGTCCTTAAATTCTTTTACGCCACGTCCTAATCCTTTCATTAACTCCGGAATTTTTTTACCTCCAAAAAGTAAAAGCACAATAATTAGTACTATAATTATTTCGGATGGACCCATTCCTAAGAAACCAAGTGTAAGTAGTGATATCATTTTATAAAATTTGAATTACAAAGTTACTAATAAATAATTAGTTATGAGAACAATAAATGACATTTTTTGATCTATAAACAAAAAAGCCGGTAACCAACCGACTTTTTCGAACCAAAGCAACAATAGTTTAACCCTTAATTATAACAATTGCGCTTATTCTTTTTTGTTTAACAAATCAACAAAAACTAGTTCATTTTAAATGGAGGGATTTTACCTTCTTTTAATAATTGTAAACTTTTCTTTTTATGATCTTCAAAACTACCAAAAGCTAAAGCATCAAGCATTTCTTGACGAGTCATGTTTGGATTATTAAATTGTTTACGGATATCTTCAGAACAACGATCAACATATTTTTCAAATTTGTTAGGTGCCCAAACGTAATCCTTTTTTACCGCTTCTTTATTAATTGCAAATTCTTTTGGTAAAACGCCCTCTATCTTTGCTTTAATTTCTATGCCTTCATAACTTTTTGGAAGCTGACGATTATCAAACATAAATGGCTTGCTAACCATAATCACATGTTTTTTTCTTTTTGGGTCGATCATTGATAAACCCTCAATACGCAAACCTTTCTTTTTTAAAGTTCCGTATTTACTCTCAAATTGTTTTAAAATTTCTAACATGTGCTTTCAATTTCTGATGTAAAGGTAATCACAAAATTGTTAATAACTTTATTTTTTAGACGAAAAAAAATAAAGTACAATCCGAAACAGTTAAAAATCTGTTTAAAAGCTGTTTGCTATACGTTAATAAACCTAAATTAGAATATAAATACTTGATAAACAGATACATATAAATTCATATAGTTTTAACACGACGTTAAAAAGAATAATCATAAAAAGAGGATAATTACGATTAAAGTCACTTTTTTAACGAGGAGAATTTAATTACTTGCTTAGATATTAACAATTTGTACTTAAGGCTAACTTATTTTTTGGCTTCTTGAAGTTTAACGATAATAAATTCTGTTCTTCTATTTTTGGCATGTTCGTCTTCACTGCACGTTGGTTTCACCTTACCTTCGCATTTACAACCATTTAACAATTTACTTTCACCGTAACCTTTACCGGTAATTCGAAGTGCACTGATACCTTTTTTAACAATGTATGCGGCACTGGCCTTAGCTCTCGTTGTAGATAATTTAATATTCGCGGCAGCATTACCTCTGCAATCAGTATGAGAGCCTAATTCAATGAACATATTAGGGTAATCGTTCATTACCTTTACTATTTTATCTAATTCAATAGCGGCATCCGGCCTGATTATAGATTTACCAAGGTCAAAATAGATTGGCTTAATGTCAATTAACTTGGCCAAGTCCATACCTACAGCAACTTTACCCATTTTTAAATCAAGTGTTTCATTCAAATTAATATCACCAGCCTTGGTAATATCGTGTATAAATGTTAATTGTTTCTCAACATATCCTTCTTTCTTAAGTGTAATTAAGTAACTTATTTTATCGCCAATTTTTTTATCAGTAATAGCTTTTCTGTAATCGCCGGCACTTGTTGTTGTGTAAGTATCAAATTTATTTTTATTTGGTAGTTCAACAATATCTATATTGACACCTTCTAACGGCAAGTTAGTTTTAATATCAGTAACTAACCCTATTAATGCTATTTTCGGTACCTTTTCAAGCAACAGCGTTCTTGTAAAACTATCTGCCGGATCCATATTAACAGTTAAGTTTTCTTCATATTTTTTATAATCCAATTTTTCAACTACAACAGAGTAAGTATTTTCTTCTTCAATGGTAGTTGCATATTCTCCCTTTTCGTTTGTGGTAACTTCGACCTCGTTGATTTTAAATGAGGTATTAGATAGCGTTTCACCAGTTTCTTTGTCTTTTGTAATAAGCGTTACTTCTTTACCGTATTTAACCTCTCTTAGGATTGTAAAATTATAAATATCATCATCCATGCCCCCCATTTTGCGGTTACTACTTAAATACCCCGTTTTATTATCTTCAGTTAAATAAACGCCAAAGTCATCATAAGGTGAATTTACCGGATCGCCTACGTTGTATGATTTACTTGATTTTTCATTTTTTATTGTTGTTTCAAATACATCTAAGCCACCTATACCTTCACGACCGTTAGAAGAGTAATATAATTTTCCGTTACCTGCAATAAATGGAAATACTTCGTTTCCCGGTGTATTAACTTTGTCTCCTAAATTTTCGGGCTTGCCCCAATTCCCATCTACTCCTTTTTTTGAAACATAAATGTCCATGCCGCCCAATCCACCCGGCATATCGCTCGCGAAATACAAATAATTGCCATCTCCGCTTAAACTTGGATGTGCATAATTATAGTCCTTGTTGTTAAACGACAAAATATAAACTCTATCAAAGCCATTTCTATTCATAGTTGCTTTATAAATTTGAAGCTTGTAATTTCCATCAACACTTTTTTCAGCCGAATTGGAGGTGTTTCTGGTAAAGAAAACACTTTGCATGTCTTTAGAAAAACAAATCGGGCCATCGTTGTATTTTGAGTTTAGATCACCCATAAATTGTTTTGGCGCTAATTGTTTACCGCTTGCATCTTTTTCAGTTGTGAGCAAGCCAATGTAGCTACCGTTAGTCCAGCCGTGTTTTCTATTAATCCACGCACTTTTGTTTCTTGAGGAAGCAAAAACAACTGTATTATTAAAATTAACCGCACAAAAATCATTTTCAGATGAATTGAAGTTCGCTAATTCTACTTTATAAGCATCTTTGTTCTTGAAGAAGGAGTTATACTTTTCAACAATAAGACTTAAGTTTTTTCCTCTTACATCATCATTGAATTTACTAAATTGATTTTTAGCATCTTCTTTATTTCCTTTTTCTAGTAATGCTTGTCCATAGTATAGCTGATGTATAGATGAGGCTTTACCATACTTGACCAATGCGCCATAGCATTTTAAGGCACCATTTGTGTTATTGGTTAATCTATAACAATCACCTAAATTAGATAATAGAAGTTTGTCGCTACTGTCTTTTTTATAAACTTTTTCGTAGTAAGGAATGGCTTGTGCATAAGATTGATTTGCAAAGTGTTTATTGGCTTTCTTAAGCGCTCCACTTTGAGCGTGTGAAGCTATCGTTAGCAACAAACTGCTGACTAAAAAATGATATTTAATAAATCTCATATGATTAAAAATAACGTGGTGTAACAACTTTTTTGCCTTTGTAACTAAATAAATAGTTTAATACTAGTTCGTGAGATCCGTTGCTGTATTTGTTGATACTATTTAAGTTATAATCAAAAGCATAACTTACCAAAAATTGTGGACTAAGTTGAACACCGGCTATTGCTGAAGCAGATGCGTTGTAGCGATATGCCAGGCCAGCCCATACGAAATCTTTAATTAAAAAATTAGCATTTAAATCTACTTGAACTGGCGAATTTGCAACGGCTTTCACCATTCCTTGTGCCTTTAATTTTAAGTCTGGTGAGAGCGTGAACAAATTTCCAACCATCAAGTAATAGTGATACTTGGATGGAGAGAACCCCAATTCGGCGTTTGCATCTCCATTCATAAATTTAATATTATCCTGAATCATTCGCGGAATAGACAAACCGGCATAGAAAGTTTTATTAGAATAATAAACCCCTGTTCCAAAGTTTGGCGTTAAAATACTTTGGCTATTTTGAGAGAACTGGGGGTCAATTGTATTATCATCATTTGTTTTTAACTCAGAAAATTTATTGACTTGATTGTGCACACCTACCATTAAACCAAAAGCTAGTCTTTGATCCTTATCTAATTTCAAACGATATGCATAACTTCCATAAACTAAGTTTCTGTTTAAAACACCAATTCGTTCGTTTAAAAAACTTAAACCTAACCCCATTTTGTTATCCAGTAAAGGCCCATGTAAGGAAAAAGAAGTTGTTACAGGCCTACCCGCGAAATTTAACCATTGTTGTCTGTGAAGCAAAGTTGCACTCATAGCTTCTTTACTGCCTGCATAGGCAGGATTTATGTACATTTCATTAAACATAAACTGTGTAAACATAGCGTCAAATTGAGCATTCATGTTATTTGCCATGGTAATAAAAACCATTACAATTAATGCTTTAAGGTTTAATTTTATATATTTCATTTTCTAATTTTTAATATTAATACTGTAATACAACAAACCCATTCAACGGTTTAATTGACTTATCATTGAACTCAATAATATAGTAATAGGTGCCTTGCGGCAACTTATTAGAGCCTAAAGCTCCGCTCACATTCGGGAACCCATTCCAAGTATTACTATATTCAGTTTGTTCAAACACTTTACTACCCCATCTGTTAAACACAGTAACTTTATTACCTGCAGGTAGTCCCTTGATAAACCAAGTTTCGTTTTTGCCATCTCCATCCGGAGAGAAACCTTGCGGCACAAAAAGTGTAAAGTTAGAAATGGTTAAAACGGTTGGTTTATTGTCAGCCGCTTCATTCCAAATACCATTATTGTTAATATCCGGGTTTGTTCCATCTCCGGATATATCGTTAACTAATGTACTGTTAGAACTGATAGCTGAACCAAAAGCAGAATTGCTGAACACTGTTACCGTATCCGGATTAACGTTAATTGTAAAGCTTACAAAACTTATTGCACCTGGTGGTAAAATACTTAATGACGGCGTAATTAAATTAATTGCTGTATTACCGTTGTATAGAGGGTTTGCAATCAAACTTCCACTCGCTACCGGACTATTTTTTAAAGTATAGCTTGCCGGTATTCGAATTGTATTATTAAACAAACTATCTTTAATAACAAAATTTTTAAGCGTGTCATTACCTAAGTTATGCGCTGTTATGGTGTAAGAAATGTCATAGGTGCCATCGCTTAATTTCTCACTAATGGCTCCAATTTTAGTTAAACCAAAGAAAAGCTTAGGAGGTAAGTTAAGTGGTGTTGGTACATTGTCATCACTAAATAAACCATCATTATCAAAGTCAGGATTATTGCCAACTTGCGACGAATCAACATAAACAATACCACTGGTTGTTTGAGCAACTCCAAAAACTGTATTGTTAAATGGCCCAAATTTTCCATTATGACTTATTGTTAAGCCAAATAACAAGGTGTCAGTTGAGTTTGCATTAAGCACGCTTAAGGTATTAGTTAAAATGGTTTGACTACTACCATTAAAACTAGGTTCTAAAGTTAAACTACTCGCTGTGCTAATAATAGTTGGAGTAGATGTTATGGTATAAGTGGTAGGTAAAGGGAAAGTGTTATTTAGGTTCTCATAAAGAACAACGTTGTTAAGGGTTGCGTTGGAATTGTTTTTAACAACTACCTTGTAGCTTACTGAGTAGGTACTGTTGGTTAGTAAGCTCACAGTGTTAACTGATTTTGCAATGCCAAATACAGTGTTGGTTGCGCATGAAGTTGGAATTAATAACACAGTTGTATCTTTTATACATCCATTTGCACCGAAATAGCGAATGGTTATCGGAGTAATAACTAACGGGTTTGTTAATGTTGAGGTTAAAACCCCTGTAGTTGGTATATTAACCGCGCTACTGTATGTCGCTGTTCCTGTGTAGGTGGTTCCAGAAACAAAATCAAATTTATCACCTAAAACAAAACCACCAGCAATCAAACTTCCGTTGTTATTTGTTGTTGTCCCTGAGCAAGTTGCCGGTAATACTGTTGTTGTAATTGGCACTGTTGTATTGGTTATTATAACTGCAACTGTGCTGGCTGGACAATTGGAAGTTAAATCAGTTACGGTTAATGTATAATTACCAGCTAACGTTGTACTGATGATTGCTGTACTGGCCGTAAATGATGATGGTCCTTGCCATGCATAACCTACATTAGTTGCAGATGATATAGCACTAAGTGTTACGGTGGTATTTGCACAAGTAATGTTACCGGTAGTCGTTAAACTTATGCTAGGGACACTTCCATCGTTTTGAACGTTAATTGTTGAGGTAGCGCTACATCCTGATGTTAGTTCAGTAACACTTAATGTATAAACACCAGCAATCGCAATTGAGCTTGGTGATTGAACACTAGATGTAAAACTAAATGGACCTGACCAGTTATAACTTACACTTGTTGGTGTTGATGCTCCCGTTAAATTAACACTTGGTGTAGCGCAACTAATTGTTCCGCTAACAGACGCAGTTGGACTTGGTATTGAATTAACTGTAATTGTAACAGTTGCTGTTGAAGTGCCACAACTAGCATTACTTCCTGTAACCGTATAAATGGTTGTTGTTGTCGGACTAACAATGGCTAAAGAAGAAGTAATTGTTCCAGGCTCCCATGTGTAGGTACTTGCTCCACTTGAAATAAGGGTTGCCGTTTGTCCTGAACATAAAGCCGAATTGGAACTAGCCGCAGTTACAGTTGGTGTTGAGAAAACACTAATTTGAACTGTTTGAGTATTGGTACATCCACCGCTTGCATTCTCTCCGGTAACCGTGTATGTTTGAGTAACAGTTGGTGTAACAACAACACTTGTTCCGGTTAAAATACCAGGAATCCAAGTGTAGCTGGTTGCTCCTGAGAGATTTAATGTTGCACTTCCGCCTAAACAGACAAATGTTGAAGATGGAGTAATTGTCACAATAGGTCCGGGAGTAACAGCAATTCCTACTGTTGCAGTTCCACTGCATCCTACAGTAGTCGTTCCTATAACAGTGTATACCGTGTTAGAAGTTGGAAGGTCAATAACCAAAGAGCCCGTTGTCGAAATTGGTAACCAGCTATAGATTGAAGCACCTGTTGCAGTTAAACTAACAGATGATCCTGCACAAACGGTTAAAGTACTTACACTTGCATTAATTGTAGGCGTAGCGCCCACATTTAAGTTGTTGGTGGATGACGCAACACAAGCGCCGTTTTGACCAAGGAGTGTATAAGTTGTTGAACCAGTAGGACTAACAACAGCAACTGAAGAAGTTATTGAAAACGGCAACCAGGTATAGGAGTTTGCTCCATTCGCAACAAGTGTGGCTGAATTTCCGCTACAAACAGCAGTGGCACCGCTAACAGATAAAGTTGGAGTTAAATCAACGGATAAAGATGCTACAGCCTGTGTCGTACAACCACTAATACTTGTTCCAATTAATGTGTAATTTGTAGCTGCGGTTGGGGTAACAACAATACTTGGCGAAACCACAGGTAAAGAAACAATCCATGTATAAGTGCTGGCGCCGCTTGCTGTTAAAGTAGCGGATGAACCGGCACAAATACTGCTATTATTTGGTGTAATTGTAATTGAAGGAGCTGGATTAATAAAGATATTTATAGTTTGAGTACTAACACAAGAACCGTTTTGACCCGTAACAGTATAAGTTGTGTTACTTGTTGGACTAACAACTGCTAATGATCCGGTAATTGAGCCTGGCTGCCATGTATAAGATCCTGCTCCGGTTGCTGTCAGGGTGGATGATTCTCCGACACATATGCTTGGAGCTGATGCTGATGTAATAATTGTTGGAGTTGGAGTAACATTTATTGTGAAAACGGTTGTTGAGTTACATCCTAGTGAACTGGTTCCGGCAACCGTGTATATGGTGGTTCCGTTCAATGTTAGAGTTTGGTTTGCGCCAATTAAACTTCCCGGATTCCAGGTGTAAGTATTTGCCCCGGTTGCAGTTAAATTCAAGGTTGTTCCGCTACAGATAGAAGCTGTAGGATTATTAACAGTAATAGTAGGTAATGGATTAACTGTGATTAAAACGGTAGTGTTACTTGAACAGCCGGCTAATGTTTGACCAATGACAGTATAATTTGTTGTGACAGAAGGCGACACTGTGATTAAACTACCGGTAGTCCCAACCGGAAGCCAGGTGTAACTATTTGCACCAATTACACCTAAAGATGCAGTGCTGCCTGCACAAATTATAGAAGCGCTGGTTGCAGCTGTTAAGGTTGGGCTCGGGCTTACAACAATTGAAATAGTTTCCGTGTCTATACACAATCCGTTATTGCCAGCAATGGTGTATGTTGTTGTAACACTTGGTGTCACAACAAAAGTAGATCCAATTGTTCCTAGTGGAGATAATGTGTATAATGTTGCACCACTCGGAATTAATGTTGCTGAATTACCTGAGCAAACGCTAGGACTTGAAGCCACAATATTTAAAGTTGGTGTTGTTGTAACATTAATTGTAAAAGTTCTGATGTTTATACATCCGGCAGCAGATTCACCTATTATACTATAATTAGTTGTGGTTAATGGGTTTAAAGTTGCAATACTGTTTGTGATAGAAACAGGCAACCAAGTGTAGCTCGATGCACCCGAAACGGTTGCTGTAATGCTGCTTCCTGAACAGATGGTTGTTGAAGTAAATGAAGGATTAAGCGCTAGGGTAGGGGTTGGATTAACGGTTACCGTGATAACATTTGTAGCAGTACAAATTCCTGTTTGGCCAACAACAGTATACTGAGTTGTTGTTGGTGGACTAACCACAACGATTGAGCCGGATAATGAACCTGGATTCCATGTGTAGCTGGTTGCACCGGTGGCTAATAAAGTGGTGCTAATTCCAGAACAGATTGGATTTAAGGAACTAGACAAAGTAATTGTTGGACTTGGAGACACACTAATATTTATGGTTCTAGTGCCTAAGCAACCTGTACCATTTGTTCCATTTACAGTAAATATTGTTGAAGAAAGAGGCGAGACAACAACCGAGGAACCACTTAACCCACCTGGATTCCAGGTGTAACTGAAAGGACCTGCACCTGTAGTGGTTGCAGTTATAGTAGTGGAGTTACCTGTACAAATGGATGTATTAGTTGCAACCAACGTAATTGTAGGAGTAGGATTAACGATGACAGAAACTGTTCTGGTATTAAAACAACCAAAACTATTTACGCCGCTTACAGTATAAATTGTACTGGCGGTAGGACTTACATTAACAGTTGAACCAATTACTCCCCCTGGATTCCAAGTATATGAGGTTGCGCCACTTGCAGACAAGGTAGAACTGCTTCCTGCACAAATTATAGATGGAGATGCCGTAGCGTTAATTGTTGGGTTCGGATTAACAAATAAAGTAATTGAGTTGTTAGATGTACAAAAACCATTTGCGCCAATAACTGTATAAGTTGTGTTTGTTAAAGGACTTACCGCAACACTCGGACTCGTTGATCCGCCCGGATTCCATGTGTAGGCGCTCGCTCCGGTTGCAGTTAAGGTCGCTGAATTACCGCTACATATACTTGCGCTTGATGAAGATAGATTTACTGTAGGTATAGGTGTAACACTGATTGTTATTAGACCAATTCCTACACAGCCAAAAGCGCTGGTGCCCGCTACAGTATATGTGGTGGTAACAGATGGTGTAACTGGAGTTGTAGGACCAAAAAACCCAATCGGGCTCCAAAAATATGATATGCCGCCACTCGCTGTTAACGTCACTGTTGAGCCGGCACAAATGTTGGTACCGGTTGATGAAGCTGTTATGGTTGGTTGTGGATTAACAACTAGATTAACAGTTGATGAGCCAATACAACCTAAAGCACTGGTGCTTTGGACCGTGTAAACTGTGGATATGATTGGTGCAACAGTAACGGAACTTCCGCTTAGTAATCCCGGATTCCAAGTATAGGTAGACGCACCGCTTGCATTTAGCGTAGCTTGATTACCTGCACACAGAGGATTAGGATTTGCGTTAGCAATAATTGTTGGTATAGGATTAACGGTTACTGAAACTGTATTTGAATTTGAGCAAGAACCATTAGTGCCGATAACTGTATAAACTGTTGAAGTTACCGGATTTACGGTCGTACTAGAACCTGTTAATCCACCCGGATTCCAAGTATAGTTTGTGGCGCCGGTAGCGTTTAGTGTTGATGTTCCGCCAACACAAATGGTTGCAGAGTTAGCGCTTGCAGTAACGGTTGGTGATGATGTTACAGAAATTGTTATAACAGCTTGATTAGTACAGCCCGCGACACTGCTGCCTGTTACCGTATAATTTGTAGTAACTAATGGACTTACAAAGATGCTAGAGCTGATTATTACTCCTGGATTCCAAGTATAGCTTATTGCTCCGGTTGCACTTAGCGTTGTTGAATTTGAACTGCAAATATTCGTAGAGGTTGCACTTGCTGTAATGGTAGGGGTTGGATTAACGACTAATTGAACGGTTTGTGTTGAAATGCAACTTCCATTTCCGCCTGTTACCGTATAAACGGTTGTTGTACTTGGGTTAACGTTAATAGTAGCACCGCTTAAACCGCCGGGCTGCCAAGTATAATTTAATGCGCCACTTGCTGTTAAGGCTGAACTGTTGCCGTTACATATGGCCGATGGAGATGCATTTAAGGTCAAAACCGGAATAGCATTCACGCTTACGTTTGTTACCGCAGAGTTAGTACAACCAGATGCAGAAGCACCAGTTACCGTGTAATTAGTAGTGCCTGTAACGAAGTCTGTAACGCTTGCGCCAATTAATGTGCCCGGCAACCATGTATAGCTTGAAGCTCCGGTTGCTGTTAATGTTGCAGTCCCGGAACCACAGATTAAAGTAGGAGAGCTATTGGCATTTACAACCGGTAGTGGGTTTACATTAATCGCAAGTGTCGTGAAAGAACTACATGCCCCATTATCACCAGTTACCGTGTAGGTTGTTCCCGAAGAAGGAGATACAGTTACAGAGCTACCAATGAGCCCGCCTGGATTCCAAGTGTAGCTGCTTGCGCCGCTGGCACTAAGAGTAGTTGTTTGACCATTACAAATGGTGTTGGTACTTGAGTTGGCCGTTACGGTTACGTTTGGTAAAACGGCTAAAATAAACGTATTGCTTCCAACACATGTGCCGTTGAAACCAATCACAGTGTAAGTAGTGCTTGAGCCAGGAGAAAGTGTTACACTTGAACCTGATAAATTCCCTGGATTCCAGGTATACGATGTTGCGCCCGATGCTGTTATTGTTGAGGTATTACCTAAACATATAGATGGGCTCGAAGGACTAAAGCTTATAGTTGGTGTAGGTAAAACAATAACATTGGCAGTAGCACTTCCGCTACAACCAGCTGCATTTGTACCTGTAACGGTATAAACGGTTGAAACAGCAGGATTAACTGAAACTAAAGGTCCAGTTAATCCACCGGGTTGCCATGTATATGTTACAGCTCCGTTTGCCAATAAACTTGAGCTTGCTCCGGGACAAATTGAAAGTGGAGAGGCCAGTGCTGAAACTGTTGGCCCAGGTGTTACAGTTAATTGATAAACGGCGCTGCTTGTGCAGGATCCATTAGCACCAACTACCGTATATGTGGTAGTTGAAGAAGGATTTACAGTGAAACTTGAACCAACAAAACTTCCTGGATTCCAAGTATAGGTTGTTGCGCCTGAGGCGTTTAGTGTTGAAACTGCACCTGCACAAACGCTTGATACCGGACCACTTGCTGTTACAGTTGGATTTGATAACACGGTTAAAGTTATGGCTGCTGTATTGCTACAAATACCATTTGTTGCAAGAACAGAATAACTTGTATTAACTAAAGGGTTAACTATTACTGAAGGAGCAACAGGCCCTGTGCTCCATGTGTAGGTTGTGCCTCCAGTGCCATTAAGTGTGGCGCTGTTCCCTATACAAATGGGATTAGAGGAAGGACTTATGCCAATCGTTGGCAGAGATTGAACTGTAACGTTTGTTACAGCAGAACAAGTAACAAACGCGCCCGTTCCAACAACCGTGTATACACCGGATGCTGTAGGTGTAATTACAATAGCTGGATTACTTGATGAACTATATCCTGATGGGCCTGACCAAGAAATTCCGGTTACATTAGTTGAGGTAGTTGCGCTTAAGGTTACATTAGATGCTCCTGAACAAATAGAGCCGGAGTTAGAGGCATTAACGGCACAAGTATTACATGCAACAGGAGCAAGATAGGTGCTTACTAAAGAACACGTCGTCATTGTGCTAAACCTTGCTGTTACGCTACACGTAGCACCGTTAGATGGTAGATTATTAAAGGTGTATGTAATAGGAGCAGTATAAGGCGCTGTTAATACAATTGGTGTGCCACCACATGAATTAGTAATCGTTAAACTACCCGCAGTTGGTAAACCACTTGTGGATAATGTGCCTGTTAAATTGTATTGATTAGTTGCCGGTGAACAAGCCCCAGGAGAATTAACCATCCCTGTGATGTTGCAGACATTCACGCAGCTAATAGAGCCAGAGCCACCAGTTTGATTAAAAACAATATTTTGAACAGCGTTTGAAAAATTGGTGTTGAGAATAATGTAAAATTGACCAGCTACTGCACCAACAAGATTAAATGTTTCAACAGAGGCCCCAGAATAACTACAGCCTGCGGTATTACCAGCCGTTAGGTTAGAACAGGCTGTTGCGAGTGAAGCAAACGGACCGTATGCGATGAAGTCAATATCGCCACCCGCAGATCCACTCATTTGAAGAGAAATGTTACCACTGGTTTGAATTTGAATAAACGACCAACTTGGATTAGGCTGTGTTGTTAAGCAGCCATAGTTAGGTCCTGGCGCAGCATTACCCGCTCCGGTTGAAGCAGGTATAATGTTATTTCCCGGATTTGAACATATAGCTTGTGCCGTTGCACATGTTGATTGTGAGAATGAATAAGAACAAAATAAAGAAAATAATGCAAAAGTTCTTAATCGACGTAAATAATTAACCATAGAATGGGGTTTAATAATTAGCTAAAATATAAAAAATAGTAACAGATTTCTTCGAAACAAAGAGTTATTAACAAATTAAACGCTAACTATATGATTATCAACATATAAATATGTTAATAACAAATGAAATATGAAATGTGCCCGGAAACAATGTCTTTGAAATGGTTGATTATCAATGTTGATTAATTTAATTTGAGTATTGGGCATCATCATCCAAAAAAGGTAGTACTTTCGTGTTAAAGTAATAATGGAGAGTGGGATCATCAGAGTTTTGCCAGACCATGTGGCAAATAAAATTGCTGCCGGAGAAGTAGTGCAAAGGCCTGCAAGTGTTGTTAAGGAATTGATGGAAAATGCAATTGATGCCGGTGCAACACAAATTAAACTTATTATTAAGGATGCAGGAAAGACTTTAATACAAGTAATTGATAATGGAAAGGGAATGAATCCGATGGATGCGCGCTTATGCTTTGAGCGACATGCCACTTCGAAGATTCTGGAAGCTGAAGATTTATTTAAATTAAGTACAAAAGGCTTCAGAGGAGAGGCTTTAGCCAGCATTGCCTCGGTTGCTCAAGTTGAATTAAAAACCAAACAATCTACCTCGGAAACAGCAATTCAAATTAACATTGAGGGTGGAAAATTCATCGCGCAAACGGAGTGTCAGGCACCAAGCGGCACCTCCTTTACTATTAAAAATTTGTTTTTTAACATACCTGCCCGTCGCCAATTTTTAAAGAGCGATCAAATAGAGCTAAAGCACATAATAGATGAAGTTGAGCGACTAGCGATACCACACATTAACATACATTTTATTGTTCAAAGTAATGGCAATGAGTTGTTGAATTTACCTGCTTCAAATTTAATTGGAAGGATTAAATCTTTGGTTGGTAGTTACATCCAAAAGGAGTTAGTGCCTGTTAATGAAGATGCAGGCTATATAAAAATAAGCGGATATGTTAGTTTACCGCAACATTGTATTAAAACGAAAAAAGAGCAATACTTTTTTGTTAATAATAGATTTGTTAAGCAGCCATTTTTAAATCACGCTATCTATGATGCTTTTAAAGAATTGGTAAGTTATCAATCGCACCCCAGGTATTTTATCTTTTTAGAGTTAAACCCTGCAGATATCGATATCAATATTCATCCAACAAAAACAGAGGTAAAGTTTACTGACGACAAAACAGCATACATGTTATTAAATAGTGCTGTAAAACGTGCAATTGCAAAAGGTGCTGCTAGTGCAGATTTAAACTTTGAGTCAGAGCAAATCTTTAATACGGAAGGAATTGAAGCTAAAAAACTAGTCGCCCCTACTATTAGTTATAATCCTTCTTATAATCCATTTTCCGAGTCTCGGAACTCTCAACCACATCATACAAAAACTAACAAAGAGCACTGGGAAAAATTATTTACCGGATTTACCGAACAGTTGGCAGTAGAAACACCTGTAGAAAAAGAACAAACAGCTTTACAAAGCATAGAAAGTGAAGCCCGCGACTTTTCCGTTTTTCAAATGAATAAAAAATACATTGTTACAACGTATCACCAAAACATATTAATTGTAGATCAACAGCGTGCACATGAAAGGATTGTTTACGAGCACTATTTAAAAACATCATTAGATAACCGAATTGCTTCGCAACAACTTTTGTTTGCAGAACAACTTGAGGTAAGTGCAGGAGATTTTAACCTTATACAACAGTTGTTGCCTGAATTTAAAATCATGGGATTTGATTTAGAAGTTTTCGGCAAAAATAGTTTTGTTATTAACGGGATTCCATCTGACCTTCAGGAATTTAATATTCAACAAACAATAGATTTTATTCTAGAGTCCTATAAAATAAATACGATAGATGCAAAGTTAGAACGCCATGATAATTTAAGTCGTGCGATTTCTAAAAGCACATCAATAAAGTATGGCAAAGTTTTGCAAGAGATTGAAATGAAGCAATTATTAATGGCTTTGTTTGATTGTGAAAACCCTTTGTACACAGCTAATGGGAAATCAATAATGATGGAAATTGAGAATTCGGAAATCGAGAAATTTTTTAAAAAGTAAATGAATTACCGTCCATATAATCCTAATAGTTTTAATAGTTTACCGGTTGTAACACGCTACATTATTTTAATTAGTGTCGCTTTATTTTTACTGAAAAGCATTTTAAAAGTTAGTTCAGGAATAGACTTGGATGATTATTTGGGTCTGCATTATTTTAAAGCCAGTAAGTTTAAACCTCACCAGTTTATCACTTATATTTTTATGCATGCAGATATCATGCATTTGGTGTTTAACATGCTTGGATTATTTGTTTTTGGAAGAATTTTAGAGGAATATGTTGGCAATAAGCGATACATCAACTTTTACCTAATAACCGGTATTGGTGCGGCTATAGCTCAATTAATAATAATGCATTTTGGGTATAAGAATTTTTTAAATGAAATAAATTTTGCTATTGAAGCGAATGCTACAAATCAAGAAATTTATGATAGTTTACAACTTCAGAAAGAAGAAGTATTGAACAGCGGCTTAATTATTGGCGCATCAGGATCTGTTTTTGGGCTACTAGGAGCATTTGCTGTATTGTTCCCGAATCAGCCTTTGTCTTTTTTGTTTTTGCCGCCAATGAAAGCAGTTTGGTTAGTTACCATTTATGGTGTACTTGAATTTGTTTTAGGCATGGTTAACGTTCAAGGCGATAATATTGCACATTTCGCTCATTTAGGCGGTTTATTGGTTGGCGTGTTCATTGCTTTTTTATGGAAAAGAAGAATAATTTAATGACGTATTACGATCAAATAAAAACTACACTTCAAAGACAGAGTAATTTAACGCAATTATTAATTGTTAACCTAAGCCTTTTCATTCTAACAAACATCATCGATCATTTTTTAAAATTGAATCTTCTGAGCTACTTGGTGCTCGAAGCAGGTGATTTGAATTATCTTTATAAACCATGGACATTATTAACTTATCAATTTACTCATCTCAATTTAGGTCATTTTATAGTAAATATAATTATGCTTTTTTTTGTTGGGAATCTATACCTTCAAACAATTGGACAAAGATTGATTTATGTTTATGTGATGTCAGGATTATTTGCCGCTCTTTTTATAATTATTTTAAGTATGATTTTCCAAAATCAATTTCACTCATCTTTTTTAATTGGTTGTTCAGCAAGTGTTATCGGCTTGCTTTGTGCCAGCGCAAGGTATTCTCCAAATTTGATGATCAGTGTTTTTTTTGGAACTGTTACAACAAAACTAAAGTACGTAGCAATTGGAGTTGTATTAATAACATCCATTATTGATTTCTCTTCGAATATGGGCGGAAAAATAGCACATATCGGAGGCGCCTTGTTTGGGGTTATGTATGGGTATTATTTACAAAAAGGCACAGATATTTTCAATTTTAGTTTTATGGTGAAACACAAAAAAAAACACCTTAAAATTGTATCCTATGATAGAGGTAAGGATTATGAATACAATGAAGAGCGAGCGCTTAGCGAACAAAGGATGAACGAATTGTTGGATAAAGTAATTAAAAGCGGATATCAAAGCCTTACGAAAGGTGAGAAAGACGAGTTAAATAAATATTCGCAAAAGCCATAATTTTTTTTTATTTTAGTACTATCGTAACAAAAGGACATATTCTGATTTATTTATTCTCTTTACTGACTTTTACCAATTTAGCTCAAAAGAATGTTTACACTATGTCTATTGATGATGCTGAAGAACATTTTAGCCATAAAAATTATGTAATGGCAATCCCAATTTATAAAAACGAATTAAAAAAGGATCCGTTAAACTTTAAAATTAAATACAGGTTGGGTATTTGTTTAATTAATACAAAAATAAACAGACAAGAAGCAGTTAAATACCTTGAGGAATACACAAAAGAACCCAAGGCAGAAGAAGAAGCTTGGATTGCACTTGGCAGGGCTTACCATCTCACAAATAAAATTGAAGCAGCCATAAAAGCCTTTAATAAATTTATTGAACTTAAACCTAAGCGAGCCGATGAGGTAGCTAATTACCTAAAGCAATGCAAAAACGCTCAAGAATTAATGGCTAGTCCAGTTAATGTTACATTTATGAATTTGGGGAAGGACATTAATAGTGAGGACCCGGATTATTACCCTTTTGTTAACGCTAATGAAACTTTTCTTGCATTTACTTCTCGGAGAAAGGAAAACATGGGTGGTAAAAAATTAGAGATTGATGGCTACCGGAGTAGTGATGTATATTACAGTAAGGTTGAGAATAGTAGTTGGACGAAAGCGGTAAATGCAGGTAAATTAATCAATACCCCACTAGACGAACAAGTTGTAGGATTAAAAGCGGATGGTTTGGAAATGTATGTTTATCTTGATCACATCGATAAATTTGGAGACCTTTATATTACTGATCGAAAAGACTTGAATGTAGATTTTCCGAAATGTAAAATTACAGACCCAATTATTAACGAAAAAGTAGAAACAAGCGGCTGCTTAAGTGATGACGGGCAATTAATGATTTTTGCCAGAAGGGATAAAGTAGATTCGAAAAGTGATTTATTTATGTGTAGAAAACTCCCAACTGGAAAGTGGAGCTTAGCACAAAAGTTACCTGAAATAATTAATACCGAGTTTAACGAAGACTTTCCTTATTTAAGTAGCGATGGCGTTACACTTTATTTTGCAAGTGAGGGACATAACAGCATAGGAGGATATGATTTGTTTAGAACAACTTGGAATCCTGAAACCAACGAATATACTAAACCTGTAAATTTAGGTTACCCAATTAATTCTACTGATGATGATCGTAATATTTGTGTTACACCTGATAACAGAGTTGGTTATATAAGCGCCTTTCGGCCAGGTGGATTTGGAGATTTAGATATCTATAGAATAAAATTTAATGATAGGGAACAAATAAGTAAAATAATCACCGGAAAGGTGTTTTTAGGGGATTCAACTTCAGTTAAAAGTGAGTATGTGGTTAGCATTATTGCTACAAACAAATCAAATAAACAAGAATACACATTTGTTCCTAACACCAAAACCGGTAAATACGTTATTAGTTTGCCGCCAGGCAACTATGATATTCAGGCATTTGCGGATGGATATGTAACGCTTAAAGAAACATTAACTGTTTCGGATATCGGAAGGGTAGAAATGATAAAGAGTAAAAACATACTCTTTCAAAAAAAGTAGTAATTAATTTAGTTGTTTCGCAATTGCCTCAGCGCACTTTTCGCCGTCCATTGCGGCACTCATAATTCCACCTGCATAACCGGCTCCTTCGGCACAAGGATATAAATTTTTTATTTGTAAATGGGTTAAGCTTATTTTATCTCGGGGAATTCTTACAGGAGTCGATGTTCGAGATTCAACACCAACAATCAAAGCTTCGTTAGTAATGAAGTTTTTAATTTTAGTTCCAAATTGTTTGAAGGCTAACTGAAGTGCATTCGAAATGTTTTTCCCTAACAGTTCATACATGTCCGCTGATTTTACACCAGGCTGATAGCTACATAACGGTAGGGCACTTGACATTTTTTTATGAACAAAGTCAGATAATGCTTGTGCCGGAGCAGCTTGTGTTTTTCCACCTAACACCCAAGCATTTTTTTCGATGGCTTGTTGTAATGCTAACCCCGCCAGAGGACCTTTAGAGTTGAAGGCATCAAAATCTTTTTGAGATAATCCCACAACTATACCACTATTGGCGAAAGGATTGTTTCGTTTACTAGGACTCCAACCGTTAGTAACTACTTGTTCAGGACCAGTAGCACATGGCGCAATGATACCACCGGGGCACATACAAAAGGAGTAAACACCATAACCATTAACCTGTTGAACCAAGCTATAACTTGCTGCAGGTAAGTAATGCCTTATTGATTCAACTTCTTGTATTGTTTTACAATGATATTGAGAAGCATCAATCACATGCTGAGGATGTTCAACTCTGACACCAAGTGCAAAAGGTTTAGCTTCGATTAAAATATTCTTAGAATGTAAAAGATAATAAATGTCTCTTGCAGAATGGCCAGTTGCGAGAATTAAATTTTTAACCGGAATCGTTTTAGTAGTGTTTTCTTGATTTAGAGTGATAGCAGTTATTTCTTCGTTTTTGACTTCTAAATCAACCAATTTAGTGTTAAAGTGAATTTCGCCGCCGTAGTTTAAAATTGTTTCTCTAATGTTGGTAATGACTTGTGGTAATTTGTTGGTGCCGATGTGTGGGTGAGAATCAATAAGTATTTCTGAACTTGCACCATGAAAGACAAGCGTTTTTAGTACTTTTTCGATATCACCTCTTTTACTACTTCTTGTATATAATTTGCCATCGCTGTAGGTGCCTGCTCCACCTTCACCAAAGCAGTAATTACTTTCCGGGTTAACGATATGCTCTTTGTTAATCGCGGCCAAATCTCTTCTTCGGTCTTTAACATTTTTCCCTCTTTCAATTACTACAGGTTTAATACCAAGTTCTAAACATCTTAACGCTGCAAATAAACCGGCAGGACCTGCGCCAATAATATGACACTCGGGTTTTCCGTAAACATTTTGGTAGTTGTTCGAGAAAGATTCTTCTTTTAGGGGTTCATTAACAGAGGCTAAAAAAGTTAAATTATACTTTATATTTCTGTTTCTTGCATCAATACTTCTTTTTAGAAGTTTTATGTATAACCCTTCACTTGATTTTAATCCTAAATGTTGAGCAACCTCTTCTTTAAGTATAGAAGCATCAGCTGCATTTGAGGGTGTAGTTTGTATTTGAATTTTGTATTGCAAATTAGAAAATGTAAAAATAAAAAAACCGCTTATTAAATATAAGCGGTTTAGTTTAATTATGAACAAAATTAAAATTTATAGCCAAAGCCAATTGCGAATGTAGTCAGCATTTGAAGTCTGGGACCATTAATGTCATTAGGATTGTCGTATAGTCCATCTTTGTTCCAATCGCGTTTAATTATGATATCATCATCGTAAATTGTTTGCGATATAATATTGGCTGTAAAATACTTATTGATTTTAAATGTCAAGAGGTTATTAAACACAACGTCTATATTACCCGGATTGTTAAGATAGTTTGAGAATAAATCAAGATAAGAATCTAAATTTACATTTTTAACAAGATCTTTTTTGAATTTCAACACTAATCTTCCTCCGAATTCAGTACGCATTTTTTTACCAGGAGTTAGAATTAGCCCATTAGCATCCAACACCGCTTTTTCAACACCAAAAGCCCCCGCATCTGCCAGGTATTGGCGATTAACGGTTGTTACTTTACCGGCAACCGGCGCAAGGAAAGCCGAAAAGTATGGAGCCGGCTTATAATCTAAACCAATGGCTATTTGTGTGTATCCCGGAGAATTAAAATCTGAAGTAGCTCTACCGGCTATAGAATCACCAATGTAATTGGATCCAGGAGCAAATTGTGTGCGATAATCTATTTGTGCAGCATAAAACCAATGTTTATGAAAAGCATCAACATTTAATTTTGAAAGGGCAAAAAGTTGATCAATATTTTTGCGGAATAATTTAGCATCTCCTGGTTTAATTATTCCATATTGTCCATCGAGCTTATTAGTCCAAGTAATTTTGGCTTTCTTATAGATTGCTTCAGCATTAACAATTGCGTTAGCAGCAACGTTATCTTGACCACCGCCTTGCCAATTGCTAAGTGCTGTTTGACTGAGATTAAGGCCGAAGAAGCCAGATTTTTTCCAATAACTGGTGTCTTTTTTTGCCGCTTCCTGTGCTTTTGAGTTTGTAGTACTAAAAATTACAACTACAATTAGGACTATAATTTTTTTCATGCTTTAATAAATTTCGGCAAAATTAAATCTTTTATTTTACCTGAAAGGCATGCTAATTAAATTTTGGGTTTAATTTTTAACAAGGTAAGGTTTGTTAAAACTCCTTTACAATTCTATATAGAGTGTCTCTTTCAACTGGAGTTTTCCCAACAGCTTTAATTAAGTCTACCAGCTCTTGCGTAGTTAATTTTGGGTTTTGTTCTTCGCTGCCAGCCATGCTGTATATTTTTGTTGTGTCATCAATCGTACCATCTAAATCATCCGCTCCAAAGTTCAGCGAAAGTTGAGCGGTTTTTCTGCCGATCATTGCCCAATATGCTTTAATGTGCTGAAAATTGTCTAAGTAGATGCGTGCGATAGCATAGTTTCTTAAATCTTCTATAACACTCACTTCAGGCACATGAGCCATTTGATTATCTTTATTTCTAAATTTTAACGGGATGAAGGCATTAAACCCTTTTGTTTCGTCTTGTAATTGTCTTAAACGGTCCATATGATCTACACGATGTTCAAAGGATTCGATATGACCATATAACATGGTAGCATTTGAATGCAAACCCATCTGGTGCCATATCTTATGAATTTTGAGCCATTCTTCTGAGCTACATTTACCTCCTGCTATCTGATCTCTGATGGTTTCGTTAAAAATTTCGGCACCTCCGCCCGGTAAACTATCCAAACCGGCTTTATGAAGTATTGCTAAGCCATCTTCATAAGATACTTTTGCTTTTTTAAAGATATAGTGAAACTCAACTGGTGTTAGCGCTTTAATATGCAATTCCGGACGATGTTGTTTGATTTTTTCAAATAACTCTTTGTAAAAATTCAAATCTTGCTTAGGTACAACTCCGCCTGTTATGTGAACCTCAGTTACTGCTTGTTCATCATATTTTTTAATGATATTTAATATTTCATCTACCGATAGCTCCCAGCCTTGTTCTCTGTTTTTAATAAGCCTGGAATAAGAGCAAAAGGAGCATGTATAAACACAAACGTTTGTTGGTTCAACATGAAAATTATGATTAAAATAAACATAATTTTTATTCATGTAGGTTCGTATATGATTAGCTAAAATACCCAGATAAGACAGCTCCGCATGATGGTATAAATAAATAGCCTCTTGATTAGTAATACGTTTTCTTTGAGCTACTTTGCCGGCAATTTCTTTTAATTCAGTTGAGATATCGGCATCAAGAATCGCTTGAATTGATTGGTTTTCTTTAGCTGTTTCTATCATGTTAAGTTTATGACAACTTTTGTGAGTTTATGTTTAAAATCTTTTGTCAAAAATACAGAATTACCGCGTTAAACTAGTGCGGCCTTATAGTATTTCTTTAATAATGTATTTACTTTGGTTAAATTCTACTAAATCACCAACTTGTTTACCTATAAATTTTAAAGCAATTGGGGCATCTTTAGAAAGTGTTATAACGATTTTGTCTTGAAGTTTAATTTTACCTATTGGGACGGCTAAAAAAAACCAATCTTGGTTAGTTTTAAATAATGTTCCAAAACCAATCCGTTCATGGGGTTCATCTCTTATTTTGACAAGTCGAGCTAATTGTAATTCAAAAGCATTTAATTGTGATAACAATTGTTCTTGTTGTCTTTGGTATTGAGCTTTGGCTACCTCGTGTTTGTCGCCAGCCGTATTTTTTGTTTCATTTGTAATTGCCTCGTTAATTAAAAGGAGTTCATGATCGAGCTGGCTCAAGGATGACTTTAATTTTTTTTCGCAGGCTAACAAAATTTCTTTTTTAGTCATGGAATTAGCTGAAAAAAATTGTAAAACAAAACTGAAGCATTAACGTGCCGTCTATGAAAAAAAGGTAGTAAATATAGTTTCTTTTTTCATTTAAAAAGTAAAGCAATCCAAGCAGATAAACCCCTGAGGCAAGAGAACTATAAAAAAAGGTTCTCTCAATCACGTAAGAAGTAATGATAAACGATAAAGAGCATGCAGACACTAATAACCTAAAGTGCTGTAATTTTAAACGAACTGCAAAGGTTTGTAGTTTTATTTTAAGGTCTGGTGTAATATCCTTATAATCATATAAAATACTTAGGCAAAAAATTAACAAAAACTGAGAGGTGATATAAGGCAAATCAGAAGTGGAAATCTTCGGGTATAAAGGAATTATGATACATGAAAAAACAAAAACTATTGAAATGTGAAATGGCTTGTACCAGCCGTATCGCTTTAGCTTTAATGGTTTCACATAGTATAAAAGTGTAAAAATTGCAGCACCAAAATAGCACCAAAAATAAGACGTATTTTCAGCTAAGAAATGATATATATAATTAAAAGAAACAAGCAGAGATAAAACGATTAAGGTTAAAACGAGCTTTCGATTTTGTATATACCATTTATACTTTTCCTCAATTTCGTTGCTTTCTAATGTAGCGTCGTACAACTTTTGTAAGTTATAAACACAAAAAGTTCCAACAAAATTAATTAGCAGTGGAGTTAGTGGCAAGTTGAAATCACTGTAAATCCAATATGTTTGGGCAGTAAAGCAAACAACGCATATACTTAAGAAGATGTGGCTTTTTAAAATAAACTGCATTAAGTACTTTGCAACCGTTGTTTCACTGCTTCAAATAAAATGATTCCGGTTGCTACGCTAACATTTAATGATGCTGTGTTGCCATTCATGGGAATTTTTACCTGTAAATCGGAACGTTTAAGATATTCACCGCTTATACCATTTTCTTCGCTTCCCATAATTAAAGCGGTAGGCTGGGCTAAGTCGGCATTAAAGTATAAGTTGGTTGTTTTTTCGTGACAAGCAACAATTTGCACGCCACTTTCTTTTAAATATTCTATTGTGTTTTTTAAATTTTCCTCTCTACAAACTTTAATTTGATGGAGGGCTCCGGCACTTGTTTTGATGGCATCGCCATTAATTTGGGCCGCACCCCGGGTAGGAATAATAATAAAATCTACTCCCGCACACTCTGCACTTCTGGCAATGGCACCAAAATTTCGAACATCTGTTACTCTGTCTAAAATCAGCAAAAGCGGCGTTTTACCACTTTCAAACACTTCACTTAATAAATCTTCAGTTTGAAAATAAGTAATTTCGGTTAAGTAAGCGATAACTCCTTGGTGATTTTTAGCGCTTATTCGTTGAAGTTTTTCGGCCGGAACAAATTGAAGCGGAATGGTTGTTCCTTGTATTGCTTTCCTTAATTGATGATAAAGCTCATTTGATAAGCCTTTTTGAAGTAATATTTTTTCAATTGCTTTACCAGCAATTATAGCTTCTATTACAGCTCTAGTGCCAAATATTAGATTATCGTTTTCTCCCATTATTGTTTGTAAATTTATGGATAATATTTTGTAACGCTTTAATATTTTTGGGTTATGACAAACATGAAGAAATTAATACTGTTTATTATTATATTTAGTAAGGTAACAGCCCAAACCACTTTTAAAAACTCACAGGAGTATAATGGCTTTTACTCATACAATAGCCAGAATTTTTACCTTACTGTTGCCTCTGTCTTAAGCCAGAAAAAACTAAAATCTTACTGTCAAACCAGCGTAAAAAATCAAAAAGAATTTTCTTATGAAGAGTTTGATGAGAGAGGAAGAACCAGAGAGGTAAAAAGCAAAAGGTTGGCCAAGAATTTCAAAATAGGTAGGATTTACGATTTTAGCCATCAATTTTTTGAGTATGATAAATTTGACAACATGAAGCTGAAAAAATCTAAAAACGAAAAAGGTAATATAGCTCATCAAAACATTTATTTTTATAGGGGTAAAAACATGTTGGATTCTTCAATTGTTTATACTAATGAATTAAAAAGTAACTCTTACCATATTACCTATATGAGTAACAATAAACCTATAAGAACTCATTTTTATAAGTATAAAAAAGGCAAGAAAATAAATTCCGGTAAATATGAATTTGAGTACTATGAAAATGGCGATAGAAAGCAAACGAGAGCTTATAATGGGAAGAATAAAATAACAAACATTTGGAATTTTGAATGTGATGATAAGGGGAAGTTAGAAATAAAAAGCAACACTACTCAGATTTGTAAAAACAGCGGTTTTGACAATAATGGCAAACAGTTTGAAGCAACTTTTCAAAAACATAAAGATTTTGAAACGAAAACAGTTTCCACTTTTTACAAATTATCCGACAGTATTAACCATCTTCTTAAAATCGAAAAATATACCATTTATAAGGGCAAAGAAGAGAAAACATCATTGACACATTTCGCGGATAGCCTTGAACCTTATTATGAATACGTTGTGTATAATAACAATAAACCTATTTTTAGCGACAAGACAATATTTAAAACTTACTTGGCCCATAAAAAAGTAATTGAAAGTAAGGTAAGAACACATTATGTAAACGATAAAATAAATTATTGTATTACCGAAAGCTATAACGATAATGGTTTGCCACAAGAACAAACTTCTAAAAACAGCCACGGAAGAGTTGTTTCTAAAACTTTATACAGTTTCTTTGGCGACAGCCTTTACAAACAGGAAACTTACAATAATAAAGGAAAATTAACCAATAGCATTGTTACAAAGCTCATTTACTTTAATTGAGGATACCTTCCGCTTACCGCAAGGTTCAATTTTACAATTTGCGGATTAAATCGTGTTTTTTGGAGGAACAGCCCTTTGATATTAAAAACTTTATTAATAAGTAACACTGAATTTAACAGCGAAAAGGCGGATAAATGAGTTTTTTAGATGATAGGCACCTTAAATTTAGTAATCAATTTTTTTGCTAAATGTTGTTTAACTATTACCTTTGTTAAAATATTGAGAATATGGATGATATGTACCGAAAAGTTGAAGAAGCGCTTAATACCATTAGACCTTATTTAGAGGCTGATGGAGGGAATGTGGAGGTGTTGGAGATTACAGATAACCATATTCTTAAACTTGAACTCACCGGAGCTTGTAAAACTTGTAGTATGAGTCACATGACACTCAAGGCGGGAATCGAAGAAACAATCAGAAAGGCTGTGCCTGAAATAAAAGAAATTCTATCTATTCAAAACTAAATGAAACTAATTCAGAAATTATCAGAGAGTAAAAAAACACTCTTTTCTATTGAGATTTTACCACCATTGAAGGGTAAAAGCATACAAAGTATTTATGATGGAATAGATCCTTTAATGGAGTTCAAGCCGGCTTTTGTTGATGTTACATATCATAGAGAAGAGTACATTTATAAAAAGAGAGACGGCGGATACCTTGAAAAGGTAAGCATCAGAAAGAGGCCGGGAACAGTTGGTATTTGTGCTGCAATTATGAACAAGTATGATGTTGAGGCAGTTCCGCATATTATTTGTGGCGGTTTTACCAAGGAAGAAACCGAAAACGCTTTAATAGATTTACAATTTTTAGGTATTGACAATGTGCTTGCTCTGCGTGGCGATAGTATTAAAACTGAACCGTCTTTTGTACCTGAACCGGGTGGACACAATTATGCTTTAGATTTAGTAACACAAATTGATAGCATGAATAAAGGCAAGTATATGGATGAGGAGATGAAGGATGCTGCTCCAACTAACTTTTGTATTGGTGTTGCCGGTTATCCGGAAAAACATTTTGAAGCTCCAAATTTAATCAGCGATTTAAAATATTTAAAAGCTAAAGTAGATGCCGGCGCCGAGTACATTGTAACGCAGATGTTTTTTGATAATAAAAAGTACTTTGAGTTTGTTGATGTTTGCCGTCAAAATGGCATTAACGTTCCAATTATTCCGGGTTTAAAAATATTTAGCAGTAAAAAACAATTAACAGCTCTTCCAAAAATTTTCCATATAGATATACCTCAACCTTTTTATGAGGAGTTAGAAAAATGTAAGGATGACAAACAAATAAAACAAGTTGGAGTTAAATGGTGTATAGAGCAAAGTAAAGAATTATTAAAGGCCAACGTTCCTTGTTTACATTATTACACAATGGGTACCAGTGAAGCTACACGAGCAGTTGCAAAAGAGGTGTTTTAGTGAAGAATTTTAAACACCAGCTCTTTGTATAAATCACCTGAGTTTAAACTGCTATTTTCTATCCCTTTACTTTTTAAATCTGCTTCCTTTAGGTAGGAAAAGATATTTTTTAGTTTTAAGGTGCTGTAGTTGCCAGCAGCCTTTGCAATTCCATCAATGAAATATGGATTTACCCCAAGTGCACTTGCTGCTGCAAACTTACTTTTATCTTGCAAAAAATGGTATTTGAGTAGTTTGGTAAAATAATTATAAAGAGAGCTAATTACCAATACAGATGGATTTTCTTTTTCATTTGACGCAAAGTAATTAATGATTTGGTTAGCCTTTAAAATATCTTTTTTAGCTAAAGCATCTTGTAATTCAAACACATTATAGTCTTTACTGATGCCAATATTTTCCTGAATTAACTCAATAGTAATTTCTTTACCTACTGGTAAATTGATAAATAATTTCCCCAGCTCATTTGTTATTTTACTTAAATCATTGCCCAAAAACTCTGACAATAAAACCGTTGCTTTAGGGCTAATGGCATAATTTTTGTCTGTTACATATTCTGTTATCCATTTAGGGATTTCATTATCGTAAAGTGTTTTGGTTTCTAAAAAAATAGCATGTTTTTGAATGGCTTTTGAAAGCGAGCTTCGCTTATCTATACTTTTATGTTTAAAAGCAAAAACTAGTATTGTTGTTGGTTGTGGGTTTTGGAGATAGTTAATAAACTGTGCCGTTGCGCTGTTGGATGAGGTTGACTTATTGCTGTTTTCTGAACCTTCGCCGGTTGTTTTACTTAACTCTTTGAGATTTTGAGCCTCTTTTACAATTACAACCTGGTATTCACTCATCATGGGGAATTGTTTTGCCAGCCCTAATACCTGAATTAAATCAACATCTTTACCATACACTACATTTTGATTAAATTCTTTATCAGCTTCTTCAAGAATGTTTTTTTCAATATATTCAGTAATCAAATCAATATAATAGCTTTCTTCACCACACAAAAAGTAAACCGGCTTTAATATTTTCCGTTTTAAATCGAGCAGTATTTGATTAGCTTCTTTCAAATTTAACTTAGGTTGAGTTTCAAAACATAAGTGGTTCCATTGTTGTTAATGACATCCATTTTACAATTTAATTGCTCTGCTAAAATTTCAATTAATTCTAAACCTAATGACTTGGCAGGTTGTTGAGCTTTAGAAACATCAAAACCTACGCCATCATCACTTATTTTTAGTGTTAAACTTTGATTTTCAACACTTGAAATAATGGAAATTGTTCCCCCTGCGTTTTCGGGAAAAGCATGTTTAAAACAATTCGTTAAAATTTCGTTCACAATCAGTCCAAGAGGTATCGCAGTGTCAATGTTTACTTTTGTTTCACTCGAATTTAGTTGAATGTTTAAGGTAATATTGTTTTCAGGCAAGGTACTCTCAATCTGATAAATTAATTTACTCAGAAAGTCTTCAAGCAAAACAGACGAGAGATTTCCTTTTTGATAGAGCATTTGATGGGTTAGGGCAATGGAGGCAATTCGTTGTTTGGCTTCGTTTAAAATTGTTGAAGACTCTTTGTTAGTTGTTTTGCCTATTTGTAAACTTAACATACTTGTAATAATTTGCAAGTTATTTTTTACACGATGATGTATTTCTTTTATGAGTAATTCTTTCTCTTTAAGCGACTGTTCAATAATTAAATTTTGAGAATAAATTTGTTTATTAACTTCTGACAGTTCTTGTTCTCTTTTTTTGGTGTATTGGTTATTTAACACTAAAAATACCACAACAGCTAACAACATTAAAATACCCGCCAATAAATAGGCTCTAAACGTTTTTTGTTTAGAATCCTCCAGTTTAGTTGCTGCTAAAACTTTGTTTTTTTGTTCAAGTTCAAGTTCTTTATTCTGAACATTGTATGCAACGCCTTGATTGATTATTTGCCGTTCTTTTTCAAGGTTGTTAATACTATCATTAACCTGAATAAATTTTGCATAATAGGAGGCTGAAAGTTTATAATCTTTAACCAAGGCATAATAGTTGGCAAGAATTAAATCAGTTTTTACACTTTTGTATAAATGTGGCGCTCTTTTATGAAAATTAATAATTGTATCAAGGTAAATTTTGGCAGCAGTCGGATTATTTAATTTTAAATAAGTTTGAGTCAATAGCATATAACTATTGTAGGCGCTTCCATATTCATTACACTCAATACTGGCCTTTATATCATTAAACAATAGAGGTATGGCTTCTTGATATTTTTTACTGTTAAATTTCGAAGATGCTATATTTCCGTCGATTAAGCCATTGTAGAAAACAATGGTCTTCCGGTTTTCAGGAGTTTCTGGAATATTTTTTAATTTTGCCTTTGCTTTCAAAAAATAAAACTCGGCGCTATCTGAATTTTTAAGTAAGTTAAAATAATGTCCTAAATCATTATTTAAATAAACCTCACCAAATGGTGTTGGTTTGGCACTTAGAAACTCCTTTTTTCTTTGTTCTATACTTTCTTTGTATAAACCAATCGCATAAAACAGTTTGCTTTTTTGTGAACCATAGCTAATTTTTTTATCCTTACGTTTTTCATAATTCTCTTCAACAAAACGATTCATTTCCATTGCTTTTACAGCATCTTTAATTTCAATATAATTGTCTTTTAGTTTGATATAACACCACAATGAATCGTCTAAATTACTACAATGATAGTTTAAAGCCTTTTGCAGAATGTGGATGGCTTTAGCATAATTTTTATTGTATACTTCAATGTTTAAGTCAATTTTGTCGAATAGTAATCTGGCTTCTTGATGTATGGTTTTATTGTAAATGGTTTTCTTAATGCTCTCAAGCGTGTCACTTAGTAGAGGAAAAATTTCCTTAATGTTTTCATATGGTTCTTCTGAAATCATTTTAACTTTTTCCTTAATTGGGGCATTTTGAAACTTTTTATAAAAGGCTTCCTGATTAAATTGCGCATTTAATAGGCTGCTTAAGGCAAGCGTTAAACTAATCAAATATTTATTCAAACCTCTCATTTAACTTGCCCAACCTTCTCTGTCCAAACTTCTATATTGTATGGCTTCTGCCAGATGATTTGTTTCAATGTTATCTGAAGCGTCAAGGTCAGCAATGGTTCTAGATACTTTTAAAATTCGGTCATATGCTCTTGCGCTTAGCCCTAACCTTTCCATGGCGTTTTTGAGCAAAGTATGCCCGGCTTCATTTAATTGGCAATATTTTGCCAAATCTTTTGTTTTCATTTGAGCATTACAATAAACTTCAGGATTATTTGAAAAGCGTTTTGTTTGAATATCGCGAGCTTTAATTACACGAGTTCTAATTATAGAACTATTTTCAGAATGCTGTTGTTTTGTTAATTCGCCAAATGGCACAGGGGTTACTTCAACGTGCAAATCAATTCTATCTAATAAAGGGCCGCTTATTTTACTTAAATATTTTTGAACAATCCCCGGAGCACAAACACATTCTTTTTCAGGATGATTGTAATAACCACATGGGCAAGGGTTCATGCTGGCAACTAACATAAAACTTGCAGGGTAATCAACAGCAAATTTTGCTCTACTTATGCTTACCACTCTGTCTTCTAATGGCTGCCGCATAACCTCCAATACAGTTCGTTTGAATTCAGGTAATTCATCTAAAAATAAAACGCCATTATGTGCTAAGCTAATTTCTCCCGGCTGAGGGTTATTTCCTCCACCAACCAAGGCTACGTCGCTAATCGTATGATGAGGACTTCTAAACGGACGCTGTAAAATTAAACCTTTACCGCCTTTACCGGCAACGCTGTGTATTTTTGTGGTTTCTAAAGCCTCGTCTAATGTAAGTGGCGGTAAAATGCTAGGAAGTCGCTTGCTGAGCATGGTTTTGCCGGCACCGGGCGGACCAATCAGAATTACATTATGCCCTCCTGCTGCAGCTATTTCAAGCGCTCTTTTGATATTTTCTTGACCTTTCACATCAGAAAAATCAAATTCAATAAAATTATTGCTCGTATTAAAGCTCGTTTTTAAGTCAATTACATGTTGTTGCAAAGTTCCCGAGCCATTAAAAAAATCTATCACCTCTTTTAAATGACTAGCTTGATAAACAATTAAGCCATCTACTACAGCAGCTTCCGGAGCATTCTCAACCGGCAAAATAATCCCTTTAAATCCATCTTGCTTTGCCTTAATAGCAATTGGAAGTGTTCCTTTAATTGGCCTTAATTCACCGTCAAGGGCTAGTTCACCCATAATTGCAAAATCGTTAAAGAGATCTTGTTTAAGTTGTTCGTTTGCACCTAAAATGCCAACCGCAATTGTTAGATCATAAGCAGAGCCTTCTTTGCGGATATCAGCCGGCGCCATGTTAATAGTTACTGATTTTCCAGGAATTTTTAATCCTTGTTGTTTTAGCGCTGTGTCTATTCGTTGTTGGCTCTCTTTAACTGCACTATCGGGTAATCCAACTAAGTAAAAATTAACACCGGTAGCAATGCTAACTTCAACTGTTATTTTAGTTGCCACGATGCCTTGAACGGCATAGCCATACGTTTTAACCAACATATTGCCAAGTTAATAATTATTTTAATGCCATAGCTTTTTGTAACGACAAATATTATTTGTATGTTTGAATAATTCTAAAGAGTATTGTTAATGAAAAAGGTTATTTTCGGAATATTTACATTTGTTTTTGTTGGGTTAAATTACGCTCAAGATAAATTAGTGAATGAAATGAATTGCTACAATAAATGGGCGGCTAAATTTGAAGAACGAGGAGCAGATGAAGTAAAGGATGGTGTATATGAAGATGTTATTATAACATTTAGATTAGGAAATAAAGCCACTTGTAACAATGGTAAAGCTGAGGTTTTAAAAGGAAAGGTTATTAAGTTTTATATTCTTTTAAGCGATGGCTCCCATGAAGAGGTAAAACGGACCTGGAAAAACAAAAGCAATGAGAATGTGACCGTGATAAATGGTATTAGTAAAAGTTTATTAACAGTTCATAATGAATTAATCAATATTTTATGGCCTAGTAAAATAAAGGCTAAAAAAGCAAAGCCTTCTATTGCCCCTGATCCGACTGACGATTAACATAAACCAGTTCTAACATGCGAGAGAGTGAATGGTTTGAAGATTGGTTTAATTCCAAGTATTATTTTTTATTGTATAATAACCGAAATGATGATGAGGCCAAAAGATTCATTGTTAATCTATTTAACCACCTTTCTTCTGATTTAAAATTTAAAGTTTGGGATATGGCCTGCGCCAAAGGTAGACACTGTAGGGTGATGAATGAGTTAGGGCATGTTGTTACCGGTACAGATTTGGCTAAAGACAGTATAAAGGCCGCAATCCAACAAAGTAAAGAGGATATAGAGTTTTATATTCATGATATGCGACTCCCGTTTAGAAGTAACTATTTTGATGTGGTTGTAAATTTATTTACCAGTATCGGCTATTTTAAGAGGTTTGAAGATAACTTAAAGGTTATCAAAAATGCAGCAAGTGCTTTGAAGCCAAACGGGTATTTTGTGATTGATTTTTTAAATGCAACCAAAGTGATATCGTGTTTGAAACCTGAATCTATAGAGGAGAGGGAAGACATCCGTTTTTATATAACTAAAAGAATTGAGAATAATCAGGTAATTAAAACGATTAAATTTTCTGCTGATAAAAAGAATTATTCTTTTGAAGAAAGAGTTACTTTGCTAAACAAATCCATGCTGTTGAAATTTGCTGAATTAACAGAACTTAAACTCCAAAACATCTTTGGTAATTATAACTTAGAACCTTTTGATGAGATAAATAGTGAAAGACTAATATTAGTGTTTAAAAAATAATGCCCTTACTAAATAGTATATTTTATCTATCTGCTCCAATTTTATTATTTGGTTCTCTAACCTATTTTATTAAAATAAATCAAACGAAACTTCAACTACTATTAGCGCTCAGTGCCAGCTATATTTTTTCGGTGGCAATAATGCATTTGCTTCCTGAAGCGTATGAACATCAAAATCATAAGCTTGTGGGTTTGTTTATTGTGATTGGTTTTTGTTTGCAATTGGTTATTGATACTTTTAGCAGTGGAATTGAACATGGACACGTCCATTCGCATACAGCAACTTGTAAGAATCATTTTCCATTCAGCATCATTTTTGGCTTAATGTTTCATTCTTTCTTAGAAGGATTGCCGCTATACAATAGTATTACTAACACTTTTAATTATAAAATAATGCTCGGCCTTGCATTGCATAATACGCCAATTGCCATTGCTTTTGCAACTTTATTAAAGGATCATCATACGCATTCAATTAAGGTTATTGCATTGCTTGTTGTATTTTCATTAATGGCACCGTTTGGATTACTCACTTCTTATTTTTTAGGAACGAACTCTACTTTAAATCTTAAAGAGTTTATGCCAATTGCCTATGGCCTGGTTATTGGTATATTTTTGCATATCAGTACGGTTATAATGTTTGAAGGAAGTGAAAATCACAAATACAATTTGCCAAAAATTTTAGTGATGTTGTTAGGTGTGTTTTTAGCTTTTATTATTAGTTAGTTAATTGGAAACTTTTTTTATAGATGTCATTGTTCCACTTTCAGTCCCTAATAAATATACTTACAGGGTTCCGACGGCACTTAACAATGAATTAACTATCGGTAAACGGGTAATTGTTCAGTTTGGGAAATCCAAGTTATATACCGGCATCATTTACAAAATACACAACCAAGCGCCAGCTAACTATGAAGCAAAGTATATAGAAAGTGTATTAGATGAAGAGCCTGTTGTTTTGGAACAACAGCTGATGTTTTGGGATTGGTTAGCTTTTTATTATTGTGCCAATCCTGGAGATATATTAAATGCAGCATTACCCAGTGGTTTAAAATTAAGCAGTCAGTCAACTATTCAAATTAATCCTGCTTTTAATTTAGAGGAAATGGATTACAATTTTCTCACACAGAGGGAGCATCAATTAATAGAAGCTTTAGGCGTTAACCCTAATTTATCGTTTGACGATGTTATTAAAGTTTTATCAATCAAAAGTATACAGCCAATAATAGCTTCATTATTAAAAAAATCAGTCATACAAATTTTTGAAGAGGTTAAAGAGAAATATAAACCAAAGTTGGTGATATATCTTCAACTGAATCCGAGTTACGCCAGTGATGCAGCAATTAAGAGTTTGTTGGAAAAATTTGGCACAAAAAGTTTTAAGCAAGCAGAGGCATTGTTGGCATTTTTAGCAATTATAAGAGCTAGGAAAGGTTTAACATCAGAGTGGATTGTTAAATCTGAAGTAGTTGCTAAATTGGGTAATGCAGGTATTAATGCATTAATTAAAAAGGAAATATTTTTAGAACATCTTATAGAGGAAGGGAGATTGGTTTTTGAAAAAGAGAGTAAGGAGATTGCCAAGCTTAGCGAAACTCAGGCAGATGTATTAAGAGAAATTTATAATGGATTTCATCTTAAGAAGCCTGTTGTTTTAAATGGTGTAACCGGCAGCGGTAAAACAGAAATTTATATTCATTTAATTAATGAATACATTGGTCGAGGAAGCCAGGTGTTATACCTGATACCTGAAATTGCCTTAACCACTCAGTTGATAACGCGATTACGGGCAGTTTTTGGCGAGCAAGTTGGTGTTTATCATTCTAAGTTCAGCGAAAATGAAAGGGTTGAAATTTGGAATAACGTTTTGCAATTTGGTAGTAGTCGCAACAAAACCGATTATAAAATAATTTTAGGTGCACGGTCTAGTTTATTTTTACCTTTTTCAAAACTTGGATTAATTATAGTTGATGAGGAACAAGATAACTCATTTAAACAATATGACCCTAGTCCCCGTTATCATGGAAGAGACGCAGCCCTATACTTGGCCGCTCAACATAGGACTAATGTGTTGTTAGGTTCTGCTACACCTAGTTTAGAAACAATTTATCAAATTAAAAACAAAAAGTACATTGAGGTTAAACTAAACACGCAACACGTTAAAGGAGGAGGAACCGAGGTGATTATTTGTGACACCAATTTTTATGAAAAAAGTCAACAAATGAAAGCTTGTTTAACCACACCTTTATTTAATGCTATTGAAAGTGCTCTGTTGGCTAAGAAGCAAGTTATATTATTTCAAAATAGAAGAGGCTATGCACCTTACACTGAGTGTAAAGATTGTGCTCATGTGCCACAATGTGTGCAGTGTGATGTAAGTTTAATTTTTCACAAGCAAAGTAATAAATTAACTTGCCATTACTGTGGTTACACTACTACACCACCAACTGTTTGCAATGCGTGCGGAAGCAATAATTTAGTATTTAAAGGCTTAGGAACCGAAAAGATAGAGGAGGATATTTCATTACTTTTTCCAACGGCAACAGTTGCAAGAATGGATCTCGATAGTACAAGAAGCAAGTACGCCTATAAACAACTGCTGGATGATTTTGAAAGTGGTAAAACATCTATTTTAATTGGTACACAAATGGTAACTAAAGGGTTGGATTTCAAGAATGTTTCGGTTGTTGGCGTTTTAAATGCGGATTCAGCATTAAACTTTCCGGATTTCAGATCGTTTGAGAAAGCATTTCAGTTGTTTGTTCAGGTTAGAGGCCGTGCAGGACGAGGCTCAGAGAAAGGACAGGTTTATATTCAAACCAATCAACCTAAGCATGAAGTAATAAAGTACGTTATTAATAATGAATTAGAATTGTTCTATGAGAGCATAATGGATCAACGAAAAGCTTTTTTTTACCCACCGTTTAGTCGATTAATCGAGATTTCTTTACAAAGTAAAGATCTAAACGAGTTGAATCACCTTTCTGAATTATTAGCACAATACCTCAAAACGGAGTTTAAAGAACATGTATTGGGGCCTGAGTTTCCAATGATTAAAAAAATAAAGAACAACTATATTAAACGTATTCTTCTAAAAGTAAATCGTAACGAATCGGCATTAAAAACAAGAGAAATAATGTTTGGTAAATTAAATGACCTGAAATCTAATTTTAAAAATTGGAACTATCGCGTCAGCGTAAATGTAGATCCGGTTTAAATAATTTTATTTAATATATCTTTCTATGTACTTTTTGGTGGGCATTAATGCTGTTTGAATACGTTTAGCGTAATTAATCGAGTCGATAATATTTTTTTGTTTTTCTTCAATTAATATCTTTTGTGCTATTACTTCTTTATTGATTTCTTCTACCTTTTCTTTTTCTTTTCTTAGCTCTAATGTTCTCACGTTTACAATCTGTTCTAATCTTTCTCTATCTGCAATAAGTTTTTTTACTTTTTGTTTATTGTAGACAATTACTATTCCTATTACAAATATTATACATGCAGAGTAAAACCACCAAGTTTTATACCATGGTGGATTTATTGTAAAGGCATAGGAAGATGGAGTATCATTCCAAACGCCATCACTATTACATGATTTAACCATAAATGTATAAGTCCCGGGAGGAATTGATGGATAGGTGATTTCAAATTTTGTAGTGATAGGCGACCAATTATCTTCTAATCCTAAAAGTCTATATTGGTATTTAACTTTTTCCGGCGACGTAAACGAAATGCCAACAAAATTAAAAGTTAAATTATTTTTATTGTGGGGAAGTATGAGAGCTTGTGGTAAGGCGGAATTCGTATCTCCTTTACAGTAGTAATTGATGTTTTCAGTTCCAAAAAATAATTTAACAGAGTTAATTTTTGTATTGGGTGCGGCATTGTTCACTTTATCTTCTGAAGGAGAGTAAATCTCGAGCCCTTTAACAGTACCTACCAATAATCTGTTTTTTTCATCAATAAATGCAGCATTAACGTTAGATTCTAGTGATAATAAGCCATCCTCTGTGGTATAATGTTTAATAAATTCTTTTTGTTTATAGTAATCTGTTGCTTTAATTTTATATAAGCCATTATTAGTGCCAACGTAAATTGTTTTCCCATCTTTTGTAATTGTAAAATTTACATAACCCATTTTTTTCTTTTCAAATAAAACCGGCGTGAGTTCGTTTTTAGCAAGCAGGTATAAACCAAGTTCTGTTCCTATCCAATAATTATTAAAAATATCACAACACAAACTGTTAATGGGGGTGCCATCTACTTTACTAATTATTTTTGCGATACCATTTTTATATTCAATCAACCCAATATTTGTTGCGATTAAAAGCTTTTTAGCATTATCTTCTATTACCTTGTAAACAATTAATTCGTTGTTAAAAATAAATTTATTAACGGCATCTACTCCTTTTATAATGCTGTTATTAAGTTCAAACAAACCTTCACTTGTTCCAATATATAGGTTGTTTTGACTAGATTTATACAAAGATAAAATGTACTTATTGGTAAAATCAGGCTGCTCAATTGCAGAAAACTTTTCATTTTTAAATGCTGTTAAGCCTGAAGTCGTACCTAAATATAAATTATCATTGTATTTGATTATGGCATTGATATCAACTTCACTTAAACCGATTCCATTTTTCGAATTAGGAGTATAGTTGGTTGTTTGGCCATTTGAGAACTTGGCAACTCCATTAGACTTGACACTTAGCCATAAATCCTCCCCATCTTTGTAAACATAGCTTATATAATCTTCAATTAAGTTTTGATTTTTATTTATGTATGAAAACATTTCGATCGACTTTTTAAATATCCCATCACCGTCAGTTCCGATCCACAAATTTTCTTCTTTATCCATTAATACGCATCTTACAGCATTTTTACTTAACCCGGTTTTTTGGTTATAAACTTTGGTTATAACGCCGTTACTAATTTTTAGAACTCCTTTATTGTATGCACTTGCGTAAATAACTTTGTTCTTAATTATTATATCAGTTACACCTAAATCCAAACTATACTGTTCTCCAAAAACTGGTTTAAGTTGATTGCCTTTAATTAAATAAAACAATCCAGCACTTGTTCCAATAAGCATAGTGTCTTTTGAGTATTCTTTAACAACGAATACAGTATTGTTGTTTAATCCGTTTTTTGTATTAAACCATTTGACTTTTTTGGTCTTAAAATTGTAACATGATAGCCCGTTGTTAAGTGTACTAAACCATAAGTTATTTTCTTTATCTATCTCAGCATTATAAACAACGCTTTCTGAAAGTAAGCTGTCTGTTTTAAACTCTTTAACCTGATTTTTATATAGGTAGTACACTCCTTTTTGAGTTGCCATTATCAGAGAGTCATTAATTACTAAAAGTTTTAACACATTTTCATTTAATACTCCATCCTTATTTCCAAAATGTTTTTTTTGATTATTTGAAACTAAGTCTACTCCTGAGTATGTACCAAAAGCAATTTGATCTTTAAATTGCGTGATTGAATTAACCGTTTTGTTGTTTAATCCATTTAATTCGTTATAAACTGTGAACTTTTGCCCATCAAAGCTGGCAGCACCGCCTGAATTTGTGCCAATCCAAATTAAATTATTTTGATCTTGAAATAAAGCTAAAATTTGAGATTGTGGTAAGCCCGATTCGGTTGTGTAATTTTTAAAATTAATTGTTTGTGTAAATACTTTACCCAAACAAAAAACAAAGAGTATTACGCGAATTAAATCTTTCAATACAAAACCAATGGTTTAATGTTGCACAATGAGTTTAAATAATGCTTTTTGACGATTAATTGTAACAATAATAAAGTAAACGCCGTTTTCCAAGGTGTTGACATCAACACTTTTTATGACTTCACCTTGTTTCAAATACATTAAATTGTCATTATTCAGCACAACGTTCCCAATTACATCGTATGCTTCTATTGAAACGGATGCGTCTGTATTCAGATTAAATTTCAGCATTAGTTTTTCTTTTGCAGGATTTGGATATAAAACTACATTTCCAAAAAGGGAAAGTTCTTTTTTAATTCCAACCAACATGTTTGTGGTATTGATTTTAGCACTATCCACTACAAAATCTAAGTTAGCAAAGGTTGTATTGGTACCTAATATAGTTCTTTGGTAGGTGCCATTGGTATCTAATCCTGGGATATCCGGGATAATTCTATAACTTTCTCCAGAATTATTTAATGGTAAATTTGAAATCGTGTAGGTCCCATCCGGCAAAGTTCTGCCTTGAGCAACAACATCGCCCCCTGGCTCTCTCCCAATTTTAATTAGAACACCTTTTACAGGTCCACCAGGAACTATTGAAATATTTTTGTTTCCAAATCCTATACCTTCAACAACAGTTCCTGTTAATACGCCTGGACCTGAACCAATATTGTTTATGGATAAAACATTAATAGAGCTTGATGTAGCGGATAAACAACCGTGAGGAAACACATTAGCATTAAACCAACCCTGTGAACTATTACCGTAGGTAACTTGCATATTTGTTGCAGAAGGTATAGCCATTGCAATGTAACTATTGGAAGGTGCAGCTGTAAAACTTGCTATGCCCGCGTTAATAGGTTTGGTGTCAATTGAGTCAAATTTGGTAAACATCGGTTCAAATCGATACAATGTAACGCTACCATTTACCGCGGCTAAGGTAGAAGTAACATTAACATTAATAACTTGTGCAGGCAAAACATTGAAAGTGTAGGACGGGATAATTGCTGCGCAGTTATTCACATCTCTAACTATAAAACTATAGCTTTTTATGCCTGCCGTTAAGTTGAACAATGATAAGTTACTGCTTGTTGAGACAATAGATGTAGTAGGAGCAGTTTGAGTAAATGTATAGCTTAATGGTGACACACCATTAACTACACTTGAGTTAACGGTTATGCTTGAATTGGTGCATGCGTTCCCATTTAATAATGATAAACCAGCTGAAACGGAATAGGTAGAGAATGTTGTAATCAGCGTGTCCTTTAACGTTCCTATAATCGCAATTAAACCAATGGTGTGAGTACCCGAAGAATTAAAAGTTGTGCTGAAGGTATTGCCAGTTGAAGCAAAAAAGTTATTGTCCTTAATCCACCTAACCGAATCTGCGTTTTGCGAATTGTTTGAAAAAGTTAATACCGCATTGTTGCATGATAATGGCACATTAGTTGGTGTAAAATTCGCTGTTGGCGTTTTAAGTCTATATACGAAAATACCCGCATCATTTAGGTTGGCAACGTTGTTATTCCCTCCAATTAAGTACAAACTGTTGTTGGCAACGGCAAGTTTAAAGTATTCTCCAGCATTACTTGATCTGCCAAGTGTATCCGTAGATATTATTGAAGTAGTGGCGGTATTAGATTCAATAAGTTCAATTGTTGGTCTGCCACCACATAAAGAACAAGGCCCACTACCATATTTGTAAACAAACCATAATTTGTTTTTGTAAACTTGCATATCTGTTATGAAGTTACCTGAATTAACGGTTGAAACTTGGGTAAAAGAAGTAAGGTTATTGGTTCTAATAATTGAAAAATTGCCATCACTGTCGTATAGAGCAAGATATAAATAACCATTAAAAACCTCCATCTCCGTTATTTTTTGAATCGTAGATCCAATATATGCCGAAAAAGCAGTGTTCAATGTAAAAGTAATACCATTAGATGATTCGTAAAGTTGTCCTACTCCCGAGTTTGTTATACTTGTGGCAGCAATTAATAACTTATTGTTGAAAATGATACTTTTCTCTACATTATTTACTGCTAAATTTTCTGTGGTTAGCAAAGGTGTTAGTTGATTAAATTTTTTTCTTAAAATTTTGAATATGCCCATGTCTTTTTCAAATATCGTTAAGCTATCATTATTTGTACCCGGGCTAAAACCGGCAACATGTGTATACCCGTATTGGTAAACATTATTAGCAGTAAATGTTTCTGTTGTAATTAAACCGGATTGCGAATTTTGCTTGTATAATGTTTTCGTATTAGACAAAAATGCAGTTGTGTTTTCGGTCGTGAAATAATTAAAGAAAACGCCGGGTGTATTCGTGTTTACGGACGTGTTAGAGGTGTAACCTACATCAAAACTGCTTTTCGGGAAGTGAATATTGGTAATGGTGTTGGTTGCTAAACTATATTTTTTAGCATTAGTTGTAACGTTGTTTAAGCCCGAAGGGTCAAAAACACTATCGCCAAATAAAATAATATCATTAGAATTTGATTTTAAACCCCTCAACCTAAATTCAACATTAGAGGGATTAGGGAAATATTTAAATACAGTATCCCATTTGTCTTGTACTTGACCATGTATTGGTGTAATGGCAATAACGGCCAGTAATGCATATAGTTTTTTCATAACATGTATTAAAAAATTAGCGAAGACTTTGTTTATGTTTATTTTTAGAAACACAAATAAACCCTTTGTCTATTCAAATCTAAATTTCTTTGCCTTTTATGGTTCTATAAGTGTCGAACCTTAAATAGCGCATTAAGTTAGCGTAAAGTACAATAACTACTAAGGTTATTTTATGAAACTCGCTTAGGAATTTACGAAATACCCTAATAGAGTTCTACATTTAATAATTGCACTTCAATTATAACCCTAGCAACACCTCTTCAGGTAACTTACCCCCAAAAATCATACGGTTAGGATTTTCCAACATTTCTTTAACCTTTACTAAAAACCCAACACTCTCACGACCATCAATAATACGGTGATCATAACTTAAAGCTACATACATCATTGGTCTTATTACAACCTGACCATTAACTGCCATTGGGCGCTCAACCACGTTGTGCATACCCAAAATGGCACTTTGAGGAGGATTAATAATTGGTGTACTCATCATACTACCAAACACACCTCCATTAGTAATGGTAAAGGTTCCGCCTTCCATATCCGGAATGGATAATTTTCCGTCACGCGCTTTAATGGCTAAATCTTTAATGCCTTTTTCAATTTCTGCTAAGCTCATTAATTCAGCATTACGCAAAACAGGTACCATTAAACCTTTAGGCGCGCTTACTGCAATCCCAATATCGCAGTATTTGTTATACACAATTTCTTCTCCGTCAATCATGGCGTTAACAGCAGGAAAATGGTATAAAGCTTCTGTTACTGCTTTGGTAAAGAAACTCATAAAACCAACATTCGTACCATAAACTTCTTTAAACTTATCTTTGTATCTCGCACGGATGTCATAAATGGCGCTCATGTCTATTTCGTTAAACGTTGTAAGCATTGCCGTTTCGTTTTTTACTGAAACTAAACGCTTGGCAACGGTTTTACGAAGAGAAGTCATTTTACTGCGGTCCTTATCACGTCCACCTTTCCAGGTGTTGCTTAATGTTTGTTGCACATTTGGTAATCCGTTTGATAAGGCAGCCAGAACATCTTGTTTAGTGATTCTACCATCTTTACCGGTGCCGTTTAATTGATTGGCAGAAATATTATTTTCAGCCATTATTTTTGCCGCAGCCACACTTGGTGTACCTGTTGCATAAGTTGTGTTTTTATTGGTTGAAGTGATAGTAGTGGTTTCTACCTTCTTTGTTTCCACCTTGGTTTCAACTTTAGCTTCTGCCTTAACTTCCGCTTTTTTCTCAGGTTTAACAGAAGTATCTATTTTAACAACTACTTGACCGACTTTAACCGTGTCTCCTTCTGCAGCTAAGACTTCAATTTTACCGCTTTCTTCGGCGTTTAAAGTTAAGGTGGCCTTATCTGAGTCAATTTCAGCTAACACATCATCCTTTTCAACAACATCGCCGGTTTGTTTTACCCATCTGGCAATAACTACTTCTGTAATGGATTCACCCGGGCTTGGTACTTTTAATTCTACTACTGACATACTTACTAATTTATTATTAAGCGATTAAACTAATTATTTTACTAAAACTTTACTAAACACACTTTGCATGATTTCTTCATTTTCAATGGCGTGTCTTTTTCCAAAACCTGTTGCAGGGCTTGCAGCTTCGTGTCTTCCGGCATACGTTAGGTTTAATTTCCTTAATTGTTGATCAACAAATCTCCAAGGTCCCATGTTTTCAGGCTCTTCCTGTATAAATAAGAAATCCTTAGCTTTATTATACTTGGCTAAAATTTCATCAACCTGTTTTTGCGGGAAAGGATAAAGTTGTTCTAAACGGATAAATGCAATATCATTGGCTTTTTCCATTTCTCTACGTTCTATAAGGTCGTAATAAATTTTACCGCTACAAAACGCAACACGCGTTACTTTTTTTGCATCTGCTGTATCATCTAAAACTTCTTGAAACGATTTGTTGGTAAAATCTTCCAATGTACTAACGCAGCTTGGGTAACGTAATAACTTTTTAGGTGTAAAACATACTAGCGGCTTTCGGAAGTCACGTTTTAATTGACGGCGTAACACATGAAATTGTTGTGCTGGTGTAGTGGTGTTAACAATCTGAATATTATTTTCAGCACATGCTTGTAAAAATCGTTCCATACGCGCACTTGAGTGTTCAGGACCTTGGCCTTCGTAACCATGAGGCAATAACATAACTAAACCATTCATTCTTCGCCACTTGTATTCCGCACTAGTTAAGTACTGATCAATAATAATTTGAGCACCATTGAAAAAGTCACCAAACTGTGCTTCCCAAATAGTTAGTGCATTTGGCGCGGCCATAGCATAACCATACTCAAAACCTAAAACGCCATATTCACTTAAATGGGAGTTATATATGTCTAAAGTTCCATTTGCGCCAATGTTGTTAAGTGGTGTATACTCTTCTTCGCTATCTTCAATTTTTACAACGGCATGTCGGTGACTAAACGTACCGCGCTCAACATCCTGACCTGAGAAACGAACGTCGTGTCCTTCTTTCATTAATGTGGCATAAGCCATTAATTCGCCCATAGCCCAATCGTAATTGTTATTGGCAATCATGGCTTTACGGTCGTCAAATAGTTTTTGAATTTTATTGAAGAATTTTTTATCTTTTGGTAGTTCTGTAATTTGTTTGGCAATATCCAAAAACAATTTCTTATCCACTTGCGTGTTTGGGGAAGATTCGAAATCTTTGGAGGAAGCCATCTTTAGGCCTTTCCAGTTACCCTCCAAAAAGGAAGTGATTTTGGCCTTTTCCGTTTTTTTAGCTTCATCTAAGTTAGTATCCAGTTCAGCCTTAAATGCAGTTTCTATGGCTTTGGCTTCGTTGGCTAATTCAGAATTTTCAGCAGCTAATTTTTTAACGTAAATATCTTTTGGGTTAGGGTGCGATGCAATGGCTTTATAAAGGATTGGTTGTGTAAAACGAGGCTCATCCCCTTCGTTATGGCCATATTTACGATAACAAAGCACATCAATAAATACATCGCGGTGGAATGTTTGACGGAAATCCATTGCTAGTTTGGAAATGAAACAAAGTGCTTCAACATCATCACCATTCACATGGAAAACAGGAGAGAGCACCACTTTTGCAACATCCGTACAATAGGTTGATGACCGTGCATCTAAAAAGTTGGTCGTAAAACCAACCTGATTGTTAACTACAAAATGAACGGTACCACCTGTTTTATAACCATCTAATTGACTCATTTGAAGCACCTCATATACGATGCCTTGACCGGCAATGGCTGCATCACCATGAATTAGAACAGGGCAGACTTTAGAATTATCACCATTGTGCAAGTTGTCTATCTTTGCTCGTGCAATACCGGTTACAATTGGATCTACTGTTTCTAAGTGTGATGGGTTGGGGGTTAAACTCATGTGCGTTTTTTTACCACCGTCACTAATCTGGTTAGAGGAGTAACCCATGTGGTATTTAACATCACCATCAAACAAAGAGTCTTCACTTGGCCGGCCTTCAAATTCTGTAAAAACATCTTTGTAAGTTTTGTTCATGATATTGGTTAGTACGTTTAAGCGTCCGCGATGTGCCATACCAATTACATAATCTTCAATGCCTATGTTGGCACCATGTTCCATCAAAGCATTTATGGCTGGAATAACCGACTCACCACCCTCTAAAGAAAAACGTTTTTGACCAACAAATTTTGTATGCAGGTAATTTTCAAATACAACGGCCTGTGTTAATTTTTTAAGAATGGTTTTCTTTTCAGCCGCGCTGAAGCTAGCTGTGTTTTTGCTTTTTTCCATGCGCTCCTGTAACCACTTTACTACCTTTGGCTCGCGCATGTATAAATATTCGGCGCCAATGCTTTGGCAATATGTTTGTTCAAGATGTGCAATGATGTCTTTTAATTTTGCATTACCAATTCCAATTTCGTTGCCGGCCTGAAAAACTGTTTCTAAATCTTTTTCAGAAAGACCAAAATTTTCTAATGCTAAGTTAGGTTCGTAAGTACGACGCTGGCGCACTGGATTAGTTTTGGTGAACAAATGGCCACGTTGACGGTAACCCTGTATCAAGCCAATAACTTTAAATTCTTTAGCTACGTTTTCAGGAATGCCACCTCCACTTGTGTCATAGTTGGTTTGGGCAAATTCAAAGCCTTTAAAAAAGTCCTGCCAAGTTTTATCAACAGATCCGTTATCTTTTTGATATTGAACATATAACTGTTCAATTGCATTTACATCGCTTGTTCCTATGTACGAAAATTTGTCCATTTTAGTAATTTAACAAGTGGTAAATTTACTAAAATAAAGCTGAAAAAACGGTAAAAAAGGCTTAAAAGTACAAATCGGCAGTTTTAAGACGTAAATACCTTAAAACGGAGAAGTAGGCGCTAAATGCTGAAATGATAATACCTAAAAACAACAAACCAATTAATAACAGTAAAAGAAATGTTTCGTCTTGAACAGCTAATAAATCGGGTATAAACTTAGAGCTAATGATGAGGAATCCTGCCAAAAGTGCAGCTGCAATAATGCCTGCGATGATGCCCTGACGAACACCTTTAAAAATGAAGGGTTTACTGATAAAATTCCGAGTGGCGCCCACCAAGTACATTGTTCTGATTAAAAAACGTTGGGCGTAAATGGAAAGCCGAATGGTGTTGTTAATTAGTGCAATGGCAACAATTAAAAGCGCACCACTAAAAATTAGAATAAAAAAGGCAATGGCTTTTGTGTTTTTGTTTAAGGAGTTAATCATGTCTTTTTGATAAACCACTTCCTTTACATATGGCTTTTGAAGCAACATTTTTTCTACGGCCTGCAGGGTGTCGGTTACAGCATAATCAGCCTTAATTTTCACGTCCAAGCTATTCAATAGCGGGTTAACGCCTAAAAAGGCCACAAAATCTTCACCTAAGTCTTGTTTTAGCTTTTCTGCGGCCTGTTCTTTACTAATGAAGGCAACGGTTTTAGCAAAGGTGGAATTCGTTATTTCCTGAATAAGCAGGTCGGTTTGTGCATTGGTAGCAGTATCTTTTAAAAACACCTGAAAGCCAATGTTCTCTTTAAAATGTTTATTGAGTTTATTGGCATTGATAATTAATAATCCCAGGGCTCCTAACATAAATAAAACCAGCGATAAACTGATGATAACGGTAATGCCTGAGCTCTTAATTTTTTTGAAGGCCGCGTTGTTACTCATAGCTCTAAAATTAAAAAATAGTTTAGCTGTAAAAAACCCTTGAAAAATTAATAATCAACACGCATGTGTTAAACCACAACGAGTTAATAACCTCTTAATTTTACTTAATTCGTTTAATTAATCTTTAAAGGAAAATTAATTAAGAGTATAGTTTAACTAATCCTTTGTTGAGATTTTCCTGCCACTTCCATGCACTTAGCATCATGTCGTCAATTGTTAATTGAGGTTCCCATTTTAATTTTGTTTTCGCTTTTTCATTATTGGCATAAACTGCAATAACATCTCCTGCTCTTCTCCCGCCAATGGTATAATTGAGTTGTTGACCGCTCATTTTTTCAAAACTTTTTATGGCCTCCAGTACTGAAACTCCTTTCCCGGTGCCTAGGTTAAACACGCTTAGTTTTTCAGGTGCGCCGGATTCAAATAAATACAGTAGTGCTTTAACATGTGCTGTAGCTATATCGGTTACATGAATGTAATCCCTGATACAGGTACCATCAGGCGTGTTATAGTCGTTGCCGAATACAGTTAAATTGTTTTTACCGGATGCTGTTTGTGTGATAATAGGTACTAAATTATTGGGTTTACTTATTGGCAATTCGCCGTTTAAGCCGCTAATGTGTGCGCCAACAGGATTAAAGTAACGCAAAATAATGGCTTTAAAATCAGGCACGGATGGTGCAAAATAATTTAGTATTTCTTCGCCAATTTGTTTGGTGTGTGCATATGAACTCTCTGCTTTCTTTAATGGGGTTTCTTCCGTAACAGGCAATTCATCTGCGTTTCCATAAACTGAACAAGATGATGAAAAAATAAAATGACGAATGTTTTTTTCTTTACAATAATCTAAAAGGTTTAATAGTGATACTAAATTATTATTGTAATACTTTACAGGTAAAGTAACGCTTTCCGGAACGGTTTTGAATGCCGCAAAGTGAATGATGCCATCAATTTTCGGATACTTGTTTAACGATTCGTTTAAAGCCTTTTTATCGCATAAATCTATATCGATTTGATCAAACGGTTTGTTAGTTATTTGACTGACACGCTGGTATGTTGAAGCATCCGAATTACTGTAATTATCAATGGACACGATTTTAAAATCAGTCGTTTGCAACAACTCAATTAATGTATGAGAACCTATATAACCTGCGCCTCCTGTGACGATGATTGTCTTCATTTTTTTGTAATTTTAGATGAATTCCATAAATATAAGACAAAAGTACCTTTTAAATGCATTTAAAGTTATAAATTTGAGGGATTAATGGAAATTAAAAACATTGGATTGGCCTTACAAGGAGGCGGCGCACATGGTGCATTTACCTGGGGCGTTTTAGACAGGTTGTTGGAAGTAGATGAAATTGTTGCGCAAACCATGTGTGGTACCAGCGCAGGAGCTGTTAATGCAGTGGCTGTTGCTTATGGCTTGCATGTGGGCGGACCGCCTAAGGCCAAACAATTATTAGAAGAACTCTGGCGACGGATTGCCTTAAGCGGCAGTTTTTTATTTAAGCCCGGGATGCTGGATAAAACCTATGGGAACGGCGATATTTATAACAGCCCGGGTTACATGTGGTTTAATGCGGTAACTCAAATTATGTCGCCGTATAATTTTAATCCATTTAATTATAACCCACTACGCGACATTTTAAATGATTTAATTGATTTTAAAGAACTGCAACTTTATAATAAGAAAAAACTATTTATTTGTGCTACCAACGTTAAAACCAATCGATCAAAAATTTTCACCAACAAAGAAATTACAGTTGACGCAGTAATGGCAAGTGCCTGTTTGCCTTTTTTGTTTCAGGCTGTTGAAATTGAAGGGGAGTATTATTGGGATGGAGGTTACATGGGTAACCCCCCAATTTTTCCTTTAATTACAAATACAAACATTCGAGATATCGTATTGATTAAAATTAATTCCATCAATATTAATTCTGTGCCAACCACTGCGCGCGATATTGCCGATCGGGTTAACGAAATTAGTTTTAACAGCAGTTTAATTAATGAAATGAAATTAATTCATTACCGCAATGAGTTAATCAGAAACGGTATTTTGAAAGCTGATGATCATGCGAACCGCGAAATTTTTGTTCATACCATCAGTGGATATGAGGCTTTGAGTCAATTAAGTTACAGCAGTAAAATGAATACGAGTTGGGAATTTTTATTGAATCTAAAAGAAAAGGGCCGTGCTATTGCCGATCAGTGGATTAAGGATGATTATGATCAACTTGGTCTTCGTTCAACATTTGATGTAGAGGAACATTTTTTTGGCAAACTTTAAGAGCCATGCTCGGCTTAAAATAATAGCTTTGCATAAATAATCGTGGTGCAAAAAAAGTTTCAAATACGGATTTTAATAGTTTTGTTTTTTTTTCCGCTTTTTGGATTTTCGCAATCCCGATACTCAACAGATCCTAATTACATTCAAAGCGCAGGGGCTGACTTTGGAGCACTTCAACCTTTCACGGCCCAATTTCCTGATACAAATATTTACAACTTACATCAACTGGTACCTATGAATTTTTTAGGAAATTTAGGTTTACCCTCCGTTAACTATATTTGGCAAACACCAATTCATCCACTTGGCTTTAGGTTGTTTAATAATCCATATTCAAATTTTTCTGAACAAACGGTTCGTTATTTTCATACTAAAGGGCCTTATGCACAATTAACCGGAATTGCAGGTACTAAAGTGTATCAGTATTTTGATATGCGTTTCACCACTACGTTTAAAAACAATTTTAATATAGCGCTTGCCTTTAAACGTTTTACCAGTAATGGATTTTATCGCCGACAACAAACTTTTACCAATAATTTTTACAGCAGCTTTAATTACGAAAATAAAAAAAAGCGATTCGGATTTTATGGCTCAGCTATTGCAAACACAAATAATCATCAGGAGAATGGCGGTTTGTTAAACGATACCTTAAAGGAGACTGATGTGCTTTTAAACAAAGAAATATTGCAAGTTAAACTAACTACCGCCACTCGCAAAAATAGCGACCAGTATTTTGCCATTAACCCATATTGTCGTTTAAACAGATACGATAGCACTGGCAGCACCAATCATTTTTTGCAGTTAGGCGCAACAGTGAGAAATGAAACGCTAAAATATACGGATGCAGGCAGCGGTAGCAATAACTTTTATTATTTGTCTTATGAAGACACTTTAAAAACCCTTGACAGTACAAATTTAAAACAATTGAAAAGTAGTCTTAGTTATAATTTAAAAACCAGGCACGCACAATTGAGTATGGGTTACAAAAATGAATTCAATCGGGTGTATCAATATTTTGACAGTTTATATGTCAATCATTTGGTGTATGGAGATTTTAGCTTTCATCATTTTTTTAAATCCAAAGATTCAGTTGAAAAAAATGTTTTAAAGTCTGCCTTTAAAGCCAGTTATGTGTTGGCAGGCTATAATCAAAACGATGTGCAATTAATTAATGAAAGTGAATTTCGTTTAAAGCGCAAGCAATTGCATCGCATGGGTTTGCTTGTGCTTGTAGAAAGCAGAAAACCTGATTTACAACAACAATTCTGGAACAGCAATCATTTTAGATGGGATAATAATTACATGCCAACAAAAACAGTTGCAGGACAATTAAGTTATGGTTGGAGCAGATTATTTGAATTAGATGTGCGTTATGCCAACATCACTAATTTAATATATTATGATAACATAGCCTTGCCAAGGCAGGTTATTACACCGCTTAATGTGTTTAATGCGGGCATTAGGTTCAATCATGTTTTTTTTAAGCATCTTGGGGTTCATGTGAATTACCATTACCAAACAACAGACGGGAATAATTATCTGTATTTACCAAATCACGTGGCACAGGCTCGTTTATTTTATCAAGGATTACTCTCTCGAAACAATTTATGGTTACAAATTGGTGTGCAAGCGCAAAGCTTTAGTAACTTTTACAGTTACAATTACATGCCGGTTACGCAAGTATTTTATTTGCAAGATCAAAAACAAACAGGCCAATATTTGTTTACCGAGTTTTATTTAAATGCAAGGATCAGGCCCGTTAATTTTTTTATTAGGGTGGAAAATGCATTGCAAGGGTTAGTAGGGAAAGATTATGCCTTGGTGAACGGTTACTATCAACCCGACAGGGCTTTTAGGTTTGGAGTTAGCTGGCAATTTTTTGATTGATTAAGATGAATCATTTAAGTTAATCATTCTTAAACCCATTTTATTCATTTGGTTTACCAAATGAATAAACGATGTAAGAAAATCAACCATTTGCAAAGGAATACATGAAATGCCGATGTGAAATAAGCAATGGTCCAATTTCGTTTCACTTCATTGCACCAAACTTCGTTCTAATCGGTATAAACCACTGTAGCAAAAA
>JADBXZ010000059.1 GCA_020403265.1 Bacteroidota bacterium
TATGGAGAACACATAGCAAAACCGTCAGGTAACATTTATTGGGCAGGAACAGAAACATCTACTCTATTCAAAGGCTTTATGGAAGGTGCTGTATTATCAGGAGAAAGAGTTGCAAAAGAAGTTTTAAACGAACTAATTTGACTAGATTACTCAACGGAAAAAACCACTGCCACTAACAGCGGTTTGCTCAACGCGGACATCGATGTCTGCAGAAAGATTACGGTTGCTTGTAAAATCAAGATTCAATTGATATATTTGATGAAAGTCCCGCGCTGCACAAAGCCGCCAAACGCATGCTGCAACCTTAAGAAAGATACCATATGACTAATAAGATTAATCTAATTGACCTTGGAAAAAATATTCTTGAGTATCATTACAATGACAAGGTTATTTCAGTAAATGACCATTGTTTAAGAATAGCAATTAACAAGGACAATACTTTCCCTTGGCATAGACACAATAGGACAGATGAGCTATTCATAGTTCTTGAAGGAAATCTAAGAATTGAATTTGAAAACGGAGAATTTGTAGACCTTTTTCCAAACGAAACATATTGTGTAAAATCGGGCACAATTCATCGTACAATTGCTATTGCTCGAACAGTAAATTTATGTTTTGAAAGTGACGAAGAAGACACTGAATATATAGATTTTAATGAATAACCTAACACTGAAAAAGGCAGCACATAACAGCACATTTGCAATAGGCGGGATTTCCTGCTCCGCAGACAGTTTGTTGGTAGCCGAAAGTTTTGTTCTACGCATCAATCCGCCAGTCGGCGGATGGTAAAAAGCCCGCCCAGCGCAAATCTGCAAAACGTTATATGCGATTTTGAAAATAGCCAATCCCTAAAAACACCTTTACTAAAATTATAATTATGGATTTAAAAAGAGTATCAAGAATACACCTAACAGTTAATTTGGTTTTGATTATATTATTTTTCCTTACCAAAAGGTATCTACGTCCAAATTATAGAGATATTTTTTTACTATCTGCTATTCTTGGGAGCTTGCCCAATTTCATTGGTGCATTTATGTTTAGTCTACTCCCAATAAGCAAAGCATTAAAACTTAACTTACATAAAGGACGAAGGATTATTTTAATATGTTCCGTTTCGGTATTTGTCATTTTGACTTATGAAGAATTTTTTCCGTATTTCACAGCGTCAAAAATATTTGATTATCTTGATATTATTGCATCCGGAATAGGTTCATCCCTTGCTATTATTTACTACTATTATTTATCCAAAAAGGTTGCTTTAACAAACTAATTTCTTGGGGGCAATGATCAATTCACAGAACTTTATTTTCGAAAAAATGAAAGGCTTTGTATTGACATTTCGAACGTAAGAATAAAATAATGAGTAATTATCCAAATGACAATGAAGTTTTTTGCCGATTTTTATTGAAAACTAATTGGACTTTAAAACCCACATATAACAAGAGTTTGGCAAAAGTGGCGGGTTTGTGCTCCGCAGACATATTTGTGGTTAATCATCCGCCAGATGGCGGACTCCGCATCAATCCGCCAGCCGGCGGATGGTGAAAATCGCCACCTTCGCCAAACCCGAAAACGCTGTACGTCATGCGATTGAAAATCCAAATAACTTAAGTAAATGGCAGATAATACTGAAGAAGAAAATTTAGATAGTTCAACAAACAATCAGTCGGACAACTATTACGATGAAATTATTCCTAATAGTGACACAAAAGCTATTAACCTAAATCAAGAAACTGAAAATATGGAAGTACATCATCATGCACATCATGGACACGAAAAGAAAACTTGGAAATCTTATTTCTGGGAATTTTTCATGCTTTTCTTAGCGGTATTCTGTGGATTTCTAGCTGAATATCAGTTAGAACACAAAATTGAAACTGACAGAGAGGCTATTTATATCAAAAATTTACTTGAAGATTTAAACGACGACTTAAATAGTTACGCAAATTACAATGCTAAAGTTGCAATTAACAAAAGGGCAATTGACAGCTTATTCCTTTTGTTTAAAATGCCTAATAGAAAGGAGCATTTTTCCGATATATATTTTTTTGCTAGAAAAATTACTATACAGAGCGCTATTTTAATTCCAAACATACGAACATATGAACAAATGAAAAACTCTGGTCATTTGAGATTACTACATAAGAAAAATACAGCAACTGCAGTTTCAAAGTATTACTTAGATATTCAAGGCATACTTGATCAAAACATTGTTATACGTGATAAGTTAAACTTATATCAAGTTGAAATGGGAAATCTATTTGATGCGGAAATACTTTGGCAAATTTTTATTACACGTCAATTGCCATCAAATAATAATTTGAAGTTACTTAGTGAAGACCCTATATCCATAAATAGATATTTATCTGGAGCACAGTATTTTATAGCTACTCAATTTCGTCAAAATGACCGGGTTAATGAAGCAGCTAAAAAATCCAGAGAGTTAATTGAACTAATAAAAACCGAATACAAGCTGGATTAAAAGCACGAACGCACAACAAAAGACTTTAGGGAAGTTATGCTTCCACTTTTAGCTAATCATCTTTGGCGTTACTAATCAACTTCAGTAATTTGGCTAAAGTAAATCAAGTCTTTAATGGCTAAACCTACAGAAAGATCATAGATTATCCTAACCGCGAAAAGCCATGTACGTTGGTGAAAGTAATAATGAAAAAAGAATTCAAAATAGCGACTTTAATTTTTATTGGATTTCTATCCCTTTTATGGATTGAAAAACCACTAAGATTACTATTATCATCTCTTCAATTTGATGATCCTACTGCCAAAAACAGTTCAGGCATAGTAGTTCGAGTAATATTAACTTTTGTAGCTTATTATTTAATTAAAAAGCTGAAATTTGAAAAATTTACTGGCTTGGATACTCCAGGTAAGTTTTTAAACATCCAATCCTTATTTATCCCTCTAATGTTAATTTTAATGGGATTATTCAGTAACTGGAAAAATTATTATAATTCTGAATTTCATACACTTCTATTATTTGGACTGTCAGTATTATCAGTTGGTGTTGTAGAAGAATTTATTTTTAGAGGAGCAATTTTCCCTTTGTGTATAAAGGCACTTAAAAACTCGCAACGTCCAATTCTTTTTGGAGCAATATTATCAAGTTCTTTGTTCGGAATTGTTCATTTCATTAACTTATTTAGTGAGCCATCCAACTTAATAGGTATCACTTCACAAGTTTTTTTTGCTTTATCTATTGGAGTTTTTTTTAGCGGACTACTGGTTCGAACCGAAAATATTGTTATTCCAGCTTTTATTCATGCTTTAGTAAATTTTAGCTTTGGCTCAGGAGAACTGGAGACTGTTACAGAAGAAATATCAGCAGTAAAAGAAGGTATGGGTGTTGATTGGAGTACAGTAATACCAACCACAATCTTTTTTACATTTATTATGGCTGGAGGAGTGTATATGATTTTGAAATGCAATGAAAATAATATGTTGCAAAAATTAGAAATAGAATGAATGCTGTAACCAACACAGTTTGTCCAAAGTGGAGGATCAGTGCTCCGCAGACACTTTTGTGGTTAATCATCCGCCAGATGGCGGACTCCGCATCAATCCGACAGCCGGCGGATGGTAAAAGTCCCGCCCTTCGGATAGCTAAAAAATGTTAGCTGCATCCATTGACGACAGCATGCAACAATTAAAAGGATTAAGCAATAATTACAGAAATATAAAAAAGCAAAAATGATAAAATTCAATTATCCAATATTTTCTCTTCTATTAGTAACTCAATTTTTTACATCTTGTAACGGACAGACTTCTACAAAACAGAAACAGAACGATACATATTCAAGTAAAACAATAGAGCAACAAGCAAAAATCATTCGGACACAGGGAACACAGA
>JADBXZ010000006.1 GCA_020403265.1 Bacteroidota bacterium
GACATCTATCATATTTAAATTGGAAAATAAAGAAGACCTTCAAGAAAAATTAGTTCAATGGATCAAACGCACATTCACTTAGTAATTACCCATCTGCCAATTTTCGGTTCGGACAGGACTTCAAGTATTTAGCTTGACAATAAACGGGACAACTGCTATTGTAGACAACAGTTTAGTTAATGGCATTTACTTATTACGTATTTCAAGTAAGCATGGGACAAATACAAACAAAATTATTGTTTCCAAATAATGTGACAAACTTATATGCGGACGCTCAATCATTGTGTAATGTTAGTAACCAAAGCAGGTGCTAACACAGGTCTTGCTCCATTTTTTGCGTGTTAACGCTCAAATGCATAACTTGGACAAGCAAAAAACGGCGCAAGGCCTGAAAACGTTAGCCACAACCTCGTTAAAAAACATATGAATCAGACAATTTATCAAGACGGAAGTAAAAACGCCATTCGGTTTTCACAGTTCAGCAAAATGGAAGCCGAAACGCCTTTTACCGGTTTGGGACATTATGGCAAAGTAGAAGTTTGGCAAGGCATTCTGCTCGCCTTTCTCATTTATGCACTGCAGGTAATATTTAGCCGCATCTGGCTCAGTTATTTTTATTTCGGACCACTTGAGTGGCTATGGCGAAGTTTGACTTATCGAAAATTCCAGGAAATGAAAAGGAAAAAGCAGACGGCCTAGTTGACAGAATAGGGCCAAATTCTCTCATAACATAGTCTTGTTGAATTAAGTAATATACTATGCGGAATTTATCTATTAAGTGTTGGAAGAGTCTTGCAACTAATAAAATCCTTGCAACTTGCCAACGACTGATTTAAATAAAATTTTTAATTTTGTCTATGTTTAGTTTTACAAATGGAATCTATAGTTAGTTATAAATTGTCAAATCCGTTGTTGATTGACAAAATTTCGTCAATAGTTTTTTGGCATAGGTCAGCTGATTGTGCGGAATCAACTATATTTTTGCCTAACAATAGCTGCGGTTTTGGATTTACGCTATCGGGAGATTTATTATTAAAAAACAAAACTGATTTTCATAGAATGCCCGCATTTGGCACTAGAAATACATTAACAAAAGCAAGCATAATTAAAACCTCGGGCGATTTTTTAAATATTTCGGTGCGGTTAACAGTTCCAAATGGATTGAGTTTGTTTACAAAAATACCGATGAATATTGTTTATGAAGATGTTGCAACTTCGTTAAACGATATTTTTTCAAATCAAGAAATTGCTGACCTGGTTGATTCACTCTTAGAGGCCTCAACGGGTGAAGAAAAAATTATGGTGTTGGAACATTTTTTAGTGTCTAAAATAATTGTTTCGCATCCGCCTTTGTTTGTGGCACTCATCAATAAAATTCATGCAGCAAAAGGTCAGTGCACTATAGCTCAATTGGCTGCATATTTCACTATTTCTGAACGTACAATTCATCGATTATTCAATAAATTAGTGGGTGTAAATCCGAAAAATTATATTAATCTAATACGTTTTAGAACGGTATTGCAACTTTCTTCCAAACCAAATAGTGATTTGTTAAGCAATGCATTTGAAGTAGGCTACTACGATCAGTCGCATTTTATTAAAAATTTTAAAAACTTTAGCACGCTAACGCCTTCACAATTTTTCAATAATAAATCTATTGACAAGGTGTCCGATTTTTACAATCTTTAGTTTTTTTCAATAAAGACCTTTGCACTAAATAAAATTTAATATTTAGTCAGATGAAGTACTTATTTTTAATTTTTTCCATCTGTTCATTTAATCTATTATTTGGACAAACATTAGAGCGTAAAGTGCAATTCGGTGCACGGGTTGAATTTGTCACCGAAAATGGAACTTCCGGTTGTAAGGTACAGCAAGTTGTACGAGGAACTAGTGTTGCGCTTAAATTGCAAGAAAAGGATTTGATTGTGAAAATTGGTAATTCCACCTTCACCTCAACGGACGAATTCATCCGTCTGTTTACTGGTTATTCCCCCGAACAAGAAGTTCAATTAACGGTCTTGCGTTGCAAAAAAGAACTGATTTTAAAGGCAAAAGCAGTTGCTCGTCCGTTTGAAACAGATGACAACGCCACCGTTATTTATGACCAAGTAAACTACAAAGGCGGTCAACTGAGGGTGATAATCAATAAGCCGTTCAGGGAGAATAAAATGCCTGCTATGTTATTTATTCCGGGGTACACATGCAGCAGCATTGATGAATTGACAAACAACCATCCATACAAACGCATTGTTGATGCATATGTTGACGCTGGTTACGTTACACTGCGCATTGAGAAAAGCGGACTTGGAGACAGCAAAAATACACCTCTATGCGAGTCTTGTGATTTGCTGGATGAAATTGAAAATTTTGAAGTTGGATTAAAAAAGTTGAAGTCGCTTCCCTATGTAGATTCTAATCAAATCATTATTGTTGGTCATTCCATGGGTGGAATTGTTGCGCCAGCAATTAGTGCAAAAAATAAGGTTGCAGGTGTTGTAGTATATGGAACTACTGCTAAATCTTGGTTTGAGTATCAAATTGAAATGTATCGTGTACAAAATGCATTGGCAGGCATGAACCCGATTGAAGTAGAGCAATCTGTAATTGCTCAATATGATTTGAATTATCGTTACTTCGTTAAGAAAGAAAAACTAGAAGATATTGCTAAAGAAACTAAGGCCGACAGTATTTTACGCACTAGTTGGGAATACGATGGCAAAGGAAAAATTTATTCGAGGAATGCAGAGTACTGGAGACAAATTCAGGATTACCCTCATTTAGAAAATTGGAAAAATACTACTGCAAAAGTCTTGGTGCAATTTGGTGAATCTGATTTTCAGGCATTTTCTAAAGCAGATCATCAGCAAATTGTGAATACCGTAAATTTCTTCAACCCAGGTTATGCAACATTAATGACGTATCCTTCAACGGATCATTATTTTGCGAAGTCAGGCACGATGCAAGAAGCCTATAACAAATTTGCAAATGGACAGATCCAGCAATTGTTTGATGAATACAATCCTGAGGTAGGTCTTTCAGCAGTAAAATGGAGCAACGAAGTGCTTTCCAAAAAAGATGTAACGACACTTCCCGAAAAAGGATGGAAAAAATTGAATACGGAGCGTTATCCGGGTAAACAGGACGATATCACTTTCATTAACGAAACGGAAGGCTGGTATGTAAACGGTTACGGAAGTGTTTATCACACAAAAAATGGCGGTGAAACTTGGGAAAAACAATTGGAAAAAAAAGGAACTTTTTTCCGAACCATTGCATTTGTGGATAATTTAGTTGGTTTTGCGGGTACGGTTGGTACAGATTATTTTCCTAATGTTACCGACTCCATTCCATTGTATGGAACCAAAGATGGTGGTAAAACTTGGAAACCTGTTGACTATAAAGGACCATATGTTAAAGGACTTTGTGCCATTGATATTATTAAAGAGCAATATATTAATCACGGCAAAATAGACTACAAAATACATATTTATGCAGTTGGTCGTGTAGGTTCTCCAGCTAATATGATGGTATCACACGATGGTGGCGAAACTTGGACTTCCAATAGTATGAACAACGACTGTAAAATGCTATTCGATATCAAAATGTTTGATAAAAACAAAGGATTTGTTTGTGCTGCCTCTGATGAAGATATGGAAAAATCGAATGCCTTGATTTTAAAAACCAGCGATGGCGGAAAAACCTGGAAAAAGGTGTACCAATCTAATCGACCATTTGAAGGTACTTGGAAGGCCTCTTTTCCAACAAAGCAAGTTGGCTATGTAACTATACAATCCTATAATCCCGATCCAAATGTAAAACAACAACGCATTGCCAAAACAACCGATGGCGGTGAAACTTGGAATGAAATCAACTTAGTGGAAGATGCTGGAGCAAGAGAATTTGGTATTGGTTTTATAGACGAAAACCATGGTTTCGTTGGCACCATGAACAGCGGTTATGAAACCAAAGACGGTGGTAAAACCTGGACAAAGGTAAATTTAGGAATGGCTTGCAATAAAATCAGAATTTACAAAGATGCTAATGGAAAAGTGTATGGGTACGCCATTGGCGTGGATGTATTAAAATTTAATTAAATAATTAAAACAACAAAATACAAATATCATAATTTAATAATAGAAAGAAATTGAAAAATAAACTAATAGTATTTGCATTAATCTTTATTTCAAAAGTAGCTATAGCACAAAACAATTTTCAAGGATTTGCAATATATAAATTTAACGAACGTTCAACAAAGCTAAGTGTTAAAAATAACCCTAATGTATCAGCTGAAACATTGAAAAAAATTGAAGATCACATGAATGAAAAAAGCGAAAAAAAATTCACTTTGACTTTTAATTCTTTTGAATCACTATATAGCGATGAAGAAAAAAATGCTAAAAAAAATAAATTTGAACTTATTACAAGGTGTGGTAACGAGGGTGATTTATATAAAAACATAAAAGAAAACAGATTTTTAGTTGAAAATGAATTTATGGGAGATACAATTTTGATACAAGATTTATTACCCATTTGGAATTGGGAATTACTAAATGAAACCAAGATAATAGAAGGTTATAAATGTTTTAAAGCTAAAGCAATTGTAAAAGGTAACATTTTGAAAGAGAATAATTGTAAACAATCAATTATAAATGATTCTGTTCTTACAAAAGAAACAGAATTATTTTGTTGGTACACATCTGAAATCCCAATTACTCAAGGACCAGCTAAATTTTATGGTTTGCCGGGTCTAATCTTAGAAGTGAATTACGACGATACCAACATACTTTGTTTAAAAGTGGTCCCAAATTCAAAAGAAAAGTTTGATATTAAAATCCCTAAAAAAGGAACATTGGTATCCCAAAAAGAATTTGAAGCTATAAAAATAGATAGAATCCCACAAAATTAAAGTTCAGATGAGTAAATTATAGTAAGTTAAAGTATTAATTAATACTATAAAAAAAGTAAAAAAAACAAATTATGAAGAATTTTAAAATATTTCATTTTGTATTATTTGTTGTACTTAGTATAACGGTTAATGCCCAAAATAATAAAGTAAAACCTGGTGACGATTTTTATCATTACGTAAATAAAACTTGGCTTGATACCGCTAAAAATGCAACTTTATCTTTAAAAATAATTGAAGAAAGAACTCATCAACAATTACTAGAGGTTATTAAAGATAATGCTCAAAATAAACAGTTAATTAAAGGTTCACCAGAAGCTAAGTTGGCAGATTTGTATAATAGTGGTATAGATACAACAGTTATAGAAAAACGCGGACTAACTCCTTTATTAAATATTTTTGATAGGATTGATAAAATCAAAAACAGTGATGAATTTTTTAATCTTTTAGCTAAACTACATACCGAAGGACATCAGCATTTATTAGGTGTTGGCGTTATTCAAGATGAAAAAAATAGTGCGTATAATATCTTATCATTATCTCAAGATGGTTTAACCATAATGCCATCCTCTATTTATACCTTAGAAGGAGAAATTTTTGACAAAATCCGTAATAATTACAAACAATATATTCAAACACTTTTTGAATTGATTGGCTATTCTACCGAAAATGCTAAAAATATTGCCAATGATATATACGAATTTGATAAAGAATTGGCTAGCTCCTTCAAGTCAAATCATGATTTGACTTACTCTTCCGAATCAACCTACAATAAAATGTCTGTTTATGAATTGGAAAAGCTTACACCAAACATTAGGTGGTCAACTCTTTTTAAAATTATGAACATTAAAACAAGACAAGTTATCGTTGAAACTCCAAATTTTTATCAGAATTTAAATGCTCTAAAAGAGACTAAAGATTTAGAAATTTGGAAAAATAAGTTGAAGTCTCGAATCATTCTAAATAAAACCACAGCTCTACCCTTCGCGTTTCGTGATGCACTAGCTGGACTCCGATCTGTGTTTGGAGGTGAAAAAACGCATATTCCGAGAACAGAAGATTTACTTGATGTATTTAATGGCGATTTGTTAGGGAAACTATATGTAAAAGAATACTTTAATGAAGAAACCAAAATAAAAGTAGAAGCTATGTGTGCTAACATTAAAGAAGCTTTTAAAAAGCGACTTGAAAACAATAAATGGCTAACTCTTGAAACCAAAAACAAAGCGCTTCAAAAACTTAATTCACTAACATTTAAAATTGGATACCCTAAAAAAATTAATACTTATGAAGGCTTAGTAGTGCAGCCGAATTTATTTTTCGAAAATACATCCAATAGGCGTGCCTATTCTTTTAAATTAGATGTTAATACAATTGATAAAAAAGCAGATAAGAATGTATGGGCTGGTGCATTAGCGCAAACTGTTAATGCTTTTTATGCCCCATCAGACAATGCAGTTGTATTGCCAGCTGGCATACTTCAGGAGCCAATTTTTAATACAAATGACAACGAAGCAAAATTATATGGTTCAATAGGATATATCATTGCTCATGAATTAACTCATGGTTTTGATAATAGCGGTAGAAAATATAATGATAAAGGGAACCTTGAAGATTGGTGGACTGATAAAGACGAAACATCATTTAATGAGAGGTGTGAAGGAATAAAAATCCAGTATGCTAAATATAAGGTCTTGGATAGTTTGTATATTAATGGACAGCAAACTTTATCCGAAAATATTGCAGACCTTGGTGGGCTTAGTATAGCCTATGATGCATATAAATTAACAACTACAGGTAAAGAAAATAGTAAAGATTTTGATAAACAATTTTTTATTTCATTTGCTAGAGTATGGGCTGAGAAGCTAACAGAACAGCAGCTTAAAAATTTGATTAGAAATGACAGTCACGCTCCGTCCCAATTTAGGGTTAATGGGGTACTTTCAAATTTTACTCCTTTTTATGATTTATTCAATCTAGATAAATCAGACAAACTTTACAAAGAAGAAAAAGATAGAATTTCAATTTGGTAAATTATATGTCAAATAACAACTATTTGTATATTAAATTAATCTTAAAAAAAATCATGAAAAAAACAATTTATTCGCTACTTCTACTTTGCTCCATTATGAGTTCTCTCCATGCGCAAGTTCTTAAAAGAAAATATTCAAATGGGTTTCGCTACCAAATCTTAACTGCTGAAATAAAGCAAGAAAAATCTTTTAACGGTGATCAAGGAGTTTTTGTTGAAGGCGTTGTTCCAAACTCTACTTCAGAAAGTGCTGGAATAAAAGAAGGAGATATCATTGTAGAAATCAACGGCACTCCTATTGCTGATGTAAGCACGTTTACCAGTCCACCATTATCAGAAATAACCGAGGGTAATCCTGTTGCATACAAAGTTTGGAGAAATAAAGCTTTTGTTCAGTTAACAACAACTGCAAAAGCAAAAGTAAGCAAAACTAAACAAGGTATTCATTATGAATATGGTGAAATTAAAACATCATTCGGTTATTTAAGAACCTTACTCTCAAAACCGGTAAATGCTTCGGGTAAATTACCAGCTATCCTTTTTATTCAAGGAAATATGTGCGAATCGGTGATTGAAGTACCAGAAAAAGACCCATACGAACAATTTTGCAACGAAATGACATTGCAAGGTTATGCCGTTATGCGGATTGACAAACCAGGAGCAGGTGATAGTGAGGGAAAATTTACTACCTGCGATCAAATGACTTTTAATCAAGAACTTGAGCAATTTCAAACAGGTTTAGAATCTTTAATGAAAAACAAAACCATCGATTCCAAAAAAATCTACCTCTTTGGACACAGTATGGGCGGTATGATTACACCAATACTTGCAAGTACTAATCCTACTGTTAAAGGGGCAATGGTTTATGGCACATTAACTACTAATTTTGGAAGCTATTATCCCGAAATTATAAACAGAAGTTTGTTGCAATCGGGCAATAGCCCAGATGTAGCTTTAGAATATAAAAAGTACACTAAAGAAGTTATTACAGCAATTTTTGACGAGAATAAAACACCACAGCAAATCATTAAAGATAAACCAGAATACGAACCCGTGCTACAACAAGTTTTTGGCTGGAATGAAAAAGACAACACCATTATTTATAGGTCATTAGCTTTTAATAGAGAATTGAATAAGATAGACCCTAAAAAGTACTGGGAAAAAGTTACCTGCCCAATCCTTTCCATATATGGAACTTCCGATTTTGAGGCGATTGATAAAGAGTATGCAACCGCTATGCTTGGTTGGACAAACGCAAAAAATGCCAAGCACTCTAAAGCCATTATTTTAGAAAATACCGATCATGCATTTGCCTTAGTAGGTTCTATGGAGGAAGGGATTAAGCTTAAGCATTCAGGCAACTATGCCCAAATTATGCAAGATAAATTTAATCCATTATTAGTGACTAAAACTGCTGAATGGTTGGCATCATTTTAATTAAATTTTAACACTAAAAACTAATGATAGTATTTGGGTTGCTCACAAGAATTGGCTCATTTTTAATAATGTTTACTATTCTTGCTGCTACTTTCACAATTAGGAATTAGTTTAATTGGCAGCTGCAAGAATTTACCAATTCGACTTTGTAAAATTTGACCCAGCCCATCTTAAAATGATTATACATCTGTTAGCGTTAATTATACAGACAAAACAAAGACACGAATATTTAACTTAAAAAAAGATAGATATGCCAACAAAAGGACAAATTTTAACCAATCCAGACTCTGGAGACATTTATGAATTTTTAGAAACAGCTAAAGACACCAATGGACAAAGAGTTACCATGAAAATGACTCTAAAATCAAAGGGGGAGCTGGTTCCTAATCATTTACATGCATTACAGGACGAACATTTTGAAGTTGTTTCAGGTAAGCTGACAACCTTACTAGACGGCAAGAAACAAGTTTTGACACAGGGAGAAAAAATAACGCTTCCTAAAAACAAACCACACAAGCATTACAATAATGACGATGAACCTGTAGTTTTAATTCAAACCATCACTCCTGCCCTAGACTTTGACTACTTATTAGAAAATATTATAGGGCTTACCATTGATGGAAAAATTCCAAATGGAAAAGCAGGCTTAATTCAGGAATTAGTCACGTTAAAATACTTGGACAGCAAAAGCTACCTTGCCAATATTCCACAAGGACTGCAAAAAATCCTAATGAATATTGTAGGGCCAATTGGGCGTTTATTGGGGTATAGAGCAATTTACAAGAAATATTCAGACATTGAAAAATAACTACCGCTAACAGCGTGCAAGCGCCATAGCCCTGCCGCAAGCGCAACACAGGGGATGATCGCCTGCACGCAAACCGTTTGTTTTTTTTATACCTAAAGCACCTTGCTAGCATTATGGATTTAAAGAGAGTATCAAGAATAAATCTAACAATTAATTTGGTTTTGATTATTTTTTTTTTCATAAACAAAAGGTATCTCCGTCCAAATTATAGTGATGTTATTTTCTTTTCGCCTGTTCTTGGGAGCTTGCCAAATTTAATTGGTGCATTTATGTTCAGTCTACTCCCGATGAGCAAAACATTAAAACTTAATTTATATAAAGGACGAAGGATTATTTTAATTTGTTCCGTTTCTGTATTTGCTATTTTGACTTATGAAGAGTATAATCCCTATTTAACAGCTTCAAAAACTTTTGATTATAATGATATTATTGCATCCGGAATAGGTTCATCCCTTGCTATTATTTACTACTATTTTTTATCAAAAAGAATTGATTTGATAAAATAATATATTGGGACAATAATCAATTCATATAACTTAATATTTACAAAATAAATGAAAGGCTTTGTGTTGACATTTCGAAAGTAATAACAAATAATTAGTAAATATCAAAATGGCAATGAATTTTTTGACCGAGTTTTATTGGAACATAATTGGACTACAAAGAAAGAAAAACCGGATATAACAGCAAACTATGGCTTAATGCTAATGATAGGCTCAACTTTCTTGATAATTTTATTATTGCCTGAAGCCGACTTTTATTTTTTTCCTTGCTAAAAAAAATGTTTCTTTCAATAAAGGTTACGGAAACAGACAGTTGTACTTTCATAAGGCGCAATGCGAAAGCTTGTAAAACTTTAGAGGTAAGTAAAAACACACTACCCAATATTTTCTAACTGCTTAAAGACTGTAATTAACGATTTCCCTTTTTGCGTTAGGTAATATTCTATGTGCAAAGGTTTTTTCTTAATCACAACTTTTTCTAGCAAATTAACTTCCTCCAATTCCTTTAAGGCAACAGACAAAGTCTGCTTATTAGAACCTTCGATCTGGCGCAACAAGCTACTAAACCGTAAAGGTGCCTCAACTGCCAAACGAAATATTTCAGGTTTCCATTTACCCGAAAGTAACTTTAAAAGCCCTTGCGCTGGGCAAGTTTCGTTATCAACTATTTCTTTTTTAGTAGTCATAATTTTCTGACTTATTGCTCACCTAAAATTAAGTACTCAACTTTGTACAAAGATAAACAAATGATGTTAAACCCTTTAAAAAGATGAAAATATCTTATTTTATGTTAATCCCAATTTTATCAATTGGCGCAACAAGTTGTCATTCTCAAAATAAAAAAAATATGCAAGAGCAAAACAATCCTTTAATGTGCGACCCAAAAAATGGCATTTGCGAAATACCGGCTAACAAAACAAGTTCGGCAGTCCGAGGTTTAGAAAAATCAAAAATAAAACCTATAAAAATAATTTATTACACAGATCCAATTTGTTCATCTTGTTGGGGAATTGAACCACAATTAAGAAAACTCAAATTAGAATATGGAAACCATTTTGAGATTGAATATCGAATGGGGGGCTTGCTTCCAAATTGGAGCTATAATAGTGGCGGAATTAGTAAACCTTCAGATGTGGCTCACCATTGGGATGAAGTAAGCGTTTATTACGATATGCCAATTGACGGGAATGTTTGGTTGGAAGATCCATTAGCTTCTTCCTATCCACCTTCAATTGCATTTAAAGCAGCGCAGATGCAAGATAATGAAAAAGCCGTTTTTTTTCTTCGTGAAATTAGAGAAATGGTTTTCCTTCAAAAGAAGAATATTACAAAATGGGAATATTTAGAATGGGCAGGAAAGAAAGTTGGTCTAGATATTGTTAAGTTTAAAACGGATTACGAGGGAAAAGCAAAAGAGCTTTTTGAACAAGATTTAAAATTGAGCAGAGAATTAGGCGTAAGTGCTTTTCCAACACTGTTTTTTACCGACACAATGGGAAATAAAGAAATAGTTATTGGTTCAAAGCCATACGCTACATTTGAAAATAGTTTGCTTAAAATGTTTCCTGGCGCCTCCAAAACAAATTATGACAAAACTTGGAATTTTTTTTTCACAACATATCATTCTTTGACAGCCAAGGAGTTTACTGAACTTTCAGGAACGTCAAGAGTTGAAAGCGAAAAACAATTAAATGATCTTGTTAGAAACGGTAACTTAGAGAAATTTCCTACTAAAAATGGTTCTATTTGGATGATTAAGAATACCAGTCGATAACGATGTGGGTAATTTTTATTTTAATCAGGCCCTAGGTTCTTTTGAATAAATTTTAACAACTAAAATTAAGTTACTCTTAAAAAAAATTGCAGTGAATATTTTCAATACTTAAAGCCTTATTTTACCAAGGTATTTGCTTAGCATAGTAAAATAAATGAATATACATACAGCTAACAGTAAAATAGATTTCTTCATTCTATTTTGTTTGATGTAAGACAGAGTTTTGTAACAACTGAATTTTGATTTTTTTTGAATTTAAATTTTATACCATAACGCACTAATTTTTTTTAGTACTTATATATTTCTTTAATCGTTAACATCTATTTGCATTCACATAAAAAACCCCTGTTTATAGGGATGTATTTTTAAAATTAATGAGCGAACTTTATAATAAAATTTCACGATTATTAATTTGATTTTAGCCCTAAAGGCATGAGCGAAATTAATGGCAGATTAAGATCTTAAATATGGTCAATAAAAAATAGCAGCTAATCGATTTAAATAGGAATTAGTTAAAAATTAAACATAAAGATTATTAGATTGTATATTTCAAAGTACTGAGAATGAATAGTTCTATAATTAAAAAAGTTAAATTAAAAATAAAAAAGAATGTTGATCGAAGAAGAAAAAATAACCAACAACTACAGCTGCAGTTTATGCAAAACTGACAACAACAAATGGCACAAACTGTATTATAAATCGGATGGAGAAATGCTCATTGAAGTTAAATCTATCTATTTAAGTTTTTGCAAAACCTGCAATAAACCCCTAGTTATAGATGTAGCCTCAAAAAAATTAGAACTATTATATAGTAAATGAATTAATAAAGGGTTCAGACCTATTGAAAAAATATAAAACACTTCAGATTTTCAGCAGCGAAATTAAGAGGTGTTAAAGTTAAAATAATTGATTTACCTTAGCAGATGACCTACGTTTAGCAGGCTAAATATTTTTAACTGGTTGCAAATTGTCATTTGCGGGTATTTCAGAAGATTTTTACATAATCCTTGCATTGTGTTACAAAGCTATTTTATCATAAATAGTATATGTTTATATGATGACTTTTTTGCAGACTAAAAAAAATATAGTTAACAAAAAACCATTGACTAAATTACAAATCACCATCATTCGCATATGGAATTGCAAGACTATTTAAATGAACCATATCCTTCTTATCTGCAATATTTTATTTAGTTAAAATATTTTTTTATCTTCTTGTAACTTTTTGATGAGTTGTTACACTTACTATTAGAATTTGGAAATGAAACAAACTAAACAAGAACAATTTATGCAATTATACGAGCCGGTTCATGAACGGTTTGAGCGCTATTGCAAAACACGAGCTTATGGCGAGTTTCATTTCAAAGATATTATGCATGATACACTTTTAGTAGCCTACGAAAAATTTGATAACATACAATCGAAAGAAGCGTTTCTGCACTTCTTATTTGGCACAGCCGTGCGTATTTTATCAAATCAACGAAAAAAGAATCGGCCTGAATATGTTGAAAATTATACTAATAAACACGAGCACATAAGTGCTCATGTGCCTGAAATAGAAAAACAATTAGAAATTAAAAATTTATATGAACAAATAGCCAAATTAGATCATGTTACGCGCGAATGCATTATCCTCTTTGAAATATCAGGTTTTTCAATCAAAGAAATAATGTTAATTCTAAACTTGGGTGAATCTGCGGTTAAACAACGATTAAGCAGAGGACGAAAACAGTTGATTGAAATTATGAATTCACTTTAAAAAAAAAATCACAAAAAGATGAGATCAGAAGAAAAATTAAATGAGCTGTTTAAAACACTTAGAGAAGAAAATGTTACCACAAGCGTTTCTGATGTAAGCTCTTGGATTAATGTACACAGCACAAGTGCAAATATAAAAAAAGTTAAAAAAACAGCAATTACAAAAAAAATAATAATTATGAGCGCCATCATAACACCCGCTATTATTGGATCCATTATTTTGTTTTCAGGAAAACAACATACCAAGCCAGATAATATGAATTCACCAGTAATAAAACAAAACAATTACTCACTGCCGATTGATTCATCAAAGAATAAAGATATTGAAACGGCACAAAAAAATATTAAAGTAAAAAATAAACAATTTATCGGTATTACAACTTTAAATTATTTGATGAGAGATTCGACACAACGTGTAGAAGAAAAAAATACAACTGAGGCAAAACTAAATAGTAACATCCATTTGAATGAAACAGATCCTCAAAGTAAGCTTCCAAAAGTCTCAAAAAATTGGAGGACTTTTAATGATAGTTTAAATGTAGATACGCTTTTTAACGGTGTTAAATCTTTAGTCTTTACAGGAGATGAAGGTGACATAACAGTGCGCGGAAGTAAGCGTTCAAACCTTACAATGAATTACCATTATCGATTAAAAACAAAAGGTGTTTACGTAAAGAAAGCAAAAGCTGTTTTATCCAAACAAGAGGAAGCAAATTGTGGATTGAGTTATGAACTCGTAGATTCTGTCCTAACGATTCATTTAGAAATAAAAAGCCAGACTTTTAGCGGTATCGGTCTACTCTCCGAAACCAGTAAATTGGAGTTTAATGTTCCTGAAAATATTGCAATATCCATCAACACAAGTTATGGCGATGTAGAACTAAATAATTTAAGTAGTAGCAATTACCGTATAAAAACCTTAAGTGGAGATGTTAAAATGGAAAGCGTTAATGGAAATGTTACGTTGAGCAGTATCTCTGGCGATGTTTCCTTAAAAAATGCGGAACTAAATAATTTAGGTAATAACAGTTACCGTATTCAAACCACTAGTGGAAATATTAAAATGGAAAGAGTAAATGGAAATATTACGTTGAGCAGTTCTTCTGGCGATGTTTCCTTAAAAAATAGTGTGGCAAATATTAACGTAAGTCTAATTAGCGGTCGTTTCAACGGAAATAACATAAATGTAGTAGACGCTTTTTATATTGGTTGCACTTCCGGTAATGTTGATTGTGAGATAACCAATCCTGATTCCGAACTCAGGTTTAATTTATATACGGCATCCGGAAAAATAAAGGTTCAAAGACAGGATTTAAGTTATAAAGGTTTTGGCGGTTATACATTTGGGCAAGGCAATCTAAAAATAACAGCAGAATCAACATCAGGCAACATTATTATTAGATAAAAAAAGCAACTATAAAATAAAAATAAACATAACATGAAAAAACAAGAAATCCTCCCTTTATTCCTAAGTATCAAAAAAAACTTTTCTAAAATTAGGTCGTCACAGACAATAGTTGAATTTATTAAACAAAAATCAGATGACTTTTATTTAATGACAAACAAATTACTAGTCATACTTTTTCTTTTTTGTTTGTTGATTTCATGTAATGATTCAAAGAAGCAAGAAATTGGAGTTTGGGCAAACAAAGATTGCGAATTGATAAAAACAGAGAATTTTGTTTTGTTTTTTGAACGAACAGGAAATCAAATTTCAGCAACTTTCGAAAATTTTGAATCGGTTGGCGATAAAAAAATATGCAAATTAATTGGGAAAACAGTTTTTAAAGATAGTATTGTCTTGCAAAAATACATCAATTTTCAACTTGATAGTGCAATACAAAACCAATCGATAGGTGAAGTAACATCGGATAATATGTTGACAATAAATATGAATGGAAAAGTTCAGAATCTTGATCTAATTGAAAAAATTGAAATTGTTGATAGTTATGAAATGGAAAAAGTAAGTAACGAAAATATCGGATTATGTTTGCAACAATGGAGGCTTGGAACAAGATTGACAGTAGATAAAAATAACAATTCAATTGAATTTGAGCTAGGAACCAACAAACACAGTTATCTGTTTGTGATACAAGATGGGATTATTTATTGCAGAGCTGCAAGAATTCGTTCTAATAACAAAGGAACTTGCTTTGCACAAAATATAAGATTGATGTCTGACGGGCAGGAGAGCACAAGATACATGATAGATGACAATAAAAAAACAAGTTCAGATGAATTAAAAATAGATGATTCTAAGTTTGATCCAACCAAGTGCGTTTTTGATAAAGAAGCAATTTATTGGTCTTTTATTAAGTTTAATAAAGATACAATATTGTTAAACGGCTGCGGAGAAATTTATTCTGTTCCAAGAGAAAGCAAAACATCGAAAACCATAAAAGAATGGATTGGCTTGGTAAAATACTAATAAAAAAAAATCATTATGATTCCTTAATTTATAAACGCCTTAACAATTAAATTAAAAAAAATATTAACCGGCTGTAACTAATGCAACAGTTGTTCGTCTTAAGATAAAAAATAACCAAAAAATAACAAATATGAAAAAACAAATTATTCTCCTGTTCGCGTTATTCATAAGCGCATATCAACTCATTGCACAAACTACTCCATCACAAAAAATAGATGAATTTATTACGCAAAAAGGGGATGGATTTAATATTGCCTATGATAAGAAAGATGAAAAGTCATACAATGCTCTACTTTCCGAATATTTAGTACTACATGAAAAATTATCGGTAGACGAAAAAAAGGAACGTTCCTATGAGCTTAGTAATATTTATTACAACTTAACCTGTATTTACTCCCTTTTAGACAATAAGTCTTCAGCTATCAATTGTTTTAAAAAATCAATTGACGCAGGTTATAATAATTATGGACACGTGCAGCTTGATACGGACTTAGACAATATCCGAAAAGAGAAAGATTTTGTTGCACTTAATAATAAGCTAAAGCTTACTGGAGACTACCTTTTTATTCTAAAAAGAGCTAATAAATACAACCTCTCAGACAGCAGGCCTTTACCTAAATTTAACTATCAAGCAAGTGATAATTCTAATCTAATGGCGTTGAGAAAAACATTTAACTTGGACAGTATTGCAGGACAAGGCAACGATGTGTTAAAAATTTTAAATCTATTGCATTGGGTGCATAGTTTAGTTCCACATGATGGAAACCACGGTAATCCAGAGGTGAAAAATGCGATGAGTATGGTGGAGGTTTGTAAAAAAGATAAAAGAGGATTAAATTGCAGAGGACTCGCCCTAGTTTTGAATGAATGCTACTTAGCAATGGGAATTAAATCAAGGATAGTTACTTGTTATCCCAAAGACATTTTGAAAATCGACCCAGATTGCCACGTTATCAATTCCGTTTACTCCGAATCCTTAAAAAAATGGTTATGGATAGATCCGACTTTCAATGCATATGTAATGAATGAAAAAGGAGAAATGCTTAGCATCGAAGAAGTACGTGAGCGTTTGATTAGTGACAAAACCCTAATATTGAATCCGGATGCCAATTGGAACAATCAGAATCAACAGACAATGGAGGATTATCTGTACAATTATATGGCAAAGAATCTTTATATGCTCGAATGCCCGGCAAATAGTGAATATAATATGGAGACACACCGAGAAGAGAAAACAATTAGTTATATAAAGCTCATCCCTTTAGATTATGAAAATCAAAAACCAGATAAAGTGGAGTCAGAAGGAAAAATTACAGTGTATAAAACAAACAATCCAAAAGTGTTTTGGGGGAATTAATTAAATAGAGCGAGTATAACTTACTACCACCATACAACTACAAAGAATAAATTCGAATTACAATCCAACTATTTTAAGTCAAATTAAATAATTAATAAAAAAATAAAACATATAAAATGAAAAAACTAATAATTACTACAACAGCATTTATAATTGGAGCAATTGCTACAGCGCAAGTATCAGAAAACAGAACAGTTTCCAATTTTTCAAAAATTGAAGCATCTCAGGGCGTTCAAGTTTATTTTACACAAAGTAATTCTCAATCAGTTAGAGTAGAAACAGATGACAATGAAAAAATGCAATACATTAAAACCGATAATAATGGTAAAACATTGAAAATTTATATTGATTCAAAAGGAAAAAAAATATCTTATGGAAGAAATGATGATAAATCGAAAAAAAAATGGAGGATTCACAATAACAACATCCGTTTCGAAGTAGTTAAAGTTTATGTTTCGGTACCAAAGGTAACTGACCTTAAAGTTTCATCTGGAGCAAGTATTGTTTTGGAAAACAACATCAACAACGATGTTATCAATTTAGATGCAAGTGCAAGCGGAATTGACTAATTCGTTTGACGTGTATTTATGTTTTTAGAGTTGTTACCTTTAATCCTATTTTTTGCATAGCAACCAGTAGATTTAATTCAGAAAAAAACTATTTATACTCAAATTTTAATAAAACAGTAAGAATATTCCCAATTAGAACTAAAAATCATAATGGATTTTTTGATTAAGCCGCTAATAAACGACGCAAATAGTAATAAATTCTTAAAAAAAATGACTTTATTATGGTAATGGACTTTTAGGGATATCTAGTTTAAATGAACGAAATATTAGTTACACCTTAAAGCCAATTACTAATATGTCATCTATTTGTTCTACTTTTATTTTGTATTCATTAATAAAATTTTCTAAGTAAATTCCCTGTTGGTGTAATGATTTATCTTGAATTGATAAAATCAAATCCTTAAATCGTTTTTTGGTTAATTTTTTCTTACCATTTTCTCCACCAAACTGATCTGCAAATCCATCAGTGAATAGATAAAGGCTATCCCCAGTTTTTAATTTGTATTGATGGTTAGTGAATAACTTATAATTATCATACATGCCAATTGGCTGTTTATTGGCTTTGATCTCAATGAGTTCATCATTTTGAATAAGCCATAGGGGGTTGTTTGCTCCTGCCCATTGTAAAATTTTTGTTTTTGGATTGTAAGCACAGAGTGAAATATCCATTCCGTCATTAATACCTTCCTTGCTTTTTGAAAAATTTTCGATTATTATCTCTGCTGTTTTATCAAGTATTTTAGCCGGTTCAATTAGCCCAAATTCTCTAACAGCTCTGTTAAGTGCATTGTGGCAAACCACAGAAACCATTGCCCCAGGAACTCCGTGTCCTGTACAATCACATGCCGCAAATAAAACTATGTCATTAACTGTTTCCATCCAATAAAAATCTCCAGCTACAATGTCTTTTGGTTTATAAATTATAAATGAATTTTCAAAATAGTTTTCTACTATTTTTTGTGGAGGAAGTATGGCTGTTTGGATTCTTAAGGCATAAGTTATACTGGCAGTTATTTCTTTGTTTTTTTCTTGTATTTCCTCAAATGCATTTTTCAATTCAACGTTTTTCAGCCTGTTAATTTCTGCTTCTTTATGGGCATTTTCAATTTTACTAATAAGTTGAAAGCTTTTTGCTTTAACTGCCGCATCTGTATTTACCATCTCTTCATTAACTTTAAAAAAAAGTTGATGATGTTTTAATGCTTTTTCAAAATCACCTTTATACTGATATATCTCCGAAAGAAGCAAATGAGAAGGAGCGATGGCTATCCGTAAATTAATTTTTACAGCTATACTTAATGCTTCAAGTGTTTTTTCTTCAGCTAAATTTATTTTCTTCTGTTCAAAATATATTTTTCCAAGGCCGACCATTAAGCGGGAAATCCCCATTTTGTCACCAAGTTCAGTTTCTAGTTCTATTCCCTTAATAGCAGACTTTTCAGCTTCTTCAAATTTTCCAGTTGCCATACACAGTGTCATGTAGGCATTCAGTGATGCAGCATATCCTCTCCAGTCTTTTATTTTTTCTTGAATAGACAGGCATTTCACTAGGCTCTCATTACATTTCTTATACTCCGTTAACTTTAAATAAACTAGCCCTAATCCCATTAAGGAGGCTGCTTCTCCTGCACTGTTTTTTATTCGAATGTTAAGTTCGATGCTGTAATTGTGACAATCAATTGCACTGGCACTATCATTTAATAAACGATATAAATGACCTAACTGAAAGTAGCAGCGTGCTAATTCAAAGTCATTATTTTCTTTTTTATAATAAGCAATAGTTTTGTTTATGCTATCTAGTGCACTATCAATATCACTAATACGAGAATATATCAAACATAAATTATAATGAACCTTTGCTCTGCCAAGTGCATTTTTTTGTTCTTCAAAAATATTTAGTGCAGCAAATAACTTTTCAAGGGCCAATTCATAATCAGTTATTTGTACATAACAAAATCCTTCATTAGCAAGCGAAGTAGCATTACCATTAGGGTAATTTAATAGTATTGAAAGTTCCTGTGATTGTTTTGAAAGTGAAATGGAACGAGGTGTATCTGAATTTCGGATTTCAAAAGCTAGCTGATTAATAGCGTCTATCTTCTCAAGTGAGTTTGATAAAGAGAAAATTTTTGTTTCAAGTTCGCTAGTTTTTAAACCGTTCATCTTGTTTACTAATTAGGTATAATAATGTTTTTAATGCTAAGGATTAGTTTATACTGATAAAATATTCAAAAACATTACTTACAATAAAAGTATAAAAACTAAACTAAATACACAAGGATTTCTGTCTTTCAGCGATATAAAATTGATTGTTTTTTCAAAAACAGGTCGACTAAAATACGTTTAGATTAGAAGGAATTGATTATTTCCAATTTATTTGTAGGTTTTCTAGACAGAAGCTTTCAAAAGCCTTATTTGTTTTGTTTTGCGCGCACTTTAGAATGATATTTTAAATCATATTTGTTTTAATTTTAATCAAATTATGAAGAGTAGAGTTAAATAAAAAATCACAAAATATTATGCAAAGCTAAATCTAAATTATTCAATTATTTTTATTTTTTTTCGAAAACTATCAATCTCCTAAAAAACATTTTGAGTGTTTTTTAAATGTAATGAATAATTTGTAAAACCTATATATTATCATGTAAGGATATTGATACACGAACTAACCTAGATCTTATTTTATCATTTCGCTTTTGCAAAAACTCCAACTCCACAAATTACTTTTATCTGCGTTTTGCAAAAAGCTAATCAATAGTTATCTTTGTCATTAGGGTACGCGTAATAACTTCAGCAGAACCTAATGAAGTTTAGCTTGCGAGTTATTTCGGCAACATCAACAAATGAAAGTAGCTTTAGAAGACATCATACAATCCATTTATTTATTACCTCAACAAGTATTGGAAGAGGTTTTGAGGCACTTTCAACATTTGGAATATCCTAAAAATTATTTTTTACTCAAACCAGGCAAACCTTGTCAACACCTTTGGTTTATGACAAAAGGTGCCGTAAGATACTTTTATACTAATGATCAAGGAAAAGAAATGAATACGTGGTTTAGCCTTGACACGCAAATTTTAACTGACACTACCAGTTTTGTACAACAAGTTCCTGCTCAAGAAAGTATTCAGCTGTTAGAAGATTGCGAAATGTACTCCATTGAATATGGAACATTACAAGTTTTACTTCAAAAACATCATTCATTTGCCCTTTGGTATATTAAGTTGGTAGAGTTGCATTATGTATCGCAGATTGAGGACAGAGTTGCCGACTTACAATTTCTTGATGCAAAGCAACGTTATCAAAAATTATTAAATCAGTACCCGGACATTACCAACCGTGTAAGTCTTGGCAACATAGCCTCTTACCTAAACATCACCCAAGAAACACTCAGTAGAGTTAGAGCGGGCAAACTCTAAACATTTTTTGATTTACATCAAATCACTTTTTGCTCTAAGTCAAAAGCTTTTATTACCATGTTGTGCAATTTTGCAGTGTAAATAACTAACACTTTAAAATTGAAGCAAAATGAATATTACGACGTTTTTTGAAAACATCATTGCCATGTATGGAGAAAACCTACTTTGGTATGCAGGATTTGCATTTCCTTTCTTCATCATCTTTTGGATAGCAGGCAAAAAGTACTTTAAAAAAATAAGAATACAGGAAACTGAAAGAGCTAATCTGCATCATTTCAAACACGACCTCGGGTTTTCGGCAAGTACATTTTTAATTTTTGCCATTATGGACGTTTGTTTTCTTTACTTAGAAAGCAAAGGTTATACTCAAATCTATCTAAACATTAACGAATACGGCTATTTGTGGTTAGGGCTTAGTTTTTTTATTGTACTCTTCATAGATGATATGTTTTTTTATTGGAGTCATAGGGCAATGCACCTACCTCGTTTTTATAAATTCTTTCATAAGGTACATCACGAAAGTACCGACCCATCGCCACTAACCGCATTTGCTTTTCATCCTTCTGAAGCTGTAATTGAACAACTGATGCACGTTGTATTGCCATTTTTATTGCCCTTAAATTTTGGGCTAATGATTGCCTGGCAAATCTTCTCTATGCTAAATAATGTATTAGGACATTTAGGTTATGAGATATACCCTAAAGGCTGGGTGAAATTTCCATTACTCCAATTCAAAACAGCCTCAACACATCACAATATGCACCATCAATTATTTAATGGTAATTATGCGCTATACTTTACTTGGTGGGATAAATGGATGGGAACAGAATTTAAAGACTACGAAACCCGTCACGAAAAAATTTTTGAAAGAAAGAACATCAAAAAATCAAGTGAAGGATTATACTCACTTACCGTTTCTAACATTTACAATGAGGTAAATGATGCTTTTACCATTCAGTTTTCTGATGTTCCATCTATATTCCGAGATTTCTCGGCAGGACAACATCTAACAATTAAAGTAACCATAAAAGAGGAAACACTTTATCGAACATTTTCAATTTCTTCCATTCCGAATACAGATAATGTTTTGACCTTGACAATCAAAAAAATCAAGGGAGGCAAGGTAACCAATTATTTAGCCGAAAATTTGAAAATAGGAGATAGTATAGAAGTTACAGCCCCTTCTGGGCAATTTTATATCAATCCCGAACCTGCTAATCAAAAGCATTATGTGATGATAGCGGGCGGAAGCGGAATAACACCTATTTACAGTATGATAGGTACTATTTTGAAGGTTGAACCTAAAAGTAAAATTACTTTACTGTATGCCAACAGAACGTCAACGAGCATTGTTTTCGAGGAAAAAATTGAACAATGTACAAAAGCATTTCCTGCTCAATTAGAAGTTAAACATTTTTTGAGTGAAGAAGAAAATTCTTTGAGCGCAATCAAAGGTTATATCACAAGAATTTCATTGGAAGAGATACTGAATCAATATGGTAAAAATAATTTGGATTTTTACCTCTGTGGTCCTGAAATGATGACGAATAAATTGATTGAAGATTTGCAATATTTGGGAATTAGCAAAGAGAAAATTCATCGTGAATTGTTCTTAATAACTACCCAAAATCACACAAATAATTCACAAAAAGCACAAGTTTCTGCTAAAGTGTTTGGCAAAACTTATCAATTTGAGACCGAAGAAGGGAAAACCATTTTGCAAAGTGGATTAAACCAAAATGTTCCATTGCCTTTTTCTTGCCAAAGCGGACTTTGCGGAATGTGCAAAATGAAATGTACTGAGGGCAAAGTGAGGATGAAGAGTAATCAGGTACTAACCGAAAACGAACTAAAAGAAGGGTATGTGTTAACCTGTCAATCACTTCCTCAAAGCGGTATAATAAAAATCAATAAGTAAAAAAATTTTGAAAAATGAAAATAATAGCAATTACAATTTTGTTTATTACGAGCCATTTTATATGTGCACAATCAGAAATTACTGGCGTTTGGCTTACTCAAGATAAAGAAGTTAAAGTAGAAATATACGAGAATAATGGTAAATACTTTGGTAAAAGTATTTGGCTTAAAAATCCTAATACAAAAAATGGCAACCCAAGGTTAGATGAAAGAAATCCCAATCAATCACTTCGAAAACGTTCATTATTAAATCTTGTAATTCTTACAGATTTTATTTATGAAGATAAAGAATGGATAGATGGTAGGCTTTACGATCCCAATGAAGGAGAAACATATAGTTGCAAAATGTGGCTGGAAAACCCAAAAGTCTTAAAAGTAAGAGGCTACGTTGGTTTTTTATACGAAACGGAAACATGGACTAAATTACCATGAAGAACAGATTTTTTTTGATAACCCATGAAGGGGAAACCACTTTGCAAAGCCGATTAAACCAAAATGTTGTGCTGCCTTTTTCTTACCGAAGCAGACTTTTCAGAATGCGTAAAATGAAATGTACTGAGGGAAAAGTGATGATGAAGAGTAATTTACTACTAACCGAAAACTAAATAAAAAAAGGGTATATCCTAACCTGTCAATTACTTCCGCAGACGAAAATAATTTTTATTAATAACCCATAATTTATCATGAGAACTCTGTTTTTTATAGCCTTTTTTTTATTGTTTAGCGTAAGCATTCGTGCCCAAGTTGTACTTGAAGCTCTTGCAGGAAATAAACAAGCACATTACATAAACTATATTGATAAAGATTTGGATAGTGCTGCAAAATGGAATTTTTTTAATCTAAATCGTTTTACGGTAAACTATAAGGATAAAGTATTAAACACGGTATCTATAGAGGGGCAACTTACCTATCAATTTAAACCATGGATAGGAGTATCAGCTGGTGGAGGTTTTTACGGTGAATTATTTGTTCCAACTATCGGATTAAGTCTTTCCTACATGAATAAAAAAGAAGATTTTTTTATTCAAATGTATCCAACGATTGGTATTGCTGAGGGACAATTTGCACCAAGTGTTTTAGGGCTCGTTGGATATACACCAAAATTCAGCAAAAGTTGGGGACTTTCTTCACAAATTATATTTTCAGTAGACCCCATTGAAGCATCTCAGATTATAAGAATAGGTGCAGATTTCAAAGACAATATTCAGTTCGGAGTAGGTTTAGATACGCAACAAAATTTTGAGACAAAGAAATTAGATTTTAACATAGGACCTTTCATTAGATTTAATTTCTGACACACCTTTTCAAAGATTTAAAATCTAAATGCGGGTAAAAATAAAGACTATAAGCAAAATTTAAATCCAACTCCATGAATATTTTCGATAGATATATTTTTTTCATCAGAAAGAATTTTCCGTAATCTTGAAATAAAAACATCTAAACTCCTTCCCATAAAATAATCATTATCTCCCCACAATGTTTTTAAAATATCTTCTCTTTTCAAAACAATATTAGTGTTTTCAATAAATAGCTTTAACAAATCTGCTTCGCGTTTTGTTAAAATAATTTTTTTAGAGCCGTGGCTTAAAGCATAATTTGTAGTGTTGAAGTTGTATTTGCCTATGTTGTATAATGTTTCATGTAATACAGTTCTTTTCGATGATCTTTTTAAAAATATTTCAATCTTTAATAATAATTCCTCTATACTAAAGGGCTTTACTAAATAATCGTCTGCTCCTAAACGTAAGCCTTTTATTCTGTCTTCTTTTAATGTTTTAGCCGAAAGAAATATAATAGGGATATCCGAATTTACTTTTCTAACCTCCGCTGCCAAAGCAAAACCGTCCAATTTTGGTAACATAATATCAAATACACAAACATCAAATGATTCATTTTTAAAAGCATCTAAACACACTTTACCATCTGCACTATGTATTACTTCATAATGATGTTGTTCCAAATTATCTTTTGTTAGATAGGCCAGCGTTTGATCATCTTCGGCATATAAAATTTTATACTTATTCATGATTTGGGATTAAAATAGTGAAGGTTATTCCTTTTTCGTTGTTGTTTGTTGCGAGTATTTTCCATTTATGTAGATCGGCTATTTTTTTGATATAGTATAAGCCTAATCCCAAACCATTTACTTGGCTGTATTTAGAAGTAGGGCTTCTGTAAAATTTATCAAATATTATGGTGAGTTCTTTAGTTGAAATTCCTATACCATTGTCGCTAATTTCTATTTTTTTTAATCCTTGCTCTTGCAATAGTTTAATAGTAATAATCGGTTTTTCATCGCAATACTTGATAGAGTTATCCAATAAATTATACACCAGATTTATAAAATGAAACTCATCGGCTATTATCCAAAAATCTTCGACTTGAGTTTCAATTGTAATAGTGGTGTTTTCATATTTTAACTGTATGTTTTCTATCACATTTTTTATGATTGGTATCACTGATAATTTTATCTTATTTAATTCTGCTGGTGAATTATCGTGTTTGGCAATATTGAGTATTTTTTCGATATGAATATTTAATTTATTGCTTTGATCAATAATGATTTGGGTATACTTCTCTAACTTTTCATCATTATTAATTTTCTCCTGTTTCAATAAATAATTAGAGGCAATTAAAATGGACGAAAGCGGCGTTTTAAATTCGTGCGTCATATTATTAATAAAATCTCGCTGCAATTCGGAGTATTTTTTTTGTTGAATGATGGTAAAGATAGAATACACATAAACCAACAAAATAATAATAAGAGCGATGGAAAGTATGAACCAAAAGCGCAAAGAACTAAAAAGATAGCCTGTTTCGTTTGGAAAACGAATAGCAAAATAATACACCAAGTTTTTATTTTTCGGAAAATTAAACGTCGGTTTAGATTGTGAATTATCCGATAAAGAAATATAATTGCCATATACCATCACATCGCTCTTGCAGTTATACATGGCATATTCAAAATCAGTGCTAATACCTGCTTTTTTAAATTCAGATTTCAAATAATGTTCTAAAATAATAGGATCAAAATCGTTGGCAATATTAACGTAATAATAGTCATTTGAAATTTTTTCGACAGGATTTTCTGAAGGTAAATCGTTATTGGTACTTTCATAGAGTTTTTTTACGATTTCTAATAAAGCGACATGTGCTTTTTGAGAGAATTTTTTTTCTTCTAAATTAAAAGCTTGTTTCGTCCACACCAACTGCGCCACTAGAATGCCCACGATGGCAATCAACCCTAAGATAATAATGAAATTTATTTTTTTAGTCTTTAACATGCTATTCAAAAATAGCCAAATTTGATTGCTTTTTTTGAGCCTTAACATATCATTAACAAACATTAGTAATTGGTTAACAGAGACTCAAGAGCATTCAACCTAATTTTGTATTGTTCAAATTTGACAAATTAATTATTAATAAACCTTTAAAAAACAAACATTATGAAAATTATCAGAATCACATGTATTGCATTAGCTCTAAGTTTAATGTCATTCAGTTCAAAAACAAATCCAACTGTAAACATCGAAGTTAATTCAAAAGCTGCGTCCATTAAATGGGCAAGCGAAACAATCGATGTAGGAGAAATTCCTCAAGGGATTCCAAAATCCATCGAATTTGAATTTACAAATACCAGCAAAGAAGCTATTGTATTATTAAGTGCGCAAGGCTCTTGCGGTTGCACTAGCACCGATTTTCCTAAAACACCTGTATTACCGGGTACTACTGCAAAAATTACAGCAACATTTAATGCAGCCAACAAAGGAAATTTTACAAAAACAGTAACCGTAAAAATTTCTTCTGAAGAGGCGCCAGTTCTTTTAACCTTTAGAGGAGTGGTTATTTAGTTTTTTAATTACAAGTGCAAAAAAAGCCTACATGAGAATTTCATGTAGGCTTTTAATTGTTTAGATATTTTATATCTGGTCTTTATTATTGGCTTTGGATTCTCTTCCATCTATATATATACTCCAAAATTTGCCAAAAGTTGGGGCCTCCTTCACAAATTATTTTTTCAGTAGACCCTATTGAAGCATCTCAAATTGTTAGAATGGGGGGCAACTACAAAGACATGGTTCAGTTTGGAATAGGTATAGATATGCTACAAAACTTTCAAACACCGAATTTAAATTTAAACTTAGGACCTTATTAATAGATTCAATCTCTGATATGAAAGATACTACGCATAACAGCACCAGCCATTGGGCGGTCCGCCGCGGCGGACGGTCATCGTTCGGGCAATTTTTGGTAAGCTGACGCTTTTGTATTTTCATTTGCCCTCACTAATAAAGTTTAGTATTTTTAAAAAAACGTTTCGGTAAGCAGACAGAGGATGTTTCATAAATCCGCACTGGGCCTGCTTGTCGAACGTTATGTCCTAGCCTAAACGCATCAACCCAAGTATCATTTTTAAACGTGACATCTATCATATTTAAATTGGAAAATAAAGAAGACCTTCAAGA
>JADBXZ010000060.1 GCA_020403265.1 Bacteroidota bacterium
ATACACACCCGAACTATTAAGTTCCAATATAGATTACAGAACAGAGGTGGATTACAACAATCCTGTATTGAAGAAATTTGGAGAACATACCATAGATGAGATTTTTAATAACCAATTCCAAAGACCCCGATTTATTGGAGGACTTTATAAACTTAATCCATAGAATATTAAGGTTATATTAAGGAGAGACCAACTTGTCCGTCTTATTGAGAAATTGAGAGATTTAATACAAGACAAACAAATAAACCCAAAGGATTTTATCAAATTAAACAAAAACAGAAATGGAATTAAATAGTCATTATATAGACCTGAAAGAGGTATTCAAGGAACACAACCATAAATTATGTGTAAATCCTCAAACCATAAGAAAGGTTCTCATTGACCTTCACATGGACGAAGAAGAAGAAATCACAATTTCAGGAACATATGGAGATTGGGGATGGTTTTGTAATCTTTTACTATCAGAAGTATTGAATACCTCAAATATTGAGGAATAGAGATATTCGTTTATATTATTATTGAATGTAGTATTGAAAATCAATCAGTTATGATTTTTATATAAAAAATATATTCGTTTATGAGAATTATAAGATATAAATGAATATATTTGTATCGTTAAAACCGATACAAAATGACTACTACAACATTCAAGACAAGTGATTATTTAACCACAGACGAGATACTCCGTCTCACAAGGTATTTTAGAAAAGAAGGAAATTACAGAATGTGTCTCCTTATAGAGTTCGGTGTTAAGACACTTTTGAGGTATAGTGATTTGAGTAGAATTAAATGGGTGGATGTTCTTGGTAAAGACACCCTCGTATTAAACGAAAAGAAGACAGGAAAACGAAGAGAGATTACAATAGGTAAAACCCTTCGTGAGAGTATTGATACTACCTATAATGAACTTAAAACACCTTACCAAGAGGGATTAATCTTTCAATACACTTTACAACATACCAACCTATTATTAAAAGAGGGAGGTAAAATAGAGAAAATCAAGAATAAGAACATTTCAACCCATAGTTTAAGAAAATCAGGTTCAAGATTTATTTGGGAGAATAACGGACATAGTGATGAATACCTAATTAAACTTTCATCTATTTTAAATCATAGTTCTACTTCAATAACTCGTAGATATTTAGGGATAAGTAGAGAGGAAATTAAGGATATATACCAAAGTTTTGATGAGTTAATGTAATTTTACATTATATCAATCATTATCTAACTATGAAAAAAAATCATTTTTTTCTTTACATCATACTTCTCTTATTACCTTATATTTCTTTTTCACAGAATAGGTTGAATGACTTAACTATCCTAAAAGATATTATAAAAAAAACTCCCTCTTTTAAAAGTCAAATAAAAGGACAGAGAAAAAAAGAGTTTGATAAATTATATGAAAAATTGACTTTAAAAGTAGATGAAAAGAACACAGAACTTCAACACTTTGAAATTTTAAGTGAATTGGTAGGACAAATAAACGATAATCATTTTGTTTTACAATATATACCTGATACCTCATTTGATTGGGAAAGATATTCTGACAAATTATATGTTAGTAAATTCCTTAAAAAAGATTACATATTAAATCATCCAAAAGTCAAAATCAATATAGATTCATTAGAACTTTCTCTAAAAAACAAACAAACTAATGAGGTAGAAGGAATATATTATTTTCAATCATCATCCCATAAAATTGGAGTTTTTAAAGTAAATGATTCAGTATATAATGGAATGATTCTTGAATCACTTTATCCAATATGGGAAAAAGGTGATTTGTGTTTTGTTTTAAAAGAAAAAAGTCCAAACTATTTTCATTCAATTAACTATTTGATTAGTCAAAAAACACTTCAATTTAATAAGAATGAAAAATATAAAGATGGAGAGTTACTTGGTTATAACATAAGTAAAACAATAAAAAAAAATTCATATCCATTTATTCCTGATTCATTGAAAAAATTTTATTCTTATAAAATAAATTCTAATACTCGTTATGTGAGATTGGGTGATTTTATGGTAAATCCTTCTAATAAAAAGAGAAGTTCAATATTCTTCAATGAACTTAAATCTTCTATGAATGAAAAAGTCATTCTCTTGGATTTAAGAAATAACAATGGAGGATATTTTGTAATATCAAGACCGTTTCTAAAACTATTTAAAAGGTATTCAAAAAAGAATGAAATTAAAGTTTTAATCAATAGGAAGACGGTCAGTAATACCGAACAATTTGTAATCAGGTTAAAAAAATATAATAATGTTACTTTATTTGGAGAAGATACAGAGGGTATGATTACCTATGGAAGTAACTATGGGAGACAAATACCACTAAAATCAAAAGGGTTATTTGTATATCCAACAGATATGAGAGGGTTGAAAAAAGATTTACAATATGAAACCATTGGAATAAGTCCAAATATCTATTTAAGTAAGGACTCGGATTGGATAGAACAAGTATTGAAAAAAGAGTTTTAATTAATTAGTTGGGGTTTCAATTTAATTACTATTGTAGGAATAAGTATAAATTATTTCATTTTTTTAGACCATTATTTTCACACTATCATTCACACTAATAAAAAAACCCTCTGTAAGTTATTGATTTACAAAGGGTTTTAATTTTTAACGCGGACCGGACGGGACTC
>JADBXZ010000061.1 GCA_020403265.1 Bacteroidota bacterium
AGAAACAAAAGCCAACGATTACAAAGACTAATGGCTTATGCTTTTGAATATGGTATGGAAAATGGCAGAGTAGAACTTACAGAAGATAAAATGGCAGTTGCCATTTGGAAAAACTTTGCTTCAAAAAGCATATCTATTCGCTTGATGGTGGAGAGTTTACTTTTCTTATACCTTTTTGGATTGGACAGACTAAAAACCATCAAGACCATGGAAAAGATTACAAGCTCGCAATATCCTGCAAATTGGAAGTTTGACTATTTGTGGTTTTTGGGTACACACCCAACAGCACAAGGCTTGGGTTACGGAACAGCAATAATTAATGCGAATATTGAGAAAGCACGCCTTCAGAATATGGATATTTATTTGGAAACTTCAACAAAGAAAAATGTAGATTATTATAGCAAAAAAGGATTTTCGCACTATGACAGCATTACAATAAATTGTAGTAGCCCGTTCGAAATATATCTTTTGCGATTACTCGTTAACAGGTAAATTCGAACATTAGAAGATTAAAAGACAATATAAAAATGATAAAAAAGACGAATCAAAAGTAAAAAGAGAAAAATTTGACACGGGCGAGAAAGGGCTGCCTATAAAACGGGTTTTGCGTCAGACGGGGTGACCCTGATGAAAATTCGGGGCAAGATTTGTAAACTTGGTCCCGATAGCAATCGGGATGGTGCTTCTATTCAAGTTCAGTGCTGGCAGAAAGTTTTGTGCTCCCCTGCCTACCGGCAGGCAGGGTAACCCACCTGAACACGCAGCCCCAAACCGTTTCTACCAATAGGATACAGCAGATAAAAAGTCCGTTTGATGACTTATGATATTTTTCTTAAATTTGATAATGCACTACATCTACACGCCATACCTAACATATTCTGATGGGTATGCAAATGAGGGTAGCGGGTATAAACGAGTTATCGGCAACCCTAAGCACCGACAAGACACAACTGTCACACTCTGACATTTTGAGTATCTAACTGTTAAATCATCTAATTTGACAAAAATGAACAAGACAATTTTAACAGTAATGACAATTGCAAGTTTAACGGCTTGCAATCAATCAAAAACAGAAAATCATAATGTTATGACAGAACAAAAACAAACAGTTGGACTGGTGGAAATTACCACCTTCAAACTAAATAATGGTGTTTCAAGTGCTGACTTTGTAAAATCGGCTGAACAGATGCAAAACGACTTTCTGAAAAGACAGGAAGGATTTATTAAACGAACCCTTACGCAATCGGGCGACACACTTTGGACTGACATTGTTTATTGGACAAATAAAGAGAGCCACAGCCAAGCAATGAAACTTGCCGAAAAAACAGTAGCAGTAATTCCCTTTATGGAAAAAATTGATTTTAATTCAGTAAAAATGGATTTAACTAATCCTATGCTAAACAACGAATGACAGCAAAAGAATTAGAAAATTGGATTTTAACGAACTATCAGGATATAATTGTAACAGACGCATATCGAGAGCGTAGCTTTTTTTACAATCCTGATAGTTCGTTGCCCAAAGGCATTTATTTTACGACCATTAAGGAAAGCGATGGACCAAACGATAAGGCTTCAAACCTTAACCGAGACGGCATTTATAGACTAAGTATTGGAATTGGAAAAAAGTATTATCAAAATTTGTTTGGCAACATTCCAACACGCCCAGCAAAAGGTGGTATCATAAATTACGACTTTGATTTCACCGAACTTGATGTCCTAATGCCTCACCCAATCTATGCTTGGCTGGGTTGGGTAGCTATTAACAACCCAACAGCAAACAACACAGATACTGTAAAACATCTTTTAGATATTTCGTATCAAAATGTTTTGCTTAAATTCAAAAAGAAAAAATGAAAAATCCATTTCATACAGCATACAACGACAGAGACGATATAGAACTTCTTACTTCTGCAAAGGACGGTTCTAAATCATCACTGGAAACATTGGTTAAGAAACATCAACATTACATTTACAATGTTGCTTTGAAAATGACTTTAAGTCCATTTGATGCCGAAGACATCACGCAGGAAGTTTTAATTAAGGTAATAACAAACCTTGCCAATTTTAAAGGCGAGAGTAATTTTAGAACTTGGCTTTATCGCATAACCTTCAACCATTTCTTAAAAATGAAAAAGTATTGGTTGGAAGATTATATAACATCGTTTTCTAAATACGGAAAAGAACTGGACCAAATGCAAGACATAGAGCTTTCAATAATTGAAAAATCAGAAATGAAAGAATTTATTGAAGATGCAAAAATTGGTTGTATGAGTGGTATGCTTCTGTGCCTTGACAGAGACCAACGACTTGTTTATATACTTGGTGAAATATTCGGTATAGACCACACAATCGGCTCTGATATGCTTGACATTTCCAAAGACAATTTCCGCCAACGACTTTCAAGAGCAAGAAAAGACCTTTACCAATTTATGAATAACAAATGTGGGCTTATCAACAAATCAAATCCGTGTCGTTGCGACAAAAAAACAAAAGCATTTATTCAAGCAGGTTGGGTGGACAAGGAAAATTTGAAATTCAACACTTCATACTTAAAACGAATTTCAGAAGTAGCACCTGACAAGTCTAACGATTTAAATGATTTGACAGAAATCAAATATGCCGACCTTTTTAAAGCTCAACCATTCCAAGAAAAAGAACACAGCAAAAAACTATTTGTAAACCTACTATCCGACAACAAAGTTAAGGACATCTTTAACTTGAACTAACAAGAAGGGCAGCCGATAACAACGGTTTGGCGTAATGGCGGGTGACGTTCTTCGTATGAACATTTGTGCTATATTTGAACTGTGTGTTTCGTATCAACATTTGTGGTAGAAATCCGCCACTACGCCAAGCCGCAAAA
>JADBXZ010000062.1 GCA_020403265.1 Bacteroidota bacterium
AAATCACCAACTTGGTTTTCTTACTTGGGGCTAAATCGTTGATTTTCATTCGTCAATTATGCAATGCTGACAGTACCGTCAGCATTGCATAATCTGGGTTAAACAACCTATCGGCCTCTTCTTTACTTTCGGCACTTATTACAATTTTGCTTCGGTTCTCGTTTTCGTTTGTGCGTCCGAGCATTTCAGGCACATCATTGGCCATCAAAACACTTTTGCCAATGGGTAATGCAATGTGCATGATCTTGTTTGCTTCATTTTCTGCTACCGGAAACTCAGCGCTTGCTAAATCTTTGAAACGCATAATCTTTGCGAACTCTCCACCAAATACCGACCTGTAAAAATGAAATGCTTCTTCGGCATTGCCATTGAAGTTGATGTGAGGATTGATGATTGCCATAACTTTAATTGTTAGCGGTTGTTTCTGCCGTCATTCTTTTGCTTGATACAAAGCAATTCTGTTTCCTTCTGTGTCTTCAAATTCGGCAACAAATCCAATTCCATTGTCTGTTTTAGGGTACAGCATTTGTCCACCGTTGGAAGTTGCCAATGTCAATGTTTCATCAATGTTTTCAGTCTTAAAGTAGATCACTACTCCGTCCTTAGTCGGTTTATAAATTTCTCCTTTTGCCAATGCTCCCGAAATCCCCGAGTTCGCTTCAGCAAAAGGAAACAATGCCATTTCATTCTTGTCGATAATCTCTTTGTCGAATTCAAAGTTGAATACGAAGGTATAAAATTTTGTTGCCCTGTCTATGTCGTTAACAGGTATTTCAAAGTAAACAACCGGGTTCGACTTTGTTAACATAGTTTCTTTTTCATCTTGACTGACTATCGATTTTGAATTATCACTACACGAAGTTAATAGGTGAAAAAAAAGTCCAATAATTGTCGCTGTCAATATGTTCTCAGTTCGGTTCATTCTTTGTCTCTAATTTGTCAAGTACTGGATCGCCTTCGAAATAGCAGTTAACGGTTTGCGGCTTGGCGTAGTGGCGGATTTTTAGCAAAAAGTTCAATAGAATTACTACCGTTGAACCTTGCACAAATGTTTCATAGAAGCACTTCAGCCGCCATATTGCCAAACCGATGTTGTGTGCCGTACTACTCATTTTCGTACATATTTCACTTCTTTGATTCTTTCTCCGTTTAGAAATAATGCTCCGTTTCGGAGTTCTAAACTATAGGAGTCAACAAGCATTTTAGTGTTTGACACTAACATACCTTTTGTTTTATAACTTTTGCCCAATTTAATTTTATAGCTCATTCCATTAATATATTTTAGACTCAGGATTGTATTGGTCTCTAAATTTACATAGTCACCATTTAATGATTTGAAATCATACCCATTTAATATTTGATTTACTTTGGTCAAACTATAAGGTGAATGATTTATATAGTAAGCTGTTATTTGCATTTCGCCTTTTGAGTTTGTTGAAAACTCTTGCTTAAATGCTGGGTCAAACTTTTGGTGAAAAATGTTGTCAGCTTCTCGTTCTAATTCAACATCGTTTCTTCCCAATCTTTTTAAAAATATTTTGTTATCTTTTTTTTCAAATGTGAATGCAAAATCACTTTCAGTTAAATACGTTCCTAAAATTTCATCTTCACTAACATATTTACCTATGCTTGCTGGTTTTGTAACCACATATGCTTCTACAGGCTTTAGTTCTAAAATTATATCTGCCATTTGCCTTGTTTGAGTATTGGGTGTTGATTTACCGGTATTTGTTAGTGTAAGAATTGAAAGATTGTATTGCGGAAATCTTATTACAGTTGCTTTCCAAGCACCTGTTGCACCTTCGTGAAAACTATAGTTCAAGTCCTTGTACTTCCCAAATTCAAGTCCATAACCATAATTCTCAAATTTTGAACCTTTAATAATTTCTTGACTTTGTAAAATAGTTTGTCTGCTGAAAGTTGAAATGCCTTTACCTTGAACTAGTTTTTCCCACTGTATTTGGTCTTCTAACGAAGAGAAAATATTCCCATCACCGCAAACATTCCAAATCCATTTATAAGTTATCCAAGTGTCAAAATTGAAGTATGCTCTTCCTATCTGTCCACGTATTTTTGTAAAGTCACTCTCAAACGAAGTGTTAGGCATATTGAGTTGCTTAAACATCTCGTTGGTATATTCCGCAAAGCTTTTATTTGAGACTTTTTCTACAATCAGAGCCAATAGAATGTAGTTTGTGTTGCTGTATAAATATTTAGTGTCTGGTTGAAAATTCAAATCAGACTGTTTCTCAATTAATGCAAGTACATCGTTGTTGTTAAATGACTTTTCCCACCAAGTATAACCTTGTAATGACCATAAATCGTAGCAATCTCTTATTCCGCTCGTATGGTTTAATAAACTTTGCATTGTAATGTTCTCTTTGATGTTTGGAAAAAGGGTTGGAAACCACTTTCTGATATCGTCTGATAGTCTTAGATTATCTTTTTCAATCAAGGTGAGTACAGCCAATGCTGTAAATTGTTTGCCATTAGACGCTATGTTAAATCGAGTTGAATTTTTGATTAATGTGCTTTCTTTCAAATCTGCATAACCTGCATACTTTTCATAAATTACTTTTCCGTCTTGAATTATAGCTGTTGCGATACCTGGTGCATTTTTAGGCACGTCCTGTGTCGCAATGCTGTCAAGAAGTTCGATTTGTTTTGCTGATAATGAAGTCTGTCCCAAAACTGTCGAGTAGGATAGAATTGTCAAAATGCTTAAAAATATTATTCTCATTGTTTTTAATTTTATTTCTCCGCAGAGTCTCCCGCCCCGGGGACTCTGCGGCAAATTTGTCTTTCGCCATATCTCAGCCCTTTCAATAGTAAAGTCCGAAATCCAATTAAGGCATGTACATGGTTTAGCATAAACACATACCCCACAACAGAGTGTCTTGCTTTTCAAATCGTCAAACCATGTATAAACCCTATCATACGCATTAGCCATCTTATTTCTACGCAGAGTCTCCCGCCCCGGGGACTCTGCGGCAAATTTGTCTTTCGCCATATCTCAGCCCTTTCAATACTAAAGTCCGAAATCCAATTAAGGCATGTACATGGTTTAGCATAAACACATACCCCACAACAGAGTGTCTTGCTTTTCAAATCGTCAAACCGTGTATAAACCCTATCATACGCATTAGCCATTTTAATTAGATGGAGCCAGCGAGTTCAGGCAAAAGTGACAAAGTACATCGCGTGTTTTTCATCTATTTTTCTTCTAACGGACATTTTTTAGCTTTCCGCTCATTCCTTCGGCTCATCCTCGTTGTTCCGCAGAGTCCCCGAGGCGGGAGACTCTGCGGGGAATTAAAGACTAAAAATATTGCTCAATGATTCATTATTGATTAATCGGTTAAATATGATTTGTTTGTGTTCTTTTTCTTGAAAAGGATGTTTAGTGAAAATGACGGCATAATTCTCAGTTACAAAATCATCATATTCATCCTTTTTTTGTCCGATTACTTCCTGTATGGTTTTAAGATAGTCTTTGTTAAATTGTAAATTGTCAGGATTAACTTTTCCTGCTCGAATGAATCCCTTTGTCTTGCTTGAACACCTGCAAGGATTATCCTTTCTTATAAGCCCGCATTTTTTATTCATAAAGTTGTAAAGATCTTTTCGTGCCCTTGACAACTTCTGCCTAAAATTATCTTTTGAAATATTCAACAGATTTGCTCCTAAATCATGATTAACATTGAATAATTCGCCAAGTATGAATACCAATCTTTGGTCACGTTCAAGACACAACAACATCCCATTCATACATGCTAGTTTTGTTTCTTCAATTTCATCTCTCATCTCGGATTCTTCCAATAAGGATAAGGCTTGACTCGGAATCGAATCAAGTTGCTTTTCAACCACTTCAAATGATTCAGTTGCCAATTCTGACATTGACTTTTTCATTTGCAGAAAGTGATTAAAAGTAATCCGATATAACCAAGTTCTGAAGTTGCTCTCCTTTTTGAACTGTGATAGTTTGGTAATTATTTTGATTAGAATTTCTTGCGTAATATCTTGAGCATCCTGAACATTACCCATCATTTTTAAGGCTATGTTATAGATAAAATGTTGGTGCCTGTAGATTAAAGCTTCTAAGGCAGCCACAGAGCCATTTACTGCACTATCAATAAGCTCGTCATCTGATTTATCTCGATAATTTGACGAAAACGGATTCTGCATTTCATGATTTATTAAGTGCTTTCCTATTTTTGGATGGCACTGTTTATTAATTTGTCACGGACGCTTTTTTTATCGTAATAAAGAAGTAGAAGCCCAAAAATAATCGGCATTGGTAGCATGACCCATTCTTGGAATTGAATATGTACTAATGTTGCGGCAGGCATAATTCCAAGCAAGATTATAGTGCCATGTCTTTCCCATTTGCTAAACATAAGTAAACCTGCGACTATTTCTACGAGAGCGACTAAATATCGCCACTCGTCACCCAAGAGCCACTTATTGAAATTATCTACCGCCATTTGTAAACCAATGGCTTTGGGTATGGCTGATAAAATAAACAATACCCCAAGAATTTTTCCTAGAATAATTTTCTTTTCTTGTCCCATAGCTTTACTATCACTTTTTTTGGTATGAAATTCCTTTAGCATCGTTTTCTTCTCTTTCTTTCTGGCTCATCGTGTTGATGTTGGCCACAGAATTTAGTGGGCAACTTGCAGCAGCGGAAGTGCCAATTAACATAATAGCCGCTACTCCAATTACTATGGCAATTGTCCCAGCAACGGCACCAAAGTACCACGCTCCAAGAGCAAGGACACCAATAATCAGACGAATAATCCTGTCAGTCCGACCAAGATTTCTTTGAAACAACTTTTTACTCATAATTTTTACTTTTTAAAGGTTTGTAATACCAATTAGATTACAGTTCTTAAAAAGTGTGACAAGTGTCGTTTTAAGGTTGGCTATAACGGTATTTGGCTTTACGCAGGTGGGGCTAAATAGCACAAAACTTTCAACCTGCACAAATGATTATTAAAAGCACGTAAGCTGGGTTAAACGCTAACCCCCACTTGCGTAAAACCAATGTTAGCTGCCGTTTTATTATGGAAAGAACAATTAGAACACTAAAAGAAATGAGAGAAAAGGCTGAAAAGTCATTCATTGAAAACTCAATTATTGTCCACAGGGCAAGATTAGATAGTCCAATACCTGATACAAAGTCGGATTTGGAAATGATTATAGAATTGGACCAAGCAATTTCAACTTTGGAAAATTCTACAATGGTGAAGTATGTCGTAAATGGCAGCTAACTCCTTTATAAGGATTATTTTGTCATCCTTATCCATCTGATTTGGTCTGCTAAGGATGTTTTTCCTGTCCTTTAAAAATAAGCGTTTTATCTGGAAGATCATTGAATGAAATTATTCTATTTATTTCTCCGCGGAGTCTCCCGCCCCGGGGACTCTGCGGCAAATTTGTCTTTCGTCATATCTCAGCCCTTTCAATAGTAAAGTCCGAAATCCAATTAAGGCATGTACATGGTTTAGCATAAACACATACCCCACAACAGAGTGTCTTGCTTTTCAAATCGTCAAACCATGTATGAACCCTATCATACGCATTAGCCATTTTAATTAGATGGAGCCAGCGAGTTCAGGCAAAAGTGACAAAGTACATCGCGTGTTTTTCATCTATTTTTCTTCTAACGGACATTTTTTGCATTCCGCTCATTCCTTCGGCTCATCCTCGTTGTTCCGCAGAGTCCCCGAGGCGGGAGACTCTGCGGGGAATTATATTTCTGCTTGTTCTAACATTGCCTTAACTTGATACGCCACTCGCTCTTTTGGCCAGCTAACTGTATCTGATTTGTATATAAGATCGTGAGTAGCGATTGACCACGCGTGTTGTAAAAAGGTTTTGATTTGAACTTCGAAAACGATATCAGGTAAAGCCCAAGGAGGAAGATATTCTACCTTTTTCAAACTTACATATAATCTTAAATCATCAAAAGCAAATGAAGAAGATTCTTTATGAGTAAAATTATCTGCTGGAGGTCTTCGATTTTTAATTTCAAACTGGGATTGAATAAATTCAATTCCGTTTTTAATTTCGTTGATGTTTTCAACAACCAATGTGCAGGCATAAAAGTCTTCCATTTTGGAAGGCTCTTTTACTCTGCCTGTTTCAAGTTTTAATGCAAAACTTTCTTCGGATTTAATTCGACTGTAATAATGCCAACTGTCTTTTTTGTTTGAACGAACCTGTTTATCCACCTGCTGTTGCAATTTTTCTGCAAGTGGCTTTTGCTCAAAGTATATTTTGGAAATCGAATTAACTATTTTCATTTTTAAGCTGGCAGAACCGATTTAAGGGAATTAAGTCGTTCATTACGTTGGGTTAAATCAGTAGAAGCGCCTTTGGAATTTCTGTAGTATGTAAAAGCTTTTTGTAGCATAGGCGCAGCGTTATCAGGAACGAGTGCCTCTGGATTTTCGGCAGCGGCTAAGATGCCTACCTGAGTCATAAAAGCAGTATAACTATCTGCTAAGGTAGCAGCAGCAGGTACTGCATTTAAAGCTACAAGTGCCCATAGAGTGTACAAATTATTAGCGGTTTTGGCATAAGTAGAAATACAAGAATTGTGAGCCTCCATCTCTGTCAAATACGTTTTTATCCTATTACGATCAATCTTGTATGCTTCCTCATCGAATGTGTCTACAGATTCTTCAGGTGAATCATATAAAGCAAACATATCATCAAGGTAGTCTTGATTAAATCCAACAATTTTTTTATCCAAAATTATAAGAAGTAATTCTGCAATTAATTGCACATTCTTCATTCGTTTATCCTTTGCGCGAGTGCTAACTTTGATATTCCACCAAAAATCATTTTCTGCTTCATCTTCCGTTTCATTGATAAACCAACCATTAAATCTTGCGTGTCTAAGTTCCTGTGGTTGCATGTTTATGGGGTTCCTGTTCACCCTGTCAAATACTTGATCAATGTTAGCTCCGTCAACGGATTCAATGAAATCAACAACTAAAGTATAATCCCAAAACTTTCTTTTTTGGTCTACATCAAGCTCGCTGAATTTCTTTCCATCAAAATTTACATCTCCATAATTCGGATAAATTGCAATTTTATTTTTAGCAAAACCAAGAATTGTTTCAAGTCGCTGTTTTCCATCCACGATATGATACATTGTAAAGCCATTGTCATCAATAGTCCAATGAACAAAAATGGGAGGAGTCGGATAATTTCGGAAAATCGTATCAAGAAAAAATCTACGATCTTTTGGAGACCAGACACTTTTTCTTTGATATGGAGGATTTAGATCCAGTTGTGTATTTCTTTCGAGATCTAGAAACCAAGAAATTTGTTGCGTTGAAGGTTGTCTTTTCATATTTTTTTAAATTAACGTGGTCCCATAAATCTATCACCATTGAAATGAATCATATGTTCTGGTATATCTGCCAACCATACTTCTGTTTCCCAGGCGATGTTGTTTGAATGTTTCTTGAAATCAGCGAAATCAGGAAATGCGGTTACATAAATTTTCCCTGCTTTACAATTCTTTAAAAATTCTTCGAGTTCAACAACTCGTTTTGGAGAAACGGGACCGTGGGAAGTAACCGCTTCAATTAAAAACAACCAGTTTTTGGTGTGGTCATAAATAATAACATCGGGAAGTTTACTATGTTGATTTACTGGAATGCCTAATTCTTTCAACATTTTTTCGTCAACGTATAAATCTTTTTTAGCGGTGTCGCCTAAATATAAAACAGAACCACCATTTGCAAAACGGGCAGCAAAATTGTGAACTATAGCTGCTTGAACTTCATTGTGTTTTCCTGATGATAATTTTAAAGTTTTACCATTGCTGAGTTTAACTGGAATTAAAATCTGTTTCCGCTCCTTTTTATACTTTTTAGATAGATCGCCTTCTTCTAATATGAATTTGTCAACTGCTTTTTTCCAATCTTTCGTTCCAAAAGTTCTGATTGCATCTAATGCGCCTTGTGTCAATGCATAGTGAGCATTCGGACTATTTACAGGTAGTTTAGGATTATCAGGATTGTAATCTGCAATTCTCGCTTGAACAAATTGATGTAATACTTGTCTGCGAAATGTTTCACGAGAATTGGGAGCATATTCTTTTCCGTATACTTCATGCACAAAAGCCATTATTCCTTTTGAAACCTTCTGACTTGTTCTTGTTGCTTTAACCCATTTGTCTCTTGGTTTAACACCGCACAAAGCTAAAAGTGTGTATGCAGAAGTGTCATTTTGCTGCGCTGTTGGCAGGCCAAGCTCTTTCAAAATCTTTTTTGCTTCATCTAGTTTATTCATATAGGCTTGTTGAGAGTTCAAATTGTTCAATTACTATTTTGTTTATGTTTTCAACTGAAAAATCATTTGAAAGAATAATGATGTTTCCGATTTCTTTTATTGTTTCAAGTTCAGGCAAAGGAATTTCTCTAAGCTCGGTTGCACTTACATTTACGTTCCCATTAAAAATTCTGAAAAACGAATCGAAGAGTGTACTATTTAACAATGCACATAATCCAACAATTTCACTCCTATCCAAATGACCTTTTGGTCGATAAATATAATTTACTTTATTCTCTACACCGATATATTCTGATTTAATGAAATTGCAGAAATAAGGAGTTGCTATTAAACGACTCTTATCATCTTTACTGCTGAACCGTCTAAGTAAAATATAATTCTTGTTCGGAATTAAAATGGATTTCGATTCGTTTTCAATCCTTACATATTGTCCTTTCTCAGGCTTTGGAAGAGGCCATTCTAGAATCATTTGTTTTACATTATGCAACCAAAATAAAGGAGCAAGAAAGACCGTTCCGTTTTCGTAATTGTCTTGAATGTACTCTTTGCTTCTAAAGCCAACAACTGGGCCAGTTGAAATTTGAATATTGTACTTATTTAAATTACCATTCCAGTTTTTGAAAATATTTAAAATTGATTCTTCAAAATCATTAGTCGGTAGATAAAGAATTTTTTCATTAGAACTTAAATCGACTAATACTTTTTGTTTGAATGTTTTTGTTTCGGGTGTAAGAATGTCCTTTAATCCTTGAGATGAAGAAACAATAACATTGTGATTCGGGTTGTTTTTTTCTTTTCGTTTTCCTTTAATAATTACTGTTTCCTGTAATACTTTGTCTCTGTTAAATGTATCTTTTCGGGAAACGAATAAATGAACGTTATCAATCTCAATAATTTTAAAAAAATATTCACGGAACAATTTAAAATAACTTCCCGAAGCGTAGCTTCGGGGAGTTATAAAAATTATTTCTCCGTTTTCTTTTAAAAGCTTTGCAGAAACAGCCATAAAAATGGCGTAAATGTTAGGATGCCCATTAACAACATTCTTAGCAGCTATTGAACGCTTGTCGTCTATTGGTAGTTTAAAATATGGTGGATTAGAAATAATTATGTCAAATGGTTCTATTTTTTCTGAAAACAGATTTACATTTTCTGAAAGACAGCTTGCGTTTTCCAGTACAAAGTCCTTCGTATTTATCAAATAATTAAAATCAATTTTTTTTGATAGTAACCATTCTTTTATATAGTCAAGTGATTTCTTTGACAATGGAATTAAATCGTTGTCCGTTTCATAAACAACCAATTCTATTGATTGCAAATTTTTATTAGATAAAAGGTGTTCAATTAAGGCGCAAGTTAAAATTGCTGTTCCACAGCCAGGGTCAAGAATTCGCAAAGATGTGTTCGATGTTTTTGCAAAAGATCCCATCAACGAAGCAATCTCTCTCGGTGTAAAAAACTGTCCTTTCTCTTTTTTATGTTCCTGATTAACTAATGAAGCATAATAAATCCCTAACCTGTCAGCAAAATGACTAGGAAGCTCGTTAGCTATGGGGTGTATGGATTTATGATTTACCATTTTTGCTTTTGATGATGTAATTGATTTTCTTTTCCGCTACTTGCATAGCTTTCAAAGCAACTTCTTCGTCCCGAACTTCATAAACTAATTTGTCGCTAAAAAATGAAACAAGTAATTCGTTCTCGTCTTTGCCGAAAAATTTTGCAAAGCGTTTTACTTGGTCTTTTGTGGGCATTCGCTCGTTTCGCTCAATTTTACTAAGCAAGGCCTGGTCAATTTCTATTTCCGCTGCAACTTGTCTGAGTAAAAGAGATTTCTGTTCTCTCAATTCCCTAATTATTTCGCCTATGCTTTTCAATTTGTATGTATTTGACTTGACAATTAATGTCCAAAAATATTAAAAGAATTTGAATTGTCAATGAATAATTATTAACAATTACGGAGAAGGGGTGTGGCGGAAATTTTTTGGCGTATGTTGTTGATTGTGCGGTGGGCTTTAGCTCTTTTGCAGGTGGTGCGAAGCAAGTTTTTAATATGCGTAATTTTCTCTACGCATATTAAAAACTAACCTGCAAATGTGCTAAAGGAAGCGTGGGTTCAAAAACTATGAAAAAAAATTGTGTGTCGGCAAAAATCAAATAAAAATCTCTGAAGGGTCAGCTTTTGTTTTTCTGTCAACAGTGTCGAGTTACCGTGAAATTGTCTGCCGAAGATGTGTCGTCCGTTTTGTTGTCGGGTCTGTTTAGCAATGTTGCCTAACGGTTTGCAGATTGGCGATGGGCGGGCTTTACAGCACTGACTTTATTCGGAGCTGTGAACTTTCTGCTACCACAAAACTGTCAAGCGGAGAAGAAACCCCGCCTATTGCCAATGTGCTGTTAGCTGTAGGTAAGTATTATCTGTTCAGTGGGTAATCGATTGTTTTGTAATCCCATTCTTTTATTTCATTTCGCCATTCTTTTTCCAACTCGTCAATTTTTTTGTTAATGATTTGTTCTATATTAGTAAAACCAAACTTATAGCAATACAGGACGGGTTCTAAGCCATATTTTTCATATATAAATTTAATAAAACTGCCAGTTAGAGGATAGGAAATAATTTCATTTCTTCTAAAATCATGTATAACATCCGAAATTCTTATCTGTTTATTATTCAAAATATAATTTGCCACAGAATGTAAATCATAACCCCACCATTTGTCATCAGAAAAAACAGCAAACCCCTCACTTGTAAAACCATCTTTTGGAAGTACACCGGTATAGTGATAAATAATTAAATGAAAAAGTTCGTGAGCCCCATATCCATTAGAATTGCTATGAGCTTGTTCTACTACAACCTTAGAATCAACAAATGCAATACCTTGCCCTTCGTATTTATTGGCAATTAACTTCATTGAATTTGATGAATTCACAAAAACATACGCAAACTTGAAATCTAATGAGTCAATTCTCAAAATTTGCTTGATTCGATCCATTGCTTTTTCCACTTTGCTTTGATATAAGGTATCAACAAATGGTTGATTTTGTTCAATGTAAATAGTATAATTAGACGAATTTATTTTACGAAATAAAAGTGAAGATTTTTCAATGTTCTTTTCTAAAGCAATTCGGGTAAAATTATTTTGACATCCTACCATTAAAATACAAACTACAATTAAGCGATATATTTTCATTTGTTGAGACACGTTATGGTTCTATTTTACTTACAGGTAACGTTTTCGGGCTTGGCGAAGGTGGCGATTTTCACCATCCGCCAGTTGGCGGATTGATGCGGAGAACCAAACTTTGATTAACCACAAATGTGTCTGCGGAGTACTTAACCGCCACTTTTGCTAAGCCCCTGTTATAGGGCGTTAAATTTTTATATATTCTCCTCATTTCGCTTAAAATTGATTTTTTAGTGGTGTGCATGCTGGTGAATTTCTTACAAGTATGATGTATTGAAAATAGTCACGGTTCTGATAACCTTTTTTCCTATTACCGACTAAATCTATTTTTTGGGGAATGCTGTCCACGCTGAGAGGGTAATTAAAGCCTATGTTTTTTCTTTTCTTCAAGAAACTTATACCGGAAACCTTTGACCAGATTCTATCATTATTCAATGCCTTGGTCTTGAAATAATGTTTTTCACCAAAAATCCAACGAGCAAAATTCGGAACAAAAAAAGTTGGCATATTAAAAGAGGATTTAGTGTAGAGCATTCTGTAACCAATTTGGCTGATTTCAGTTTCGGTATTTTTAATATGTGCAGCGATGTAGGTAATGCCTTTTTTTGTGGTTGCTTGAAAAATGTGATCTGTGCCCCAAAGGCCAAAACTTACTTTGTCTTTAAACTGCAAACGCTCATTGTAATATTTGAAGTTTTCATAAATTAAACTATCACGTGTGACATCCCATAAATTATCTGGCAATGACTGGCAGTAAGTAATATTGTATATGTTCTTAATCAAATATTTTGTAACCTCAAATTGTCCACCAAGCATCGATTTATAAGCCACTTCATTTTGTATTACATCATCATACAGTTTTGTATAGTAATTAAAAAAATCTTTGCTGTAGCGCAAAGGCTGACGGATTTGGCTAATTATTCTGTTACTGTCAGAGATTGTTGAAGGAATTAGTGAATCAATTAAAAATTTGTGTGTATGCCAATATCCATGTTCAATGTCTATGCCTACAAACTGAATGCGATTTTCTTTTGTTTTCTTTTGTTCGTGGGCATAAACATTTTCGTAGTAAGCTTTGTGTTCTTTCGTCCAGCCAAATGTGCCTACTGAGGTACTAAATGCAAGATCTAACAGGTTACTATCACCTGATTTCAAGTATTTATTCAGATAGTGTGTCCGTAAATAATTTGACTCCAGAAGGATATAATCAACTCCAACAGCCGAGTCTATCTTACAATATAAATCGAATGCAATATCGTAATTCGAAGCCGTGGCATGTCCCTCACCGAGCCAATATATGTTAGACTTAGGTATTGAATTTTGTATTAAACGATTTTCACTACTTAGCTGTCCAAATAAGTAGGTTGAATTTTGGCAGCATAGAATCGTTAAAAAAATAATGGATCTTATTAATTTCATACTTTTAAGTAGTTGGTTAATGCCCTATAACGGTTTGCGGCTTTGCGTTGTGGTGGGTTAGATGCACAAACCTATCTAAACGCACACTGTTTATTAAATGCACTGCTGTTTCTATTCACACTTACCCCGCCATAACGCAAAGGTGCTGTTATAGCCAGTGCTTTTTTGTCATTCGTTTTTCTTTTGTTTTTTTATCAAATCTATCAATTTGTCTTTAGTAATAGGTTTAATAATATAATCAGAAACCTCACTAATAGTCTTGGCGCGCGTAATATCATCAGGCGAATTAGATGAGGAACATATATAAATTGTAATCTTTTTTCCTATTGTTGGATTAAGTTTAGTGTATTCCTGAAGAAACTGCCAACCGTTCATTATTGGCATATTAAGGTCTAGCAGAATAATTTCAGGTAATTCGCTGACTATGTTTTTGTTTTCTTTCAAAAAATTTAAAGCGTCTAAACCATTTCTGAAAACCTTTATTTGGTCAACAAGATTAGTTTGTTCAGTTGCTTTTGTTGTTAAGAAAACGAAAACGTCATCGTCATCAACGAGTGTAAGGGTTTTTATTCGGGTCATATGTTTTGGTTTTTAAATTCTATAAAAAAAGTACTACCCTTTTCGGGCTGGCTATCAGCCCAAATTTTTCCATTCATAGCTTCAACTTGGGTTTTTGTCATAAACAAACCAAATCCTTTTGCATCAGGATGTTTGTGAAATGTTTTCCGAATTTTGAAAATTTGATCCTTGTGTAATACTAAGTCAATCCCCAATCCATTATCAGTTACCGATAATACCACTACATTATTTACTTCTTTTTTAGTTTTTATTGTAATTATTGGCTTCCTGTCGGGGGACTTATATTTAAGAGCGTTACTTATTAAATTTGTAAGAATACTTTCAATATATTTTTGAGGAAAATGGATTATAGGAGCGTGATTGAAGTCTAGTTGAATATCCGCCTCATATTCTTCAATTTGAGTTTCAAACCCCCTCAAAACTTTGTCTAAACAATCTTTCAAAATTATTTGATCCGCTTTTATTTCGGTGTCTTGCTTCACTTGTATCGATTCCACTAATTCATTAAAAACATCCATTAAATGATTCACAACTGGTTTTATTTTTACCAGCACTTCTTTACGTTCAATTTCATCTTGGCTTTGCTCTATATAATCAACTAACATAGATATATTTATCAATGGTGCTCTTAAATTATGGGAAACAATATTGCAGAAGTCAACAAGCTGTGCGTTTTTTAATTCCAATATGTGGGCGTGCTCAATTGACTTTTCATTATTTTTCTTAATTTGCTCTTCACCTTTTTTTCGTTCCGTAATGTCGGACCTGATAGCAACATACTGGTAGGGTTTTTTATCCGTATTTAAAAAGGGTACAATAGTGGTGTCAACCCAATAAACAGTTCCATCTTTCGCCTTATTTTTTAGTTCGCCTTTCCATACTTTCCCATTGGCAATAGTTGTCCAAAGGTCTTTAAAAAACTCTTTCGAGTGATGCCCTGAATTTATAATACGATGATCTTGTCCAATTAATTCTTTGACAGAATATTTTGATATTTTGCAAAAGTTATCATTTACGTGGGTAATGATTCCTTTTTGGTCAGTAATTGCCACAATAGCCGATTCGTCAAGAGCGTACTTATAATCGGAAATTTCTTTTAGTGTCTTTTTAAGTTCTTCTTCACCCCTTTTTCTGTCCGTTATATCTGAACGAATGGCAACATACTGGTAAGGCTTGTTATCCATATTTAAAAAGGGAACAATAGTGGTGTCAACCCAATAAACAGTTCCATCTTTCGCCTTATTTTTTAGTTCACCTTTCCATACTTTCCCATTGGCAATAGTTGTCCAAAGTTCTTTAATAAACTCTTTTGGATGATACCCTGAATTTATAATCCGATGGTCTTGTCCGATTAGCTCTTCAGCACTATACTTCGATATATTACAGAAATTATCATTTACGTATTTGATGATTCCTTTCTGGTCAGTAATAGCAACAATTGATGATTCATCAAGAGCGTATTTGTAATCTGTTATTTTCTCCATGATAATTAAATTTACTGTCAATTAATTATTATATAGGTTTAGTAAAATTGTCTTCAGCATTATATTAGGTTTATCTTTAAGCATTGGCTATAAATGCAGCTACCCGAAGGTGGCGATTTCGAAGCACTTCACTGTCAACCAAGCAGAAACTTTGATAGAAGCACAAAGCTTGATTTAACCACTGAACCGCCACTTTTGGGTAGGTGCTGTTAGCAAACGTTTTTATTTCTCGAAGGCATTTATTCTTATATTTGATAGTTCATCAACTTTCATTTTATTGCTTTTTGACTTTGATTTGTCAACATCTAATGATACAATGTAATTTGTGATTTCTGTTATCAAGCCGTCAATTTTCGTTTTATTAAATCCTTGTGATAGCTTCATAGATTTTGCTTCATTCAACAGTCGAACTGTCTCAAATAGATAATTTTTCAATAGTTCGTTATAGTCGTTTTTAAAGCCAAGCACCTGCGAATTCAAGATTAAGTATTCATCTGCAATCTGTCTTGAAGTAGTGATGTTATCTTTATTTAAAACTTTCTTGTATTCATAAAAACCATAATTATCTTTTGTAACAGTAAAAATATTTTCTACTTGTGCTGAAAGCGGAACTCCTGTGTTTGGAAATACACCTAACGTTGTGTATAGTCGGTCATTATAATTCTTTACACTGGTATTTAAAAAACTATATTTCTTGTCAAGTTGCTCAAGTCCAAAAACATATCTGTCTGTATTGGCTAGCATTTTTTGTCATAGAAGGATATATACGGTGCTAATTCGAGATTAAAATTTTCAAGTTTCTTTTGGTCAAAAAGATTCTTTGTCTCTATAGCAGCATTGTTAAAATTTGAACCAGCGATTTTACTATTGAAAAAGTTCGCAGCAGAATTTGTAATAGAAGCAACTACACTCGTTACAGGGTTGCTGTTTAATAGGGAACCAATTATTGGATTTTTAATTATTTTATCTACTATTTCAGAAAACCTTGGTCTGTCAGCAACAGGTAACGAACTTAATAGATGTGTCTCGGCTGCTTTAGAAACAACATCAACAAAACTAACTCCTAGAATATCGTCTGTAGGATTATTGGCTTTGCTGATTTTTGCAAAAATTCCAGTTAATTGAATGTTCTCTTTTACTCGTTTAAAATCAAACTCAAGTTTCGGTCCATTCTGGATAGAATTAAGAATTGTGTATTTTGTCTTAATATACTGCAAACTGTCTTCACTCGAAATTTGCCGTTTCAACACTTGAAATTGTTCTGAAATCTCTTTCAGTTTTTCTTCGGTTGTTTGTCCGAATGTTTGAATTGAGATTAACCCAATAGTCAAAAATAGTAATGTTTTTTTCATTGTATGGTTGTTTTAAAATGTTTGCTAACGGTTGCAGGTATATTTTAGTGCCTGATTAAATAGTATAAATTTTAAATAACAGATAAAGTATGAAAAAAGTAGAAACATTCAAATTAGCACTGAAACAGGCATTAAATATACCTGTTGTTAGTTGCAGTTTTGTTCTTTATTCCAACAACATAGACGGAATCAAAGAATATGATAAAGTAAATGGAGAATATATTAAACTTGACGAACCAATAAAACTTAAAATGTTCGGAGTTTATAAGCATTCATTTCCATGTAGTTTGAAACAAGCTATGAAAAGTTGGGCTTGTTGGAAGCAGATTTTAAGTTTTCAAAGATTTTACCACTCAATTGGAAAAGACAAAGAAACATATATTGAAGCTGGGACAAAGTTTAATATATTATTATTACCGATAGTATATTTATATTCTTTGATTGACACCAAAATGTTTCATCGGGTTGCGTTTCTTTAAATTGCAACTAGTCGAGTCACCCAAGGGAGTTTCACCCTTAGGTTCTCACGGAACCGTACGTGAAAGTCTCCCTTCATACGGCTCTTCCTGTTTAATCACAAATGTATTTCTACATTATGGATATACCAACTTCCAGTGTGCGAATAAG
>JADBXZ010000063.1 GCA_020403265.1 Bacteroidota bacterium
TCCCACCTTCTACCTATCCTTGAGTCATACATCCAAAATTCTGCACTTTGCGCACCGGAGAAAATTTCCTCCTCTTTTTCGTGCCCATTGTGGCTGTATCGGTAGTTAGAGGCCGTCCATTTCCTGCCCGGCATTTCCATACCAAAGGCATGGTAAGGTGATATTGTATGATTTTTTTGTAGCAAGTGGTTAAGGCTATTTTAATTATATAAATATAGTATAAAAATGCTCTTTTAGCCACGTAAATAACAAAAAACAAAACAGCTTTGACAGTTTTTGCTAAAAATGTGCGGAGCCTAAAATTTAATACACCACACGAAAGGATTCGAGCAGAAGCGGGGCCTTTACTGAAGCAGCATAGAATTTAACAATCTTAATGCTACGGTATCCCCTTTTGATATAGCTAAACTATAATATTCTTTTGCTTCGCTAAATTTATTTAATCTTTGATAAGCACGAGCTAAACCAGTTATGTAAAGTGAATTATCTGGCTCTAATTCATGTGCCTTTTTAAAATCAAGCAGGCAATTATCAAAATCTCTTAAGTATCCATAACATGCTCCACGAGATGAATAAAAAAAAGCATCTCTATCATACTCTGGAACTTTAGAAAAAATCAGTAGTGCCTTTTTATATTCTTTATCAAGATTCACAAGATAATTAGCTTTAACTGTATTACAAAATACATCATGAGGGTAATATTTTAAAGCCAAATCAACATATTCTTTCACTTTTTTATAATTTTTGGTTATTTCAAACCAAATAATAATGTCTTGAATATCAACTGCACGAGAAGAATTAAATATTAACATTTTCTCAAAATAAAACTTAGAGCTGTCGAACATACTTACCTCATTGTATGCCACAGCTAAAAAAGTGAAATTTCGATTATACTTATTTTCAACATCTAATTTAATCGCCTTATTAAGAATTTTTATTGCATTTTTACTATCACTTTTAATTATTCTATACAATCCGATTCTACACATTGCAAATAAATTTTTTTTATCAAATTCTAATAAGGCTTCACTTAACCTCATTGAGTTTTCTAAATCTCGATTATATGCTGCCTCATTTATTAATCTCTTTAAACTATCTATTTTATTCAAATCAGATTTTTCTGTCTTATCTTTGGACAAATTATTCTTTTCGTAATCACAAGAATGAACAAACCAGCAGAAAAAAAATAAAACACTTAATATTAAACTACTTTTCATAATAATTAATAACCAATATTTGCAGAAACTGGTCCAAGGTTAAATGATGGAGATACCCAGCCTTTTGTAATAGTATCTTTTTTTTGACCAAGAAAAATTAGCCTACCAGATGGGCCTTGCATGAACTCATTAACTTTCAACTGAAGTGTAGATCTATAACATACATGGTTCCAAGAGTAATTGTATTGGTATACTAAAGTATTAGTAATCAATCCTGTAAGCCCAGGTACTTGCATCTTCTTAATATCAGTATAATATTGAAAGTGTTGCAACACAACTGTTCGCGACGGTTTTGTAAACCCAAGCATAAGTCATTTTTTGTTTTTACTTTGCCCAAAATCAATATTTACAATTCTTCTAATATTATTATTTAGTGTATCCAAATTTTCTTGAGTTACTGAAGAAATATTGTAACAATAATTAAAATTAGCATTTGGTGATTCAACAAAAATACACAATTGTTTATCCTTATTAAATTTCATTTTCAAAAAGTACTTCATCCTTTGTAACGAAAAATGGTATTTATAAACTTGAATTAAAGTATCTTTCTGAATTCTATATCCACTAAAGTTATAACTCGAAACTCTTCCATCTCTTTGATTACTATTAATAACGTAAATAATACTATCGCTTAACATTAAATGACCAAAAGCACTGAAAGGTATATCAACATTATACTCCTTAACTATTTTATTATTTTTCACAAGTTTAATTTTTTGATTGCCATAGATTAAGGTATCATTTTGTGCGATAATAATTTTTACACTTAAAATAAAAAATATAAGTACACATAGTTTAATTTTTAGTTTTAATAACTGTTTCTTTGTTCCCATTTTTATTATCTTGTCTATAAACAATTTTTTTTGTAGTAGCGGACATGTTTTTGCCTTTTATATCTTCACTAACTGACCTTGCGTCTTCCGCTTTACGTGTTTTGCCATTCGATTCCGTATTCAGCTCATATCCACTTTTCTCCCAAGCTGGAGTCAATTTTTCATCTATAGCTTTATTCTTTTCAGATTCAGTCATGCTACTTTTTTCAATATCACTTACATTTTGGATGTCTGGTGTTTTTTCATATTTATTTTCGCCTAGCTCGTTTAAAGCATCAATAGCTGTTGAACTACCAACTTTAGACTTGTACTCATCCTTAGAATCATATGACACAGATTTATTTGGATTTGGATCTCTATCATCTGTCATAACTTCAGCAAAACCAATATCACCCTCGTTAAACTGATAAGCAGTTGTTATCTCATCTCCTAAAGCTTCATAGGCTTCTGATGGATTTTTGTCTGTATTTTTATTTATATAGATATCAACAATTGCATTTTGTTCAGTTGATTCGGACCAATTAAACCTCGTTATTCCTTTAACCCCATCATCTCCCTCATGAAAAGGAATATCTTTTTCCGCATGTATAACATAATTCACTTCAGGATTTTTTTCTAAGGTTTCGAGTTGACACAGCATGACTTTAGCTTTTTCATCTTTTGAATTTTGTAAAGCTATTTTCAAATTATTGTATAATGTTTTTGATTTACTATCTGCGGGAGTTACAACTCTACCATCAGGATCCATAAAAGTTATAGGCTTGTTTAAGCTAAAATTGTATGGGCTTATAAATGGATATTTTTCACGCAGCTTATCCCAAGTTAACCATCTTCCAATTCTACTATCTAATATTCTATCGCCAAAATCAAAATCTCCTTCATTAATTTCAGTCGCTTTTTCTTTTCCGTTAAATGCAAATCTATAATCCGACGCCGTCCATTTTCTGCCCGGCATTTCCATACCAAAGGCATAGTAATCTAAATTTATGTAATCCTTGTTGGGCAATGACTTTAGGCTTTTTTATTTTTCATAAATATAGTACAAAAATGGCTTTTTAATTACTTTTTTCACGTGTTTTCTGGTTTTATTTTTGTTAATTTTTCGTGTACACTATCTATTTCAGTGTCTATAAATGTTTGTGCAAACGAAACATATCTAAAAAATTCTTTGCTGTTTGCTGCATGCCCACTTATTTGCCTTACAGTTTGTTCATTCATGCCTAAGGATAGCATTGTTGTTATGGCGCTTCTGCGCATGGTATGACTTGTTACGGCATCACAAAACCGATAATGCTGCTTGGTTTTGTTGTTTTTAAAAAGTACTACTGGTATGCCACGCCTTTGCCTGGTTTTAATTATTGGTTCGGTAAAGCCATATTTTTCCATTACCACTTTTATTTTTCTATTAAAGTAGGCTTTTGAAAATTGAGGGAGTAATTTATGTACATATAGTTTTGAATATTTATGAATAATTTTTTCAGAAAACTCCGGCAATTTAACTCTAGTGTATGTTTGTGTTTTTTGCGATTGTGTTTTAATAAACATTTTAAAATTAGTTACTTCAACGTTGGCTTTTGATAATAACATAATATCAGAGTAACGCAGAGCAACTGTACATCCAAACACGAAAATATCTTTTATTTTTTTTAAATTTTTGGTTAATGTCTTTTCAATTTCTTGATTGTGTATTAAATAATTTAATCGTTCAGGTGTAATTACAACAATGCCTACTTCTTCACTTGGGGCATAAAAATTTTTATGAAAATTACCAATATTTAAGCCCTTCTCAACAATTAAATAATTAAAAAATGTTCTTAACAGTTTAATCATTCTTCCAACGTAATTATCATGGTGCTTTAAATCATCATATAAATAAGATGTAAACTCAAAATAAAAATCTTTCCAATATTTTTTTTCCTCGTCAAAAATGGTTTTTCTTTGAGTTCTAAGGATTTTAATTCTTATTGTTTTGTTTCTGGAAATAGAAAAGCGAGTGAGTAATAATTCTAAAAATTCATAATTTTTTATACTGCTTTTTTTTACTCTTTTACCATTTTTTTGAAGTTGTTTTCCTTTCTTAACCTCGTTAATGTATTTTCTCAAGAGTGGCAATAATTCTAGTTCGGTTTTTAATCTGGGCATATCTTAAGTTTAATTACTGTTTTAATACTGTTTGATTGTACTTAAGTTTTTTTTTAATATTAGCCTGTGAATAACCTTCAGGAAATCGAAACATGCTTATATTCGGGTAAATAACCGAACTCATAACATTACTCCGAGATAAGTTTTTGAAAATCATTTGATTTTAACATCTAAATCTTAATCTTTTTAACAAAGTTATTAACAAATTTCGTATATTAGAATCCTTATCCATTGAATGGCGGAAGCACTTTTAATAAGCACAGAAGTTAAAAATTCTATTAGTTTGGAACAAGCCTGGTATTACCACATTGTACCAATACAGGTTGCTGCAAATAAAATAGATTTTTACGTAGATAAAAACGAAAACAACAGCAGCGTAAAAGACGAATTAGAAATTATTTTAGGTAAGCAAGTACTGCTAATACCAATGGATACTGAAGAGCTTAACGCTTTACTTATTAAAAATTACCCTAAACAAAACAATAGTAATGGTGGTTTAAACACCGCAAGCCAGCAAACTTACCGACTAAATGTTAACGATGGTAATTTTTTAGAAACTTTGGTAAAAGAGGCTAAAAGTCTAAGCAGCTCTGATATCCATTTCGAAAATTATGGTGAAAAATCACGAATTCGTTTCAGAGTAGATGGTGTTTTGATTGATAGGCACAAGTTAAATACAGCTGAGTATAAAACATTGGTTAACAAAATTAAAGTACAGGCCAATTGCGATATTGCTGAGAAACGTTTACCACAAGATGGCCGCATTCGATTTAAATTTAATGGTGCTAACCTGGATATTCGTGTAAGTATATTACCAACGTTATATGGCGAAAAAATTGTGTTGCGTTTGTTAGGTAGCGATGCTAGTCATTTAAGTATTGAAAAACTTGGCTTAACAAAAGAGGAACTCGAACGTTATCAATTAGCAATTAAAAAACCAAATGGAATTATCTTAATCAGTGGTCCTACCGGTTCAGGTAAAACCACCACACTTTACGCAACGCTAAAACAATTAAACAAAGTTACGACCAACATATTAACGATTGAAGATCCTATTGAATATACGCTTGATGGCATAAATCAGGTACAGTTGAAGGAGGATATAGGCTTAACTTATACCGAGGCATTGCGCACTTTTCTTCGTCAGGATCCTGATATCATTATGCTTGGAGAGATACGCGATGCGCAAACTGCACAAATGGCCATACGCGCTGCTTTAACAGGGCATTTGGTTTTAAGTACCATTCATACTAATTCGGCCTGGGGTACTGTGTCGCGCTTAACAGATATGGGTGTAGCGCCTTATTTGTTGGCAAGTACATTAAATTTATCGGTTGCTCAGCGCTTAATTCGAACACTTTGCGCATCATGCAAAAAAGAGCAAGCTTTTAACATGACAGAGTTACCACAAAAATACCAACACTTAAAAATAGAAACTTGTCAATCGGCTGTTGGTTGCCCATCATGCAACTACACAGGTTACAAAGGCCGAAAAGCCATCTATGAAGTGATTAATATTAATAAAGATTTAGCTGAAGAAATTAAAAAGAATGCTACAAATATCGATGATTACTTAAAACAAAGTAACATCAACAGTCTTGCTCAAAATGCCTTTGAATTGTTTGCGCAGGGCCAAACCACCTTAGAAGAAATTTACCCTTATTTGATCAATGAAAACTAATTTAAATTATTTATCAGCATGTAGCTTAAAAAAACAGCTTGGCATAGCAAATTACAGCAAAGCAGTATTAAGTATTCTGTTTATCTTTTTTGTATTTGCTCAGAGTATTAATGCACAAGATCGCTTTGATGTGTTAGATGAAAAACTTAATCAATTGGCAAAGTCATACCCAGGTATTAACGAAGCAGTTGAAATTTCAATGACAGCTGCCTCTTTGCAGGAGTATGTTAGAGCTATTGGTACTAGTAATAATTTAAATGTAAATGTTGATCCGGGTATCGATGTTAAATTAAGCAATAGTTTTAAAAAGGTTACAGCCAAAGAAGTGTTCTTGTTTTTATGTAAACGCTACGATTTGGATATTCAGTTTGTCGGCCCTATTATTACATTCGTGAAATACGCCGCTCCGGTGGTGGAAAAGAAAATTGCTCAGCGTAAAATTAATATTCTTTACGAACGCAATGCTGACCTCCTTAGTTATGATTTAAATAATGATACGTTAGGAAATGTAACCAAAGAAATCACTAAACAAAGTGGTAGAAACATAATTTATAGTCCTGAATTGATGAATAAAGTGGTAAGTGGCTATATGCAAAACGCTAGTTTTATTTCAGCTCTTGAAAAATTGGCGTTTGCCAATGATTTAAAAGTAAGTAAAACGCCTGATGATTTTTATGTTTTTGAAAAGAAACAGATTGTAGCAGGGAATTCGGGAACAAATAACAATCCTTTTGGTTCGTTAACCGGTTCAACCAACAATAACCCGGTACAGGAAAATAAAAATGCTAAAATAAAAGTACAAGACGGGCTCATTACTATGGATGTATCCAATTTGCCGATAGCGGAAGTTGTGAACACGGTTTCTAAAGAGCTAGGTAAAAATTATTTTTTATTTAGTGAATTAAAGGGCAATACAACATTAAAAGTAGTTGAGGCGCCTTACGATGAGTTTTTACGCTTACTTTTTAACGGTACAGAACTTACCTTTAAAAAAGATGGACAAACTTACTTATTTGGTGACCGTAACTTAGAAGGCTTACGGCAAAGCAAATTAATCACCTTAAAAAACAGAACCATCGAAAAAATGATGGATTTTGTTCCGGCTGAGCTAAAGAAAGGCGTTGACGTTAAGTTGTTTGAAGATTTAAATGGATTAATTGTAAGCGGTTCGCAACCTCGTATTAACGAGCTAGAGGCTTTTATCAGACAAATAGATGTGGTAGTGCCAATGGTTCACATTGAGGTGATTATTGCAGATGTTAGAAAAAGTAATTCCTTGTCAGCAGGTATTTCGGCGGGATTAGGAACCAAAACAGGCACAACGGGTGGAACTGTTTTGCCGGATTATAATTTTAACTTAAATGCCCAATCAATTAATAATCTGATTAGTGGAATCAATGGTTTTGGTTTAATTAACTTGGGTAATGTGTCGTCCAATTTTTACGCCAGCTTAAAAGCAATGGAAACCAATGGTGTATTAAAGTTAAGATCAACACCACAAATTGCTACGTTAAACGGACACGAGGCAAAATTAAGTGTAGGGCAGACGCAATATTACCTGGAAGTCAACAATCAATTGGTTAATCAGGTTAACACACAGCAAAATTTATTGCAAACACAAAACTGGAAATCGGTAAATGCGGATTTATCTGTTAGCATAGACCCACAAGTTTCGGGCGATGAACAAATTACAATGACAATTAATGTGAAACAATCCAGCTTCACTGAACGTGTTTCTAACACAGCTCCACCTGGTACAATTAACCGCGATTTTCAATCATTAGTAAGGGTTAAAAATGGTGAAATGATTATGTTGGGTGGATTAGAGGAAAATCAAGTGAATAATTCCGGATCCGGTTTACCATTTATTTCTCGTATCCCTATCCTAAAATGGATTTTTGGCAACAGAACCAAGTCAAAATCAGAAAATAAGTTAACCATATTTATTAAACCAACCGTTATTTTTTAAGTCGTGTTTTTAGATCGGTTAATACCTTCAACATTCCATATTAAAAAGGAATTGCTTGTAATTGAGGTGGCCATAACAGACCATGCGACAAATTATTATTACACACACTGTAAAAAAACGAAAAACAAAATTGATATTGTTTCTGGCAATCAATCTATAAATGAATGGCAAATTCCTGAAAAATTAATTAAATATAAAGTTCCAATCATTTTAATTTTAAACGGTAAAGGTGTAATATTAAAAAAAGTACCTGCTAAAGGAGATGAGGAATTGAATTTGCATATAGCAAATAATTTGCCGGGAATTAGCGAAACAGATTTTTATGTTCAATATTTTCACCAATCCGAAACCGAAGGATTTTATGCCTTTGCCAGGAAACAATTTGTGCAAGATTTTATAGGTGATTTAAACCGTTTAGGAGTTAATCTGGCATCTGTGATTTTAGGAGCTGCGAGTGTAAAGGGCATGAGCGCTTTTTGGACCAATTTAAATCTAATTTCAACTGCATTATATAAAATTGAAATAACCAATAACAGCATTGATTCCATCTTGCCACATTCAGGTCATGAAACTGAAGAAATTAAAGTTGGTGGTTTAACTATCAATCAAAATCATGTCTTGGGATTTGCTAATGCCATTCAGTATTTTCTACAAAATAATGCGCCTGAAAGCCCAAATAAAACATTACAGAAGATAACTAGTTCGCATTTTGAAAAAAATAAATTTCAGTTCTTGCTTTTGGCAGTGGTTGGAATTTGTTTTTTTATGGCTGTGTTAAACTTGATAGTGTTTACAAGTTTAAACAAATCTAATAATGAGGTTGATAAGGAGTTAGTTGTTTATCAAGGAAAATATGAAAAAATTAATAAGCTGTTGGCAGACTATCAAAGTAAAAAGGATTTAATAGAAGAGGCCGGGATTTTAGGAGAAAGCAGATTAAGTGAGTTTGCTGATAAATTGGCTGTAACCATGCCAAATGAGGTTCAACTAACTAATTTATATTTCAATCCAAAAAACACCAAAGAGGATAATAAGGATAGTTTAGTTACCTTTTTTGCAAAAGAAATTATAATCAAAGGAAACTGCAATCAAAGTTTGGTAATTAATGAATGGGTAAATATACTTAAACTTCAAAAGTTTATTAAAGAAGTTAATCTTGAAAAATTTAATTATAATAAGGATAATTTTTTACCAAATTTTGAAATTAAATTAAAAACCAATTAATGTTTGAAAAGTTGACATATCAAACTAAATGCATCTTATTGATGTTGATATTTATTTTGTTTGTTTACATTGGCTACAAGGTCACATTTAAAGATACTTTTTTATTATCAAATGAAATAAATGAGAAGCAAACAAAAATTGAATGGTTAAAATCTAAAGAGGCTGAAATCCCGGCCATTCAGAAAAAGTTAAACGATTTTGAGAAAAATTACTCGAATAGCGATACAACGATTGCAGTTCGTGATAAATTAACAGCTTACATTTCTTTATTTGCTTCTCAAAATGGTTGCATTGTGACTGAAATTCCAACCCGCTCATCATATAAGAGTAATAATTTGAAGGTGCAAACCAATACATTCACAATTCAAGGTAGTTTTAAAGTTTTATTACAATTACTAAATAGTCTTGAAAGCAAGCATAAATACCTTGCAAGAATTATGTCAGCCAATTTTTATACAATAACAGACATTCAAAATAAACGTAAAAATTTATATCTTACCCTTATAACTCAATCATTTCAAAAGTAAAAGCCATGAAGAATTTAATTTGTTTATCACTAGTTGTTTTTGCACTATTAATCAGTTGCACCAAGGATTTGGTGGTAAAAGATATCAAAAACAAGAGTATTGCAATTAATGCACCTTCCGATAATTTTAACACAACAGGTAATTCGATTACATTTTGGTGGGAACCATTGGAAGGCGCAGAAAAATACAATTTACAAATTGTTAAGCCAAATTTTAATAGTATTACACAGCTGGTATTAGATACCGAAATTGTAAGTAACAAGTTTAATAAAACATTATTGCCTGGTGTTTATCAATGGCGTATTAAAGCCATTAACGGCGGTGGAAGTACGGCTTTTCAAACGTTCTCATTTAAGATTGATACAACAAGTAATTTAACAAATCAAATTGTAAGCACCATTGCCCCTTCAACAGGATTTTTAACCGGTAATTCCAAAATTGCTTTCTCCTGGAATTCCCTTAACTCTGCTTTGCAATATCAACTGGTCTTATTAAATGCTTCCAACGGAATAATTAAAGACACTACAACAAGTAATACTACGTATACCTACACATTTCCTGCACAAGGAGCATTCAGTTGGAAGCTCAGAGCACTAAATAATACAAGTATTTCTCAATATAATGCTTCACAAACCTTTACAATTGATTTAACACCACCTGCACCTTCAACACCAACTGCTCCAACTGCTTTTTTTCCGGCACACGGATTCACCTCGGCAACTCCAACTACCGTTTTGGGATGGATACGGACTGGTGCTCCTGACGCAAGGTATGATAGTATTATCGTGGCTGTTGACTCTACTTTTTTAAATGTAATTAGTTCAACAAGAACATACCAATTGAACACAACTATTGGTGCACTGAATAATTCCAGTGCTATTATTTCAAACAGCAATTACTATTTTTGGCGTATTATATCTGTTGATTCTGTAAGAAATAAATCAGTACCTAGTCCTTTTAGAAAATTTAAAATGCTTTAGTTGACTATGCTCAAAGGAAAAAGTGGTGTTTTGGTAATGTTACTCATAAATTTAGGTATATGGGGTTACTTTGGCTATACTTTTTATACGGAATATTTTAAATCAGAATCTATTGAACTCAATTCAAATAAAAGTGAGGGAGCGGGTTTTAAGATGAACGTGAATGATACAATGGTTTATCAGCTTCAATTAAATTATGAAGACCCTTTTTTAAAAAATGAAAAGCAATTAGTAACCAAGACTGCAATTAAAAAAAACAATCAAAATAAGGAAGTCCCTAAATCAATGCAAAATAAGCAGATTAAGCCATCTGAAGAAATTAAAAAACCATTACCTCAAATAAAATACCTTGGGCTTGTAAAGAATAATAGCAATGGAATAATTACGGCTTTAGTCGGCATTAATGGTCAATCGCATATTGTTAAGGTTAACGAAACTATAGATGGAATATTTTTTAAAAGTATATCCATTAACAACATCACCGTTCAAATTGGAAAGGAACAAATAAGTATTAATAAATGAAATCATTCAATAGAAAATCTAATTACGTAAGATGCTTTTGTTGTGTTTTGAGCTTGCTCTTCTTAACATTAAACCTTGAGGCACAAAAAGTAATTGAACCAGGTAAAGTAAAACAATTCAATATTACCGTTAATAATGAGGATTGTACCATAAAAACACAAATGCTCTCTTCCAAAAAGGATTTTAAGGCAGATCCTAATTTGACCTATATTTGGTATACAAGTCAAAAATTAATAGAAACCAATGGTGGTTATGATGGAAAGCTTATTCATGGTTTTTACAAAGTATTTTATTTATCCAATCAACTCAAGGAAGAGGGTACGGTGAAGTATGGTTTGAAGCATAAGGTTTGGAAAAGTTGGTATCCTGATGGAAAGTTAAGAGAATTGTTAACCTGGAAAAACGGAGTTAAGAGCGGAGAATACATACTTTATAACGAAAAGGGTGAAATGATGGCTAAAGGGCAGTTTAAAAACAATAAATTGCATGGGAAGTTTTATACCTATGGAGTAGGTGGAAGAATTTTAGAAAAGAAAAAGTATAAACATGGAGACGAAGTAATTCCTAAACCAATTGTTAAGAAGGAAAAGAAACCTAAAAAAATTAAAAACAAAAAGATTGAAGAGACTGATAAGCCAATAAAAGATAAGAAGTTAAAGAAGAAAAAAATAGACTCTGAAAAGAAGGAGGATGTAAAAACCATACAAAGTTAGTGTTTTGAAGGCAAATTTTAAACACGGAATAAATCACTTAAGAAATCGTAAAATTAAGGGCGGTGCTTTGTATGTGTCAATTATAGTGAGTTTGGTGGTTTCTATCCTATTAATGGCACTTTTGTTAATTTCATTTTTAAATCAGCGCAAACTAACCAATATTGGTAGTTTGAGTCAATTAAATCTAAACCTTAAGTCGGGTTTAGAGATTGCAAAATCAAACTATTTTAACGAAGCAATAAACAATAAATGGTTTGTTTTGGATGAGGAAGATACTGATTCATTAAAAATTAATAAGCTTAACTGGGGTGCTTTTAATATTGTGTCCGTTACAACTAAAAATTTGCATCACCAACTTTCAATTTCTGGTTTGTATGGTACTCATATGAGTATAGATACAGGATTGTTAATTTCAAATAATGGCAGACCGATTGGTATGGCCGGAAATATTGTTTTTAAGTCAAATTGTTATTTACCGGATGGGGGCATTAAACCTGCCTTTATTGAAGGATTAAGTTATATAGCCAACCCAATTACCACAGCTCACATAAAGAAATCTTCTTTTCAAGTTCCTATACCTCATACTAGTTTTATTAATAATTTAAAAAATCAAATTAATAGTAGAAACGATTATATGGATAGTATTGTTACAGGTTTAAATGGGCGTTTTGAAAATAAATTTGATAAAAAAACTATCCTATTAAGTTATGGAGTTCAGCAAATTGCCAATTGTAATTGGAGCGGCAATATTAAAATAATGTCAGCGAACGAAGTAATTATAGATAGTAGTGCTAAGTTAAATGATGTATTGATTGTTGCTAAAAAAGTAAAATTTAAAGAAGGTTTTAAAGGGGTCGTTCATGTTATTTGTACAGACTCTATTGTGACTGGTAAAAATAATTATTTTGCTTATCCAAGTTCTTTTAGTGTTTTTAATTCAACTAATAAAAGTCTTGGTGCGATTTTGTTAAATGAAAATGTAATGTTTTATGGCTCAATTGTAACAATAGCTGAAAGTGATGATTGCAAAACTTTAATTAAATTACATAGTAAGTCAGAAGTAAATGGTTTGGTATACAGCTCACATTATTTGCACCTGGAAGGGATTTTGAACGCAAATGTATACGCAAATAGCTTGTTGTTAAGCACGCCTTCTGCCGTGTATGAAAATCATATACTCAGTTGTGAGATTAATCCCAAAGCCATTGCTGATGTATTAGCGGTTCCGGATATATTCAAAGCTGACAATGCATTAATTAAATGTAAACAGTTTAATTGAAATTTAAATTAAAAATATTTAGTCAAACTAAAAAACTTAAAGCATCTACAATTGTGGAGGTAATGGTTGCTTTTGCAATTATAGCCTTTATTTCAACTTTGGGCTCTATTGTGTTTAAAAACGTACAGCAAAGTAACAGTTTGTTCTTTAAAACACAGGCAATTTTAAAGGCAGAGAATTTCTTGGAAAAGACTCTTAGTGAAAAAATTTATACCGATGATATTGTAATGGAAGACAGTTATACAATAAAGAGAATTATTAATCGCAATCCGGTTTTTTCAGATTGTATCCTAATCAAAATTATAGTTTTTGATGTAAATAAGAACAAACTGATTGAATTACAACAATTACAAAACATTAAAAATTGATGTCTGCTAAAAATAAACTTAAGGCTTTTACAGTTATTGAAATGATAGTGGTGATGGCATTAATTGGATTGGTTATTAACTTTGCTTTTTTTACGTTAAGTTATATTCAGAAAACCACATCTATTTATAAGCAACAATCAAAATTTATATCTGATCTAATAGAATTAAAAAAACGATTATTATTTGAGGAAAATTACGCTAAAACGATAGAAGAGGTAGGGGATAATACTTATGTCATAAAGCGAGATTCTGTTATCCGGCAATTAAAACTAAAAGATGCTTATATATTATTCGAATCCACGGATCAAATTGATACATTGAAATTAGAGATAGAAAACATACGAAAACAAAATCAACTAATTGTTGGGAAAACCAAACAAGTTTTGTTGCTGACCGATCTTAAGTTTAATATCATCTATAAAAAAATTAAATACCCAATTCACTTCCAAAAACAATACGATGCAAATGTTAGACTAAACATGAAAGGAATTTAAATTTTTTAAGTTAGTTCTATCTGACTTATAATTAGCCAAATACTGTAAAACAAAGCCAAATAGCCTGCCATTGGAATGGTTTTGTGTTTTTTTAATACAAGGTAAATTAAACAACAGGTGATAAAAAAAACAGTAAAAAAATAAATTTGTAATTCATAATCAGTCACACTGGCAACGACAAATAATAAAATAATGTCAGCTAAACCTATGGCGTTGTTGAGACTAATTTTTTTTTGACGTAAGTATATCCAAACTATTAAATATGAAAAGGCAAAGTAGACAATGGAAAATAAAACATTGTATAACCATGGTAAATAAGAATGTTGAAGTAAGAAATTGAGCACAACGCACAATGAAAATAAAATAATAAGCCAAAGGTTAATTAATCGTGTTTTAAAATCTTGATAAAGTAGAATTATTGATAATAAAACAATTACGAATGAAAAGATTAAATTAATTAAACTCACATCTTTTCTTTAATCTTCAATTACTTCCTTAATTTCAGACTTGTTGTTTACCTGCCAAACGTTGAATTGACCATCCTGATCGAAATCAACAACAGCAGTTGCCTTGGCTGTAAAGTTAGAAGAACTGGCATCTGAAATTTCAATTTTATAATTGGCTTTCCCACCTTCAGTAACTAGAGTGGCTTGTTCAAAACCAACCTCGTTTAAGCTATTGCTGTATTTAGAGTTGATGTAAAAAAAATTAGTTTGTAAATCCACCAAATACTTAAGTTGAGTTTGAGCTTCTAATGATTTTGAACGTCCAATCAGTTTCATAAACTTGGGTACTGCCATAGATAACAAAATGCCAACTATAGCTAATACAATAAGAATCTCAATAAGAGACATTCCGTTAAGCTTATGTTTACTTAGTCTTTTAAGCATTTCCTTCATACAAAGATATACAAGTTTGTTATAAATACAAAAAAGGTGGTTTTAGAGCATTATTATGTACCTATTAGATTTTATCAGACTTTTTGACAGGCAGAATAACTGGTTGTTTTGGATTGAAGAGGTATTTTTCATCTTGAATATTGATCTAAAATCCACCAGTACTTAATTCAACCATTGGTAAATACATTGCAATTAAAATCACACTTACTAATAGGCCTAAAAAAATAATAAAAAAAGGTTCAATAATTTTGCCGACTACTGTTTGTTGATGCTCTAATTCTGCTGAGTATTGTTGATGTAACTTTTCAAAAATCACTTCGGGGGCATTAACTTCTTCACTTATTTTTATCAAAGCAACTAATTTTTTTGGAAAGATCGCATTGGCTTCAAGGCTTTCATTTAAGAGTTTCCCTTCAATTACGACCTCTTTTCGAACCGTTTTTAAAGCCTGTTCCATTGGATAAAACTCAATCATGTTTTCAACGAGTTCAAGCGCATCACTAATAATGACCTTGGCTCCAATCAGTAGCTTCATACTTTGACAGAAACGGGCCAAATATATTTTCAGGATTAATTGTTTAACTACAGGAATCCTCAGTAGCAGATTAGAGGTTGTTTTACGATACCATTCTTTTTTGGATTGTGTTTTATGAATTGTAAATCCAATAAGACCTAGTCCAAAAAATGTATAAAAAATGGTGTCACTTTTTTCGCTTAAATTAATTAGCATAACTGTAAGTTCGGGCAGCTGTCGGCCTGTTTGTTTAAATACATCACTAAAAACAGGTACAACCACAGCTAACATAAAGTAAATAATTAAGAAGGCTAAACTTATAACGATGGATGGGTAGGTGAGTACGCCAATAATTTGACGTTTTAATTTGATGGACGCATGATAGTACGCCCCTAATTCTTTTAATACTTGCGGTAATTGTCCTGATTCTTCACCTATTTTAATACTTTGCACTTCATATTTTGTAAACGCTTTATGAATTTGAATAGCCTCGTGAATTGATTTTCCGTTAACAATATCATTTTTTATTTGTTCAATTATCGCCTGATGTTTTTTGTTACGGATATCTTCTAGTAATATTTCCAAGGATTTTTTGATATCAACTCCGGTGGACAATAAAAGTCCTAATTCAGAATAAAAAGCTTCTTTTTGAGGGTTACCAAATTTCTTTTCAAAAAGCACAATGTCTTTTTGCAAAAAATCTATAATAGAATCATTACGATTTTTAACTTGCTTTTTTGGTTTGGGTAGTTCTAAAGACATTATTGCGAAAATAATGAATAATATGGTAATAAATTAGTCTTTGTATCATTCATAATAATCTGCAAGAGTTATTGTAAAGTATTAAGAAATAGTAATGCGTATCTGAGGAGATTAGAATGAAAACGAACTTTTTTCATTCCTTTTTACATTTTAAAATCAAACTTTTTGTCTAATTCAAAATCGTACTATTTTTTTGGGAGCTTACATTGTAAGATTATTTTAAAAAAATCGCAAATCCGTCACAACTAGCGAATTTGCGATTGTGGTCTCGACGAGAATCGAACTCATATCAAAAGTTTAGGAAACTTCTATTCTATCCATTGAACTACGAGACCAAATTTTCTCCGCCAAAGTTAAGGTTTACATCCGGCAATTCAAAAAGTGAATTTTTAATTGCCAATTAATTTTTAAGATTCTAAATTAAATGATATTGTAAAGTTTAGAAACCTAAATTTTCACACCATAAATGACTTCAATTGTTTCAAATTAATATCTGTAAGGTAATCTGTAATATTTTTTCAGAATTAGTCAGCACTTTAGAAATTGAGATTGTTTCTGCACTTTGGAGCAATATTTCTTCACCTCGTTTTAACTCAGCGTAAATAACATTTTAAAAATCAAGGTTATATAAAATATTTTAGTATATTAGCATCTTATTAAATTTATGAAAAAGTTAATTTTTTGTTTGTTTTTGTTTGTTTCTGCCAAATTCAGTTATTCACAAGAAACGCAAACTCAATCATGGACAAGTGAAGATCGTTCAATTTTTGAATCGGCTAATAAGCTTTTTAATAAACGCTACTACCCTCAGGCCTACGAAAAGTATAAATCACTTTTCCCTGCTCACAGTGGAGATATATTTTTACGATTTGTTACAGGTGTATGCGCTGTGTATATGGATGATAAACATGATGAGGCGCAAACTTTGCTAACTGAAGTGAAAACTAAGGATAAAAAAAATAAAGATGTTGATTACTATTTAGCCTTACTTTTTCATAAAACCTATCAATTTGATAAATCGTTGGAGTATGCAAATTCTTTATTGGCAAATCCGAAGGTGACGACTGAAGATAAAGCACAATTGGAACGCTTGGCTTTTTTTAGCAAAAACGGTATTGAGGTTTATAAATCGCCGGTTGAAGCTAAAATTGATAATCTGGGTTCTCTAATTAATACCGAGGGTGCTGAATATGCTCCGGTTATTGAACCCAATGAAGAGAATATTATTTTTACTTACAGAGGTAAACGAAGTATGGGCGGGTTAGTTGACGAAAATAACAAACCTAACCCAAAAGGTGATTATAATGAAGATATCTTTATTTCAAAAAAAGTTAGTAATGAGTGGCAATCCCCTGAGTTATTGTCTAATTTGAATTCTGTTGACAATGATGGAGCAATCGCTCTTTCGCCAGATGGTAAATTATTGTTCCTGTTTAAATATATAAAAGATAATGGTAACGGTGATATATACGTGAGTCAACGTGAAAAAGGTAAATATGGTGTGCCTGAAAAACTGCAAGGAGAGGTCAATACAAATTCATGGGAAGGTAGTATTACCATGACAACTGATCAAAAGTATATTTATTTTGCGAGTGATCGTCCTGGTGGATTTGGTGGCAGGGATTTGTACGTTGCTTCTAAAAACACCGATGGAACTTGGGGTAATGTGAAAAATTTAGGAGACAAAATAAATACAAAGTACGATGAAGACGCACCTTTTATTTCACCCGATAGCAGAACATTAGTTTTCAGTTCAGAGGGTCATACTTCGATTGGCGATTTTGATTTATTTACATGCGATTGGATGAAGAAAGACAGTACTTGGTCAGCACCAAAAAACTTAGGTTACCCGATTAATACTACTGCCGACGATTTATTTTATGTTTTATCAGCTGATGGGAAGCGCGGATATTTTTCGAGTGCAAGAAAAGGCGGTAAAGGCGATCAGGACTTATACGTGATTGAACCTGCTATTGCGGCTAAGAAAACTGTTATAACAATTGTAAAAGGGAAAGTAACTCAAAATATGGAGCCATATGAGACCGATATTTATGTGGCTGTTGAAGGTGAATCAAATTATTATGGTACTTATCGCTCCAATCCACAAAGCGGAAATTTTGTGGTGAATTTACCTTCGAGCAAAAAGTATAAATTAACATTCTACCATGAAATTATTGGAGATAGAGTTATTAATGTAAGTACTGAACAAGCAGAAGAAGACTACACAGAAAAGATAGTAAATGTTAATTTTGGAGATAGCCTTCCTGCTAAAGGTTCAGATAATATTAATGATGCAAATTATCAGGGTAAATATGGTTCAATGAAAGTACCTGGTTTAAAATTTTATGTGCAGGTTTCCGCCACTGCAAACCCTGATGGATTTAATAGAAATATTGTGAGCAAACTTGGTAAAGTTAAAGATGGTGGTGTTTTAAATAACAACATTAAATTGCTCATCATGGACAAAGAATTTGAAACCTTAAATGATGCAAATAGTTTCTTAAAACAGGTGAGGGCAGCTGGTGTTACGGATGCTTTTACTACATCTGTATATAACGGAACACGCCATTATATTTCTGATCTGGTTCGTATGAAAGTTTGGGATTCAAAATAAATTTTACACTAGTAATTGCTGTAATTAACCTTTCTGCTTTATCAAGTTTTTTTCTTTGACTATTAAATGGTTGAAATCATGCTAATATTCGTGAGATCGTAAAAACTTATAATTTATTATATTTGAAAATCTTATGATGCAATTAATTGATGGAAAAAAAATCTCGGCGCTTATACAAGAGCAAATAGCTGAAGAGGTAAAATTACTTTTAAAAGAAGGTAAAAAACAACCGCATTTAGCCGCTGTTTTGGTAGGTAACGATGGGGGCAGCGAAACATATGTTGCAAATAAAATAAAAACTTGTGAACGAGTTGGATTTAAATCTACATTAATCCGTCATCCGGAGTATGTTACAGAAGATAAATTGCTGCAAACAGTCGCTGATCTCAATAACAATCCGGATATTGACGGTTTCATTGTTCAATTACCATTACCTCGTCACATTAATGAACAAAAAGTTTTAGAAAGTATTTTACCAAGTAAAGATGTAGACGGTTTTCATCCAATTAATGTCGGTAGGATGGTATTAAATCTTCCCTGTTATGTAAGTGCAACACCTTATGGCATAGTTCAATTACTTGAAAAGTATAATATTGAAACTTGCGGCAAACACTGTGTAGTGATAGGTAGAAGCCACATTGTTGGTTCACCAATGAGCATTTTATTAGCCAAAAACACATCTCTTGGAAATTGTACGGTTACCTTATGCCACAGTAAAACAGAAAATTTAATTAGTCATACATTAAAAGCTGATATTATTATTTGTGCATTAGGCAGCCCTGAATTTTTAAAAGCGAATATGGTAAAGGAAGGAGCTGTAGTAATTGATGTTGGAACAACGCGTGTTGAATCTTCAACAGCTAAAAGTGGATTTGTTTTAAAAGGTGATGTAAAATTTGACGAAGTAGCGCCAAAATGCAGTTATATTACACCTGTTCCGGGGGGTGTTGGTCCTATGACCATTGCAAGTTTGCTTAAAAATACCTTGCTTGCTGCAAAAAAGGAAATTTATAAATAATATTTCTGAAAAGGATTAAAAAAAATGCCGTTTCAAACGAAACGGCATTTCCAAACAACACTTAATTAGGACTATTAACAACTCGTGTCTATTTTACAACTTTAAACGTTGCTTTATCAGCTCCGTTGTTAACAGTAATGAAATATACGCCTGTCGTTAATTCATTTAAATCCATCGAAATTGAACTTTCATTAGATTGAACACTTTTAATTAGTTTACCCGTAATATCGCTCACTTCAATCGTTAAATTTAATTCAGATTGGTTAGAAATTGTTACTCTCTCGCTGAATGGATTTGGATAAACCGATAATTTATTTTGTAATTCTGTTTTATTACCAATCGCTGTGATAACTATAGACGGCAATGGAATTAAACTTCCACCGGTTGCAGCTGCTGCAAATAAACCGAATGCCGGACCATTAGAGTTAGAAGCAGGTGTTAAAAATCCACTTGCTAAAACGGTAATCGCTTGACCGGTTAAACTTAATGCCGCAAGAGGTGCTTGATAGCTTGCAACAGTTACCGAACCACTATTTACGTTAATAGTGTAGTTGGCTGTTGGTAACGCATTATAACCAATTGAGTTATAAGTAGAGTAGGTTAACGCACTTGCTAAAGTAGTACTTGGAGGAGACACAATGTTAACAGCGGGTGCGTCTGTTGCACCATGGAAAATTAAGACGTCGGTATTGGAGTTAACCAAAGCTCTCTCTCTTACGTTTGCGTTAGCTATTAAACTAAAAGGAGCAGCAGTTGAACTTGGAGAATACCCCAGAGGAGATAAAATACCGCTGGCTATTAGCTGATATTTAGATGAAGGAGCAAGGTTGTAAGTAAAATTGGCCAAGGCAGAAGCTACAGATGTACTTGTTGGAGGTGCAATAGACAGGGTAACAACCTGAGCGGTTGGAACATCAATAAATGGTGATGCTGTTCTAAAAGCAAAGTTATCTAATAATAAAACTGCAGCAGTACCTGTTGTAGCTGAACGGAACCAAACATCAACACTTGTTGCAGCAGCATCAGCACAGTTGTGTATAGCTTGTAAACGAGTTGAGGTTGTAGTAGTGGTTGGTAATGGAATTAATGAACCACCTGTAGCTGTTGCTACCCACAAACCGAAAGAGTTAGGACTATTACTGTTGTTGGTTGTGTTTAAAAAACCGCTTGCAATAACGGAGATTCGTTGACCTCCTAAACCTAAAGTTGTTAAAGGTGCAGAATACTCTTGAACCACATTTTCAGAGAATTGATCTCTAACTTGTAATTTATAGTTGGCGGTTGTTAGGTTTAACCATCCGGCAAAGTTTGTATAAGCAGCATTGTTTACCAAAATATTAGGAAACACTGGATTAGTTCCGGTAAAAGGAGCAACCACATCAACTACCGGTGCGTCTGTACTACCATGGTTAACTAAAACTTGTGTAATAGATGAAGATGGCGCAGCTGCATTGGATGTAAAAGTGGATAATGTAAAAGGAGCCATCATTGAACTAGGGTTATATCCGGTTGGACTAACAATTCCATTGGCCACAATTTTATAATCTACACCGGTTGCAAAATTAACTGTAAATTGAGCTAAAGATGCTGCTTGCGTAGTTGCGCTTGGAGCCGAAACACCAATGGTGTAAGTGCCTGCTGCCACTGTGCCTGTTGCAGTCGCAAATCTAAATGCTAAATTGTTAACTAATACACCACCATTTGCCCAAATTTTAACGTTTGCCGCTGCAGCATCGGCGCAGTTATGTATAATTTGAAATGTTGGTGCCTGAGCTTTAATGTTTCCCGCAATTGCTCCTACTAGGATGGCACTGCTAATAAATGATAATCGTTTTTTCATATTTTTTGTTTTAAATTATAAATAGGAAACACAGGATATTTTATTTTGTTTAACATTTGGTTAAAAAGATTAAACAAAATATGTTAAAAATTGGTGAATTCAAGGAAATAATTAATCGTATAGAAATTTCGATTTATTAAAATTAAACTCTACTTTTATCAAAATGAAGAAAAAATTAAGCTTTCTGTTCGTAACAGTTTGGTTTTTAAACGTATATAGCCAAATTACATTCCCAAATAACGGTGCTCCGTATAAACCTCATACACTTTTTGCTTTCATTAATGCACAGTTGGTTATTGATTATGAGATAACCATTAATAATGGTGTTTTGCTTGTTAAAGATGGAAAAATTATCGCCTCTGGGAACAATGTATCAATCCCTAAACACGCAGTAACTATTGATTTGAAAGGTAAATTTATTTACCCTTCATTTATAGATATTTATAGCGATTATGGTTTAAATGAAATTAAAGCAAGCAGAAGTACTGGCAACGGACCTCAAACAATTTCAAATGTAAAGGGTGCCTTTGGTTGGAATCAAGCCATCAGAGCCGATGTAGAGGCTCATAAGATTTTTCAACACAATAAGGAAAAAGCTCAGGAATTAATAAGAAATGGAATTGGAGTAGTATTATCTTCAAGCAAAGATGGGATTGTAAGAGGGAGTGGGGTACTCGCCTTGTTAAATCACGATGTGAAAGAGAATGAAAGTGTTTTGATGGATAAATCTGCAGCATTTTATTCTTTTAATAAAGGTAGTTCCGGTCAAGATTACCCTAGTTCGCTAACTGGTGCTATTGCTTTGATAAGACAAACTTATTATGATGCTATCTGGTATAAGACTAATAATGCTAAAACAGAATTTAATATAAGCCTCGAGGCGTTTAATCAATTACAATCTCTACCTTCTATTTTTGAAGCTAACGACAAGTTTAATGCAATACGTGCCGCCAAAATTGCAAAGGAGTTTAATACCAAATATATTATTAAAGCTGGAGGAAACGAGTATCAAAGATTAGAAGAAATCGCACAAACAGGTTCTTCATTTATTTTACCACTCAATTTTCCTGAACCATACGATGTCGACGATCCTTTTGAAACAGAGAGCATCTCATTGGCAGACCTAAAACACTGGGAGTTAGCACCTGCAAATCCGGCATATTTAGAGAAAAACAACATTAATTTTTGTTTTACCAGCTATGATTTAAAAGACAAATCTAGTTTCCTTCCCAATATTAGAAAAGCTGTTAAGCATGGGCTTTCCGAAAAAATGGCGTTAAAGGCTATAACTGCTAATCCTGCTTTATTAATTAATGCGTACACAAAAATTGGTGCTTTAAAGCCCGGGTTTACTGCTAATTTTTTAATTACTAATAAATCTATTTTTGATGATGAGTGCGAGATTCTCCAACATTGGATTAATGGGAACACATACTTGTATAAAGAATTGGATCCAATTGATTTAGCAGGTAATTATCAAATTTCTTTTGATTCAAAAAATTATCAGCTTCAATTAAGAACTTCTAAATCAAAAAATCTAATAATTATCGACACGCTTAAAAAGTCTTTTAATTATAACCTAAATGGTCAATTAATGCAATTCTCGTTTAAAATAGATAGTTTAACCGGATTTAGAGGACTCGGTAATTATAATGCTGATTCTAAAACAGTGTTTGGTAAGATTCAAAATAGTCAAGGGGTTTATAGTGAATTTAAAATTCAATTTATAGAAAAGGCTCCTGAAGAAAAGAAGCCAGTAAGTCAGTTAAAACAAATTCCTCTCGATCCGGGAAAAATCATTTACCCATTTATGGCATATGGTTCTGCAATCGAAACGCCAGTTAATAGCACTTTATCAGTTAATTATTTATTAAAGAAAAGAGAGAACACTTATTTGTTTAAAAATGCAACGGTTTGGACTAATGAACATGACAGCGTTTTAAGAAATACCGACGTATTAGTTTTGGCTGGAAAAATTTCAAAAATTGGAAAAAATATAGAGTTACCGAAAGGTACACAAGCTAGAGTAATTGATGCAACCGGAAAGCATTTAACACCTGGTATTATTGATGAACATAGCCATATTGCGCTCACATGGGGTGTAAATGAAGGAACTCAGGCCAGTAGCGCTGAGGTTAGAATGGGTGATGTTATTAATCCGGAGGATGTTAATATTTATCGTCAGTTGGCAGGAGGTGTAACATGTGCTCAACTATTACATGGTTCTGCCAACCCAATTGGTGGCCAAAGTGCTATTATTAAATTACGATGGGGACTTAATGCGGAGGATATGAAGGTAGATAAAGCGGATGGATTCATAAAATTTGCTTTAGGAGAAAATGTTAAGCAAAGTTGGGTGGCTGATTATGCCAATATGCGATTCCCACAAACCCGAATGGGAGTAGAACAAGTTTATAATGATTATTTTACAAGAGCAAAAGAATATGATGCAAATTGGAAAAACGTTTTGGTTTCTAAAGAAAAAAATAAGCTTCTTCCACGTAGGGATTTAGAATTAGAGGCCTTGGCAGAGATTTTGAATAAAAAGAGATTCATTAGTTGTCATAGTTATGTGCAAAGCGAAATAAATATGTTAATGCATGTTGCTGATAGTTTTGGATTTAAAGTAAACACATTTACGCACATTTTAGAAGGATATAAAGTTGCCGATAAAATGAAGAATCATGGCGTTAATGCAAGTACTTTTGCTGATTGGTGGGCTTATAAAAATGAGGTAATGGATGCTATTCCATACAATGCAGCTTTGTTAACTAAAGTTGGTGTAAATACTTCTGTAAATAGTGATGATGCTGAGATGGCACGTCGTTTGAATCAAGAGGCGGCTAAAGCAATAAAATATGGAAACTTAACCGAAGTTGAAGCATTAAAATTAGTTACACTAAATCCTGCCAAAATGCTACATTTAGATAGTGAGGTAGGTAGCGTAAAGGTTGGAAAATCAGCAGATTTGGTACTTTGGAATAATCATCCATTAAGTGTTTATGCTAAAAGTGATATGACGCTAATAGATGGTATCGCCTATTTTGATAGAGTAGAAAATCAAAAATTATATAATTACATTAAGTCTGAGCGAGCGAGAATTGTTTCTAAATTGCTAAATGCAAAACAATCAGGTGCAAAAACACAAAAGTTTACCTCTAAAGAGCAACGATTATATCATTGTAATACACTTAATGGAGTATCAGAAGAAATAACAGGAGAACGCTAAAAAATTTTAAAATGAAACAAACACTAGTCTTAATAAAAGTTTTACTTTGCTTGCTTGGTAGTGCTCAAAAAACTTATACTAATATTGCTTTTTTTGGCGGTTATGCTCACTTAGGAAATGGAAGTATAATTGAAAGCAGTTTAATTCAAGTAAAAGGAACCAAAATTGAAAGCATTCAAAGTACTGTTGGCATCAAGGTCAATCCTAAAGCTTATGATACTATTATTTATTTAGAAGGTAAGCACGTTTATCCTGCTTTTATAAATGTAAATAATGTGCTTGGCTTACATGATGCTGAAGCTGTAAAAGCAACAAGAGATTTTTATGAAGTTGGAAATTTTAATCCACACATTCGAAGCTGCATCGCCTATAATACAGACAATTATATTGTGCCAACAGTAAAAACAAATGGTGTTTTATATACTCAAGTTACTCCAAGAGGCGGTGTCATTTCTGGCTCATCAAGTATTATGGCGCTTGAGGGTTGGAATTGGGAGGATGCTCTGCTTAAATCAGATGACGGGATACATTTAAATTTTCCTAAATTAGTAGAAAAGCGTTGGAGTGAAGATGAGGTTGTTACTAATGCTACTAATAAAAGATATACCGAGGAAATGAATAATTTGAATAAGTTTTTTACCGAAGCTTATGCCTATTTTAATGAATTAAATCCGAGTGAAAAAAATATTCGTTTCGAAGCCATGAAGCCAATATTCAGTGGTGCAAGTAATTTATATATTCATACAGATAAAGCTAAAGATATCCTAACAGCAATTAACTTTTCCAAAAAGCATAAAGTTTCTAAAATCGTTGTGGTTGGCGGTAAAGAGGCTTATAAGGTTACAAGTGATTTAAAATTAAATAAAGTTCCTGTCATACTCAATCGCGTGAATGATTTGCCAGATTCACCTGACGAAGACATTGATTTGATAAATCAACTTGCCGCCAGATTGATAAAAGACTCAATATTATTTTGTTTTCAGATGGAAGGGGACATGGAAGCTATGCAGAGCCGTAATTTGCCATTTAATGCCGGCGTAGCTGTGGCTAATGGACTTGACAAGGAAATGGCAATTAGTGCACTTAGTTTAAATACGGCAAAAATTCTTGGAATTGACAAATTAGTTGGAAGTTTAGAAGCTGGAAAATTAGCTACTTTTTTCATTAGTGAAGGAGATGCGCTTGATATTAAATCACATAACATTGTTTTAGCTTATATTGGTGGCAAGCCGGTTAATTTAATCAATCGACAGTTTGAACTTTATCAAAAATATAAAAATAAGTACGGGGTAAAATAGTTAATTATTTATTTGGGGAGATTTTAGTTTAGTTTGTAAATGAAGGCTGTTTGATTGTCGTTAAGAGGATTTAGCCAGAACAATGTTTTGTCAAGCAAACTTGGTTCAATCGTTGCTTCATACCTTAAATCCGGAAAATTTTTCTTCATGGCTGCTACACGCGATTCAATATTTTCAGCCTGCATAAAAATAACATAGTTAGGTTTTGGTTGAAGGCTTGTTTGATTGTAATATACCAAGGCGCTATCTGCATTATAATTTTTATTTATTCCACAAACGCTAAACCATTTACCAAAATAAAACAATGGTGGCATTAAATAATCATTTTCTTTATTGCTGTCTTCAATAAAAAAAGTGGTGCAATCTGTTTTTTTACTCAAATAATAAACACTTTCTACCCTATGTCTTTTACCGTAGGAAGGACTTAAAAACAAAAGCAAAATGCAATTTAAAATTATAACAAACCACTTACTCACCGTAACGAGTTTAGGCGATAATTTTAGCTTATAATTTTCATATAACATAAATGCACCAATGGTGCCGCTTATAATAAGCAAAGGAAAGATGGTAAGTACAAAGCGTTCTTGTTTATTCGGGAAGTAAGTGTGAAAGGCTAGATAAACAAACACACTCCAAAATATAATAATTGTTTTTTTGTATGAATAAAAGTAACCATAGAATAAAGCAAAACTCAGGGGAGGAATTAACAGACCAAAAATTAAATCAAAATACATATGCCAATTATTGGTGCCGTATACACCTGCATTATCAATGTTATACTGAATATAACTTAAAAATTCTGCGAACGGTTTATTCCATAAAATAAAATCAACCAGCCCACAAGTGATAAAAATGGTTAACAAAAACCCAAACCCTAAAGCAAGTAATTGTTTGAATGGTGTTTTTAATATTAATAAGGAAATGCCTACTCCTGCTAACATAAATATAACTTGAAACCTTATACTGAATGCCACACCAAAAAGAATGCCTGCGAATAGAAAATTTTTGTAGTTTATTTCTTTCACTAATAACCATATACCCCACATAAATGCCGGGAGGCAAACAAATTCTGCAAGGTTTCGTACACTTACAAACGGCATAAACCAATATAAACCCAATAATAAAGCTACATAGATGGCAGTTTTTTGATTACTTAGTTTTTCGGCAATTAAATAACCAAATTTTACTATAAGTAAACTCCAAGCGGCATGAATAAATCTTACCATCAGCATTTTCATTTGAGGATCATTTATGGCCAATATTTTGAATACCTTAAAAACAAAATATTGCAGTCCTACATAAAACAACGGATGACCGGATGGTTGCCTATTAGGGTCTTCTTCACTTGGAAGCCAATAGTTGTAATCAAAATTATCTACCCAACTTTGCGAGGATTCGATAATTAAAAAATGATCGTCATGGAAACCAAAACCTTTACTGAAAAAAACAGAGATTAATCTTACTAGTGCTGATAAAATTAAAATTTGTTGTATCGGACTAAACTTATTTTTAAAATATTGAATTAGATTTTTCAACTTATTTTTGAGCATTAGAATAAAAGTAAAAAGCTATTGCTGAAAAAATCAGATTTGGTATCCAAACAGCAATTAAAGGTGGTGCAAAACCTGTTTTAGCAATTGTTGTAAATACATACATGAGCATAATATAAATACTGCTTAAAAATAAACCTAATGCAATTTGAATACCTACACCGCCTCTAACTTTTTTTGAAGAAACACACACACCTATCATTGTTAAAATAAATGTTGCAAATGGAAACGAGGTTCGTCGGTATGATTCTACTTCATAAACTGCAACCATATCAGATCCTTTGAGCGTTTCTTTTTGGATGTAATCTTTAAGTTCCCAATAATTCATAGTTTCGATTTTACTTTCATATCGCCACATTTCTTCCGGAGTAAACGGAATACTAATTGTTTTTGTTGTTGTAAATACTGCAGTTTGCCTGTATAAAGGCTTTTGATTTTTTAGGGTGTCAAGGTTATTCTGTACAATTAATCTTCTTTCATAAACATTAGACATTATCCAGTTTTTATTTACACTATCCCATACCATATCATTACAACTCAGATAGTAAATTTGTTTGTTATTAACTATTTCTTCAATACTAACTTTGTAGGCAGTATTAATGCGATTATCATAACTTTCTAAATATAATAGTTTATTAGCTCCAATTTTTTTATGTATATTTTGAGCATCACTGCTGTAGCCATTATTAATGTATTTATCTTCGAAGCCAATTTTAATTTCAAATGCCTTTGGGATAACAAAATGATTTAAGGCTAGAGATGTTAAACCAATAAGCGCAGCGCCAATGATGTAAGGACGCAATATCCTGTTAAAACTCGTTCCACTGGATAAGATCGCAATAAACTCACTTTGATGCGCCATTTTAGAAGTAAAAAACACAACAGAAATGAATGTAAACATTGGGCTGAAATAATTTCCGTAATATGGCAGAAACATCAGATAGTAATCGAAAACAATTTCATTAAGTGGTATTTGTTTTGTTGTAAACGTGCTTAATTTTTCTTTGATATCAAAAACTATAAAAATTAAAAGTATAAGCGAAATTGAAAAAACGAATGTTTTAATAAATTTCCCTAGAATATATCTGTCAAGTATTTTAAGCATTTATACTAAAGTCGTTCAATTAGTTTTTTAACCATTATGTTTTTCCATTCATAAAAGGTTCCATCTATAATTTTTTCTCTTGCTGATTTTACAAGCCATAGGTAGAATGCTAAATTGTGAACGCTTGCAATTTGAGCAGCAAGCAGTTCATTGCATGTTACTAAATGCCTTAAGTAGGCCTTTGAATATGCTTTATCAACAACACTTGTACCATTAGGGTCTAATTCTGAAAAATCATTTTTCCATTTTTCATTTTTAATATTTATTATCCCTTCCGATGTAAAAAGAAGGCCATGTCTCGCATTCCGCGTTGGCATCACACAGTCAAACATGTCAATTCCTAGGGCGATGCATTCTAGTATATTCACCGGTGTACCTACCCCCATTAAATACCTTGGTTTATCAGTTGGCAAAATATCTGTAACTAAATTCGTCATCTCATACATTTCTTCAGCAGGTTCACCAACACTTAAACCACCAATAGCATTACCAATTCTATTTTTAGATGCAATATATTCTGCACTTTTCATCCGCAAATCTTTGTAAGTACTGCCTTGCACTATAGGAAACAATGCCTGTTCGTATCCATACGTAAACGGCGTCGAATCAAACCTGGCGATACATCTATCTAGCCAACGATGAGTTAAGCTTAAACTGTTTTTGGCATAATTATAATCGCAGGGGTAAGGTGTGCATTCATCAAAGGCCATAATTATATCCGCACCAATACTTTTTTGTATGTCCATTACATTTTCAGGACTAAAAAAATGTTTGCTTCCATCAATGTGGCTTTTAAAAATAGCACCTTCTTCCGTTAACTTACGTTGATGAGATAACGAAAAGATTTGATAGCCGCCACTATCAGTTAGAATTGGGTAGTCCCAGCCATTAAATTTATGTAAACCACCGGCTTTTTCAATGGTTTGAATGCCGGGTCTTAAATAAAGGTGATAGGTGTTACCTAAAATTATTTGTGCTTTTATGTCATTTTTAAGTTCGTGTTGATGTACTCCTTTAACGGTGCCGGCCGTACCAACAGGCATAAATATTGGAGTTTGTATGCTGCCGTGATCGGTTTGAAATTCTCCGGCTCTTGCTTTTGATTTTAAATCTGTATGTAAAAGATTAAATTTCACGATGGTAAAGATAGCGCTATGTCTTTTAGTAGTGTATTAAAATTGTTTAAAATCATGTAGTTTATAAATTTGTTTGAAGAAATATCAATAATTCTTTCATATTTTTCACTTTTTGCTCAGCAATACTCCATTGTAATTTATTATAATTTTTTTCGTCTGGTATTGCGATTACCTTCATACCTGCGGCCATGCCTGCAATTACACCATTAATAGAATCTTCTATAACAAAACAGCGTGACGGTAGGCAATTGAGATCTTCTGCACAACTTAAATAAACTTCCGGGTGAGGTTTACCGAATTTTAAATGTTCGGCTGATTTTACAGATTGAAAATAAGAAGCTATATTTAAATACTTGAGGATGAAGTTCATTAATTTCTCATTAGACGAAGTAGCCAATCCAATTTTTATTTGCTCTTTCTTCAATAAACTTAACACCTCCAAAACGCCGTTAATAGGCTTTCCTTTTAATTTGATTAAACCAATTAAATCGTCTATAACTTCTTGTTCAAATAGTTTAGGATTTGTTTTTGTTTCCTTGAAATGATTAAACCATATTTTGATGACTTCATCAAAGCGCTTACCGGTGGTTTTTATACAATCTTCCTCTGTGAAAGTATAGCCAAGCTTAGTAAAACCATTTATCATGGCTTCTCTCCAAAGCGGTTCGCTATCAATCAATACACCATCCATATCAAAGATTACCGCGTCAAACTTACGTTTCATTGTTAATTAGTTTGTTAAGTATTTACAAATATATTCTTAAATCACGTTTGTTGTAGGTTTAACTTTACAAAATGTATTTCCCGCAATTTCATACTATTGGTTTACCTGAAATATATACAATTTTGGCAAGTATCGGTTTGGTTGTTATTGCAATTCACTATTTCCGGAATTTTGGTGTATTTTCCTTTTATAAAAAAGATCATATGGAGGAAAATTCCGAAGACAAACCTATTAGTGTCATTATTTGTGCAAGAAATGAAGATGAGAATCTAACAGAATTTTTACCAAAGGTTTTAACGCAAAATTACCCAAATTTCGAAGTAATTGTTGTAAATGATTGTAGTTATGACAATACTGATACAGTAATTGAAGAGTTTTCTAAGATATTCCCAAACCTAAAAAAGGCAACAATAAAAGAAGATGATTACTACAAACACGGCAAAAAATTTGCTATGCTTGTGGGAATTAAAAAAGCTTCACACGACAATTTAGTCTTTACTGATGCTGATTGTTTTCCAGCAAGCGAAAATTGGCTGGCAGAAATGGCTAAAGGATTCACGCCTTCAAAAAAAGTAATTTTAGGTTATGGCGCCTACCAAAAACAAGCCGGTTTTTTAAACAAACTTATTCGATATGATAGTTTTATCATTGCAGTTCAGTATCTAAGTGCTGCTATCCAGAATAAACCATACATGGGTGTAGGCAGAAATTTAGCTTATAGTAAAGAGCTTTTCTTTCAAATGAAGGGTTTTTCAACACATTATCATATTAATTCCGGCGATGATGATTTATTTGTCAATACTGCCGCAACAAAATCAAATACTAATATTTCGGCAAATATTAATTCAATAACTTATTCTAAGCCTAAATCAAGGTTCAAAGAATGGAGTCTGCAAAAGGCACGTCATCTTACAACTGCTCCTCATTATACAACCGAATCTAAATCAAGATTATTTTATATTTTCTTCGCACAATATTTTTTCTATATCAGTCTTATTCCTTTGTTATTCCAAATAAACACACTAGTAACGTTTGGCATTATTTTTTTCATTAAAACCATTTTGTTTCTAATATGTCTCAATAAAGCATCCAAAAAACTAGGCGAATCAGATTTGTTAATAAGAGGAATAATACTTGAGTTGCTTATGTTGTTTATTTATCCTATATTTCAACTAGCTAAACTAAGATATAAGCCGGCAAAGTGGACGAATTAAATGAAATAAATAATAATCTCTCAACAAAAGCCGTTTATGATTATAATCTGGTTAGGCAGGCTATTTCAGGTAATCAAAAAGCTTATGCGGAATTATTAAATCGTTACCGAGAAAGTGTTTACTATATGATGGTTAAAATGTGTAATAATAAGGATGACGCAGAGGATTTAACCATTGAGGCTTTTGGTAGAGCATTTAAAAAATTGGAACAGTATAGCCCTGATTATGCCTTTAGCACTTGGTTATTTAAAATCGCAAGTAATAATGCTATTGATTTTATTAGAAAGAAAAAGCAAGCAATGTTATTTAGCTTAGACAATAAAACTAATGTTCATGATAGCGATTCAGAAAATCACTCTGCAAATTTAAAGGCAAATAGTCTAGATCCGGAGGAGCACTATATTCGAAAACAAAAAATTGATACCGTTCGCTTGATTGTTGATAAGATGAAACCAAAATATAAAGAAATGGTGGAATTATTTTATTTTCAGGAAATGAGTCATGAAGAAATTTCCAAAAAATTAGACTTACCTATTGGTACAATTAAGGCACAATTGTTTAGAGCACGAGATTTGTTGTTTGCAGCATTAAAAGAAAAAGGTACAAATTTGTAATTGGAGATTATTTTAAAATATTTTCAAAATTTCACCCCACAGCAACAGCAACAATTTGCTCAGTTACAAAAATTATATCAGTTTTGGAATGAGCAGATCAACGTAATTTCCAGAAAAGACATAGAATTTTTATACGAACGTCATGTACTTCATTCATTAGGCATTGCAAAAGTTATTCAATTTAAAAATGGAACAGAGATTCTTGATGTTGGAACAGGCGGTGGTTTCCCTGGCATACCATTAGCAATTGCTTACCCTGAGTGTAAGTTTGTTTTAGTTGATAGTATTGGAAAAAAAACAAAAGTGGTTAATGAAGTTGCCAGCGCTTTAGGATTAAAAAACATTACAGCGATTCATTGCCGAGCAGAGGATGTTAAGCAGAAGTTTGATTTTATTGTGAGCAGAGCTGTTACTGAGTTTCCTGTCTTTTACAATTGGGTTAAATTAAAGATTAATAAAGAAAATAAAAACAATTTAGGTAATGGAATATTATACTTAAAGGGCGGTGACCTGGAAAAGGAATTTGGACCATATTTTTCAAAATCAGTCTTCTTTAATTTATCAGACTTTTTCCGTGAAGACTTTTTTGAAACTAAAAAAGTTGTTTACTATCGACTTAATAACGGGAATTAAGACCCAAATACCTTTTTTAGTAAATCACTTAACCTTGCCTTTGGATTTTTTCGAATGTTAATTTCCTCATCTGAAATTAAAATCATCAATCCATTAATGGCTCTTCTTGTCACGTAATCATCCAAATCAGGGTTTTGTTTTTTAACGCCTGGAAGTTTATTGTAGCTGGTTGCTAACGGATTCCAATAACTTGTTACCTTAACAGAGTTAACAGCCTCTTTTACCACCGGTAAAAATTTGTCGTACAAAGGTTGACTGGTTGTTTTTCTTAAAAAGTTAGTTGCAGCTGTATCATTACCTTTTAATATCGCAAAACCGTCAGCTACACTCATATTGGTAATAGCATCAATAAAAACAGGCGCCGCTTTGAGCGCTGCCTGCTCTGCTGCTCGGTTCAAACTTGTTTCAAACTCATTTATTTTTTTAGTAAAACCCATTGTGGTTAACTTTGCTTTCATGTCTTTTGCCTCTTCCGGCCAAGGAATAAACAAACGTGTGTTTTTTAAAAAGCCATCTGTCTTTCCGGCAAGTGAAGAAGCGCTATTCGTTCCAACGCTTAAAGCTTCCTTTAAACCTCTAATAACCTCTTCATTGGTTAGTTTAGGGGCAGCACTTGTTGTTGATACAGCGTTTAATTTATCTTTAGTTACTTTTTCTAAACTGTCTTTTTTCTTCTGTAACTTATCCTTAAAAGATTGAGCTTGTGCTGTAAACAATGCACTAAGAAGGAATGTTATTAAAATACTCTTCATAATTTTCTTCTACAAAACTAACCTTTATTTAAAAACTTATCTATTACTTTAAACTTTTTTTAAATTATTTATGAAAGCTGAAATCTTAACCATTGGTGACGAAATATTAATTGGACAAATTGTGAATACGAATGCTGTTTGGATAGCTCAAGAATTGAACCGACTTGGTATTCAAGTTGCACACATGGCAAGTGTTTCGGACAGTGAATCTGCTATTTTGGAAGCCTTAATGGCTGCATCTAAAAGGGCTCAATTTATTTTTATTACTGGAGGTTTAGGTCCAACTAAAGATGATATTACAAAAAAAGTACTGGCTGATTTTTTTAAAACAAAGTTGGTGATTGATGAAACTGTTTTAGCTGATGTAACTAATTTTTTTGCTACAAGAAATAAAACGGTTACAGAAATTAATAAAAATCAGGCGCTTGTTCCGGAAGGATGCAAGGTTATCAGAAATTTAAATGGAACTGCTCCTGCAATGTGGTTTGAAGAAAATGGCTGCATTTTTGTTAGTATGCCTGGTGTGCCATACGAGATGAAGTCGTTAATGACAAATGATATTTTACCATTCATTAAGCAGCGCTTTAAATTACCATTTATTTACCATAAAACGGTATTAACGCAGGGTATTGGCGAAAGTTATCTTGCCGAAAAGATTGAACATTGGGAAGACCAACTTTCCAAAAACGGTATTAAATTGGCTTACTTGCCTCAACCAGGTATCGTTCGGTTACGATTATCCTCTCAGGGTGAAGATGAAAACAAGATTAAGCAAACTGTTGAGTTAGAAATATTAAAATTAAACGAATTAGTCTCAGAATACGTATTTGGCTATGAGGAGTTTGGTGAAGAAACGCCTAGCATCCAATCAATTGTTGTTGATTTGATGCTAAAAATTAACAAAACGGTTTCCTTAGCAGAGAGTTGCACAGGTGGTCATGTTGCCGCACTCTTAACGTCAGTTCCCGGGGTTAGCTCAGTTTTTGCCGGTGGTTTAGTTCCATATTCCAATAACGCAAAACAAAATTTGCTTAATGTGCCTACTGAAATTTTCGAGCAATATGGTGCCGTTAGCAAGGAGTGTGTATTAGTGATGGCTTGTAATGCATTAGAAAAATTCAAAACTGACTACAGTATTTCCATAAGCGGTGTTGCTGGTCCATCCGGTGGCACGCCTGAAAAACCAGTTGGCTTGGTATGGATTGCAATTGCATCAAAAAGTGGAGCTGAGGCATTTTCTTTCCAATTCGGGGATAATCGTTCTCGGAATATTAGTATGACAGCCACAACCGCTTTAAGTTTATTACGAAAAAGATTGATTTTTGACCACCCGTCTATTGACATAAAATCTTCCTAAATCATTTTAATACAGTATTTTAAGTTAAAATTCATTGCCGAATCGATAATTTTTTTATTTTCGCTCAAATTTATGGCAATGAAAAAAATTTATTTTTTACTTTTCTCTTGTATCTCTTCACATTTTTTAACGGCTCAAGAGTCTAAAGTGGCTGCTAGTAGTAACCCCAATCGATTGGAGGTTATCGAACAATTTAAGAAAGAACAAGCTGAAAAGAATTATTACTATCAATTGAATGACGAACTCAAAAGTTATTTCGCTGATAATCAGATTCATTTGAAATGCCCCAAGGGTCAAAATTATCAGACTAAAAGTGAATTTATTGATGCAGTCAATAATTGGCTTAGACTTAATCAACAACTTGTAATTGGTTCAAAAAAAGGTGTATATCCAACAAAATAACAATTTAATAATGTTCAAAAAATTATCAATTTTAACAGTTCTGATTTTTTCTCTTTTAGGAAGTTCCATGAAAGCGCAATATGGTTGTTTTACACCTAGTTTAGGTGTTTACGATGCTTCAACTGGTAGCCCAATGTCTGCTGTCATGTCTTGTTCATATACCAACTTAGTTTTGATTACACCGGTAACTGTGTTTTCTGGGTCTCAGGCTGTTTTACCATGTTTGAGTATAGTAATTGGCACCACCAATGTGAACTCTCAAACAAATAACTCACTTACCATTTTTCAATCTACAACTGCCTTTACCTCTTTGTGTAATACATTTCCCGCACCATGTTTCACTTTTATCCCAAATAGTACTAGTTACTCGTTTGCTCTTGCAGGTTTAGCGCCAGCTTTGCCTCATAGCTATAGTTTATGTAACGTTGCCACTGCGGCACCAATGAGCTACACAGTTAAAAGTTGCTACGGCCCTACAAATTTTACAACCGGGGTGTGGTCTAATGCCAGTCCAAATAATTGTCAAAGTGTGATTATTCCAGGAGGAACACCTATTGGGATAACTTCTTGGACGATATCACCATCAGTTGTGCCTGCAGCAATTGCTTCTTCAACAAATAACTTACAGTCAGGAAATCTATTTTTAGATACTTATTTTATGACGCCTGGGATATACACTATTACAATGGGATTTGATAGCCAGGTTGGTTGTACTTCTGTTACATCTCGCACTATTCAAATCCAACCAGCATATAATGCTAACTGGACCGCTATTGCCAATCAATGTTCTCAAGCTAATTGTGTGAGTTTAAATCCGCAGATAACTGGTAATACTGGTGGTACTTTTTCAGGCGCTGGGGTAACTTCTAATTCTTTTTGCCCTTCAAGTATTGGTGCAGGTACTTATCCGGTTACCTATACGGTAGGTATTACACCTCAATGTCGTGCCACATTTTCTAATAACATCACTGTTATTCCTAATCCAACACTTGCAACTACTAATGTTAGTTTCACCTGTTTGAATCCAACAACAGTTCAATTGGTTGCAACTGGTGCAGCTGGAGGAAGTTATGTTTGGTCCGGACCTTCAATATTATCTCAGTCTACCGGAAGTGCAACTGTATTTGGTACCGGTAATTACACCATTAATGCTACCGGATCAAACGGATGCCAGGCAAATCCGGTTATTGCCAGTGTAGGTACTAATACAACGCCACCATCTATTTCCGGTGGTAGTTCTAGTCAATTAATTACTTGTTCAACGCTTTCAACAACAGTTTCGATATCCAATACAGTTGGTTTGAATTATAGTTGGTCTGGTCCTGGTATTGTTGGAGCAAGCAATATTTCAGCCATTACAGCAACAGCAGGAGGAAATTACATCGTAACTGTTACAAATCCATCTAATGGATGTTCTGCCAATTCAACAGTTGTAGCAACGCAAAATAAAACTGTTACCAACACCCCAAGCACAGGTGGTGTAATTACTTGCTTAAATTCAGCTATTACGTTATCCACAACAGCCACTACACCAATATATAATATTACTTGGACAGGTCCCGGAGGCTCAAGCATCAGTTCACCAAACGCCTCATCAA
>JADBXZ010000064.1 GCA_020403265.1 Bacteroidota bacterium
TGCATCTACCGAAAGCACCTTATTGCTAGGATTTAAGATTGTGGGCGATGCGCTTGTCATATTTGTAAAGCGTAAACCACTGCTGGCTGCACCAAAATAAGGATCGCCTGCGGCGCTGCTAATGGTAAGGCGGTTGCCAGGTGTGTTGGTGTTTATGCCCCATCGGCCACCCGCTTGTATAACACCACGTTGGATGTTATTTGTAAAGAGTCTTAAATCTTGATTTTCTCTCTGGCGAACTTCAGCTATTCCGCCAGTTATAATTCCTAATCCAAATCCATCAGTTGCTCCAAATCCTGTTGCTGCGTTAGTGATTCCGATAAAATTACTAACATTATTTTGGTCATTGATATGTGTTTTAAATTGAGGATTTTGAATCCCAATACCTAATCTGAAAGCCGAAATCGGATTTGGACCTCCTAAATATGGATCTGCGTTTCCCATAATAATTCTTCCTAATGTCGAGGTTTGATAATCATGCCCTCCAAATAGAGGAGAAGTTCCGCTAACTAAAGAACTATCTCCGACATGAAGCTGACCAAAAATATGGGCACCTTTAGTTATAACTAAACTATCCGTTTTTAAGGTTCCTGAATTTATATTTTCACCATTAGTCCCAAAAATAAATCTAGTGATATTATTTGTTTTGATTTTAAAACTTTGATTGTTGGTGCTACCAGCAAAATGAGACGAGTTCAATACGTTTCCATCTGTTTTTAATGGTTGCTGTGCTTTAGTTGCTAGAACTAAAAGGGTTGAAATAATTGTGATTTTAATTTTCATAGTTTTTAGGTTTTAATTGGATTTTTACTTGTTTTCGATGAAGATTTATCCTTAGTTTAATTATTAACTATAATCATTCTGAAATTGTATATTACATGGTTTTAATTTTGATTTATAATTACTTTTATGTTATTTATTGATTTGTCGGATAAAACGATTGTCAAAAAATAAAGCCCGCTCGAAAGGTCGCTTAAATCCAAATAGTTATTTACACTAAAATCCAAAAAGGTTTTGATAGTAATACCTTGTTGATTTTTAATAGTGATGGAGATAATCGGAGAATATGTGCCTTCTATTTTAAGAAAGTTAGTTGTTGGATTTGGAAAAACAGATAGTTTAGGGATTTGATAGTCAAATTTGTAGTTAGTAATTGTTCCGCAAATAAAAGCATAGTTGTAAGCGTAAGCGGAATCAGTAGAAAGACAAACATCATCTATGAAATAATAAGCAAAATTACTAGAAGGATAATTAGCAACTTGCGAGTATGAAGTTTGTGAATTTTCATAAAAATTACTAATCAACAAGTATTTATAATTTGAATCTGCTATGAATGATCCAAACTTCTTTACCCAAACGGTTTTATTTTGCTCAACATTATTGAAGTTAATAGTACAACTATTCGTTTCATGATACCAAGTGTAGAAACTGTAATCAATAAAAGGCTTTATATAATACAATTTCATACCGAGATTATTACTTGCGAAATTTGAAGTATCAGCTAAATTAATTTTCATTGAAAAATAGTATTTACTGTTTTTGATTAAGCTATCTTTCAATTTACAACCAATAGCTTCTCTACCAGGAAATAAGTTAGTACCAATGCCTATACCAACATAGTTATGATTACATGCCGCAATAGAGTCTTGAAAAGCATATATGTTTCTGGGAACACCAACATAAGTCGAGGTATTGCAAGGTGAGAAAAAATCTGGCGTTTCACCATATTTTTCCCAATCAACCAAATTGTTAAACTCATCTAAATTTGTTGGACATATTGTATAATTTTCAAAAGAGGGATTAGGCACTAAATTTATTTGTGCTACAATTTTAGTAAAGCAAAAAAGTAAGAGTATTATACGTAATTTTTTCATAATTGAAAAGGTACAAAATTTGTTTTGCTTAAACAAATTTAAGAAAATAATATCCTAAATTACATTCATGTAATAATTTAACAAATTAAATATGGGGAGTTTTGGTTATTGCCAAAACAATTAAATAAAAAGCTATTAAAAAAAGTTACGAAGGAATTAATTGCCATTCGTAAAAATGTTGGAATAAAGCAGGAAGATGTTATATTTGATACAGGTGTGCATATTGGTAGGATTGAAAGCGGCATGTTTGATATTACCTTAAGTACGTTAAAAAAATTAGCAGATTATTATAATACTGACCTTGAGAGTATTTTTAAAAATATTAAACAGTAAAATTATTTAAAGCGTTTTGCTCGGGTTTACAAAACCGTCTCGAACATCCGCCTTGGCGGAGGTTACCAAAAATACCTATTTGAAATCCATCGGCAGCAGCCTGCCCAGTTGTGAAATTTGAAAAACCAGCTATTACACGATTTGAGGGGCTCCGGTTATCTGCAATATGTAAATTAAATTGAGGCAACTGCGTTCCCATGCCTACTTTAATTTGAGAGAATGGAAGAGGAACGGTTAGTTCGCCACCAAAATTTATAATACCGTTTGTTGAAGTAATATCATCGGAACCTGAAAATGGATTAATTGACCCTAACCATAATGAATTTTGCCCGATGCGAAGCCTACCTTTGATGCGAGCTCCACCGGTAACACTTAAGCTATCTGTGGTAATTAACCCAGTATTTGTGAAACTGCCCGCTGACCCGAATATAGCCCTGGTTTGATTATTGGTTTTAAAAATTAGTGGTTGATTGTTACTCGTGCCAATGTAACTACTAGAATTGGTATTGCTATTTCCATCAATTCTCCATTGTTGTTGAGCCATACCAACAGACAAACACCCCATAATCGAGAGTGTTATAAAAAGTTTTGTGTTCATTTCTTTCATTGTTTTAGGATTTTTTTAGTTATTACTTTATGGGTTGTATTTATAATTAAAAAATACAAGCCAGGTTTTAAATTATGACAATCAATGTTCAAATTACCATTGAAACAATTCACATTTTCTTCCAAGCCGCTAGAATTAAATATAGAAATTCTCTTTACCTTTTCCTTAGTATTAATAATAATCAAATCCTGAAATGGATTTGGTGAAACAGTAATTTCAGAGTCTAATTTAATATCTTTGCTATTTGTTGACAAACAATTATAGTTGTAATTGGCAGCATAGGTTGAGTCGTTACTTAAGCATACATCATCAATGAAATAATATGCCCCTTGTGCACCTGTTGGATGCGTTAAGATCGTATTTGTATTTGCAGCATCATAAAAATTACCAATTGAAATGTATTTGTAGTTTGAATCACAAACAAAAGATCCAATTAAACTAGTCCAATTTAATGTATCTATTATTACTTGATTAAACTTGATATTTGAAGTGTTTGGTGGATTGCCAACTGCTGTAATCGTAGGCGTATACCTGGAGAAAAGCGCTCCAATATTGTTTGTAGCAAATTTTGTATTTGCCAAAGCAACTTTAATGCTAAAAAAGTATTTTGTGCCAATTTGTAAAGAATCAATAAGTTTTGCACACAAAGTTTCGGTGTTTATATTAAAAGGCCAGTAAGTTAAAATTCCACAATAAGAATGGCAGTTTGAGTTTATATTTTGATACCCAAAAGAGTTAGATGGAATCGAACAATAATTAAAATTACCATTATAGCAACGATTGAAGTAATCAGGGGTGCCATTTGTTTGAAACCAGTTTTTAACTTTATAAAGTTGGGAAAGATTGTTCGGGCACGCTGTGTCCTCCTCAAAACTAGGATTTGGTACTAAATTTTGTTGAGCAAAGTAATTTACGGAACAAAAAAGTAAAAATATTTTAATTAAATTTTTCATAAACAAAAGGTACAATTTTTGTTTGTGTTAAACAAATATAAAAAATAAAATTTAAAAAGTGAAATATATTCCACTTTTAATATAGCATAAGCTAACACTTTTAGGTGTGGCTTTGAA
>JADBXZ010000065.1 GCA_020403265.1 Bacteroidota bacterium
GTTCAAGAATTTCCTCTTTTAAACAATGAGAAACGCACAGGCTTGCACTCGTCCGAATTTCTCATTATTTAAAAGAGTTGTGTTGTTGATTCTTAAAAACTTGTTAATAATTATTGCTGCTTTACATAGGAGGTGCTGTTATGCGGTCGGCTTTATTGTCTGTTTAGAAAATCTTTTACAACAGTCGCAACGTTGTCTTTAGTGATGCCTTTAGTCAAGCAGTATTTACTATTTAGCCAATCATTCAAAAGTTTTGTCCCTTTACTTGCATTGCAAGATCCGCAGCAAAGTGCAATGTTGTCTGGACCATTTATTCTAATGTCGTTGATAATGTGTTCCCACGTTGGTCGTGTTTTATGCGTAACGATTGAATTAGTAAATGAAATGCCGCAGTAAACACAACTTAAATCTCTTTGCTTTACTAATTCTTCAACGTCTTTTGGTATGCCCCAGCGATTTGCCATTAAAGTTTATTTACTCTTCACCGAAGTAGTCGCTGTCTATTTTTTTAACTTCATAAGTTTGTTGTGGAGTGCAACCAAGATTATAGTCAATCATTAGTTGAGCCAATTGATGTCCGTCAATTAAAACAATTTTAGTTTCATTTCTTGGAGTGTATTCGATTGCTTCTTTAGTGAAGTTTGATGTAGTAATAAAAATTCCTTTTTTAGCCCCTTGACCCGCTAATGCACCAACAAATTTTTGAAGTTCAGGTCGACCAACAACGTTGCCGGGTTTCCAACGTTTTGCCTGAATGTAAATAATATCAAGTCCAAGTTTGTCTTCTTTTATTGTACCGTCGATTCCTTCGTCGCCACTTTTACCCATTGCCTTACCTGCGTCTTTAATTGAACCACCATATCCCATTTTTACTAAAAGTTCAACAACAAGTTTTTCAAAAAAGGCTGGAGATAGTTCAACTACTTTATTTATAAGTTCAGACGCTAATGATTTTCTTATTTTCTGATACGCTGTTTCTAACGATTCTTCTGGAGTTTGTGTTGATTGCTCGTCATTAGTTTCAGTTTCGATTTCGTCTTCTCTTTTTGATGTTTGAAATTCTACGAATTCAGAAAATTGTTTTAAGAACTTAACATTAATTGAACTTGGTTTTTTCTTTAAGACATCAAGTCCTCGTTTTGAAATAACAACAATTCCTTGTTTGGGACTATCAATTAAACCAGCCTTTTTTAAATATGTCTTTGCCCATGCTGTCCTGTTATAAAATACTGGAGCAACACCGCTTGGCAATAATTCTTTTTGTTCCTCTTCAGTCACACCGAATTTTACAGCAAGTTCGTCTGTAACGTAACGCATTTTATATTCTTTACCGTCTGAAATAAATTCAAGTAAAGGCAACATTATTGATTGATAATCTGGAATCATATTTAAGTCTATTCGTTTTTATTGGTTCAGTCGTCCTTAAGCTGCCGCATAACGTTTTCGGGCTTGGCGAAGGTGGCGATTTTCACCACAAATGTTGATGCGGAGAACCAACATTTGATTAACCACAAATGTGTCTGCGGAGCACTGATCCGCCACTTTTGCCAAACCCGTGTTACCTGCTGGTGTTTCTGTCGTGTTAATAGTCATTTGTGTATTTGTATTTCTGTATAACAATCATTCTACCCGTCTTATCTAATACTCCCACAAGATTGTTAAATGAATACTTGCTGTTCAATTCTTAATTTTGTTAAATGATTGAATTTTAAAGTCAGGAAGTGGTGATTTTGACTAGTATAAAAATGGCAAATGCAAGTGAATATAGTTTTTAATTTTATAAGATTATATCTTTTTTGTTTTGATTGATACACTACAAGCACCAAAATAGCCTAAGGCGTTTTTGTCTGACTTGTTTAAATTCAAGATATTTCCTCTTATTTTCCCAGGCGGCACATCACCAGAAACTGGAGATGATGCTGTTAAATTGAATATGGAGTAATAGTAATTATGCATTTGCTCAGAGATATTTAGTTGATGCATTCTTGCTATGTCTCCTGTAACCACAGGAAAATTATCAAATGGCAAATAGTTAATTAGAGGTCGTCCGTTGAAAAAGTCATCTTTTTGTATGGCTCTATAAATGTTTCCTGGTGAAGGATTGATCATTAATTTATCGTTTATATACAATTGCCATAAATAGAAGTTTCTTTCATTCAAAGGATCATTTGCGTTAACGGTGATAAAATTACCTTCTGGACTACCCAATGCAGAAGGGAAATAATTTACTGTAAGGCTATCTATAGCCGCACCTCCTACTTTCAGAGTTTCATAAGCATTGTATTCATCTCCTTCGTAGTTTATGATTAACTTATAAGTTTTGTTGGTTGCTGCAATAAAACCACTCCTGTAAACCCCATTTTCGATATGATTATATGTGTAGGTATTTGTTCCATCATTTACCATAACGATTGCGTTTGTTACAGGTAGTGGATTGCTATTGCCTGTATAATTTGCGGAAAGGCTGAGCTTCATTTCTTGCTGATTGATAATTGTGTCTATACCAAGAAGTACGTTTCCTTCAACAACCAATTTTGGACTGGCATTTTTCAAATCTAAATTGGTTTCCTTTTCACAAGCGGAAAAAATAATTATTGTTACTGCCACTAGGCAGATTTTTAATATTAAGTTCATAATCGTATTATTTAAAATTTAAATTCGTAACTAACGCTTGGTATTATACCAAAATAGGTAAGCTTATATGCCTTGTTGTTTCCTGTGCCTAATCCAGTTTCACTATTATTGTTGGTCAAGGTTTCTTTGAAGGTAATATTTGCGGCATTTTGACGGTTATACACATTGTAAATACCAAATACCCATTGACTTTTCCACCGTTTTGTTTGTTTACCTTTTAACGTTGCTGCAATATCCAATCTGTGGTAATCGGGCAATCGATAGGCATTGCGTTCACTATATTCTGGTATAGAAAGTCCGTTAAATGAGTATTTTGATTCAGGATAGGTAGCAGGTCTGCCCGATTGGTAAATGAAATTTGCAGAAATAGACCATTTCTCTGAAATTTTATAGTTTCCAGTAATGGCAATATTGTGAGGTTTGTCATAATTTGTTGAATAATACGCTCCGTTATTAATTCCTCTTCCACCATCAACTCCTAAAGTTCTGCGTTCTGCTTTTGATAACGTGTAACTAATCCAACCAGTAAACCTTCCTTCACTTTTCTTTACCATAAATTCTAAACCATAAGACCTTGCATCGCCATTGAGAATGATGGTTTCAGGAGAATTACTGAGAAGTGGTGAAGCACCGTCGATAAAGTCAAATTGATTTTGCATCCATTTATAATAGGCTTCAACACTAAATTCATAAGTATTGTCCTTAAAATTTCGGAAATAACCTGATGCAATTTGGTCTGCAATTTGTGGTTTTATGAATGATGAGCTTGGCGTAAAGATATCCAATGGAGTTGGAGAAGTTGCAGTAGAAAGCAAATGAATATACTGGTACATTCGGTTATACCCCAACTTTATGCTCGACACATCATTGACTTGATAGTTTATACTTAATCGTGGCTCAAAGCCAAAAGAATTGTTTAAGAGTTCATTTTTCCCATAATTCTTGTAGGATGAAATAGTTCCTTTCGCATAATTATTGATGACTGGATTATAAACAACCGGTTTCCCATTCTCGAATACTGGAATGGAGTCGTTTGCCATTTGAGCGAATTGAGATATTCTTAATCCGTACATTATTGTAAGTCTGTTAGAAATCCGGTAATCGTCCTGTAGGTATGCATAATTCTCTACAGCCCTTTTTTCCTTATAATTGGTCGGATTAATTGTAGATTTTGCTCCAAAAGGTTTAATATTTCCCGGATTGAATTGATATAAAATGGAACCTACACCAAACTTTATTTTGTGTTTTTCTCCCGCATAATAGTCAAAATCAGCTTTGAAGTTTACATTTGAAAGTGAAGAGTTCCATTGAAAACTATTACCCGGATAAAAAGTAATTTCATAATCGTAGTTAGAATAAATGGCACTAACATTCATAAATAGTTTTGGACTAAACAAGTGATTCCAGCGTAATGTACCTGTTATATTCCCCCAAGTATTTCCAAACCCATTAGGCACATCTATTTTATCCCTACCAAAGTACCCTGATAGGAATATTCTATCTTTGGAAGATAAACGATAGTTGCTCCTCAAATTGAGGTCATAGAAATAAAGTTTGTTACGATTGATAGTTGTATCGGATAAAAGCGGCAAGAATATATCTGCATAAGACCTTCTTGCTGCCAGAAGAAAAGAACCTTTTGCACCATCTTCGTGCACTTTGCCAATTGGTGCTTCTAGAGTTACCCTGCTTGATAGTAGCCCAATCCCACCTGTGGCGGTAAATTTCTTATTGTTTCCTTCTCTCATCCTTATATCTAATACAGAGGAAAGTCTACCACCATATTTTGAGGGTATTCCGCCCTTGTATATGGTAGCATCTTTGAGTGCATCAGCATTAAAAACAGAGAAAAAACCCAATAAATGAGACGGATTGTAAACAATAGCTTCATCTAGTAAAATCAAATTTTGGTCTGCAGATCCTCCTCTTACATTAAAACCTCCCGAACCTTCATTAGGAGCAGAAACGCCCGGTAGCAACTGAATAGCCTTTATAACATCTGCTTCGCCAAGCACCATAGGTATCTGCTTAATTTCCTTTGCAGATATTTTCTCCACAGACATATCAGTGCTAATTATTTTTTGGTCTTTCTTTGTAGAAGAAACTACTACTTCGTTTAAGGAGGTGACTTTCTCTTTTAATGAAATATCTAAGGTTAGATTAGATGCAACGTCAATTGTGATTCTTTTTTGCTCGTAACTTATATAGTTTACAGATAAAACACATCTGCCTTTATCTACTGTCAATGAGTAAAAACCATAAGCATTTGAAGATACCCCAATTTTAGAATTTTCAACTTGCACTGTTGCTCCAATAAGAAACTCATTTGTTAAGCTGTCTTTTAAATAACCTGATAGGGTGTATTTCTGAGCATTTGCAGCGAATGCCACAAAAATAGTTGCTATAATTAGCCAGCATTTTAATTTGATTACCATAAACATTGATTTGATTTATGGCTACAAAATTAAAGCTGATTAAAATGAAAAACATTGACAAATGATAAAAAATCACTTTTGGACTTTTAGTCGGCTCAAACTTTCTTGTGTGATACCTAAATAACTTGCTACGATCTTATTTGAAAGTCTTTGGATAATTGCGGGGTTGACTTCAATTAAAAAATCGTATCGTTGTTTGGCTGACATTTTCAGAAAACTTTCTACACGCCAGTGATTAGTAACATAAGCTACTTCAAGTTGTTTATTATACAAGTCTTTGGCAAGTGTTGTTTCTTCAATTAACTTTTTAAAGTCGGTGTATGATATTTGAAGTAATTCTGATTGTTCGGTTGCTTGAATAAATTCATTTGTTGGTGTTTGAGCAATAAAGCTGTGTACAGTAGTAATAAACTGATTTTCAAGAGCAATATATCTTGTTGCTTCTTGTCCATCGTCATCAATAAAGTATGCCCGAACAGAACCCTTGCAAACGAAATATGCATATCGACAAACCTCTCCTTTTGAAATCAGGGTTTCGTTTTTTTTGACACTTTTTTCTTTAAAAGCTGACACAAGTTTTTCTACTTCGGTAGGTGTTGTCTGAAAGTTGTTACCAAAATATGTCTTTAATTGTTCTGTCATTTGTAATTGTATGATGTCGTTCTACACTTGCAGGTAACGGTTTCCAAGCAGGCGCAGGCGGCTTTATGAAAATTCATCTGTCTACCCGCACCAAACTTACTTACGAAGATACATGTTTTTTAGCGGAGGCAAAAACAAAAAAGCGTCCCGACGAGGCGAA
>JADBXZ010000066.1 GCA_020403265.1 Bacteroidota bacterium
AGAACTTACCTCAATGAACATTACAGAGGAACAACTGCAAAAGTTAAAACAACTTTTCCCCGAAGCATTTACCGAAGGCTTAAAAGTAGATTGGGAAAAACTCAAACTTACATTAGGTGAGGCAATAGATACAGGAAAAGAACGCTATGGTATGAATTGGCCCGGCAAATCTGAATGTTTTAAAACAATACAACAACCAAGCATAGCAACACTTATACCTGCAAGGGAAGAAAGTGTTTATTTTGATACCACACAAAATTTGTTTATTGAAGGTGATAATTTGGAAGTGCTAAAACTATTGCAGAAAAGCTACTTGGGTAAAATAAAGTTTATGTATTTCGACCCTCCATACAATACAGGTAAGGAATTTATTTATCCAGATAATTATGCTGAAAATCTTGACACCTACTTACAATATACAGGGCAAATAGATAGTGATGGCAGGAAATTCACTACAAACACAGAAACAGATGGTCGTTACCATAGCAAATGGATGAATATGATGTTCCCTCGGCTTTTTCTAGCAAAAAACCTATTAAAAGAAGATGGCTTAATTTTCATTTCGATTGATGATAATGAAATAAATAACCTAAAGATTTTACTCAATGAAATATTTGGGGAAGAGAATTTTGTTGCTCAATTTATATGGAAAAGCAGACAAAATAAGGACAATAGAAGTATTACAGGTGTTTCTACAGACCATGAATATATCATCTGTTTTGCTAGGCAAACAGATGAGAAATTAATTAGAGGTGATGAACGAAAAATTGACCAGTATAAAAATCCAGATAACGATAGCAGAGGTTCTTGGGTAAGTGGTAATATGGTTGGGTTGTTGCCTGAAAATTTGAGACCTAATTGCCATTATGATTTGATTAATCCCGCTACTGGGATTAATTACGGCAAGCCTAAACTTGGGTGGAGATATGATAAAAATACAATGAAAAGGCTTATTGAAGAAAAAAGAATATTATGGCCAGAAGAAGAAACAGGTAGACCAAGAAAGAAAGTTTTTTTAAATGAATTAAAAGGCGACTTCACAGGTTTGTCGTCAATTATTGGTGAAAATATTTTTACTAGAGATGGCACAAAAGAAATATCAGACCTCTTTAACTTTAAAGCATTTGATTTCCCAAAACCTTCAGATTTAATAAAAAGCCTTCTTGTTCAATCAACAAATGAAGATGATTTCGTGTTGGATATTTTTGCAGGTTCTGGGACTACTGCTCATGCTGTTTTAGATTTAAATAAAGAAGATGGTGGGAATAGAAAATTTATTTGTGTTCAGATACCTGAACCAACAGATGAAAAAAGCGAGGCATTCATTAAGGGATATAAAACTATTGCAGATATTACTAAAGATAGAATAAAAAAGGTAGCTGATAAAATCAAAATTGAATTATCAGATAAATTAACCAAAGACGCAAAAACTATTTTTGGCTCATCTAAATCAAATATAGAACTTGATTTAGGCTTCAAAGTTCTTAAGTTACAACAATCCAATTTCAAAATTTGGGATGCTACTTTAGAAAAATCATCGGAAGTAATTCAAGCAAAATTATTTGAGCACATACATCATATTTCACCCGAAGCGGAACAAGAAGCAATACTATACGAGTTATTAATAAAATCAGGTTTTGAACTCACCACACCCGTTGAAAAATTAACCCTTGCAGGGCTAACTGTTTTCAGTATTGCAGAAGGGCAATTGCTTATTTGTTTAGAAAAGGAATTAACACACGATTGTCTTAAAGCAATGGCAGAGTTACAGCCTACCAGAGTTATTTGCTTAGACGAAGCATTTAAGGGTGTAAATGCAGATGCACTAAAAACCAATGCAGTTCAAATAATGAAAAGCAAAGGAGTTGTAAACTTTAGAACGGTATAGCACTATGAAATTAAAATTCGACAGTACACAGCCGTTTCAGTTGCAAGCAGTTCACAGCTTTGTAAATTTGTTTGATGGGCAGCCACTAAACCAATCCGATTATACGGTAGAAATAAATACAAGCAATCAGCAAGGGCAAAGCAGCATCTTTCAATCAGCACTTGGTATTGGTAACAACCTTACCATCAATGAAGAAACATTGCTAAAAAACCTACATGCTATACAAGAGGAAAATGATTTAGATGCCACACCCGAACAGGAATTTAAAAAGAACGGTTTCAACTTTTCAGTTGAAATGGAAACAGGCACAGGCAAAACCTATGTGTATCTCCGCACCATTTTTGAACTCAGCCAAAAATTTGGCTTCAAAAAATTCATTATAGTTGTTCCAAGTGTAGCCATCAGAGAAGGTACAGTAAAGAATATAGAAATAACAGCAGACCACTTTAAGGCATTATACAACAATATTGAATTTGAATATTTTGTGTACGATAGTAAAAAAGCAAACCGCCTGCGGCAGTTCGCCACCAGTAACCAGTTGCAAATAATGATAATCAATATTGATGCTTTTAACAAAGACACCAATATTTTCAACCAAGAACGCAATCAATTAAATGGTTTTAGTCCAAAGGAATTTATTAATTCAGTTAGGCCATTTGTATTGATAGATGAACCCCAAAGTGTTGATAATACCAGCAAGGCACAAGAAGCCATAAAATCATTAAACCCCATTTGCATATTCCGTTTTTCTGCTACGCATAAAAACCCCTACAATCTCATTTATAAACTTGACCCTATTAGGGCTTATGAGCTTCGTTTGGTTAAGCAAATAGTAGTAGCATCGGTAGTAGGTGCAAATGCTCAAAACGATGCTTATGTGAAGCTATTAGAGGTAAATAATAAAGCAGGCATAAAAGCTAAAATCCGTATTCAAGTACAAGGCATTGGTGCAGTAAACGAAACAGAAATGTGGGTAAAGCAAAATGCTGATTTATTTGCACTATCCAATGAAAGAGCAGCTTATCAAAATGGTTTTGAAGTATTAGACATAAGTGCAGAACCAGGCAATGAGTATATTGATTTTACTTCGGGCAGATTATATTTAGGACAAGAAAGAGGCGGTATTACAGATGATTTGATTGAGATACAAATTAAAAATACCATCAAAAAACACTTAGATAAAGAACTGCAATTAATGGGAAGAGGTATAAAAGTATTGAGTTTGTTTTTTGTAGATAAAGTTGCCAATTACAGAACCTATGATGAAGAAGGGAAACCAATACCCGGAAAGTTTGCAGAGTTATTTGAAAGGCATTACAATGAATTAATAGAATTACCCCAATACAAAGAGTTAGCTATTTTTCCAGTAGATAAGATCCATGATGGATATTTCTCAGCCGATAAAAAAGGAGTTTATAAAGACACCAACGGAAGCACCCAAGCGGATGATGATACCTATGCTAAAATCATGCGAAACAAAGAACAGCTGCTTTCAATGGACGAGCCATTAAAATTTATCTTTTCCCACTCTGCACTTCGTGAAGGTTGGGATAATCCAAATGTGTTTCAAATATGTGTTTTAAGAGAAGTAGGCAGCACCAAAGAAAGAAGGCAAACATTGGGTAGAGGCTTGCGTTTACCTGTCAATAGCGAAGGAGAAAGAGTAAAAGACGATAGCATAAATAAACTCACTGTAATAGCAAGAGAAAGCTATGCTGATTTTGCAAATGGCTTACAAAAGGAATATGAAGAAGATTGTGGTGTTACCTTTGGTAAAGTGCCAAAAATAGCCTTTGCAAAAATTACAGCAACAGTTGGTGAAGAAGAAGTTGCCTTAGGTAGAACATCAAGCGAAAATATTTGGGTAGAATTAGTAAGCAAAGGTTTTATTGATAACAACGGTAAAATACAAACTACATTCAATCCTTCTAAAGAAGGATTTTCATTAGGTTTATCAGAAAAGTTTGCAGAAAAAGAAAGTGATATTATTACCGTACTTCAATCCTATCAGTTAGAAAGACACATCAAGAAAGACGAAGAACCCAAGCGTTTAAAAATCAATAAACAGATTTTCCTTGACCCTGAATTTGAAAACCTTTGGAACAAAATTAAGCACAGAACAACCTACCAAGTAGATTATTCCACAGATGTTTTAATTGCTAACGCAACTAAAACTATAAAGGAAATGGAAAAAATAGAACCAGTAAAAGTTGCTTACCGTGAAGATATTATTGGCGTAGAAAAGAAAGGTATTACAACTACCAATACAAAAGCCAACGAAATAAAATTAGAATACTCAGGCAATCTACCAGATATTTTGGCTTACCTACAAAAGGAAACAGAATTAACACGTTCCACATTGGTTAAAATCCTTTCTGAAAGCAATCGTATTGCCGAGTTTGCTATCAATCCTCAAAAGTTTATGGATGCAGCAGCAGCCATCATAAACAGAGAATTACACAGGCTTATGATTGATGGTATAAAGTATGATAAACTAACAACAGGGCAAACAGAATGGAGTATGCAGCTATTCAGAGAAGAAGAATTGAAAGACTACTTTGAGCAATGTTTAGCAGTTAAAAATTCAGTATTTGACAGAGTAATTTATGATAGTGAAATAGAAAGAAAGTTTGCAGAAGATTTAGACAAAAGAGAAGACATAAAGCTATTTGTAAAACTACCATCATTCTTTAAAGTAGAAACCCCAATAGGCACATACAACCCCGATTGGGCAATAGTAAAGCACAATGATGATACAATCTATTTAGTAAGAGAAACCAAAAGCACCAAGAACTTTGAGAAGCTAAGAAATTCAGAAGCAGACAAAATAAAATGTGGCAGAAAACACTTTGCAGCCATCGGTGCAAACTTTGATGTAGTAACTAATTCTTTGGAGGTATAAAATGAAAAAATTATTAATGCTTATCACTTTAATTTGCCTTTGGCAAATTTCGTTTTCACAAAATGTTCCGCTTGACAGCGTTCAGTTTTATGTAGGTAAAACAATTACCGTTTGTTCCAAAGTGCAAAGCACATTTGTCACCAAAGGCGATAAGAAAACCACTTACATTAATTTCGGCAAACCATATCCAAACAACACTTTTACAGCAGTAATTTTTTCAAGTGATAGTGCAAACTTCAAATACATTCCTTCGGAATATTTGAAAGAGAAAAATGTTTGTATCACAGGCAAGGTTGCGATATACAAAGACAAACCACAGATAGTAGTTAAGAAAGAGGAACAAATAAAAATAGAATGATTTAGGGCATTCCCTTTCAGGTCGGGCTTTCCGTTACAATCTTTTGCCAAAAGCAAAAGGATTTCCACTTCAATCCCTAATGCAATTAATAGGTGTGGCAGAGCCACGAGTTTAATAGATACCCCCCGAACCAACCGCACAGAAATACGGCTTAGTGCTTTGCAACCGCACAAGGCAAACCCTTCAAAGCACTCTATGGTATTGCAGTCAGTTTTTAACTGTCATACTTTTTGTGTGGGGTGTTCCCAACCCATCCAGCACATTGCTATCCTCATTCCGCTAAAGCTACATTGCGGTAGCAAAGAGCTGTGCCACCACACCACCCCAAACAAAAAGACATTTCACTCCAACCACCACCACCGTTCCATTTATGCCAGTATAAAAACTGCCTGAAGCTACTTAAACATAATGTTGCCTTATAGTACTTTTTCACCACGCTTATAGGCGACTATGCCAACGCCAAAAAGTCCTATAAGAACATTATGTTAAGTATCCAATACCATAGCCATTTTGGTAAAATGGCAGCCGTATTTCTTGCCAGCCCACACCCCCCCAAAACCACGCACCCCAACCACCCTTTTCAGCGGTGCATGAAAAAATAAAGCATAAGTTGTTTTATTGCCAATGTGCATTCGGTAGCTTCATTCATTCGTGTCCATTCCGTTTCAGCGTTTCGTTCATTTCGCTTTGCTCCAATCTCTACACTACCTTCCACTTCATTACCTCTCATTTCATTTCAGCCACCTCGATGCACCGCACAGCAAGAGTGGCTCATTCACTTCACTTCACAATACCCAAACAGTATTCCATTCCGCAACTCCGGCTACTTGCCATCACACAATGCAACTTTGCAAGGTTTGCAATTGTAGCAAAGTTCAGCCATCGCTATAAGTAGCCGAAAGTTGCTCCATTCCATACCCAACGCAATTGTTTCGTTCCGTTCAATCACCACACTTGCTTTTTCCAACCGCACTAAAATTTTGGTATGCTTTATTTTTTCCTGCGACTTGTTAGCCCCATTCCAACGCACTAAATACATCTTGATTATCACTATAAGAATGAATAAATGCAACAATCATTCTGAATACAATTATTGATTAGAATTTGAAATACTGAATGCATTTTGAAATAACGAAAAGGAAAAAAATAAAAATAAAAAGTGCAGCAAAATTAGGTGGCTCACACAAGCCCACGCTGATTTAAAAACCAAAAGACTACGGCATAATGAAAGGCAAATAATCTATTTATTTTGTAATAGGTATTTGCCTTGCACCCTTCGGGACTTATTCCGTTTCCTTTTGGTTTTTAAGCCCCGCCACCTATGCAAGTGCTTTCTTTTTTTTTCTGTTTTTTTTCTTTGTCAAAAATTTTATTGGTGTTGTGCGAAGCGTAGCGAAGCACAGTACAGGCAAGGGGCAGAAGCAGATACAAACTTTAAAAGCAAGTATTATGCACAGTCCAAAAATTCACACATTCAACCAGAAAAATCCAGTAAGCGATTTTAGCGTTTTCATTCTCTGTAAAGGATTAAACAGCGGAAAACCACTCGAAAAGCCTTGTCCCAATTGCTTTGTAATAGCTTGTAAAAATGCCGATGAAATGGATTTTTACAAAACCCTTGCATTTGGATTATGGAAGGCAAAGCACTTTCATCAGTTCATTGTTGGTTCTGTTATTCCATTCATCCGAATTGATGATTTTAAAAGCACCATCAAAACCCAAGCGGAAGAAGTCAGTAAAAATAAATTGGCTTTTGCTACCGATGTGCAAAAAGTGAAGCTGATTGAACGCAAAGAAAAACAGATGTACGAAACATTAGCATTATTAGCCGATGTAAAAAGAGCAATGATGCACCGGTACTTCAAACGGTAGCCGTAATGGCTGCCATAAACTGGGGAAATGCTTTTGCACCATAAAAAATTTATATGCAAAGATAGCAAGGGGGGCAGACGCACAAAGCCAACATTAAAAAAACCAAAAGACTACGGCATAAACACAGACCCACCGCACAAGGCTTTCATTTATTCCGTTTCCTTTTGGTTTTTTTATCCCCCTTGCAGAGAAAAGCATATAAATTATTTCATTATGCAAAATCATCCACGTATTTCAGCAGGCAGCCAGTTAGGCAGTTGCCATTTCTCTCAGCAGGTCATCCATCAGCACTTGCAGCTTTCACCTTTTGCTTATCAGCGTTATATCCGCAGGTCATCGTTAGCCCATCAGCCAGTTTTTGGCATCAAGGTTTATCGGCTTCC
>JADBXZ010000067.1 GCA_020403265.1 Bacteroidota bacterium
CTTTCTGCCAGCACTGAACTTGAATAGAAGCACCATCCCGATTGCTATCGGGACCAAGTATACACGTTAGCCCGCCTGACGCAGAACCCGTATTATACCGTCGGCTTTCTTGTCTTACCATTGTTTCGTCACGTTTTTAAGTTTCTCTTTCTCGAATATAAGTATAACTCTGTCAAGTGAAATTGTGTCTGATCTGAAGTTCATATATTCAAAAAGTCTATGTTCTTTCAGTTCTCTTTGAATTTGCTCTTTCGACAAGTAGGTTTTATTAATGATTTCAATTAGTTGTTAAAGGTCGTTTTGTGTGTCTAAGTTGCCTTCCTTTTGCAAGTTGGTGTCAGTAATTGGTCAATGATTGAATCAACAGCAAAAACTGTCACAGCAATCTTAACTTAACGCATTACCTGTTTGGTCGTAAAAATGGGGAGTATTATAATACGACCCTATATTGTGTGTAATGCTTCTCAATAGCATTAGGGCATGCCGATAACTAGAGTGGATTTATATTGTTTTGCTCATGTTTATTCCGTGTGCCACCATTTTGCCAATGCACTGTTGGTGGCTGCTTTTCATTAAAAGGGAGTGTTTAAGTAAATCCTACACATATGTTATATGTTGGAAAACAATTACTCAAAACCGTTTTACTAGATTTATACTAAATCCGTGGGATTCGTCTGTAATTCGAAAAGGTTCTGGTGGCCAATATAAACCAAATTGTATTGCTGGTCTGATAAAATACTTATTTGTTAAGCGAATGCTTATACCCAAAGGAACAAAAAGTCGTTGAACTGAATAGGCTCTTCCTTCCCAACTTCGATTTTCGTAATTAAAAGTTTCACCTGTTTCTGGGCCACTGTTGGTACTTGTGAAAGTTAGCTTGTCTATGTTAGAATTATAATTGTGCAAAACCGAGAAATTATGCATGTATTGTATTCCCGAGAAAAAAGATAAAGTTTTTTCTGGGCGGAATATGTATGTGGCACCAATTAAGAAACCTAGGTAATTTCGTCTTTCGGAAAAATTCAGTGTTTCTATAATTCGTTGATTTATCTGGGGTGAAGGTGTATTGTTATATTGTTTTGACAAAAATCCAGTTGGGTGGCTTTCTTCCAAACCAATAGAGATTCCAAGATTTAACAATAGTTTTTTTCTTAGCTTTTTATTTTTATTGAGGTGAAAAGAAGCAGATATGTTTATATTTTTGGTTAAACTGTAAGATCCGCCAGTACCACCAAGAGATTGATGTTGAAAGTTGCTTATATAGTTATTTAGCTGAATTGAATTTTTCACAAGCGAACCTAATGTTAGTGGATTGTTACCAAAACTTTGCGTTTCAAAAAAATTGCCACCTAATTGTAGTTCAGCTAGCTGCTGTGCTTTTATTTGTTGTGATAATAAAATGATTATTATTAATATGTATTTTGGCATATTGTCGTATTTAAATTTAAAGTGAAAAAATTTAGCCTATTTATGCTTTCAATTGTACTTTTTATTTAATGAACACTGTTTTATAAACAATTTGTTGCCCAGTAGCTGTATTTCTCAGTCCGCGATACATATTTATGTTTATAGAGCTAATCCAAACTAAAAATGTCACAAAACTTATTTTTTGAATTACAGGTAAAAAAACAATCAACTCTTTGTTATAGTAACATAGATTGTTGAGTCCAACTAGCAAAATATTCAAAAGTCCAAATGCAAAAAGTCCAAACAATTTGTTTTTGTAAAGTCCGATAAAAGTTCCAATTGTTGCTATCGCTCCAAACGATGAAGCTAAATTCGTTACCAAGTCGTGGTTTAGGTCTGTAAATAAAAAAAATGCAACTGTCATTGCAAGAATACCTGAAACTTGAATTGTTAGTTTTAAGTATTTGCTGATCTCGATTTGCCTTGGGAAGATGAACCAAAAAAAGGAAAGTGTCAAACAAAGTATAAACATTCCTGTTAAAGCTATAGGTTTAGCTGGATTGGGCTGTCCGTTAATTGCATTTTCATTTAGTAAATTGCACCAATAATTATTCATCCAACTAAACCCAATTGAATTTTTGTCAACCTGTGAGCCACCTGGATACAAAAGTGTCGCAACAATATAAAGCACAATAAAAAGTATTGTCCCAAAAATTGGTATCAATACCAAAATACTTTTTGTTTTGTTGGTCTTGTGTATCAAAATATTCCTCTTGATTTTTCTAAGTAAGTTATGTCCTACAAAATAGCCGCCAACGTTTGGCGGCTTTGCGCAGCGCGGGACTTTCACCATCCGCCGGCTGGCGGATTGATGCGTATAACAGAACTTTCGGCTACCAACAAACTGTCTGCGGAGCAGGAAACCCCGCCTTTTGGGTAGGTGCTATTAAAGTCTACCTTTTTTATCGTCATAGCGTTTTGATTAATTTTTCAAGAGCGTTCTTGACGTCTGGAAAATGTGTACAAACTCTCGGGTCCATGATATCTCCACCAAATCCATTGTTTTCGTTTGATGCTGTTTCATTTACTTTTTTTAATTGTTCTTTTAGTTCTGTTGGCTTAAATCCAGAAAGTGTCCAAACGCAAATAACTTGAACAAAATGACTCCTGGTTGTATCGCTTATGACCTTTAATAATTCTTGTTTGCACTCTGTAGTGTTGTAAGATACTAAAGCCCTTGCTGCAGAAACTTGATTATGGAAATTAGAAGTATTTGCAAGAAAGGGAAGAAGTTTAGGATAAAAGTCAGTAAGTCGAAGATGGTAAGCACATTCCAAAGCAACGTGTTGAGAAAAGAATGTATTAATCTCATTGTCTCCAAAACCTGCTGGCTTTAATGAAATATACTTGTTTACATATTCAGTAATAAACTGTTTGTCATATGGTTGATTGTGGTAGTTATTAAAAATTGCGGTCATTGTCTTTTCGTAAATGTCAACCGGTACAAGTGCCTGATGGTAGCTATGTCTATATGTTGCATAAACTTTCCCGTCTTTTAAATAGTCAAAACCTGCTGTTGGTGTCGCAATACAATACTTTCCTTTGTCGTTTTTCTTAATAAAAAAGTAGCATTCATTTATGCCATCAAATTGGAATTCGGCACCGTGTCCGCCAGAACTACTACATAAATCAAGCAAATAAAAGTCGGTAATTTTTATTTTTCCTTTGAGTTCTTGTCCACCTAAGGATTTAATAATTTCTATTGTTACTCCCTTTTTTTCGTTATTGGATTTGATCTTTGCAAAAACAAAATAGTCAGCGTGCTTAATTACTTTGTCTTGCCAAGGTTCGTCCCAAGTCGTTGCCCAAGTTGTTGTCGTAACCAAAGCAAAAGCTAAAAATAAAATTGTCTTTAATTTTTTCATATTGTGGTGTTGTCACGTTTTTTAAGGCTACTCATTACGGATTGCAGATTTACGATGGCGTGGATTTTCAGCACTGCACTTCATTAAATGCACAAAGCTTGAGTTTAGCACTTCACTGTCATAGAAGCACGAAACCCCCGCTTTTGCAAAACGGCTGTTA
>JADBXZ010000068.1 GCA_020403265.1 Bacteroidota bacterium
ATTTGAACACAGAAGATCTAAAAAAATTTATTGCCAAATATTCGTAATGGGATGAGGTGGTCGCGAGGCTATGCTCGCGATGGCGAGTTTACCTCGCCATTCGAATCCCATTACTTACCCAAAAAGTCCTTGAATTTTCAAGGACTTTTTTTATTTCTTGAATTTTAAATAAATCCTAAATAAAAGTAAACAAGTTGAAAACAAAATAGCGGAATAAGCTATCAAATCACCCATTTTTGAAAAAAAAGTTCTTATGTCATTTGATTTGGTATTAACGGTCATCACAGCCTTTTGCTCATACTCAGTGGCTTGTTGAATATCACCAAACTCATTGATAAATGCTGACACACCGGTATTGGCACTTCTTACAATTTGTTTCCGCAACTCAATAGCACGCAACCTGGCATAGTTTAAATGTTGCTTGTAACCCGGCGTATTACCCCACCAGCCATCATTAGTTACAATGGCTACCAAATTGGCGCCGTTTCTTGCATACCCTGTACAATAATCTCCATAAACGCTCTCGTAACAAATAATTGGCGCTACCTTTATTCCATTATTGCAGGTTAAATTTGTTCTGTCTTTTTGGATTCCTAAACTCCCAACTGTACCTTGCAAATTAATGGCTAATTTCTCCAATGGTTTTAAAATTAAAGGAAAAGGCATTTTTTCAACTCCCGGAACCAATTTAGACTTATGGTAAAATGAAACGCCATCTGTATTTAATAAAATGGCTGTATTATACATATCGTAATACATATTGCTGTTAAGGTCTAATCTTGCAGTTAAGCTGGCCTCTGCTTTTGTTTTATAAAACTTATAGGTACTGCCACCTGTAATGATATTTAATTTTGGAAATGCTTTTAATAAACTATCCTTAAACCAATTAATCTCTTCGTAATCTTCCAAATGATCTTCGTTCATATCATTAATCATAAATGTTTCCGGCAAAACTAAATACCTTGTTTCATTTGTAATTTTGCCTCTTACCTGATTAAGCATATTTAAAAACTGTTCGCTAAACTCAATATAAAATTTATCGTTGTAAGGATCTAAATTAGGTTGAACTATTACACATGGTTCTCCTTTACCCTTTTTTGTTAATGTTGTAGTGCGATAAAATAAAATGCCAAATGAAATAAGCATTGGCAACATAATTAATGCTGCCAATTGATAAATTGGTTTTGATAAAAAGGTTGCTACTTGTTTTTGCCTAATCAACTGGAAAATGAAAACATTAACGCCTAAAACCCATAAACTTCCGCCACTCACCCCGGTAAATTCATACCACTGTATCCAATTTGGGTGATAGGCAAACACATTCCCTAAGGTTAGCCAGGTCCAGCTGATGTCCCATAAAGTATGGCCGTGTTCCCAAGCAAGGTAGATGGGAATTAATATCCAAACAGATTTATAAGTCAATTTTAATTTATGAAAAATTAAAAATACCCAGCTCATTAATAAACTGTTGGCAATAAAAGCCATCAATGCCCCACCAAAAGAAGCGTTTACTACCCACCAAGTCACAATTAAATTCCAAGTTAAAAAAGACAAATACGACAAAGCCCATAATTTGAGGCTGCTTCGTTTGATTAAAGACTTATTTGAAGAAAAGTAATCTTCGATAAAAAGTAAAGGGACAAACCCAACAAAAATGAAAAAACTTAAATTAAAATACCAACTACATCCAAGAAGCAAGCCACTTAATAAGGATAAAAAGATTAATTGTAAACTTTTCATGTACGCTGAAGATTTCTGGCAATTAAGATTCTGATTCTTAAATACAAAGTTAAAGCTACAAAAATTAAACTAATTAATAAGGCATACCAAATACCATATACACCCATTTTATTTATAAATGCCAATAAATAAGCCAAGGGCAGTGCAATAACCCAATACGCAATTAAGGTTATCAATGTCGGAAATTTAAAATCCTCTACCCCTCTTAAAACACCAATAAAAACAACCTGCAAACCATCAAATAGCTGAAACATAGCTGCAATGATTAATAATTTTGAAGTAATGATCGTTATTTGTAAGTCATCTGTAAAGGCATATGGTAAAACCTTGTTTAACAAAATAAAAATCAAAGCACAACTGCCCATTCCTACGATGATTAATTGAATGGAGGAACGAACAGCTTTTTTTATATTTAACCAATTAGAATCTGCTATACAATTGCCAACAACAATCGTTGTAGCACTTGAAATGCCACTTCCGAACATGTATGTAAACGCTGCCATATGCAATGCGATGCCATGCGCATCAATTACCTCTTTACCAAAAACACCTGCCATCAAACCCGCAATAACAAAAGCTGCTACTTCAAAGGTAAACTGAGCCCCGGAGTTTAAACCATTCTTAACTAAACGCAATAAATCAACTGAATTAATTTTAGCTTGTTGATAAACACCTTTAATGGAGTTAGTTAATGGCGAATAAAAAATGTACCCTAAAAAAGCAATTCCCATAAAGGAACGAGCGATAAAAGACGCCCATGCAGAACCCATGTAACCCATCTCCGGAAAAAATGCAACACCGTATATTAGTGCGTAGTTCAATGCAATATTAAGAACGTTACCAATAATGCTTATATATAGTGCTGGCATTGTTAAGCTTAAGCCTTCACAATACTGTTTACATGTAAAGAATAATGAAACAGGCAACATTGAAAAAATTAATACATTGTAAAATGGTTTAGCCAACACCACTACCTCTTTCGGCTGTTGCATGTGTGCCAATAACCCAGAGGACAAAAACAAAATAGCAAAACTTACTAAAGCAATAACAAAATTCAGAAACAAAGAGTTTTTAAACAGATTTGCTTTTCTAAGCTCATCACTTTCAAATTGTGCAGATGAAACAAGCGGCGTTAACACATAACTTACGCCAATTGCAAACACAAGCACTAATGTGTAAAGATTTGCAGCTAAAATACCGGCAGCCTGATGTGTTGGGCTAATTTGTCCCAAAAAAATAGTATCCACCATGTTTGTAACAATGTGTCCCATTTGCGTAAGCATTACGGGCCATGCCAATTTGAGCAAATATGCTGAATTTGTATGTGTAGTAGTACTTAACAAAATTTAAAGAGGCAAAGATAATTGTTTTTGTAACTTAGCCACTCATGAATCACCTACAAAAGATAGTTGAAGAAGTGTACGCTAACGGCTACAGCATTCAACCTGATTATTTTGATGATGAAACTGTTCTGCAATTACTGACTGCATTTTCTAACTTGCAAGGCCAATTAAAAAAAGCTGCCATTGGTAACCAGGATACAAAAACCATTAATAAAAGCATAAGATCTGATAAAATTGTGTGGTTAAACGGTGATGAACCAAACATAAAACGAGTTTATGATTGGCTGGATGAATTGCAATTGATGCTCAACCGTAGGTGTTATTTGGGGATTAACACCCGTGAATTTCATTTTGCAAAGTATGACATCGGAGACTTTTACAAAAAACACAAGGACGCTTTTTCAAATTCTGCAGAACGTAAAATAACAATTCTAATATATTTGAACCGAAACTGGGAAAATAATCATGAAGGTGAATTAATTTTGTATGTTAATAATGAAGAGATAAAAGTAAGTCCAAAGGCAGGCACTGTGGTTGTGTTTGAGAGCCATTTAGAACATGAAGTATTGCCTTCAAAAGCAGAAAGGATAAGCTTTACAGGTTGGCTTAAAAATTCTAAACACATTTAAACCAAATCAAATTCATGAAAAGGCGCTTAAAAAAAGAACAAACCAAACTGATTTACATTTTTCTTTTCACATCATTTCTTTTTACAAAGGCCCAACATACGGTATTAAAAAACCTCAACTTGCTTGATGTGATAAATGGGAAAACCATTACCGGAAAAGCCATCAGCATTCAAAACGGAGTAATAACACAAATTGATGAATTAGCGAAAATAGAAATTACAAAATCAACTAAATTAATCGATCTTGAAAATCAATTTGTTTCGCCCGGCTTGTATGATATGCACCTGCATTTACCTCATCACCATAAACTGGATACTTTTTTAAATACCATACTGGCCGCGGGTGTAACCAATGTTAGAATTATGTACAGTGAAGAAGATGTAGTGAAGATGAAGAAACAGATCGACAGTAAGACCATTAAACCAACTATATATTACCCCTATATATTAACCGATTCGGTTGATTTAAACCAACCAACTGAGTTAATGCGTGTTTTGCGTGAAACAAAATCGAAAGGCTTGCAATTCATTAAATTATATTCGGCACAAACAAGAAACGACTTTTCAGAAACAACCTTTCTAAACTTTATGAAAGCCGCTAACGCTTCTGAAATAACTGTTTGCGGTCATTACCCCGGTAAGATTAAATACCCTGTTGTGGCGCAAAGCGGTTTTAAAAGTATAGAGCATTTAGCTGTGTTGCCAAACCAAACAGATAGCCTTTTAACAAATTATATAGAGCTAACAAAATTAAATCAACTATATACATGCCCTACTCTTGACTGGTTTAATATTGCTTACCTTATCCCCTACCCTAAAGGTTATTTGAGTAGAGTGACACTTTACAACGCACCAAAACATTATTTTACTAAATGGCAAAAACAAAACAAAAAAAATGCGGAAGATTTTTCAATTGATAGTTTAAAAAAATACCAGCCCAAATTTAAAATGGCTTTCGAAAAACGTTTAACTGTGCTGAAAAAATTGCATGATGCCGGTTGTTTATTAATAGTTGGCGGAGAGTCAGAGTTGGAATATCAGTTAGAAGGGTTTAATGTGTATGAAGAAATGATGATATGGAAAAAAGCAGGAATACCTGATGCAGAAATATTAAAAAGCGCAACCTACATACCTAGTACTTTTTTCAAAGAACAAAATCAATATGGCAGCATTGAATTAGGAAAGATAGCACAGCTCGCCATCTTTTCAAAGAATCCATTAACGAATATTGAAAACATTAAAACCATTCATGCAACTTTTTTAAATAATACTTTACTCCTCAAAAAAGATTTACTCAAATGATTATTGTACTTGCCACAGCCAATCAAAATAAAGTGATTGAACTTACTAATTTGTTGCCTCAGGACATTGAATTAAAAAGTTTAAAAGAGATTGGCATCACCACAGAAATACCAGAAACCGGTTCCACCTTGCGCGAAAATGCTTTTTTAAAAGCAAGCTTTGTAAAAAATCATTTAAAGAAGCAGAATCTAAATTATCCTGTACTTTCAGATGACAGTGGTTTAGAAGTTGAGGCGTTGGGTAATGAACCCGGCGTGAACAGTGCGATTTATGCGGGAATACCAAAAGATGATCAAGCGAATAACCAAAAATTATTAAATGAATTAAAAAAGGTAACCAAAAGGCAAGCAACGTTCAAAACTGTTATATGTTATATTGATGCTGAGGTTCACTATTTTGAAGGGCATGTAAATGGTACTATTAGCTATGAAGCGAGGGGACAAAACGGTTTCGGCTACGATCCACTATTTATACCGCAAGGATACAGAAGTACATTTGCTGAATTGAGTCAGGAAATTAAAAATAGTTTGAGTCATCGTGCTCAAGCAATAAAAGCATTTTTGTCGTATATAAAATCAGAATAAGAAGTCTAGTTAAAATTATAAATTGACGGAAATATGAAGCTCACAAAATAAAACAATCGTGCTATTAATTAGTTCCGCAAAAAAAATCCTATATCCTAAGGTTTTGATTAAAATAAATTTTGGCGAGCAATAACCACAAACTTAACCGCTTAGTAAATTAATAGTAGTGGTCAAAATTTAATACAAAATAGATTTATTATTAACTTAAAACATCAAAAATGAAAAAAATTCTTGTTGTTCTTACAACTATTTTAACATTAAGTGTTAATGCAACGCAAGTAGCTCATTATCTATACTGCACAAGGGCCGGTCAGGCTTGGATTATGGATCAACTTGGCAATTCAGTTCCTGCTGGAGGCTGCGCCGGCGGGCCTTGGGCGATACAACTTGACTTGGTAATGCCAACAGGAAACCCCACTGTACTGGAAGCCAGCCCTGCTATTTATGATGCGCTCAATACCCCTCCTTCGAATCCGTCTGCCACTCCTTCAGATGAAGAGTTAGATGAAATGAGAACTGCAATAAATAAAAACCCTGTTAAAGTTTGGGTAAATCCTTTAAGATTAACAGCGGCAGCTTATGCGATTATTTATGGCGGAACTTCAAATCTTCCTTTATTTTTTGCTAATACTTCGAGCATACCCGAAAATAACGGCAATTTATTATCATTATACTCAAATGGTGACAGAGAAATTACGATTACCTACAAGCGAATTGATTTAACTACTATTGGTTCTGAAAAAATAACAGTTGTGAGAGGATCTAATTCAAAACCATTAAATACCGAGACTCTACCTGATGGAACATATGTAATTACAATTTCCACAAAAGAAGGTTATTCTGTAAATTTAACTATTTATGTTAATCATTAAATCCAGATTTACCTTTGTTTTTATTACGATTCTAATTTTATTAGGTTGCAAGTCTGAAAAACAGATTCAGCAATTAAAAAACCATCTTCTATTAACAGAAGATGGTTTTTATTTTCGTAAAAATGAAATATATTCGTCAGATGAATACCTACTTTTAAAATTTTATAAAAATGGTCATTTATCTGAGTTATCAACTAGTCAAAATAACTTAGGTATATTAAAAAACTCAAAAGATCTTACCTGTCTACTTGACGAGTTAAGCAATCCTCCGACCAATTATTATCTTGTTAAAGGTGATTCTATATTTTTCAAGAAAAAGGCTTGGGATTCATACGAATATGCCAATCTCAAATTTGAATGCAAGACTTACAAAGATTCAATTGTAGCAAAAATCACTCCAATTGATTACTATGATTCTACTAATGCCAGTGTAAATAAGCATCCGAAATCTATAATTGCAACATACCTATATAAAGCGGCAAAATGCGATACTTCTAAAATTCTAAAAATACCACAAAAAAATTAATCATTTATAGCAAAATTAAAAATTAATATTATTAACCAATTTGTTGATTACAAAATGGGGAGCCAACAATTAAACCTTAAGGATATTTCTTTTCCTCAATTTACTGATTATCCGAAAGAAAGAAAATATTAATTTTGAAACTCTATTCACAAATCTTGAAATTGTATTAACCGTAAATAGATAGTTGGATTGAAAATATCGTCCGAAACCTTTACTCTCTAACTTGATTTGCTTGACTTATACCGCTGTAATATTTCCTACTGCATAGCAGTTGAAGTTTTTTGCAAATAATTTAGTCGTGTCAATGATTTCAAGCCAATCCTGTGCTTAAAAAAAGGTCTACTGTCTATTTACGGATTAAGTCATTTTTTTAAATAGATTTTATCGAAAAAATCCATTCTTAAACAAATATTCCTAAAATTCTATTTCTTAGAATAGAAACTAAAATAAATTATACAAGACAAATCTTAATACACTCTGCTATTTTCTGTGGAACTTGTTATCCATAAAATCCAAGTCATGTTAATTTCGCAAAAAAATTCTATCCTTTCCGTCAAAAAAGGGCGCCTGAACACTTATCACTTTTAAAGCTTTTTTGCCTTTCTTTACAACGCTGTGACCTGTACCTTTCGGTATAAAAATAACATCTCCTTTTTTTATGAAATAGGTTTTCGTTCCTAACTGCATTTCACCTTCTCCTTCTAACACAGTGATTTGCTCAGAATGAAATTCATGTTTATGCAATTTAACATGGTCTTTAATTACAATGCAAAAACTACTACTGAGAGAATCAGCCCCTATCGGATAGACATAAATAGCGCTTTTTGTTTTAGCACCAATGGTATCGGTGTTTATTACTATTTGTGCGTTTAACGAACACAAAAAAGCAAAACAGGCCAATAAACAAACTAGTCTCACGATTAACGCTGAACCGGTTGAGGAACAACACTTTGTTGTTGTGCCATTGTAGCCATAGCTTGTTGCAACATTGGCATTACGCGTTTAACTTCCTGGTAATTTGGATTAATTTGTAAGGCTCGTTCCCAACAGAATTTTGCTTGCGGAATACGTCCGATATTAAAGAACGCACCCCCCATATTATACCAAGCTTCTGCATTATTAGGGTCCAAAATAGTACCCATGTTATAAAAATAAGCTGCGCTATCCATTCTGCCGCGGTTAAATGCTATGGCTCCTCTATTTTTTAAATCGTTTGAATAGACAGTGTAGTAACTTCTTAAATAAGGGTTGTTAGGATACAAACGCTCCGCGTTTTTCCAGTAATACAAGGCTTCAAAATCTTTCTTCAATTTGAAGTGTGCTAAACCTAAATTCAAATACCCATTTACGTAACGCGGATGTAACTCAATAGCATGCTTTAAGAAGGCAATACCTTTAAATAAAGCTGCCTCACGTTTGTTTTTAGTATTGAAATTTTTCAGATCTTCATCAGTGATTTTTAAAGTTCCATTGTAATCATTGTATGGCTTATTTTCTTGTCCAGCTAAAGGCACACCGGTTACCTCTTTTGTATCTGCCAAATCAACCCAACGTGCACCGGCATTACCTAACACCAACACCGAATGAGGCATTGTTTTAACATCTTTTAAAAACAAGGTTACGTCATTTTTCCAATCTAAACTTCGTTCCCAGCATTTAAAACCATAACCGGTGCCTATGATTAAAACCAACAGCACTAAAATAGCTCTTCTCACAGGATAAGATATAGCTTTTAGCTTTTCAAATCCTTTTAAGATGAAATAAGCCATGGCAATACAAAAACCAATGTTTGAGTGGAAAATTAAACGTTCACCCATGGTGGCACCAACATCCATTAAAACGTTACCAATTAATAAGGCAAATAAAATGTAGGTGATAATGCAAAATCCAAGTATATGACGTTTAATTGCCATGTGGATACCATAAAACAACATACTTACATGTAATGCAAAAGACACTAGGAAATCCCAATCGGTAAAGTGTCGGTAATGAATGGTGTTATATGAATAATCAGAAGAAAGCGGATGCGGGAAAATTTGTAAGATTAAATACTTCATTAGTACATAAGCTTTTGTACAAAAACGTTCCTGCTCATTAGCTAGTAAGTAAGGGTTGTTGAGAATTTCGGTATCTGGTACACCTGGTTTTAGCTTAACGGCCACCAAGCGCATTCCTAAATAAAATAACATTATAAATCCAAACCAACTCATGAGGTTAATAAATTTATTTTGTTTCATTGAACCACTGATGCCAAGTAACATAATGAAAACATATAAGAATGGAAAAATCCAGAATGTTTTAGATTTGGCCGCTTCTGGGTTTGTACTAATATCAATTTTATATTTTAAACCTATCATTAAGCCTGCGCACAAAACAAATCCTCCAATAATAACTAAAACTGCAATGATATCCTTGGTGAATTTAAATGGTTTGAGTCCGGTGTATTTTTTGTCAATGTAACCAAATGATGCATATGCGCCGGCACCCCAGATAACTAAACTAGCAAATCTGGTTATGAATTTACTTCCATTTTCACTGCCCAAAATAGGATTGATTATTCCTTTATGAATAAATGCCACCGCAATACCAACATAAATTACTGCAAGCAATTTTTTCATGAAAGTAGTATTTAAATAATTGTCATAAATATCCTGATTGTCGTTGAAAGTATAAAGAGCCAAAGGAACTAAAATAAGAAGCATGATGGCATACTCTTTGGACAATAGGGCTAACAAAAACATGACAGCTGCTAGTATTATATCCACCAATTTTTTTGTTTCCATGTATTTGAAAGAATACAGAAAAGTGAGTGAAACAAAAATTAATGAAAAAATTTCGTCACGCGATTTTACGTTAGCAATGGCCTCACTGTGTATCGGGTGCATTGTAAATAATAAACCGGCTAAAAAAGCCAAATCTTGTTGATTACGAAAAAAGTAGCGGGCAAAAACTAAGTACAAAAACACACAACCCAAAGCATAGGTCCAGATGTTGTTAAAGTGACGCATTTTGGCGCCATACACCTGGCAGTCAACCTCGTTATGAATTCCGTCTACATTTAAATCTTCTTCAGTTTGATTAACAAAGTCTTTGTTTAAATCCCAACAATTGTAGCACTCATTCCCTTCAGCCATACCGTTGTTATTTTTATCCACAAAATCATTGTATTCATAATTTTTTTCCGGTCTGCCGCAAGGTGAGGTGTAAGCCACCATATCCTTATCCAACAATCCATTTCCATTTAAATCCTGCACCTGCTGGTACAAACCCGTTCTATAAGGATTAATAAATTCTTGCTCAATTGCAAAACTCACAACAGATAAAGGACGGTAACGACCACCGGCTAATTGGTCGGTAGCGCACATGCGACGGTAAAAACTCTCGTAGGCATCTTTTGTTAAAATACCACCAATACCATTTAAGCCTTTGATTACATGGTCATTTTGATGAATAATAATCCCATCATCTAATGCGTACTCGTTATCAATTGAACCAATATAGAAGCTAAAACCAACTATGGCAATAATTATCATGGCTAATTTTTGATTCAAAAAACCAAAATAATTAAACTTCTCGGTTAACTCCGGGAAAGTGGGTTCTTTAGTAAGCTTAGTGTCCTTTGTCATAAATAAAATTTCCTTTTAAAAACTATGCAAAATACAAAATAAAAACGTACAAAAAACGTTGGGATAATTTTTTTATTGTTAATTGCTATGCTAATTTTAGTTAATTTGTAAGCCTAGTATTTTCTGTAAATTAAGTCAATAAAACATAATTGGATCGCAATAGCAGGTTTCTTGCTAATTATTGGAGCTATTGGCCTTTATCGTTATCAACGGCATGATTTAGAGTATCTTGCAAATGAAACAACAACAAAACTAAACTTACTCAAAAATGATTTCATTATCCAAAGTAATAATCTGTTAAATGAGGGTCAGAATTTTGAATTTAAGCCTCAATACGATTATTCACTTTACCTATTTCAGTCGGATACTTTAAATTCCTGGTATGGACACACTAATAGTAATGCAAAGGAAGCATATAAAAACGAAGCTAATTCAGGCTTAATTAGTTTCAGTGGTGGTTATTTTATATTTTATAAAATTAATAAGGATGACAAAACCACTTTGGCACTTGCTTTAATTAAAGAAAATTTTAGTGTTCAAAATCGATACCTTAAAAACCAATTTGTGAGTTGGCTGAATTTGCCGCAAGATGTTAACTTAAATTTTGTTTTCAATAAAGAAAATGCGGTTAAGTTTGAAGATAAAATTATTTTTTCATTAGGCGGAACAAACGGTTTTTATTGCTCAACAGCAGTTGCAAACTGGGCTTCCTTTCTTTTTATTTTAGGCTTTGTACTTATTTTATTGTACTATTTAAATCAAATTTTGCTTTCACAAAAAACAAGTCATCACTTGTTGTTTCTTTTGTTTTTGTTAGCATTTAAGTTTATCACTAATTTAAATCTGTTGGAATTTATTAAGTTAAGCACTCTAGGTGATGTACAGGTATACAGCGATGCATCAAATAGTTTAAACTATTATTTGTCAGACGTGCTGGTTAATTCATTGTGTTTATTAATTTTTAGTGTTTATTTTAGGTTTGCAAATGTTAAGTTTACTAAGTTATTTAAATTTTTAATTCTTTATGTTATACTTGTTCTAAATGTCATTGAAATAAATTACTTGTTAAAAAGTTTAGTAAGCAACTCAACTTTGTCATTCGACTTCCTTACCATTTTTTCAATTAAAGGCGTTGTATGGGTTGCCTTGATGAGTATTACACTATTATGCATTAGTACCATTCATTTAATTAATTACTCATCTAAATTGTTTTTTAATAAAACTGAATCACTGCAAATTCCAATTATCATTACTTATGCTTCCATTGTTTTGACCATTTGGTTGCTTAACTTAAATTCTGATTGGCATCAAGCGTTTTGGATTTTATCCTTACTTGCCATTGCGCTATTGATTCAATTACTTAAGAATTATAATCCTATTATCAGTAATGGATTATTACTGATAATTACAGGATTTATTATCTCGGGATACATTAACCTTTATATTAATTTAAACAAACAAAAAGAATTAGAATTTATTTCGTTTCAGATTAGTGAACGACAAGATTTAAGCTTACCGCTTGAATTTAATGCCGTTGAATCTAAAATAAATGCTGATGAAAAGTTAAAGAATCTCATTAATGTACTTCCTGAAAGTGATTTAGCCATACAACAATATTTAAAACAAAATTTTTTTAGCGGCTACTTTAGCAGATATGATGTTACCTTAAGCATGTTTGATAAAGATTGTACGCCTCTGTTAAGCGTTTCGCAGGGTATTTTTTTAAATGAAGGCTTTTTTGAAGATCAGATCAACTTCCAGTCTGATAGTACCTATGCCAAAAATTTGTTTTTTGTTGAGAAATACAAAAAAAATGCGCGTTACATCGCAAAAGTAACTTTAGCAGATAAAAAATTATACGTGCTTTTGGAACCGAAACAATTTGAAGATTTAGGTAGTTTTCCTGATTTGTTTCTCGACCAAAGTCAACAACGTCCGGAAAAACAAAAGCAAATTAATTACGCTATTTACCGAAACAAACAAAACACCGGGCGCATTGGCGAATTTAATTATCCATTTGTTCAACCGGACTCCATAACACTTTCCAAACATCATCCGGAATATAAGCATTACTTTTTCTATCCTGAAGATTTAACTTGTGTGATTATTAGTGAAAAAACAAAAGGTTGGTCATATTTCTTTACCTACAACTCTTATTTATTCATATTTATTTCATTAGTTGCATTTTGTTTGTTTGTTTGTTTTAATTTAATTTTCAACGCTAAATTTCTTCAACCGTCTCTAACAAGAAGAATTCAATCCATTATTATTTTGCTATTGTTCCTAGCTCTAGGAGCTGTTGGAATAACCTCCGCCAAACTGGTAATTTCTCAATTCGAAAATGACAATAAAAAACAATTGCAAGAAAAAGCGCTCACCATCAACAATGAATTACAAAACATCTATAAGCCGGCAGAATTGTTTTCTGAGGTGCAAAAAGAACTGGTAAATATAAAATTAAAAGAATATGCACATTTGTTTAATACAGATATCACCTTGTATAATGCCAAGGGACAACTCTTTAACACAAGTCAACAGCGCTTATATGAATTGGGTTTAGCCTCCAATTATATTAACACCAATGCTTACATAACGCTAAATCAAAATCAAAACTCCGGTATTTGTGTTAATGAAAAAGCCGGAACACTTAATTACTTATCCTATTATAGCGCAATTTACGATGCAAATAAACAAATTGTTGGCTACCTCAACTTACCGTACTTTTCAAAACAAAATGAGTTAGAAAGTGAATTGTCGGGCATAATCAGTACATTAATCAATGTTTACGTTATTTTATTTGTGATAAGTATTTTTGCAGGCTTAATCCTCGCAGGGTATATCACTCGTCCGTTAAGAATTATTCAACAACAAATTTCTAAACTAGCCATTGGCAAAAAAAATGAGCAAATTAAATGGAAAGGAAATGATGAATTGGGGAAATTGGTAAATGAGTACAATCAAATGCTAGTTAAATTGGAGGAGAGTGCTTTACTATTGGCTCAAAGCGAAAGGGAGGATGCATGGCGCGAAATGGCGAAACAGGTAGCTCATGAAATTAAAAATCCGCTTACACCAATGAAGCTGAATTTACAATACCTACAACATTTATTAAAAGGTAACCCCGATGACTTTAAAGAGCGTTTTGAAAAAGCAAGTAGTTCCATCATTGAGCAAATTGACACATTGGCTAACATTGCAACTGAATTTAGCAATTTCGCAAAATTGCCTGCAGGACAGTTAAAAGCCATAAACTTAACGGAATTAATTCAATCGGCAATCTTGTTATTCCAGCATGAAAACACAATCATTAATAATGAAATAGGTGAAAAAATTATTTTAGTAAATGGTGATAAGGATCAGGCCTTACGTGTATTTAACAACCTTCTCAAAAATGCACTTCAGGCATTAAACGAAACAGAAAACCCTTGCATTAGCATTAGAATAGTAGACGGAACCAATAAAGATGTTACAGTTGAATTTTACAACAATGGTCCGCAAATTAGCCAAGAAGTTAGTATGAAATTATTTATGCCGAATTTTACTACCAAATCAACCGGCAGTGGACTCGGCCTTGCCATGGTTAATAGCTGCATGCAAAGTTTTGGCGGAAAAGTTTGGTTTCAAAATCAGCCAACCGGTGTAAGTTTTTATTTATTATTTACAAAAGCTTGATTAATTTTGTAGTGTAATTTATGAATCGTGATATCCTTTTAGTTCTTATTTCAACGCCTATTTATGCTATCGTAATTGGCCTTGAATTCTTTTATTCGCACATTAAACATAAAGGATTGTACACCACAAAAGGTTTGCTTTCTAATATTTATCTCACAGCATTAAACATGGGTTTGGATTTATTAGTGAGAGTAATTGTCTTTAACATCTTGACCTTCTTTTACCAATTCAAATTATTTACCTTAGCTGCTAATCCTATTTTGTATTGGACGGTTTTAATTCTCTGCGAAGACTTTCTTTATTATTGGTTACACCGTATTGACCACTACTGTCGGTTTTTTTGGGCTGCTCATGTAACACACCACAGTAGCGAAGAATTTAATTTAACAGTTGGTTTTCGCTCATCAGTTTTTCAGCCATTGTATAGATTCATTTACTTTATTCCGTTGTCACTTTTAGGTTTCGAAGCTATTGACATTGCCTTTGCTTACAGCGCGACTCAAATTTTTGGCATATTAGTTCATACCCAAACCATTAAAAAATTAGGTTGGTTGGAGTACATACTTGTAACACCTTCACATCACAGAGTTCATCATGGAAGTAATGTAAGGTATCTTGATAAAAACATGGGCATGCTGTTAATCATCTGGGATAAATTGTTTGGAACCTTTCAGAAAGAATTGGATGAAGAACCTGTTAAATATGGATTAACAAACAACATAAATACCTATCACCCATTAAAGATGGTGTTTCATGAATGGCAGAATATCCTAAAAGATCTCAAACAAAAGAAATGTAATTTTATTCAAAAGCTTGGGTACATTTTCGGCCCTCCGGGATGGAGTCATGATGGTAGCACCAAAACTAGCAGCGAATTGAGAAAAGAATTAATAGAGCATTGAGCTTAATTTGAAATAATTATCTTTTTAGTTTCTTTTGTTCCATTACTGTATAACTCCACAAGGTACAAACCGGTTTGCAGTTGGGTTTCATTAACAGCTATTGTATAATTACCTGCATATTGTTGCTGTTGCGAGAATAAAACCTTAATTAATTTTCCGTTTAAGTCAAACAACCTCGCTTCAACGCTTGAGTTACGTTTTAATTGGTAACTCAGTTCAAAACTCCCATTACTTTGATTAGGATAAACAGTAAATTGCAATGGTTCCTTTTCTTGTTGCTCTGCGGCTTTAATAACCTTGATTGAATCCTTCTTTACCTGCAAAATAACAGGTTGCGGTATTATTGTAACTGTTGTATCACTTTTCAGATTTTCATTTTTAACCTGGTTGGTATCAACAATAATTGGGTAATCAATTACCATTTTGCCTTGCATTTCTAAAGGTTCTTCAATAGCAATGTCTCCCATCATTAATGTTTCGCAACTTTCTGTAACAATTGATTCTATTTTATTAACTAAAGTATCCTTTGGTTCAATTGGTGGGGCAACCAGCATTCCAACAGTGGTATACGAAGGTTCTATCTCTCCAAGTACTTTTTGATTGTTATAATTAGTGCAACTAAAAAGTGTACCCAAAAACACCAAAACAATAGCAAGCCGAAAGCTTCTTAAAAGACCCAGATTAGCCGGAATTGAGTTTAAATCAACTTTAAAATAGTAAGATTTATCCAATTGGGTTGTTTTGAATCTTCCACATAATTTGGTTGATGCATTGGCTGTTAAATAGGCTTCGATTTCTTCAGGTTCTTTGTCGGTAAAATCTATAACCGTTTTAGAACAAGCCTGACAATGCCTTCCTTGCTCATTTTTCGTCATACCGTTCCAATCTTCGTGGCACGGTTCCGGAATTCTTATTTTAAATTCTTTCATAGCCAATTATTTTTAATGAGATGTTATTAATTAGATTATTCCATAAACCACTTCCAAATTATCCTCAATCATGTCTAAAGTCAACCATACTCCTATAATCGGCAGAAAACACTTTATAAATGGTTTATTTTCACTACCTTTAATGGCTAATTTTTAAATCATGATTTCTGTTAACGCTGTCACGGTCAGTTTTGGAGGTACTAACCTGTTCGATAATATTTCGTTTTTAATTAATCCTAAAGATAGAATAGGTTTAGCCGGAAAAAATGGTGCCGGAAAAAGTACCATGCTTAAGCTGCTTGCTGGTGAACAAAGTCCAACAAAGGGTGAAATTTCTGTTCCGAGGGAATGTAAAATTGGCTATTTACCGCAAGACATGATACACCAACATGGCAGAACGGTAATGGAAGAAACCGCCACAGCCTTTGAGGAAATTCAAAGATTAGAGTCAAAATTAAATGACATCAACCATCAATTAGAGACCCGCACAGACTATGAGAGTGATTCCTACATGAAATTAATTGAAGATCAAACTGAGATTTATTCTCGTTTAGATGTAATAGGTGCAGGTAATAAAAATGAAGAAATTGAAAAAATTTTAAAAGGTTTGGGTTTTGAACGAAAAGACTTCAATCGTCAAACTGCGGAATTTAGTGGTGGTTGGAGAATGCGTATTGAATTAGCCAAACTACTTTTACAAAAACCGGATATTTTATTACTGGATGAGCCTACCAATCACCTTGATATTGAAGCTATTTTTTGGTTGGAAGAATTCATGGAAACTTTTGCAGGTGCAGTTGTTTTAATTAGTCACGATAAAACCTTTTTAGACACCGTAACAACTCGAACAATCGAAATTGTTAACCAAAAAGTTTACGATTATAAAACAAACTACAGTAATTATTTAAAACTGCGTGCTGAGCGAATTGAGCAACAAGAAAACGCCGCAAAAAATCAACAACGCATCATCAATCAATATGAAACGTTGATTGATAAAAACAGGGCTAAAGCAAGTAAAGCAGCTTTTGCGCAATCCTTAATAAAGAAATTAGATAAAATGGAAATTGTGGAAGTGGATGATGTAGACACTACCAGTATACAATTTCACTTCCCGCCGCCGGCACACAGTGGTAAAATTGTATTAACCGCCGAAGGTGCCGGAAAAGTTTATGGACCTAAACGTATTTTTAAAGACGCTAATTTTATTATAACCAAAGGCGAAAAAATTGGTTTGGTTGGAAGAAATGGCGAAGGCAAAAGTACCATGATGAAAATGATTGCTAAAAAAGTTGATTTCGAAGGTACTTTACAATTAGGTCATAGCGTGCTAATGGGTTACTTTGAACAAGATCAGGAAGAAAAACTCGACCCCAAAAAAACAGTTTTTGAAACGATTGACGAAGCTGCTGTTGGGGAGGTTAGAAAACAAGTAAGAGGCTTGCTTGGTTCGTTTCTCTTTAGAGGTGATGACATCGATAAAAAAGTACAGGTACTGAGTGGTGGTGAGCGTGGACGCCTTGCGCTGTGCAAATTACTTTTAGAACCGTATAATTTATTGTTATTGGATGAACCAACTAACCATTTAGATATCAGAAGTAAAGATATCCTTAAGCGCGCTTTAATTGATTACGAGGGAACAGTGATTATGGTGAGTCACGATCGTGATTTCATGAAAGGAATTTGCAACAGACTATTTGAATTCAGAGATGGTCACGTGAAGGAACATTTATGTGATATCGAAGAGTTTATGCAGATTCGTAAAGTAGAGCGATTAAATGAGTTAGACCTTGAAAAAAAACAAACGAAGGAAGCAAAGACTCAACAAATAGCTTCAGGCCCAACCGAAAAAGAAATTGAAACTAAACAACTAAAAAATCAATTAAAAAAAATTGAAGAAGCTATCACCAATGTAGAGGGGGAAATTAAAAAAGCTGATGAGCAACTAAGTAATCCGTTTGAATACGAAAAGTTAATGAATGACCCTGCTTTCTTTAAAGCTTATAATGGACTCAAAAATCAGTTAGAAAAGCTGATGACTGATTGGGAAGAACTGTCTGCAAAGCTTTAAAACTTATGTTTTAGCAGATATATTTGTTATTTAACCTTAAATTTCTTTAATCTGTTAAATTTAAAGTAATTTTGTATCATGTTTAAAGATCTTATTTGGACATTAATTATTGTTTGGCTGGTTTATAAGCTGATTGATGTTTTTCGTGCCTCACATTCTAAAAAACAAACCGTTTATAGCCAAACCGGCAGTAATCCAAAATCAAACCAAGAAAAACCTAACAAACACAGCGCAATAAAAAAAGGTGCTGATAAAGAAGGTGATTATGTTGACTTTGAAGAAATAAAATAGATTTGAACGAAGAGGGCAAAATAATACAGCAAAAAAAAATTCAGGAAATAAAACTGAATGCCCTTTTGGAAGTTACTAAAGCAATTAATAATAATAAATCAACTTCCGAGCTCCTAAGTTTATACCAAACAATTTTAGAGGAACGTCTGGGTGTTGGTAAACTCATTTTATTCATTCATAACGAGGAATGGCACTGCCTTTTAAAATACGGCATCAGCAATCCAACACATCAAATTGGATTTGACTCAGAATTATTGACAATTAAAGAAATTGAGACGATTACATTTTCGAAAGGCGGGTTGAGCGAAAATTTTGAAATTGTTATTCCGGTTTATCATAAAACAATTCCACTGGCTTATGTACTATTAGGTGATGTGAATCAGGAAAAGCTTGAGCTTAGCGCAGCAATCAAGCATTTACCTTTTGTGCAAACACTAACCAATATTATAGTTGTTGCTATTGAAAATAAAAAATTACACAAGGAAAATATTTTGCGGGCGCAACTAAAAAAGGAGCTTGAACTGGCAAAAAGTATGCAGGAGATGTTATTTCCTGAAAACTTGCCCAATACAGATATTCTGCAAGTTTCCTCCAAATATTTACCACACCAACATGTTGGTGGCGATTATTACGATTTTTTAAAACTAAATAACCACGAGTTCATTTTTTGCATTGCCGACGTTAGCGGAAAAGGAGTTGCTGCGGCTCTATTAATGAGCAATGTGCAGGCAACCTTACACAGTTTAATTAATTACACGCACAATTTAAAGGATATTGTATTAGAAATTAATAAGCGTGTACTAAATAATGCTAAAGGCGAAAAATTTCTTTCATTCTTCATAGGAAAATTAAATACAAAAAGTCAACAATTGACTTATATTAATGCAGGCCATAACCCTCCATTTCTTTTCTACGAAAACAAATTTCAAGAATTAACAAGCGGAACTACACTATTGGGAATTTCGGAAAGTTTGCAAAATATACAGGTTGAAATATTTAATTACACATCTGAATTTACCTTACTTTGTTACACTGACGGCCTAACAGATACAAGCAACTTTTCGGGTGAAACGATTACATCTGCCCAAATTCAAGAAATTATTAAAAACAATATAAAATCAAAGCCTGACTTTATCAATCAGGCTTTACTATTCTTTGTTGAAGAATTTAAAGGAGAAACAGAGTTTCCGGATGATATTGCCCTTCTAACTATTAAAATTCAGGACTTAGGTTTTTAACGACTTATTTCTTTGGAACACCCTTTTCGTTAATGGCCATTCTGGTTTTTCTTTTAGGAGCAGCTGTTTCGGCAGTTACTGAAGGAGCAGCTGAGGGCGCTGAAACTTCATTTTTAGTTTCACCTTCTTTAAGCTCTTTTTTCTCTGTTTGCTTTTTGTTACTCTCCACTTTTGGGGCTGTAGTATGATCCTGGGCAGAAACAGTTAATTGAATACCTGCCAATAAACAAATAGTGTAAATAATTTTTTTCATAGTTTTAATTTGTAATATAAAGATAAAAATAAATTTCAGAATAAAGGGAGTTTTAACTATTTTTTAGGTTTAATAACATAAACTAACTTTAATTTAGTTCCAACCTCAGGATTTATGCCTTCTTGTAAACCGTTAATTTCTCGTAATTTCTTTTCGCTAATGTCATAAAAGTCTGCTATTTCTTGCATTGTCTCTTCTTTCAAAACTGTATGATAGATGACCTTAATGCTATCTGCCATGTCATTTGCTTTTGGCAACAAATCGTCGGACCATTGTCCATCCTCGCCTAAAAGATCTCTTAAATATTCGCTATAATCTAACGTTGGTTTCTGTGGTATTCTTAAATGATATGTCTTTTGGTTTATATTAGGTAACTCGTCCTTTAACAACCAAGGATTAAATATTTTGAAAGTTGTATATGGGCATTTGTACTTTTTAGCAAACAACTTTAAGTTTTTAATAGGTGTGTCTACCTTAATAGTTTTAAAAGCATAAGTATTCTTGTACTTTAAGGATTTCTTTTTTATTCCTAAGTTTTGAGGTGACTCGATTAATGTTTTGTATGCTAAAATTTTATAGATAAATTTTTTTGTTTCAGGATTAAGATTCAAATCATAATAATTACTAACCTGTTGTTTTTTGATTGCATTTGAAATACCGCCTATTCCTCTGTTATATGCTGCTGCCGCCAAAGTCCAGTTATTAAATTCAGCATAAGCATCCTTTAAATGTTTACAAGCTGCCTCGGTAGACTTTATAACATCAAGTCTTTCATCAACATACTCATTTATTTCCAATCCGTAATTTTGAGCTGAATTAGGAACCAATTGCCAGAATCCAGATGCACCCATTGGTGAACTAACGTTAGAAAGCTGACTCTCTACAATTGCCAGATACTTTACATCCAATGGCAATCCATTCTTAATGATAACCGGTTCGATTACACCAAACCACCTTTTCACTTTTTCAAAAATTAAACTTGAATGGTTCTTCCACTTGCTGGTACTTGTAAGTGCTTCTTCTAATCGCTTTTTAATTTCGATATTATCATTCGGTATTTTTTCATTACAAAAATTCAAATTCTTTGGAATGCTTACTCCAATAACTACTCCATTATTATTAACATATGTAATCTCATTTTCTTTTGGAGGAACGAGGTACATTCTTACAATGCAATAAATAAAAAAGAATAGACTTAGGCTAACCAAATAAAAATAAAACAGCTGAAGTGATTTTACTTTTTTAATAATATTAAGTTGATTTCCCAGCTTTTTTAAGAATTGTGGAGATATACAAAGTTACAAAAACAATACAAATGTAACTTAAAGAAATCCATAACAGCAAATAATTAAAATGGAATATTAGCTGATAAGCCAAAGAAATGGCAATAAGAGAGATTATAAAATAAAGTAAAAAAATACGTTTCTCTGTAATTCCCCTGAAAAATAAATGATGAGTTGTGTGATCTTTACCGCCAATAAAAGGAGATTTGCCTGCCATAAGCCTGTTCACCACAACTGTTGTAGTATCGGTTAAAGGAATTATTAATAATAGAATTACGATTACAGTATTAAACAAAATAGGATTAATAGCCGAAGGAATTAATGAATTATTCCATACAATCTGTATACTTGAGTAAGCTATAAATAAACCCAAAAACTGGCTTCCCGTATCGCCCATAAACATTTTAGATGGGTGAAAATTAAAAATCAGGAAACCGGTTAAACATGCCAAAACACATACATTAATTAAACATAATGCTGTATTGGTCATTCCTGTTCTTACACAAACAATGATAAAAAACATAATTACAACATTACTTACAATCGTTGTAATACCGTCCATGTTATCCAACATATTAATTGAATTCATTAATGCCACAACCCATAAAATGGTTACGCCGGTATTTAAAAATGCATTATCAAATACATAAATACCATTACCTGAAAGAACTAAAATTAATCCACAGACAACTTGCGTAATAATTTTAACTAATGGTTGCGTATTAAAGGCATCATCAGCCAAACCCATTAGAAAGGCCAAAGTAGTTGCAATAAATAAGCCTATTAAAGGTATGTTGAATCCTGATTGGTTAAATGGTGATAGATTAACAAAAACAATGGCAAATAAAAAAATAAGGAAAAAACTAATACCTCCCAATGAAGGTTTGATGTTAGGATTCCACCTGACCTGACCTGCCTCCTTACCTCTAACTCCCAATGTTTGAGCAAACTTTAAAAGAATCAAATTAATTAAAACTGAAAAAGCAAAACAGCCAACAAATAATGTTGTTAAAATTATTGCAAAATCGGATTTCATTAAAACAAGCTTTCAAACTCTTTGAATTTTTTACCCATTAAGTCTTTCTCTGATAGTTTAGGATTGCTTATTTTCCAATCAATTCCTAAATCAGTATCGTTCCATAACAAACAATCCTCGCTGGCTTTATTATAAACATTTGTGCATTTATAGGAAAAAATAGTTTGGTCCCTTAAAGTTACAAATCCATGTGCAAAACCTTCAGGAATGTACATCATTGTTTTATTTTCTTCGGTCAATTCAATACCATACCATTTCCCATAGGTTGTTGAATTTTTACGGATATCTACCGCCACATCATAAACAGCGCCGGTTATAACTCTTACCAATTTTCCTTGTGCAAAGGGATTGTTCTGAAAATGTAGTCCTCTCAAAACACCTCTGCTAGAAAGTGATTGATTATCTTGAACAAAATTTAAATTAAGCCCTAGTTTATCAAAACCGGCTTTACTATAACTTTCAAAAAAATAACCCCTTTCGTCAGCAAAAACCCGGGGTTGTAATACAACTAAATCCTTTAGTGGCGTGTTAATTAATTCCATTTTTAATCTGTATAATAACCGTTTCCATAACCGTAACCATAGCCATAACCATAATTATAACCATAATTCCGTTTATTAATTTCTGCATCGTTAAGTACGACTGCCAACTTTGAAATTTTGTTTTCGTTTTTTAATTTATCTAATATTTGAACAAATTGCTTTTTAGAATAGCCAGCTCTGAATACATAAATTGGATAATCAGCTTTTTGAATTGAAGCTATACCATCTGTAACTAAACCAACCGGTGCATTATCAATCACAATATAATCATAGATTAAATGAAGTTCTTTAATGACTTCATCAAGCTTTTTTCCAATAATCAGCTCTGAAGGATTAGGTGGGGTTGGACCTGCTGTTATAAAATTAAAATTTTCAAGAGTAGTTGGGTGAATACATTCTTGTATTGAATTCATTCCTGTTAAAATTGTACTCATGCCGGAATTATTTTGAACACCAAAACCTTTATGTACTTTAGGCTTACGCATATCCAAGTCGAGTAAAATTACTTTTTTGCCCGCAAATGCAATAATGCCAGCGATATTTAAGGCTATGAATGTTTTCCCCTCTCCGCTTATAGACGAAGTAACTGCAATTATTTTTTTTCCTTCGCTACTGTCTATAAAATTTAAATTACTTCTAACTGCTCTAAACGCCTCACTTATGAGCGATTTAGGATTTTTATCAACTACCAGCTGAGATACAGGAATCTCTTTATTGAACTTAGGAATTAAGCCAAGTAAACTTACTTCCGAAACTGAGGCGGCAGTAATATCCTTTAAGTTATATATTTTATCGTGCAAAATATATCTTACAAATAATAGTGCAACAGAGAGAACCAGAGCTAAAACAAAACTTATAATAATTGAATTACGTTTGATTGGTGAAATTAAATTTCCGGATTGCTCAGCTTTTTCCAAGATAATATTTTTAGTTACGTAACCTGCTTTCGATATAGAAAATTCTGTTTTCTTTTCTAAAAGTAAGGTATAGTATTTTTCGCTTATACTATAAATTCTATTTAACCTCGATAACTCAATTTCATCTTCAGGTTTTTGAAAAATTTCACTTTTAAACTCTGATGTTTTTTCAAGTAAACTTTTATACTTGGTACGGTATTTTTGTTTAACAGCATCTAAACTTTGAAGTAACAACTTTTTTTGATTTTCGATTTGATAATTTACCTGTTTTATTGACTCCGAGTTAGCAGTGACCTTGTAGAGTAAATTTTCTTTTTCAATCAGTAATTGTTGGATACTTGTTACTGCTTCTTTTATCAAATTTTCATATTCGGTACCTGAAATCAATGAAATTAATTGATAGGTATCAATGCTTTTGTTGGATGCAATTATCGCTTGAATATCAGATATAATCCGTTCTTCAATTTCAATCTGTAACATTTGATCCTCAATGTTACTAAATCTTATTAATTTAGGGTTTAAGAAATTGGCATTTTCGTTTACTTTAAAATTTTTGTCCTTTTTAAAATTATGTAAATCCGTTTCAGTTTTTTTTAATTCATTATAAACTGTACCTAGCTGATCATCAATAAATTCAATTATCTTTTTAGAACTTTCGCTTTTTCGTTCAACATCATAGCTCAAAAATTCTTCTGCTATAGCGTTAACAATTTCAGCTGTTTTTTTAGGGTTGTAATCTGTAATGCGAATTAAAATTGTTTTTGCTAAATCATTAAGTAGTCTGATGTCCAATTTCTCCTGCAAATTATTAGTTACCTCATCCAGACTGTAAACTTGAAAATAAACTGCCTTACTTTCCTTTATACTTGCAATATTTTCTGATACCGTGTACGCATTATTTAAAAAAACATTAACATCAAATTCTTTAGTCTTTAACCACTCACCTGTAATAAATTTTGTGCGTGCGCCACCATAAATCAAAAAACCGCTTTTGAGGTCGTCTGCAAATTCAACCACTACTTTGTCCAATACTTTTAATTTGTTTTTTACGTTAATCTTTACAAAAAAAGGCGATTGCGTATAAAGTTCATTATTCTTAATTCTACCCTCTGCAAAATAGCCTATTTCTAGCCCTAGTTTTTGAACAATTCGTTTCAAAAAAATTCTTGATTTTATTTGTTCAACTGCTTCTGCAATAATATTTTGATTTTCTCCAACTGAATTAATTTTCAGTAATTGATTGGCAGTATTCTGTTCGTTAATTTGTATAACTGACTTAGATTCGTAGATACGTTGACTGTATCTTAAATAAAAAAAACAACCTATAAAGCTTAAAGAAAAAAGTACACCAATAATGTATTTACTTTTGCTGGTAAGATAACCTATTAAAGCAAAATCAATATTACCGTTTAGCTTTTCATTAATTGCTTTAAACTGATTATCGTTGACACTTGAAGCTGTATTGCCTATCATTACCGCGTGAAATAATAAAACTGATAAATTAATAGTACAGAGGTTACAATGGTAACCAAAGGACCTAACTCGTCACTCAAAGTCTTTAAAGGTCGGTAACGTGGTTCAACATAAATAATATCGTTGGCCTGCACATTTGATTTACCATCTTTTACTCCATCAATTCTGGATAAATCGAAAAGATAAACAAGTGGTTTTTTAGGGTCATTAGGGTTATCACGAATTAATTTAACCTTATATGCTTTCCCGTCTTCCGGAATACCACCGGCTGTTGCAATAACCTCCATTAAACTTGTATTGTTATTAATTAAATTAACAACTTTAGCTGTTCCGTTATTTCCGGGAAAAATAATTACTCGTTTATTGTTAATTCTAATAGTTACATAAGGGTTAACGTATTGTTTTGAAAATTTTTCCTCTAATAATTGTTCTGCTTCACGAATGGTTAGACCGGCAACTTTAACCTGACCTAACAAAGGGACTTTAATAAATCCGTCCGATTGAACAACAGTTTCAATAAAATAGCTGAAATTATTATTTGCTGCGCTAGATGATAAGTTGATTAGCACAAATCCGTCGTTAGTTAGCACTTTGTATGCAATAGCGTCATTAGCAGCCAATTTATAATCTAAAACAGCTAAAGAATCAGCCAGCTTATCATAAGCATAGTTTTTTGGTGTTCTAAGCATTTGATTAGACTTGAAAACTTTGCAAGAATTGAACAACAATAATAAAACAGGAATGAATAAAAGTTTTTTCATGATATGTACTACAAATATAAGATTTTTAACTAATTAATACCTTTAAAAACTGGTTAATTAGACGTAGGATAATCTATTCTTGCGTGATAAATATTTAATAGGCGTTTTTTAAATATTTTTTTAATAATTGTAATGTCCTTAAATGTGATATCAGCATTGATAAGCTGATTTTGTTTGATTTTATAATCAATAATATTGTCTACTAATTCACTTATCGAAACAACATCATAATGTTTAAGTGAACGGGAAGCTGCTTCTACTCCATCTGCAAGCATTAAAACTGCCGTTTCCTTGCTAAAAGGTATTGGACCCTTGTATTTAAACTCAGTTTCGTCAATTTCTAACAAGCCACTTTGTTTTTTGTAAAGATTTAAAAAATATCCTACGCTAGTTGTGCCATGGTGAGTTCTTATAAAATCAATTACAGACTCAGGCAAATTATGCGCTTTTGCCATTTCTATCCCCTCAATAACATGATTAATAATTATTTTGGCACTTTCCAAAGGTTGCATTTCTAAGTGCGGACTATAAGCGTTACCAACATTCTCTGTAAAAAAATGAGGATTATTTATTTTACCTATATCATGGTAAAGCGCACCTGTTCTTACCAAAAGTGTATTTCCTCCGATATAATAAATAGCCTCTTCGGCTAAATTGGCTACTTGTAAACTATGCTGAAAAGTTCCCGGAACATCTTGAGATAACTGACGCAACAATGGCTGACTTAGGTCGCATAATTCAAGTAATTTAAAATCGGAGATGAAACCAAAAACCTTTTCACTAAATAAGATTAATGGGTATGCTAATAACAACAAAACAGTACTTATTAAAAATGGCAAATAAGAACTTTTTAAAGTAATTACTTCGTTTACACCAAGACTAAGATTATACAATATAAATAATACTGAATAAACAGCCAAACTTACCATTGCTGCATTAATCAATTGTTGTCTTCTGCGCATTTCAGCGACTACAAACAATGTACTTATACCTGTGATTAATTGTAGTAGTAAAAACTGGAATTTATCTGACACAAATAGGCAAGCAATTAACATACTTACTAAATGCGTGAATAGTGCCGTTCTGCTATCAAAAAAAACTCTTACCAATATTGGTATTAACATATACGGTAAAGCGTATATTAATAGTCCATACCTTGTAGTAAAAGCCAAAGCCGTTGCGCTTGCCAACGGAATAAAAAGAAGAAAAACAACATGTCGATTATTCCCAAATAATGGCTTCCTAAAGTAAAACATGTAACCTAATAACACCAAAAGAATAACAGTTATTAAGAAGTAGTTAGCTATGAATTTAACAACTGAATTATTAGTGAATTTGCTTCGCTGGTTTATGTAGCGATTAACTAAAAATTTTGTGTTTTTAGTTAATTTCTCATTTTGCTTGATTAAACAACTGCCTTTTCGGTAAACAAACTTGTATAGGGAAATTGAGTTTAATTTTTGATTCAAAAAAAATGCTGTTTTCGCATCATTTTTATAAATGGTTATGCTCAAATAATCAAACAATTTGCTTTTTAGATCTGCGTTAATCTTTTGTTTTTCTGCATACTGAATAGCACTTGTAATGGTAAAGACATTGTTATATATGAGCTGCCTAGCATACAACCCATCATACAAAAGCAAAGGTTTTTGCTGCTCAGCAATAGGCAGTGTTTCGATAATACCTATGGCATAGATACTGTCCAACAAAGGCTTTAATGCCAAATAAATTCCTTTATTTTGTGATTTTAGTTTCTCAAAATTTTCAATTTTTCTGTTTAGTTCGTCTTTTCGCTCTTCAAAATATAAAGCAGCTTGATTTACAATTTCTAACTTTTCTCTTTCTAGTTCTTCCTTCGTTTTTGCAATTAGCAAATCTTCTTCAAGAAACAAATCCGGATAAGTCCAAACAGCCTCAAACTCTGTCAACACATGATATTTAACATTTTCTTTTGGTAATTGAATTGAAATTAACAATGAAAATAAACACAACATAAGCACCTTAAAAATCAGGTTGTGTTTATTCCTTATGAATGCTCCAATAATCATCAAGTTTTTTTATTTCGAATTAATTAGCAACGTAAATTCCGAATACGCATGGTTTTTTATCAAAACTCATATTTGCCTGATTTTTCCAGTCAAATACAGTTTTACTTCTTATTAAATTATCTTTAGCTCCTAAATTTATTCCAACAAATAAAAGCGTTTGCGAATGCAAACACTTTATCATCGTTTCAAATAAGGCTTCGTTCCGGTAGGGTGTTTCAATAAAATATATAGCCTGTTTGTTTTTCTTGCTTAGGCTTTCAATCTCCTTCAGCTTTTTAATTCTTTGATCTTTTTCAACCGGCAAGTAGCCTGTAAAGGAAAAATTCTGACCGTTAAATCCACTCGACATAACGCTAAGTAAAATTGAACTCGGACCAACTAACGGAATTATTTCAATGTTTAATTGATGTGCTAATTTTATCACTTCACTCCCCGGATCTGCAACACCCGGACAACCGGCATCACTCATTAAACCAATATCATTTCCATCAAATAAAGGATTTAAAAAGTTCCTTATTTCATGATTAATCGTATGCTTATTCAGTTCAAACAATTGAGCGCTTTGCAAATTTTCATAATCATACTTTTTCAGGTTTGCTCTTGCTTCCTTTGCGTTTTCAACAATAAAGTAAGTTAATCTTTGTACTACATTAAAATTGAAATCCGGCAAATGCAAATTCGAAGATTCGTTAACAATGTTTACAGGAATCAAGTATAATTTACCTTTTTTCAAAGTTTAAAGTAATTTCAATTACAAATATCAACTAAATATTTAAATGTTACTTTTGCAGAGGTCTTTGCTATCAACAATTGATTATTAACAAAATACTGGTCATTCAAACAGCTTTTATTGGGGATGTAATTCTTGCAACCGCATTATTAGAAGAGCTTCATGCAGCTTATCCTAATTCTGAATTATATTTTTTAGTTAGAAAAGGGAATGAATCATTGTTTAACAATCATCCATTCTTGAAAGAAACATTAGTTTGGGACAAAAAATCAAATAAAATTTCGAATCTATTCAAACTTTTAATAAACATAAGAAAACAAAAGTTTGATTTGGTAATAAATTGCCAAAGATTTGCCAGTTCTGGGATATTAGCTGGCTTTTCTTCAGCCAAACATATTGCAGGTTTTAAAGAAAACCCTTTTTCGTTTTTGTTTAATTATACAGTTAAACACCAGATTAACACGGGCAAACACGAAATTGAAAGAAATGCTGAGCTAATTGCTGATTTTTGTAAAACCACATCTCAAAAACCAAAACTTTACCCTCAAACCTCAGATTTTCAAGCTGTTTCCGAATTTTCTAAAAATCCATACTACTGTATAGCCCCTGCATCCGTTTGGTTTACTAAACAAGTTCCTACGGATAAATGGGTAGAACTAATTCAACATTTACCTTTGGAAGCACCAATATATCTAATTGGTGCGCCTAATGATTTTGAGCTTTGTGAACAAATTAAATTAAACTGTAACAACAGGGTTACTCATAACCTTGCCGGTCGTTTAACATTCTTACAATCTTGCGCCTTATTAAAAAATGGTGTTATGAACTATGTTAACGATAGCGCACCCATGCATTTATGCAGTGCAGTGAATGCCAATGTTACCGCTATTTTTCTATCAACATCCCCTACTTTTGGTTTCACGCCATTGTCATCTAACTCGCATATTTTTGAGGTTAAAAACTTAACATGCAAACCTTGTGGACTTCATGGATTTTCAAAATGTCCTCAAACGCACTTTATGTGTGGAAAAAAGCTTGATTTTGAACTGCTTTTTAAGGCTTAAACCTTTTACAATAATTTTGGTTTATATTTTGTAAAACCCTACAGTAATTGTATATTTGTTAACCTAAATCAAAAGCTATGTCAACAATTAATTTTGAAGAAATTTTTGAAACTAAATTGGCTAAAAATGAGATGATTGAGCCAAAAGATTGGATGCCGGACAACTACAGAAAGCATTTAATTCGTCAAATCTCTCAACATGCGCACAGTGAAATTGTTGGTATGTTACCCGAAGGTAATTGGATTACGCGGGCTCCCAGCTTAAGAAGTAAAATAGTTTTATTAGCAAAAGTGCAGGACGAAGGCGGCCATGGCCTATATTTGTACACAGCCGCCGAAAGTTTAGGAATAAGTCGAGATGAAATGCTGGATGCCTTACACACATCAAAAGCAAAATACAGTTCCATTTTTAATTACCCTACCCTAACCTGGGCAGATGTTGCCGCTATTGGTTGGTTAGTAGACGGAGCAGCTATTATGAATCAGGTAATGTTGCAAAGAACAAGCTATGGACCATATAGCAGAGCCATGATTAGAATTTGTAAAGAAGAAAGTTTTCATCAACGTCAGGGCTATGAGGCAATGACCAGATTGGCTTTTGGAACGCCGGCTCAAAAAAGCATGGCACAGGATGCGTTAAATCGTTTTTGGTTTCCTACATTAATGATGTTTGGCCCTCCCGACAAAGAAAGTCCTAATAGTGATAATGCTGTTAAATGGCGTATTAAGAGGGAAACGAACGATGAATTAAGACAACGCTTTGTTAACCAAACTGTACCTCAAATTGAATACTTAGGATTAAATTTACCGGATGCCAATATAAAATGGAATGAAGCCAAGAATGGCTACGATTTTAGTGAGCCAAACTGGGTTGAATTTAAAAATGTAATTAATGGCAATGGCCCTTGTAATAAAGAACGTTTAAACGCAAGAGTTAATGCACATAAAAACGGTGAATGGGTAAGAGCGGCTGCAGCTGCTTATGCTAAAAAATTAGATGATCAAACCTTAGCAGCTTAATAACTTTATAAACTAAATAACATGTCAGATTCTCAAGGCCCAATGTGGGAAGTATTCGTTCAAAAAAAAGCAGGACAACCATTTGTGCATTGCGGTAATCTGCATGCTTTTGATAAAGAAATGGCGCTTCAAAATGCAAGAGATTTGTATACCAGAAGAATGGAAGGCGTTGCTCTTTGGGTTGTAAAATCAGAACATATTGTAGCAAGCAGCCCTGAAGATCAAGGCTCTTTCTTTGAACCTGCTAACGATAAAATATTCCGTCATCCGACTTTTTATCAAGTACCGGATATAATTAAGCATATGTAACCATGAATCATCATTTCAAATATTTACTTCGCCTCGCAGATAATTCCTTGATTAATGCGCAGTGCTTGTGCAAATGGACAGGACATGGTCCATTTTTGGAAGAAGATTTAGCTTTAACCAACATAGCATTAGACATACTTGGGAGAAGCAAACTATTACTTGAACATGCTGCTCTTATTGAAGGAAATGGTAAAAGCGACGATGATTTAGCATTTCACCGATCAGAACGCGAATTTTTAAACACGAAATTGGTAGAACAACCGACTCCGGATTATGCATACACAATAATTAAACAAGTAATTATTGATAGTTTTGATTTAAATCTTTACAAGGAATTAAGCAAAAGCAAAGATGATGTTTTAGCAGGTATTGCTGCCAAAAGCATTAAAGAAATAACATATCATTACAGGCACACAAGTAGTTGGGTAAACCGATTTGGATTAGGAACGGAAGAAAGCAATCAACGTGCACAAAATGCTTTAAATGAACTTTGGCGCTTCACAGGTGAATTATGTGAAACCGACGAAACAGATGAATGGGCCATTAAAAACGGAATTGGTTGTTCAGTCGAAAATTTTAAGGCTTCATGGCAAACTCAACTTAAAAATCTTTTTAACGAATCTAATTTAACCATACCTGAAAATACATTCATGCAAACAGGTGGCAAAAATGGTATCCATACCGAACACTTAGGATATATTTTAGCTGAAATGCAAACTTTACCAAAAGCACATGTAGGTGCAACATGGTAATAAATTAAAAGTCTTTTGATTATGAAGGTAGCAACTAAACTTATAATACTTACCATTTTGGTAATTACTATTTTGGGCCTCTACTTTGAATATGTGATTAACCGTCCGGTTAATTTTTATGTGCAAACCGGAATTTCAATTGTAGTTGTGATTGGTGTTCTTTTTTTTCTGGTTTACTTGATCAAAAATCTTTTAAAAATTTTAAATCCTAACCCATGATTTCTTCGAATATTTTTCTTGTATTCCTAATTTTTTCAATAGGAATGTTGTTTGCAACACGCAAACGTTACAATTTAAAAGTTGAACTTTTAAAATGGCTAACAACACCTTTATTAATTTTAGCAATTGGCGGATTAATTGCGCTTGTAAATCCATTTTCACTGGAACGTGTAGATGCAGGACACATTGGACTTAAAGTGAATTTAACCGGTAATGAACGAGGTGTTTCGGAATACACCTATAAAACCGGATGGGTTGTGTTTAATAGCTGGACAGAAAAACTTTATGAATTCCCCACTTTCCAGCAACACATAGATTACAATGCACAGGTTGTTATTACTAAAGGTGGATTTAGTGCTGAAATTAAGCCATCCTTTAATTACGCTCTAGTGCCAAATGCTGTTGGAGACATGTTTCAAAACCTTAGGCTACCTATTAAAGAAGTAGAACAAGGCTGGTTAAAAACGGCTATTGTTGGATCGGTTAATGATGTTGCAAACAAATGGGCAGTTGATAGCATTTTTAATTACAGAGAGTTATTCGAATCTTCGATTGTTCTAGAATGTAATAAACGAATTTCTAAGTGGTTTACCGTCAGTCAACTTAGAACTAACATTACACCTCCTCCTGCTCTACAAAGCGCTATTGAGGCCAAAACCAAAGCCTTGCAAGAAGTTCAGGTTGCTGAAAACCAAAAACAAGTTGCCATAGCAGATGCCATGCGTAAAATTGCAATTGCCAGAGGCGACTCAGCACAAACAGTAATTGAGGCTTCCGGCGAGGCCGAAGCTATTAAAAGAAAACAATTAACACTTAGTAATCTTTACATCGAATACTTAAAAATTCAAAAATGGGATGGTAAAAATCCAACAACAGTGCTTGGAAATAATGCCTCAACAATGGTAAACGTTAAATAAGAATTATTAAGAAAAAAGTACTGAAAAATGCAGTTTAAAATTTAGCATTTAGTTAACAACTAAATTCCATTTTTCACGATATACTTCACAATAATAAGCTATTCGATGAATAGACATTAGCAATTGTTCTTCCCCTAAAAAACTTGTTGCTTCAAGCGTTTCTTTAATTAAAATGTCATTCCCGGAAATCGCAAAACTAGCCTGAACCAATCCATGATTCTCCTCCAATAGCATTTGTAATACTTCAGTTCTGCTTAAATCGTTAATTTTATTTACAACGCAAAGCACTTGAAAAAACGCTCGATTATTTTGTTCCCAAACATCCAACATTAATTCAACTTTTTTATCCTTATTAATGTTATACTGACCTACTCCTATTCTTGCACTTTCAGGGTTGATGCCTAAATTTTTAAGAGCGTTTTCTAATTTAATCGTTAATTGTTCCAGCATGAGTTAATTGCTTAATTGATTTAACTTCTCCATAAAAAAAGTTGCCATTTTATTTGTAAAGTAGCTTTGTTTATATTGGCCTACCCATTGAATACCTGCAACGCTATTTGTTAAAAAAACTTCGTCTGCATTACAGATAATATAATCGGTTAAACGATTTTCAAAGACTAAAATTTTATTTTGTGCCGCTAAAGAAATTATTTGCTTTCGCATTACACCATCAAGGCAACCTTCAGAAAGCGGAGGTGTGTATAAAGTACCGTTTTTTACCACAAAAACATTACTACTTATACTTTCACAAATATTACCAAGTTCATTAATAATAAAACACTCATCTAGTTTCATACTTTGTTTGGCAACACCAGCAAGCACATATAACAGAGCGCTTCCGTGTTTTATATTCGACAATTTATTGATGGGTTTTTTGATATCTCCAAATACATCTACCCACAAACCTTTCGCATTTAACTGATAATTTGTTTCCAGTTGATTGGATTCAATTAAAAAACTAATATCGTTTGTTTCCGGCGTATAAAAACCACCTTCGTTTCTTAAAACAGTTAATCGAATTCTTGAATTAGGAGCATGTACATTTTTCTTAAGTAATTGAATCATCAATGCCTGTATATTTTCAACACTAAATTCCGCAGGAACATTCATTCGTAAAGCCGTCATACCAAGCTTTAATCTGGTTATGTGATCTTTAAGGAACATTAATTTATTGTTACATACCCGTATTGTTTCGAATATAGAATCACCATATTTAAAAGCTCTATTATTGATGGCCAAAAAAGGCTCATACACACTAACTAAATGCCCATTAAATATACAATAATTGCCTTCCAAGTTGAGTTACATTAACTATAAAAGTAATTATTTTATTATTGTTTTAAAAGTTTTTAGCATTTCTAGTTTATAACTAATAAAAAAGAAATTGCAAATCCTAACAACTTGCTGTAACTTTGAAATTCAACTTTAAAATTAAGACTATGTTTAACCACAATGAATTTGAAAAATACGCCACTAAACATCGTGGCATAAACAGTTTAACTTATGCTAGTTACACTTCACATATACAATCCAGTTTAACTCCCTACATCTTAGAAGAACGCCAACTAAATGTATCACAAATGGACGTGTTTAGCCGTTTAATGATGGATAGGATTATTTTTTTAGGCACCGGTATTAATGACCAAGTTGCTAACATTGTTCAAGCACAATTACTTTTTTTAGAAAGCGTTGATGCAAAAAAAGATATTCAAATTTACATTAACTCCCCTGGAGGTAGTGTTTATGCCGGCTTGGGTATATATGACACAATGCAAATTGTAAAACCTGACGTTGCAACAATTTGTACCGGAATGGCAGCAAGTATGGGAGCAGTATTACAATGTGCCGGTGCTAAAGGCAAACGAACAGCTTTAAAACATGCACGTATCATGATTCATCAACCACTTGGCGGCGCTGAAGGTCAGGCAAGTGATATTGAAATTACAGCTCGTGAAATTCAAAAACTTAAAAAAGAGCTCTACGAAATAATAGCCACTCATAGCGGACAAACATTCGATAAAGTTTGGGCAGACAGTGACAGAGATTATTGGATGATTGCTCAAGAGGCTAAAGAATACGGTATGATTGACGAAGTTTTAGAAAGAAAACCATAACAAAGATTCCTAAAAAATGATAAAAGGGGCCAAAAGCCCCTTTTTTTTATTCTAAAATAAATTTTGGTACATTTATTGCCTATTTTTACAGTATATAACGATTCAAAATTTAATTATATGAGGAAAATTATTGTTGTGCTTTTTATTTCAACTGCTATAACTGCATTTGGTCAAGCAAAAAAAGGTAAAGAGCCAAAAATGGCCAATACCATGGCATCAGGCTATTATGTTGCACAAAAAGGAGATACTATTAAAGGCGATATTGCCCTTGATACCGAAAATGAAGTAGCTATGTACAAAGGATTTAGTATTAAAATTGGAAATGGTAAACCAACAGCAATAACAACCAAAAAAGCAAAAGCCTATGGTTTCAACGGTCGTCATTTTACAGTTATTCCTTTTGACGATGGAGAAGTATATATTGAATACCTTGCCAAAGGTCGTTTAAACTTTTGTGAGTATCGTTTTATGGGGAAAGTTAATGGTGAACCGGGTATTGAAAGTGTTTATTTTATCCAAGACACCAGAGCTGAAGCTAAAGATGCTGACCTGAAACAATTTAAGCAATTCAAAACAATGTTCTATAAAAAGGAAGTAAAAAATTACTTTAAGGATCAGCCACAAATTTGGAGTGATTTTGACAAGTTTGTTTTTGACAAGAACAAATTTGCTGAGTCAGTTAAAGAATTCAATAAATTTTACGAAGTTTCAGAATAAAATTTGATTAACGAATAAAAAATCCTCGCTAAACGAGGATTTTTTTTTAATTCCAAAGTTATTTTTTTAGCTTTGGAAGCCTCTTGGAATTCGATTACACATATACAACACTCTTTGGTGCTCAGATTTTTGAACCTGTAACTATTTTAACTAATGCTGCTATTGCACTTGTATGTGCTTACGCCTTTTTTCAATTAAATAAAACAAAAACAGTTACGGCCATCCAATGGAGTATGTTCTTCTTATTAATAGGTCTAAGCAGTATAATTGGCAGTTTAGGACATGGGGTGCATTATCAACTGGGTAATTCGTTTTTTAAATGTGTTGAGTTTACTATGAATGCAATTTCGTTAATTGCCATTTATTATTGTTACCAAGCAGCGCACACAAACTACTCTACCGAAAAAAATAAACAAACTAAATTACTTAGAAATATTGTGATTGCTTGGATAACCCTTTTGCTTTTAATTACAATTTGGTTTAGTAATTTTACTTTAATTAAAATTCATGCAGGTATTGTGCTGTCCTATTCACTTATTGTTCATATAATCACGCACAAGCGAAAAATACCGGGAAGTGGATGGATTGCATTTGGAATAGCGGTATCTTTCCTTTCTATCTTAACACATAGCCTTAAAATTAAGTTAAGCGATTGGTTTAATCACAAGGATATTTCCCATCTAATAATGGCTGTTTCTTTGCTTCTCATTTTCAAAGGTGTTCAACTTAAAGTTCGATTTATCGAAAACAATCTACTTGAAGATTCACTCAATTATTCTGAAGTTGTTTAGATTTCATCTTTTGTAAATTGTAATAAAAACCTTACTATTTCGTATGTTGCTTTGGCGTCTGCCAGACAATAATTAATTAAAGATTGTTTGTTAAGTTCAGCATCTATTGTATTTGTTGATGTTCGGCACATTTCATAAATTGTCATAGCCTGCAAGCCACTTTGTATATCATCGTAAAAGTTTTTTTTCAATAATACACCCGAAACCGTTTTAAGGTTAAAATTATTGCCAAACTGTGTGTCGTAGTACAATAGGTTCGAAAAAATTGCATAAACGTCAAACAGTTTTAACTTTAATTCTAATAACTCCTTCTGCCTGGAAGGAAACAGCTCTATGAATTTATTGATAACATTCTCCTCCAACGTTTTGTCAAACACAAGTAAAGTAGCGTACTTATTTGTATGTTCTAATAATAACTCTAAAAACGACTCGCGGTGATCTGTTTCGTGGTTTGTAAAATAATTAAAGGATGAGTCTTCATCAAACGCCGAAAATAAGAATGGAATCTGTTCAAAAGGCTTGGTTTTTACTATGATTGGGATAGAAGAACTTAATACTTCGATATCAAAAGCACAATATGGCTCTTGAAGTTCACTTAAGAGCTGTTTCAATTTCTCAACTTCAACATGAACTTTTTCATTAATAAAAGCATTTTTTATAATTAAGGCATTCTTAGAAAGCATCAAATCACCTGGTAGATCTTTAATACTTTTAATTCCACTTGCATAGTAACTAATTGCCTCACTTTTCGATAGATTGGGCAAATTAAATACAGAATCTCGCCCCAGCTTTTCTTTCCAACAAGTTTCAAAAAAATCACATTGATAAGGTTTAAAACAATGTTCTCCAATTTCTACATTTGGTATCCTATTTTCATCCAATACCTGAATTGCTTGAGCTACTTTAATTTCAAAATACTCAATGTTCTTCTCTGCTTCCTTTTTTATGCTTCGTTTCTTAAACAATTCCTTTATTTCCAGCTCCCCATTGAATAGGTAATTGCCATTAATCGTTACTAAATAAAAATCAAATAGATTAATTTGATTTTTTAAAACATAATATTGCAGACAAGCATCCTTTAAAAACACCTCACTTATCTTTAGAGAATTTTTTACCTCGTAGGCAGTATAAAAATCGTTGTGCCTAACAAGCAAGTCAACCATCACCAAAATGTTATTAAAAATAAAGGTTGCCTCGTAAATTACTTCCGTTTTTGCATCAACAAGCTCTTTAGTTAACGCCGCTGCCTGAGTAGAATTCGTAGTTTCCTTACTAACATCTCTGCCATTTGGAAATAATTGCTGGGCTAAATAACCAATTTGATGCCCACGGTTAAAAGTTAATTGCTTATCAAGTTCTACCTTGTCTCTTAAATAGTAGTGCTTTTTATAAAGGTAAAAGGCCTTAGAACATTGCTCAAATTTTAAGTATGCCGTTTTGCTGATCAACATCATTGCAAGTTAAAAATTATACGCTTTGCTTTTAACAATTACTAACAATATTGTTAGCAACTAAATTTAGGCTTAAACGTAAAAAGGCTAATTTCGAATTAGAATTCCAAAACCTTATGATTAAACAAAACTTAAAATGGATGGCCATCGGGGTGGCTATTTCAGCAGCCGGCTTATTCATTTACAATAAAGTTTCCAATTATAAAAAACTGTCCGGCAATAACCTGTTTACCGATGTTCAATATCAAATTAATCCTGAGTTTGCCAATTATATTTCCGCCTTTACAACAGGCTATATTTCATCCAACTCCACTATAAAAATTAAACTAACCAACGAACTAAATTCGAGTACTGAATTAAATTCGGCCATACAAGAAAAGCTAATAAGTTTCTCGCCCGAAATTGAAGGTACACTTGTTTGGAAGGATGCTCAAAATCTGGAATTCAAACCAACCAGCAGACTTAAAGCAGGTCAAAAATACAAGGCTACTTTTTTCTTGAACAAATTGCTTGACGTTAAAAAGGAATTAGAAGAATTTGAATTTGCTTTTGAAGTAATTCAACAATCTATACAACTTAACGCAGGCGAACTTAAATCATATAACTCAAACGATTATTACTTATATAGCCTGAGCGGTAACCTGGGTAGCGCTGACTATATCGCTGCGGATGAAATAGAAAAAACATTAAGCGCTAAACTTGATAACAAAAACTTAAACATTAAATGGATTCACAATGAAAAAGGCACTAATCACCAATTTGTAATAGATAGTATTGAACGTCCTACTAGCGGCGAAAGTCAAGTTAACCTGGTATGCAATGCAGAATCAATTAATATCAACTATCAAAAAGAAAAAACATTTAGCGTACCTCAAAAAAATAAATTTGAATTATTAACTACAACCATTGGAAGTGACGAAGAACAATTTGTAGATTGTGTTTTTTCTAATCCAATAGATGAAAATCAAAGTCTTCAAGGTTTAATTGATTTAGGTGGAAGTAAAGAAGTTAAATATATCATAGCAAACAATCATGTGTTGGTTTATCCTAATAGCATTGAAAATGGCTCCTTTTTACTGACTGTTAACACAGGTGTTAGAGACACCAAAGGTCAGGTTATTACCAAAAAAACCGAACATAGTATCGTATTCAAAGAAGTTAAACCTTCGGTTAGATTTGTTGGCAATGGCAACATTTTACCGTCAACCAATAGTTTAACCATTCCTTTTGAAACCGTTAACCTCAAAGCAGTTGATGTTAAAATTATCAGAATATACGAAAACAACGTTCTTCAATTTTTACAAACTAATGATATAAATGGCGGCTCTCAATTAGCGCAGGTAGGTAAAAAAATAATTGAAAAACGAATTAATTTAGGAATTACAAATCCGGAAAAATTAGCTGTATGGCAAAAATCAGCTTTAGACATAAGCACGCTAATTAAGCCCGAGCCGGGCGCTATTTACAGAGTTACCTTTAGTTTCAAAAAATCATATGCCAATTACCCTTGTCTTGGAGAATCACAATCATTAGAGATGGAGGAAATTAAGTCGTCAACCGAAACAGAAAACGAAGAAGGTTATTTTGGTTATTATTATGATGATTACGAATATGGTTATGATTATTACAGCGATGAATACGACGGAAGCGGTTGGGAAGACAGAGACAACCCTTGTAAAGATTATTATTACAGACAGTATGACAGAAAGGTTTCAAAAAACATTCTTGCAAGTGACCTTGGCTTAACTTTAAAGAAAGGTAATGATGGTTCATTTTTTGCGGTGGTTACTGATTTAGTTTCAGCAGCACCACTTAATAAAGTTGCTATAGAACTTTACGATTATCAAAAACAGCTCATCGAAACCACTCAAACAAATAGTGATGGTCAAGCATTTATTTCTCCAAAAAACAAGCCCTACTTTTTAGTAGCCAAAAAAGATAAACAAAGAGCTTACCTGAGACTAGACGAAGGATCCGTATTGTCGTTGAGTATGTATGATGTGAGTGGAGACGAAATCCGAAAAGGAATGAAAGGGTTTATATACGGGGAGCGTGGCGTTTGGAGGCCCGGAGACAGCTTATTCTTAAATTTCATTTTAGAAGATAAAACCAATTCGTTACCGGAAAATCATCCGGTGATTTTCTCCTTAACCAATCCTCAAGGTCAGTTAGTTAAAAGAACGGTTAGCAACAAGGGCGTAAACGGGTTTTATAACTTTAGTTGTGCAACAGATAAAAATGCGCCAACCGGTTTTTGGAATGCAGAAGTTAAAGTGGGAGCCGTAAAGTTCAATAAACTAATTCGCATAGAAACAATTATGCCTAATCGTTTAAAAATTGAAGTACATGCAGGCGATGATAAACTATTGGTTAATAACAACAGTCAAAATGTGACACTTCATACAAATTGGTTAACCGGTGCAACGGCAAAAAATCTAGCAGCCAATATTAGTGTTGCCCTTACAAGCAGTTTTACACGCTTTGATAAATTCGATGATTTTAATTTTACAGATGGTGGTAATCGTTTCGAAGCACAAAATATTACCTTGTTTGATGGTAAAGTAGATGAAAATGGTAATGCATCCATGCCTTTAAATTTAAACATCAGCAATGCACCGGGATTTTTAAAAGCGAACTTTACGACTCGCGTTTTTGAGCCGGGTGGTACATTCAGCATTGATCGTTTTAGTATTGATTATTCTCCTTTTACAAATTATGTTGGTGTAAAATTACCTTCAGGCGAAAGTAATACAGGTATTTTATACACAGGTAAAGCTCACCAGATTGAAATTGCAAGCGTTGATTTTAAAGGAAAGCCAACCAGTAGAAGTTCCATCAAATTTGAATTGTATAAATTGGATTGGCGTTGGTGGTGGGATCAATACTACGATGATGTTGCTAATTACATTAGCGACGAATATCATAAACCTGTACAATCTCAAATGGTTAATACTTCTAACGGCCGAGGCAAAGTAACAGTTAACATTGGTGAAAAAGACTGGGGCAGATATTTAATCAGAATTATTGATACAGAAAGTGGTCACGCTTGCACGCAAATTACCTACTTTGATTGGAGCAATTGGATGGAGCGTGACGGAGGCAGTGAAAATAAAATCGTAAGCAACATGCTTCACTTCACTACTGATAAAACAAATTACAAAACAAACGACGAAGCAGTTGTTAACATTCCAACACCGCAAGGCGGCAGAGCACTTGTTACCGTTGAAAACGGCAGTAAAGTTCTTCAAGCACATTGGTTAGAAACAGAAAAAGGCAATACTAAATTTAAATTAAAAATAACTGAAGACATGGCTCCTAATGTGTACTTGCACGTTAGTTTAATGCAACCTCACAGCAGAAGCAATGATTTACCAATTCGTTTATATGGTGTGGTACCCATTTCGATAGACAATCCTGAAACACATTTAAAACCAGTTATAAAAATGGCAGATGTGTTAATGCCTGAGAAAAATGCCACCATCAAAGTTTCAGAAACTAACGGAAAAGAAATGGCATTTACTATTGCGGTCGTTGATGAAGGTTTGTTAGACATCACAAGATTTAAAACACCAAATCCTCATTCAGTATTTTATGCAAAGGAAGCCTTAGGTGTAAAAACCTGGGATATTTTTGACAATGTAATTGGTGCGTTTGGTGCGGACCTTGAACGTATTTTAAGTATAGGTGGTGACGGTAGTGAAATGGAAGATGATGGTGCAAAAGCCAACAGATTTAAACCAATGGTTAAATTTTTTGGTCCTTTCCATTTGAAAAAAGGAGAAGATAAAACCATTACGTTTAATATGCCAATGTACGTTGGGTCTGTTAGAACGATGGTTATTGCAGGAAACAAAGGTTCTTATGGCTTTGCAGAAAAAACAACACCTGTTAAAGCACCTATCATGCTATTAGGTACTTTACCAAGAGTTTTAAGCGTAACAGAAGAAATCAAATTTCCAATAAGTGTATTTGGCGGAGATAAAAATATTGGTAAAACGGATATCAAAATAGAATGCAATGGTTTGGTGCAGGTAATTGGGTCTAATCAAAAATCTGTGCAGCTTGGAAAAGACGATGAAAAAATGGTCTGGTTTGATTTAAAAGTAAAAAATGCCACCGGCATCGCTAAAGTTAAGGTTACTGCCAATGGTGGAGGACATACCGCTACCTACGAAGCAGAACTTGATGTCAGAAATCCTAATCCATATCAAACGAGCATTAAAGATTTTTATGTGGATGCAGGAAAATCAATTGATGGAAATTTTACTGCTACAGGAATCAGCGGCACAAATAAGGGATTAATAGAAATCAGCACCATACCTCCTGTTAATTTGGAAGATCGTTTAAATTACCTGATAAGCTACCCGCATGGTTGTATTGAGCAAACTACATCTCAAACATTTGCACAATTGTATTTAGATGATATCATGGAACTAAGTCCTATTCAGAAAACAGAAATCAATAAAAATATCAAAGCCGGAATTAATGAAATCAGAAAATTCCAAACAGCAGTTGGCGGATTTAGCTATTGGCAAGGTACAGCAGATGTTAGTGACTGGGGTACCAGCTACGCCGGACACTTTTTAGTATTGGCTGAAAATAAAGGTTACACTTTACCTGCTGGATTAAAAAAAGATTGGTTAAAGTTTATGCAAACAACTGCGAATAATTATGAAAACGTAAAAGGCAATTATTATCGTAGTGATGAATTGCAAGCATACCGACTTTATGTTTTAGCGCTAAGTGGCAATGCGAGTTTAGGAGCCATGAATCGATTAAGAGAATACAATGGCCTAAGTAATAATAGCAAGTGGTTATTGGCATCTGCATACGCAAAAGTTGGTCAGGTAGGTGAAGCGGAAAAGTTAATTGCATCTGCTAAAAAAGCTGTGCCATACTACTCTTGCGACTATTACACATTTGGTAGCAGCGATAGAGATGAAGCCATTATATTAGATGCACTTTGCACACTGAATAAAAAACAGCAAGCATTTTTACAGGTTAAAAAAGTGGCTAATTTCTTGTCATCAAATAAATGGTTGAGTACGCAAACAACAGCATTTGGCTTAGTATCAATCAGTACATTTATTAACAAATATGGAGATCCGAGTGCCATGCAGGCCAATGTAACCATTAACGGTAAAAACTTTGTTGCCATGGGTAACTCAAGTATTAGTCAGTTTAATTTAGATTTAAAAACCAACCCAAAAGGCACTTACCAGATTAATAATAAAGGAAAAGGCATTTTATATGCCAGATTAATTACACGCGGAAAACCAAACATTGGCAATGAAAAAGCAGAAAACAATAACATCAGTATAGAGGTTAATTATAAAGACAAAGCCGGAAATAGTTTAAGTGTTAACGAACTTGAACAAGGCAAAGACTTTGTAATGAACATGACAATTAAAAATTTAGGAATGGTGGGTGATATTAAAAATCTTGCTTTGATGAGCTATATACCCGGCGGTTGGGAAATACAAAACAGCAGAATGGATGAAAATGAAGCCACGATGCATAACAGCCCTTATACTTACCAGGACATTAAAGATGATAAGGTGTTAACGTATTTTGATTTAAATGTGGGTCAAACCAAAACATTTAATTTAGGATTAACTGCTACATACGAAGGCAAATTCTATTTACCGTCTGTTAATGCAGAAGCCATGTACGATAACTCCATCTTTGCAAGAACGGAAGGTAATTGGATTAAGGTTATTAAAGCGAGCGGTGGATCAGTAACACAAAAGTAATCATACTAACGTTTTGCAAATGGACTTAGGGCGGTCCGCCGAGGCGGATTCAAGCTTCATGTGTCTATATTTACAAATGTTTATATAAAGACACTTAGGTTTTTAGTGAGCCGCAATATTAAATTTCAAGAAGGGGCCACTGTTTTGCGCAAAAGCAATGACTCGTGTCTGCCCAATGGCCAGTTGGTGCTGTTATAAGCTGGCCTTTCTTTTCATATGCGTCTTACTCTCTTTATGATTTTTACTATTTCATACCAAAATACTGAAGTAAAGCCAATGGAAATACTTATTAAAAGTTGAGTTAAATTCAATGTCTCAAACTCAAAGAAGGCGGAAAGTGGTTTTATATAAATGATTAAACCCACTAAAACGATTGTAATAAACACAATAAATAAAACCATATTGTTTTTATACTTCAAGGTAGTTAAAATCGAGTAATAAAAAGACCGGTTGATTAACGTAAGAAAAATATTGGCTATAATTAAAACGGTGAAAACCATCGTTCGAGTTATGGCTTCGCTGTAGCCGCTTGCCACTGCATACTGATAGACTGACAATGTGCCAGCTGTAATGAATAAACCTTGAATAATGCTGATTGAAAGTTCCTTTAAATTAAAAAAAGTAGTGGATAGCGGTTTTGGTTTTTGTGCCATTGTATTCAGTTCAATCGGTTCATTTTCGTAGATTATGGAACAAGTTGGTCCCATAATTAATTCTAAAAAAATGACGTGTATGGGAGAGAATATATTCGGATAAATCCATCCAAGGGCTAATGGAATAAATACAGTTAGAATGATTGGTATATGAATAGAAATAATGTACTGAATGGCCTTTTTTAGATTGGAGTATATTTTTCTTCCCATCGCTACAGCTTCCACCATTTTGGATAAGTCATCTTCCAATAAAATTAATGAAGCTGCCTGCTTGGCTATTTCAGTTCCTTTTCTTCCCATTGCAATGCCAATATGTGATGCTTTTAGAGCCGGGCCATCATTCACGCCATCACCTGTCATTGCTACAATTTGATTGTTGGATTTTAAAGCGTTGATTATTTTCAACTTGGCTTCGGGAAACATTCGGGTGAAAATTGCCGTGTCCATTACCCGAGTTCGCAATTCTTTTTCCGATAGTGCCATCAACTCGTCTCCCGAAATGGTCTTTTCATAATCTTTAAAACCAATTTGCTTTGCAATGGAAGCTGTTGTGGCGGCATTATCTCCTGTAATAATTTTAACTTGTATGCCTGCGTTATAAAAATCTTCCATTACTCGCTGAATATTCTTTTTTGGCGGGTCGTAAAAGGCAACTAGTCCCTTAAATTCAAAAGGCAAATCTTGTTGTTGATCAGGATAATTTTCACCTACAAAATTTGAAACGCCTACACCTAAAACTCTATATCCTTCTGTTGCTAAAAGCTCAATTGCTGAATGGATTTGTTGTATTTCCGTTTCGTTAAGATTAGATACATTGATTAATGCTTCAGGTGCACCTTTGGCTGCAATAATTTTACGGCCATTACTTTCCAAAAATATGTGCGTCATCATTGGAGGTTTACCACCCAAGGGATATTCGTGAACTAGCTTATAATTGGTTCGTTCGTCATTTTGTTTTAGGTCTTTGTAAGCTTGATGCAATGCCACTTCCATTGGGTCGAACGGGATGGGTTCACTTGCCCACATTGATAATTCTATAAGCTCTATATCGCTGTCGTTTAGTTCTTCTTCAGGGCTTACAATTTTATTATTTTTCAAAACAAATAGTTTTGCCAAACTCATTTTGTTTTCAGTAATTGTTCCAGTTTTATCAGTGCAAATTACCGTGGCACTCCCTAGGGTCTCTACTGTTTTGGTTTGTTTTACTACAATTCCCAATTTCATTAAACGCCAAGCTCCTAAAGCCATAAAGGTGGTGAATGCCACAGGAATTTCTTCGGGTAAAATGCTCATTGCAAGAGTAAGCGATTGCAGTAAACTGTTTAAAATATGTTGTGATTGCCAATAATTTATGACCCAAACAAGAATAAAAATGATAGCCCCCACAATAGCCATCCATTTCACAAAATTGGACACCTGAATTTCTAACGGTGTTTTTTCTTCACTGATGCTTTCTAAACTCTTACCAATTTTACCTAATTTGGTTTCATTGCCAATAGCGGTAATTTCGGCAATGGCTAAACCACTGGCAACAATGGTTCCGCCAAAAATAAATTTATCTTCTTTGTCTTTATCCTTAAAAACGGGAAGTGATTCACCTGTAAGAATAGATTCATTAGCCGAAAAATCGTTGGAGTGTACAATAGTGCCATCTGCGGTGATTGAAGCACCTTCTTCTGCCAAAAGGAAGTCGCCCACCACTAGTTCTTCACTTTTTATTTCTTCTATCCTGCCATTCCGAATGACTTTACAATGAGGCTGTGAAAGATCCTTTAATTTTTCAAGTGCATTTTTGCTACGAGAGTATTGGTATAAAGAAATGGAAGCGATAAACAAGATAGCTACAACCATAAAAATGCCATTGCCTGTCTCACCACTAATAAAATAGATAGTAGAGGCCATCAATAACAAGATAGTCATAGGCTCTTTTACTATCCGCAGTAAAACATCCATAAAGTTGTTTTCCTTTTTGTAGACGAGCTTATTGCGACCAAATTTTTCTCTTGATAAGTTAACTTGTTCACTATCTAAGCCTTTTATACTAAATTGATTTATTGGCATTCTTAAAGCTAGCTATATTTTTTGGGAATTGATTTGGCTAACTTTATTTAGTCACCTTCATTTTCTGTATTATCTGTTGAGGTAATTGCACCTTTTACAATTTCTGAATGTCTTATTTGTCCACCCAAAAAACCTGTTCTTGCCACCAGTCCGAAACTAACTAATGAAATAAGAAAAATTACAAAAGCCAATGTTCTTGATGCACTTGATTTTTTTAAAGTCAGGAATATCCCTATGATGGAAAACACTCCTAAAATGATTAGAGAAACAAAGGCGTATATTGCAAAATCTTCGTGTCTTTCGATTGTTGCTTCAAAAACTCCCGGCAAATTTTCTACACTTTCTTCTGCGGCTTCTCCGGTTAGGTAAGCAATACCAGCACCGATTACAGAAATTATGAAAATATTGTAAGCTGCAATTTTTGTTTGATTATTTTTTGTCCAAAGTCCGTGTGCTAAAACCAGTCCGCCCAAGACGGAACCGAAAATTGGCAGATGGGTAATTACTAAGTGAATGTGCGTTTGATCCATTGAACTAATTTTTCTTGAAGGTCTTCTTTATTTTCCAATTTAAATATGATAGATGTCACGTTTAAAAATGATACTTGGGTTGATGCGTTTAGGCTAGGACATAACGTTCGACAAGCAGGCCCAGTGCGGATTTATGAAACATCCTCTGTCTGC
>JADBXZ010000069.1 GCA_020403265.1 Bacteroidota bacterium
TAATTCAGATTGAGTAAACCCCTTTGAAATTCTAATTTCTTTTATGTGTTCTCCAATTTTCATGGTACAAATGTACAGTGGATAAACGCTAGCAAAAACGACTTCTACGCGTCATTTGGGTGACAGGATAGATAAAATGGCTTATAATTAGATTAAAAAGATGCAGCTACCTTCCAATAGTAGCAACAAAAAGGCCGAGATTAGATTCCCGGCTTTAAGTAGAGTGATACGCCTTCGGCGCACAAGGTCTGAGTTTGAGTGTGAAGAAAAATCAGTGTAGGAAAACTTCCCATACCCAATCTCGCTCTCACACTGATTTTGCTCCCCTTATTGACGAAAGATGCAGCTATTTTGGATTTCCTGTAATAAAAAAGCGCATCCGGGAATGAATGCGCTTAGTTTGATACGCCTTCGGCGCACAAGGTTTGAGTTTGAGAGCGAAGTAAAATCAGTGTAGGAAAACTTCCCACACCCAATCTCGCTCTCACACTGATTTTGCTCCCCTTACAGACGAAAGATGCAACTATAATGCGATGATTGAGTATTTGACTATCAGGGAATTAAAGGGTTGAACTTGGTTAAAGTTTACAGAAAGTGAAATATTAGTAGATTCTCAAAATTTCTTCATTGAATCTTTTTGTCTCTGTAAACAAAGGTGTATATCCTGAGTTTTCAAATTTTAACAAGCACATTGAATTTTCGCACCAGATTGACTTGCTTTAGTACCTTCTGTTGCATATCCATCAAATTTCCACCATTCAATACCGCCTATCAGTTCTTTGACTTTAAAACCAAGCCTTGCCATATTTAAAGCTCCTTTTGTTGAGGCGTTGCAACCAATTCCATCACAATAAGTAACATACACAAAATCTTTGTTTAAATGATTAGTAGTCTCTACATTCATTTCACGATGAGGAATATTGATAGCTGTAGGAATATGTTCGGCATCAAATCCAAATGCCATTCTTGCATCAAGCGCAATTACTTTCTCGCCATTGTTTAACGCATCAAACAAATCTGAGGGGTCCATTTCAAAAGCCAGTTTCTGTTCGTAATGTTTAATTTGTGCATCCATTTTTAGAATTTTTAAATTATTAATGAACTAAAAATATAACAAACACAAATACATTAAAAACGAAAAGAATTCATCAGAATCATTCATTTTTTTCATAGAAAACATTTAATCTAAATTTGTTTCTTTGTAATAATTTATTTGTATTAAATGGAAATAAGACATTTAAAACTAATTAAAGCCATTGTCGAAGAAGGAAGCATAACAAAGGCAATTGATAAATTAAATTTGACGCAATCTGCGTTGAGCCATCAACTGAAAGAAGCTGAATATAAGTTGGGCACACAAATATTTTTGCGACAAAATAAAAAATTAATTTTAACCAAAGCGGGACAGAAATTATACGTTACTGCAAATCAAATTTTAGAAAAACTTTTTGATACTGAACAGGAAATAAAACAATTGATTTTTGGAGAGTATGGTACAATCAGAATAAGTACCGAATGTTATTCAAGTTATCATTGGTTACCATCCGTTTTGAGACAATTTAATCTGCTTTATCCTAATGTTGAATTACAAATTGTGATGGAAGCCACTCATTATCCATTACAAAAATTAAAGGAAAATATTATTGATATTGCAATAACAAGTGACCCCATAAAAGATGATAATATTAATTATCTAGAGCTTTTTCAAGACGAAATGCTAATGATTGTTTCTACGAATCACTCTTGGGCTGACAAAAAATATGTTTTAGCAGAGGATTTTATTAATGAACATTTATTAATTCATTCATTGCCATTGGAAACAGTCTCTGTTTATCAATTTCTTTTATCCCCAGCTAAAGTAATACCGAAAAAAATTACACCACTCCCACTTACCGAAGCATCAATAGAAATGGTAAAAGCAGATATGGGAATTATGTCAATGGCAAAATGGGCTGTTCAACCTTATTTGAAAGAGAATTCTCTTAAAACGATAAAAATTGGTAAAAATGGATTAAAAAGAAAACATTTTATAGCACTGAAGAATAATAAAAAACATCCAGCTTATTTTAATCACTTTATTGAATTTTTACAAACAGAAATCCATCAACAATGGAATATATAATTAGAGAATGTACGAAAAAAGATTTGCCAAAATTAGTCGAACTATGTGGCAAACATTCGGAATTTGAGCAAGCAAATTATAACAGAAATGGAAAAGAAATTTTATTAAAAAACGCAATATTTTCCGACAGACCAAAATTATATTGTTATGTAATTGAAATCAGCAATATTCTACAAGGATATTTTTCTTATACTTATGATTATTCTACTTGGGACGCACAGACTTTTCTATATTTGGACTGTTTGTATTTAGAGCCAGAATTTAGAGGATATAGAATTGGTGAAGTAGTTTTTGAAAAACTAAAAGAAATTGCGAAAAAAAATAACTGCGTAAATATTCAATGGCAAACACCAGTTTTTAATGAAAGAGCTATAAAGTTTTACAATCGAATTGGAGGTAAAGGAAAAGACAAAGTCAGATTTTTCATTAAAGTTAATCAAAGAAAAAACAAAAAGATGCAACTACCCTAACTCACTGATAGACAAAGAAAAAGTCATTCGCCGCGGCGAATGGCTTGTACATTGTGGCTCCCCTTACAGACGAAAGATGCAACAATAATGCGATGATTGAGAATGTGACTATTTGGAAATTAAAGTGTAATAGCTAGTACTTTATCTGACAGTCAGGGTGTTTTTAATTTTTATAGGATTTGGATTTTTTCTTCGGTAAAATTTTCATGTAGGATTTTTTCTTTAGCCAAAGGTAGTGATTCCAAAAAAGTAGCCATTGGCGTTTTACCAAAACAATAGCGACCACTGTGAGGTCTTTCGTTGTTGTAGTATTCCATCCACTGATCTAAATCAGCCTGTAAAAGTTCTAAGTTATCGTACAATTTTCTACGGAATGCTACTGCATAAAATTCCTCCTGCATTGTGCGATGTAATCTTTCGCAGATACCGTTGCTCTGGGGGTGTCTAACCTTTGTTTTGCTATGTTCGATACCTTCAAGATCGAGATATAGCTCATACTCATGACCAGGAGCACCTTTGTATTCAGTTCCTCGATCAGTCAGTATCCGAAGCAAGGGGATGTCATTTTCTTCAAAAAATGGCAGTACCCTGTCATTTAAGATATCTGCTGCTGTAACAGCATGTTTTGAAGTGTAAAGCTTAGCAAAAGCAACCCTTGTATAAGTGTCAATAAACGTTTGCTGGTAGATACGGCCAACGCCTTTGATATTTCCCACATAATAGGTGTCCTGTGAACCGAGGTACCCGGGATGTTCGGTCTCAATCTCACCATGGGCTTCCTGCTTTTCCTTTTTGCGTTCCAGGGCCATTAATTGAGCCTCTGTTAAAATGATACCATCCTGAGCCACACGTGATTCCAGGGCTTTTAAGCGCTTCTGGAAGGTTTCTAAATCGTTGCGTTGCCAAACACAACGGATACCGGCAGGGGAAATAAATATCCCAATTTTACGCAATTCATTACTGGCTCGAACTTGGCCAAAAGCAGGACGATCAAATGCCATTTGTATGGCAGCCTCTTCAATTTCAGGGGCAACCCGATTTTTAGGAATAGGCTTCCTGCGGCTGATCTCTTGGAGTGCCATATCGCCTCCCGTATCGTACAGTTCTTTAATACGATAAAAACTATCCCGGCTGTAACCCATAATCTTACATGCTTGGGATACATTACCTAATTTTTCTGCAAGTTGCAGTAAACCTAACTTGGTTTTGATTAACTTAGTTTCTTGTTTCATTTCTGACGGTTTGGGGTTATAAAATTGTTTTTAGTCACAACAAATTTAATCCCAACTGTCAGATTAAGTCTTAACTACTTCA
>JADBXZ010000007.1 GCA_020403265.1 Bacteroidota bacterium
ATCAGAACATTTTGTAATAGCAAACAATTTACAACCTGCCGATGCTATTCTTCTTAATAAGAAGTTTATGGGCATGTTAGATCATTTTGCAGTTTATTTAGGAAGGCATCCGGAAACAAACCATCCTATTTTTGCAGCGAATTACACCTCTGGCGTTCAAATTTTAGAACCTGTGCATGTAGATTCCTTTTTAGAGAAGTTAGTGCCTTCTAAAATTGAACGTTTTTATGGAACCGTGCCACAAAGACGAGATGCTGTAACTAGAGCATTAACAATGGTTGGAAAAACTTCTTACAACCTAATTTTTAATAACTGCGAGCATTACAAAAATTTTGTTCAGTTTAATAAGAAGTATAGTTCTCAAGTGGATAACGCTGGACAAACTGCTATGATTGCTGGTGGCGTAGCAGCACTTGCAGGAGCAGCATCCGGCAATGGCAAGGCAGTTGGATGGGGCTTGTTATTCTTAGCCTTAGGTGCATTGGCAGTTGGTGCAGCAAATCAAGACGATAATAAATAAACATTAACCTTTAAATAAACATAATATGAAAGCAGTAATACTCTTTATTCCATTTATACCCCTTTTGGCTTTATTAGCCATTGGAGGTGGTATAGCCACTTTAATTTGGTACAGTAATTTATCTCCCAAACAGCAAGAAGAAGCCGACCGATTGGCATTAAATGCCTTTGGTAAAAAGTTCAAAGAATTATCTGAAGAACAACAAAAAAATATCAAGAAGAATTTATCGTAATTCCCAACGAAAATACTTTGGGTTTATTCGGGGATAACCCTTTCAACCTTTCTGATCCTTTCAGTTTTTTGCGGAATTATTCCGGGATTATTCGGGGATTACCTCGGGATGATTCCGGGGAGATTCGGGAAATGCTGAATTTTCCACGGGGTTACCGTGAAAGGATTCGGGGGGAACTTGGGGATTACTGCCTTTTGGTTTAAAAGCACTTATTGTATCTCACAAAATGAGATGAAACGGAAAATAATGCTACATTTATGTAGTTCAAATCATGTAAAATGAACCGCATAAAAGAAGTATTAGAAGAGAAAAGTTTAACACAAACATGGTTGTCTGAAAAATTGGGCAAGAGTTACAATATGGTAAACTCTTACGTGCAAAATAGACGACAACCAAGCTTAGAGATTTTATTTAAAATTGCTAAACTTTTGAAAGTGAGTCCTAAAGAATTAATTAACGAGCAATAAGTATCAAGAACAAAAAAATATATGGCAAAGAAAGAAGCGAAAGAAAAAGTAATCCCGATAGCTATCGGGATAAAAGTGGAAAAAGCCTCTTCGACAGGCTCAGAGCAGCGCCCAAAAAAAGCAGCCAAACCCGTAAAGGAAGTGAGCATTGAGCAAACCCTTTGGGCAGCAGCAGATAAATTAAGAGGCACGGTTGAGTCTTCTGAATATAAGCACGTTGTATTAAGTTTAATTTTCTTAAAGTTTAGCAGCGATAAGTTTGAAGAACGCAAACAAGAATTGGTAGCTGAAGGCAAAGAAAAATACATAGAGCAAAAAGAATTTTATAATATGAAAAACGTGTTCTTCTTACCCGAAGAATCTCGTTGGAGTTATATTATTAAAAACTCAAAGCAAAACGATATCTCCATTAAAATTGATACCGCTTTACACACAGTAGAAAAAAATAATCCTTCATTAAAAGGCGCTTTGCCCGATAATTATTTCTCACGTTTAAATATGGATGTGAGTAAGTTAGCTGCTTTATTAGATACCATAAACAATATTGATACCCTTAAAGATAAACAGCAAGATATTGTTGGGCGTGTGTACGAATATTTTTTAAGCAAATTTGCATTAGCCGAAGGAAAAGGTAAAGGAGAATTTTACACGCCTAAAAGTATAGTAAACTTAATTGCCGAAATGATTGAGCCATACAAGGGTGTTATTTATGACCCTGCTTGTGGTTCAGGTGGTATGTTTGTTCAATCCATAAAATTTATTGAAAGCCATCATGGTAATAAAAAAGAAGTTTCTATTTACGGACAAGAGTACACCAACACTACATACAAATTAGCAAAAATGAATTTGGCAATACGTGGTATTGCCGCCAATTTGGGCAATGTAGCTGCCGATACATTTGGCAAAGACCAACACCCCGATTTAAAAGCCGATTTTATTATGGCTAACCCACCTTTTAACCAAAAGGACTGGCGTGCTTCAAATGAATTAATAGATGACCCTCGTTGGAAAGGTTACGATGTGCCTCCAACAAGCAATGCCAACTATGCTTGGATTTTAAACATGGTAAGTAAACTTAGCGACAACGGTGTTGCAGGATTTATATTGGCAAATGGTGCCTTGAGTGGTGGTGGCGAAGAATACAAAATACGCAGAAAGCTAGTTGAAAATAATTTGATTGAAGCCATTTTGGTATTGCCCCGTAATTTATTTTATACCACCGATATTAGTGTTACGCTTTGGATTGTAAATAAAAACAAAAAAGTACAGAGTAAGAAAATAGGTGATGATACTCGCAACTACCGTGAGCGTGAAAAGGAAATTCTGTTTATGGATTTGCGACAAATGGGCGAACCTTTTGAAAAAAAATTCACGCAGTTTTCTGATGCCGACATTCAAAAAGTAACAAGCACCTACCACCAATGGCAAACAAAACAAATTAAAAATATTCCTGAGTTCTGTTATTCTGCTACGTTTGATGAAGTAACAAAAAAAGATTTCTCGCTTGTTCCAAGCAAATACATTGAGTTTGTAAACCGAGATGAGAATATTGATTTTGCTGATAAAATGAATGCGCTTAAAACGGATATTTCTGTTTTGCTTAAATCTGAAGAACAATCAAAAAATGATTTACTAACCGTGTTTAAAGAATTAGGTTATGAAATCAAATTATAAACCGCTTGGTAAATATGTACAACCTGTAGTTGGACGAAATAGCGATTTAGGTGATTTGCCATTAGTAGGTTTGAGTATTCAAAAAAAGTTTATCCCTTCTATTGCTAATACAATAGGAACGGATATGTCAACATACCGAATCATTGAAAAGAATCAATTTGCCTATGGTCCAGTTACTTCAAGAAATGGCGATAAAATTACGATTGCCTTGTTTAATGACTTTGATAAAGCATTGATTTCTCAGGCGTACATCCCTTTTGAGGTTAAAGATAAAAATGAGCTTGACCCCGAATATTTAATGATGTGGTTTCGCAGACCTGAGTTTGACAGGTATGCACGATTTAAAAGTCATGGTAGCGCAAGAGAAATTTTTGATTGGGATGAAATGTGCAACACACTTTTACCTGTTCCGCACATTGACAAACAACGCGAAGTAGTAAAAGAATATAATGCCATTGTAAACCGAATTAAACTTAACGAACAGCTTTGCCAAAAGTTAGAAGAAACAGCACAGGCTATTTATAAAGAGTGGTTTGTGGATGGTGTTGATTTAGAAAATTTACCAGAGGGGTGGGTTATTAAAAAACTCTCTGATTTTTGTGACATCAAAGGAGGTAAGAGATTGCCTAAAGGTGGTGAACTTAATAATGAGAAAGATGGTAATCCATACATTAAGGTCGCGGATATGACAAAAAATAAATTTATTGTGTTTAATGAAACTATCCAATTTGTATCACCCGATATTCAAAAAACAATTTCACGGTACATTGTACAGACAGACGATATAGTTATTTCAATCGTTGGCACTATTGGATTAGTTAATATTATTGATAGCACTTTAAATGAGGTCAATCTTACTGAAAATTGTTATCGTCTAACAAATTTTAAAATAGTTCATTCGGATTATTTATATTACTATTTAATTTCTCCATTTGGAAAGAAGGAAATAGAGGCAAGAACAGTTGGTGGAGTACAAGCTAAGTTACCGATGTATAATGTTCAATCGTTACCAATCATTTTACCAAGCAGAGTTTTACTGGAAAAATTTGAAAAAACATTAACGCCATTAAATACTTTACAGAAGGCATTAACTAAGGAAAAGCATCAGCTATCCGAACTGAAAATTTTGCTTCTTTCAAAATTAGCAACAATAGAAAACTAGAAAATATGATTAATAAAACTCAATTAAATAAGTTAAGAAGTCAAATTAATAAAAATAAATTGTTTTTAGATACTGTAAAATCAATAACTGGAGATGACGATAAAAAGTTCTCTATGGCTTTAAGCATGACTGTTTTAATGGAATATTTGGGATTAAATCAAACTAATTCACTTGATGCAATAACTGATAATGGAGGTGATAATAAAATAGATGCTTTTTACTACAGTGATGATGAAGATGAATTAACAGAATTAATTATTATTCAATCTAAATTTAAAAATATCGATGGGGAAACAGGCACTTTTGAGGAAGATGAAATCAAATTGTGCATTACAAACTGTAAGAAATTTTTGAGGGGCGAGGATTTTCAAACAACTAACGAAAAGTTAAAGAAAAAAATGACCGATTACCGCATCTTACTCAATAATAATGGGCGCCCATCCATTTCAATAAAACTTTTCTTTGCTACAAATGGAATTATACATGAAGGACATAAAAAATTAAAAGAAGTAATCGATTGCCAAGATGAAAATATTGTTGTTTCTTTTATTGATGCATCAATGTATGGCAAACAGCAAGTACTAGAAAAAGCCGAATTAAATGTAAATATTAAGAGTAGTGAGGATAAGACCGATTCGATTTTTTCTATTGAAGATGAATTGTATGCTGGCAAAATAGTTTCTTGTTCGATTAAAGAATTAATGCTATTCTACGAAAAATCTGGCGAAAGATTATTATTAAGTAACAATGTCAGATATTTAGTAAAAACCAGTAACATCAATAAAGAAATCAAATCAAGTTTTATTAATGATCCAAAAAGATTTTGTTATCTAAATAACGGGATAACGATAATAAGTTCAGAGTATGCAATTAAACCTACTGGTCACAATGTCAATAAAGTCGAATTAACTAAACCTAATATTGTAAATGGCGGTCAAACCGTTGCCTCACTTTATCAACTATATCTTAGTAAATATGAAGAATACAAGGAGCAGTTTGATAATGCAAAAATACTAATTCGGATTTATAAAGCTCCTAAGGAATATTCTATAACAATTGCTAAAGCAACGAATTCACAAAATGCAATTAGTGTTGTTGACCTTCGCTCAAATGACGCTCCACAAGAAGTTTTAAAAAATTATTTGGCAAAATTTGGAGTTGGTCTTATTAGTAAAATCGGTGAGGATATATCGTACTATGATGATACAATTACGAATGAAAATATTCTTCAACTTTACGCTTCTTTATATTGCGATGATCCAGCAAAAGCGAAAACAAGTAAAGCGGCTATATTTAAAAAATATTATGGCGATGTTTTTAATAATGCAATAGATGAACCGTTATGTATGAAGCTATATAGATGTTATCAAGTTTCTAGATTCATTTTATCACAAACCTCGGAGGATAAAGTGGTTATTCAAAATGCATTTTATTCGATTATATATTCAATGAAAAAATACAATGTGAATATTATAAATGAAAATATACCTGAGGCGCAAATAAAAGCGCATTTTGAATCTGCATTTAAGTCATCGATGGCTTTAGTCCACAAAATTATTCTTCAAAAACAACTTGAACTAAAGACTAAATTTTCAATGAACAATTTATTTAAGGGGAATGAGATTAAAGATTTAATTGACTTAGGATTTGATGAGGAAATGAAAGTTGTAAAATAGAAAAATATTATTTTAAAAAATGGCAGAAACAAACCGTATAGAATATAAACAAGAACTCACAGATGGTTTAGAAAAAGAAGTAATTGCTTTTTTAAACTACCACGAGGGTGGTGTACTTTATATTGGCATTGATAAAAAAGGAAAAGCTATTGGTGTAGCAGATCCTGATGGCGACATGCTTAAAATAAAAGATCGTTTAAAGACAAACATCGCTCCTAGTTGTATGGGTTTGTTTGATGTGATTAGTGAAACTAAAACAGGAAAAAATATCATAAAAATTACTGTTGCCAGTGGTTCAGAAAAACCTTACCATATAAAAAGGCAAGGCATGTCGGAGCGAGGATGTTTTATTCGCATTGGCACAGCTGCCGAACCTATGCCGCAAAAAATGATTGATGAATTATTTGCTAAACGCACTCGTAATTCTATCAGTAAAATTAAATC
>JADBXZ010000070.1 GCA_020403265.1 Bacteroidota bacterium
GATTGCCCCTACACGATTGTGTGGGGGCTATTCTTTTTGTAAAAGAGATAATAATTGATATTGCAATTAGATTCAGATTTCGATTGTGAAATGAAGTTTTTTACAACAAAATAGAAGTTGATCAATTATGAGATGCTTGAAATTATTTCACTCAGTTGAATCTATAATCAAACTATGTCTTTTATCATCGATATTTAACTCTGTAAGACCTTAAGAACCTGTTGACGATAGCTAATTCCAATTGGTAATTCGTGACCGGAAATCAAAAAACAACTATTATTGAATGTTTTAGTAACAAAGTTTGTGTTAACCAAAAAACTTTTATGGATTCGAACAAACCCATAAGGCTCGAGACGTTGAGTAATAATAGTCATAGTTAAATGAATGACCTGAACTTTTGTTTGTGAATGTACTTTTAGGTAGTTTCCATAGGCTTCTACATATGCGATTTCTCGGGGATTGATGACTTGATTGGGAGCTTGACCTATAGAAATCGACTCAGGGAGGTGACGATGGTCCCTCATATCTAATTTGCTGACTGCTTTTAGAAATCTCTCAAACCGTATTGGTTTAAGCAAGTAGTCAACTACATTATAATTAAACGCTTCCATCGAGTATTCACTATAGGCTGTAGTAAAAATAACTTTAGGCTGGTAGGGCAAAAGTTGCAGCAATGAAAAGCCATTGAAGTTGGGCAGATTGATATCTAAAAAAATCAAGTCGATATGATTTGTTTCTAAGTATCTCAGCGCAGACAGAGGCTCGAAAAAGATGGCCATAACCTTTATGGTACCCGATTTTTGGCAGTAAGTATTTAAAAGGTCTTGTGCATCTTGTTCATCCTCTACAATCACACATTGTAAAGGTTTATAACCTAATTCGTAGTGTTGCATAAAATAAATTATTCAGTTTTTCTAATTTTAGTTCGTATCTGTTAGGATAGAGAAATTCTAAACGTTTTTTCAGGTTGGATATTCCTGTTCCACTCTCTTTTAATTTCGACGTACTAATATTGTTGGTAGTTTGTAACGATACAGTTTTGCCGGTTTGAAAAAAAAATATAGAGATAGTAGCCTCCTCAGGAGCAACCACACCATGTTTGAAGGTATTTTCAATTAAAGGTGTGAACATATTGGGAGCTACTTTCATATTGGGATCATCCATCTCAAAATGAGAATTTATTGTAAGGTTGATGGGAAGTCTTCTTTTTTCAAAGAAAATATAATGTTGTAAAAAATCAATTTCTTCTTGTAAGGTTACTTCAGTTGTTGTTTCCATTTTCAGCTGATAACGAAGCATATCCGATAAATTCAATATCATATCAGCTGTTTCTGGGCTTTGTTGTGTTGCTTTACCATATATACTATTCAATGTATTGAAAAGAAAATGCGGATTGAGTTGTCTCTTTAATAATTGTAGGGCAGCTTGGGTCTTTTCATATTCATATTCACGCAATTCAATTTTTCTCTCAACAGACTCTTTCACCGATTTAATAAAACTGGAAAATAGTAAAATGAAAGTTGTTCCAATAAAATGTAGGGATAATGAAATGTCTTCAAAATCAATGCCAATAAAAGGACTAATCAAATTCGCAATGAATGATGAAATATTGATTAAAACGATGAGACTTAAACTATACGTAAAGTATTTCCTTTTTGCAAAAAGTCGGTTTTGCAAATTTATTCCGACAAAAATTAGCAAAACATAGAAAGGAGCCAATGTCGGTTGTAAGACGAGTGCAAAATAAAAATAATTACCAATGCCTTTACTTATAATGCTGATTATTGAAATACCCAGTGCGAATACAAATGCAATAAACCATTTCCTGTACCTTTTCATAATTCAAAAAAAAATAAAAATTTCCATTAATACAATGTTTTTGACCTGTGATAAGTTTGATTCGTCAAAATTATCTTCTTGTCATGTAATATAAAGATCAAGTTTCATTCTAAAGGTTTTGATTTGTAATATGTTTATATCATATAAAGTTTCTAACTGATAACCCAAACCCATTTCTATGAAAACTGGTCAAAAACCAACATTTGATTTTTTTAGAAGTTTACTGTCTAGTAACATGGTAGTACCTCTTCTGGTAATAGTACTATTGTTCATGACTTTAAGTTGTAACAAAAAGAATAATTCTATACCATCCGTTGCTGAAGTATATGAGATTTTAAACAAGCAAGATTTTGGTAATTTGATTCTACCGATAACATCTGTGACACCTTCGGCAAACACAGATGATCTTGCAGCAATATTACCTTTTCTTTCTGATAAGTTAATCGTTGCTTTGGGTGAATCAACCCACGGAACAAGCGAGTTTTTTACACTCCGACATCGGATGATTCAATATATGGTCAAGCAGCTAAATTTTCGTGTTTTAGCAATTGAAGCAAATTTTTCTGCAGTTGAAGCCATCAATGACTATATCCATGGTGGGCCGGGTACAGCCAAAAATGCTGTTGAGAATATTAAACAAAGTTGGGTGTATAATAACCTTGAATTTTTGCAACTTATTGAATGGTTGAGAGAGTACAACAATGGACAGTCAGTAGTAAATAAAGTTAGTTTCTATGGTTTTGATGCCCAACATTGCGAACCGAGTTCGAAACGTGTTCAATCATACATATCTCAATACGCTCCATCCTATTTGACTGTATTTGATACAACAGCGAAACACTTTCTCAATGATTTTGAGGAATATTTTGCGACGTACACAAATGACCAATTACTGAAAATTTTACCAAAGTCTGTTGCTGATTTCCAATCCCGTTGGTCTAAGGTTAGCACCTATTTTCAAAATAATAAAGCGGATCTTATTGCCAAAAGTGGTGATCGGGCCTATGATTTAGCCCTTCGCCATTGGGAGATTGTAAGACAAACATTCAGTCGTTTTATTTACGTTGAGGATGAATTAAAAACTTTTAATCATCGAGATACTTCTATGGCCGATAATGTGGATTGGATAAAGAAGTTTGAGAACAACAAAAAGATAATTCTTTGGGCTCATGCAGGGCATAGTGGGAGTGACAATTCGACCACTACTCAAATGGGATATCACTTGAAGCAGCGTCATCAAGCCAATTACTTCTCAGTCGGTTTTTTTACCGATGGAGGAACTGTACGAGTAATTCATGAAGTCAATGGAACGCCTGTATTGGGTGAATATAAAATAGACCCCAAGTCAGAGCATGTAATTACACAGGCATTTGTTAAAGGAAATTGGTTGCAGTTTTTTTTACCAATGTCGGCAATATCCGGAAAACCTGAATTAAAGAATCTTTTTTCTAAGTCATGGAAAATATACTTTATTGGTTCCGATATTGAAAAAACTACTGTAGAACAAAATCTCGGTACTGCATATGATGCTATTGTTTTCCTGAACAAAACAACCGCTACAAAGCCGTAAATACTTGATTTTAAATTTGGTGTCAGATCGCCCCTGCACGATGGTGTGGGGGCTTTTCTTCTTTTAAATGTAGCCTATCACATTTATTTTAAATGTATCTATATTTCTTGAAAATCAATACAGTATTGAGTTACAGCATTTTTGCATCATTGAAAATACAGTTTAAAACTGTTAAAAATAAGTTAACATGATTGGTTTTTTGTTGAAATCATACAGCAGCACTGTGGTAAAATCACTACAAGTGACGCATCTGCAATTACAAAAGAATGGTATAACGCACTATAAAAATCACTTTATATCTGATGCAATTTTACATCATTGAAACAGCTATAAAAAA
>JADBXZ010000071.1 GCA_020403265.1 Bacteroidota bacterium
TAGATTTGCGCAATTTTTTTGAACTTAGAATTTTTCTGTTGCGCAAATTATTAAAAATGGCGTATTTTTTTCTAAAGTAGTACGATTTTAGTGAAGAAGCTAGCTTTGCCGATTCGGAATTAGAATTCTTTACAGTGCGAAAATAAAATCGCAAAAATTTAATTTTTGCGATTTTAAGCTTAAATGAAAAACGAGAAGAAAAACGACGAGAAATTTTAATAAGTCTTTTAGAATATTTTTTTTTAACACCCTGACGGGTAACACTTTTTTTTTTACGAAATTGTTTTTTTTTAAAAAAAAGTCTTTTAAACCTAAAATTTCTGCGAGGCCTATGAAATCTTTTTTTATAGTTTTTTTTTTTAAAGTATCGTTTTTTAAAACGCTTTCTAGTTATAAAAGTAGAAGAAAGATACTTCCTTCGATTAAGAATAAAATTTAGCTTTGAGTTAGAAAAACTTCTGTTAGATTTTCGTAGTTTAACCGGTTTGAAAAGTTTTAGCCTGTTTTTATCAAATCGCTTACGCAATTTTCTGGACAATTTTACAAACTTTCTAACACTTTTAAATCTTAGACGAAAAAATTTATTTTTTTTAAACTTAGATTCAAGCGTTTGTTTGTTAGAAGGCGCGTAAGAGGAACGTCTGCGCAAATTAGATGAAAATGAAAAAACTTTTTTTCGAGAATAAGGCAGTGAAGTTGTAGAAACAAGAAACCTAGATTGTTTATCTTTTTTTATAATAGCAAACCTAAACTTGGTATTTTTTGACTTTTGCTTTTTACGTACAAAAGTTTTAAATTTAGTAATTTTTTTAAGAAGAGTCTTGAGCTTTTTTTTTGATTTAATAAGCTTAAGCGCTCTTCTAACTGGTTTAGTTCCAAAAAAATCATACAACTTTGAATCATGAATAAAAACTTCCAAACCAATGTGAGAATGAAAAAATTTAGGGATAACATGACTAAAAGAAACACCTCTGTTTTGAAAAAATTTATCACCAAAAAATTTTTCGAAAAACGCTTTAATTCTAAGATTAAAGTGATATTGATACCAGTTTTGTGCTGTAATCGAACTCGCCCAAGGTTGAGTCTGGCCAAGCCTAATAGTAAAAGCTTTATTAGTTACCATAAAAAAATTTATTTACGACCTCGCTTCTTTTTTTCTTTTTTTTTTCGTTTTCGTTTATGAATTGACTGGCCTGTAATTTTGGTAAAGACGTAGTCACCCAAAGGCTGAGAAACCATTTCAAATTTTGGCAAAACTGATCGAAAAGCGTTACCATTGTGAACCATAAATTTTTGGCCAACTATTTCTTGGGAAATAAAACCAGAACGGAAATAAACTGGCTTCGTCGAAGAAAAATTCTTTCTAAAAAATTTAAAATTAGGAAATTTAGTTTTGTAATCTTTAACCATAGTAATATTAATTTCTTTTTTTATTTTGTTTTTTATTTTTTAGTTCTTGAACACTAAGAACAACAATTTTTTTATTTTTCTTTACTAGACGGGTTCTATAACCTTTGGTAAGCTTTGCCCAAGGTGAAACGGAAGGTCGACTCTCTCCCGTACGGCCACCATGGGGGTGATCAACAGGATTTATCGCACATCCCCTAACATGGGGACGAATGCCGAGGTTTCTAGACGCGCCTGCTTTTAGTAGTGGCCGTTTAAAACTGAAAAAACTATCATTCAACGATTGGTAACCAAAACAGATAGCTTTGAATTTTCTAATTTCCCCAGATGGTATTTTAACAACAGAATTAGTTCCCAATCTCCTGATAATTATAGCTCTAGAGTAGGGGGCCCTGACATAACGAGATCCCGAACCGGGGTAAGATTCAATGTTACATACAAAAGAACCCGGAGAAAACTGAAACAACTGAAGTGGTCTTGTTGTAGACTTTGAAAAAATAAAATTAAAAATATTTTTTTTATAACTTACAAAAGAAGTTGCCAATGACCCCGATTTATTCTTGGCAAAAGAAGAAAATGAAAATTGCCTAAAATTAAAATAATTAACTGAAACTTTGGGATTAGTCCTATAACCCTTATGACGAACGGTGGTAACGCCTTGGTTATTTCTACCACCCTTATTACGAAGAATAGTGTAAAATTTAAACATATTTTTTAAAATTTCGCGTATTTCAAGAATGGGCGATTCAATTTAGCCAATTTATGGTACTCGTCGCGTTTTTTTAGAGTTTGATTGGCAGGATTGGAATAAATATCGAGCAACTCGAAAAACATAAGTTGACTGAAAGGCGATCCTGATCGCTTAGAAACTGAAGAAAGAAACCACTTAATCCCAATTGAATAAGATTTGTTCAATGTGATTGGGGTAGGAATTCTAACGGTTGAGCCAGAAACTTTTTTAGAAATCAAAAAAACTTTAGGTCGAACTATTTCTAGGAGATTATCCAAAAACTCAACAGGGGGTAGATTAAATTTAACATTGATATCGTAAAGAAAAGCGTTAAAAATTTTAGTCGCTTTGGACTTTTTACCAGATTTGGTCATAGAACCAATAAAAGACCTAACCAAATATTTGTGATTAGCTCTGTCATTTGATATACGAATAAATTTAAAGTTTTTCATAAAAAAAATTATTTTAGTTTTTTAGGCATAGGAGTACCGTACTTAGAGCGATTTGTACGTCTTTCAAAATTTTCTTTTGAGGTAAAGTCATACTTTCCGCGAACAGCGTGGTACAAAATTCCAGGACAATCCGGAACACGACCACCTCGAACCAAGATAACTGAATGTTGCTGAAGAGTGTGCCCCTGTCCCGGCAAATAAACCAAAGTTCGCTCACCAGTTGAAAGTTTTACCTTTGCAATTTTTCTAATTGCTGAATTAGGTTTTTTAGGTGTTATCGTGTAAACCTTCAAGCAAGTAGCCTTTTTTTGCGGGCTTTTAATCAATCTTGGGGAATTTGGCTTAGTAGGTTTACGATTGCGTACGTACTTACACAATTGAGCAAAAGTGACCATAATTTTTTAGATCTAAAAAAAAAATTGAAATAAATTTTTATAAAATTAATTGCAGAAAAATTAAAAAGTTTGAGCCTAATAATTAGAGAAAAAAACTTAATAAAGTAGTCCGAATCGACCGTAATTTTTTGCCAAGCCAGATCATATTTATTGGATGAAAGTGGCAAACTAAAATAAAGAGGAAAATAATATGATCTGGCAGAGGCATTGTAGACAGAATCGAAATTTTTAATAGAAAAGCTTTTCTTTTTAATATTAAAATAATATGGATCAGAGTAGAAATAAAGGTCATCTTTTCTCGTTATTTTTATTCTAGCTTTAAGAGCACTCTTAGAGCTAGAATAAAAATAACGAGAAAAATAAATTCTAGAAAAATATTGGCTGTTCATTTTTACAAAATAATAAATAAAATAGATACTAAAGAATAATTTTAAAATTCATGCCCCGCAAAGCTCCAAAAAAAAGCTTAGCAGAAGAAAAATTGAGAGGTATTGATATTGTAATAGCTTTAAGAGTAAAAACGTCGTATAGCTTTTCGACTGGAATATACTTACCATCGTTAGCAACCTGAAAAAATAGATAAGGAAGGGAAATACCACGAATATAGAAGTAGTAAGTATTATCAGGATTTTTAAACAAATCAATATTTAGCAAAACTCCCTGTTCAAACAACTGCAATGAGTAAGCATTAAAAACTTTACAAAACTCAGAAGAATTAATCTGAGCTTGTCCGAGAATAGCGCTTAGTGGAGGTGCAGAAATTGCTTCACCTGCAGCAAGTTGAAGACGGATGTAAACGGGCTTTGGAACTGTTTTAGTAGTTGGAATTTCTTTTTCTCTAACCATGCTTAAAAAAAGAAGTAATTTAAATGTACCCACCGGGCGAGGAGGATTCGAACCCCCGCATTCGGTTTTGGAGACCGAAACTCTACCAATTAAGTTATCGCCCGAAAGGTTAGAAAAAAAGAATTTAATTCAAATTAGAAAAATAATAAGAAATAAAAGGATCAAAATCGTCAGCAGAAAATTCTGTAGCTGCATTATAAAGCAAAGGACCAACTACTGGGGAATTTTCTGAGAATGCCAAAAACTTATCCTGAACAGACAAAACGTCCTTTTCATCAACCTTGGTAAAAAATCCTTCTGTTGCTGCATACAAAACCAAAATTTGCTTCTCTACTTGCATAGGATCATTATTTGGCTGGGCTAGCAAAGCATTCAAACGTGAACCGTAACGCAATAGCTGAGCAGTAACCTCATCAACTTCGGAACCAAACTGTGCAAAAGATGCAACTTCACGATATTCATTTAGTGAGCGCTTAAACTTAGCTGCAATTTTTTTAAAGTTTTTATTTTGTGCGTTACCACCAACTCGACTTACAGAAAGACCGATGTTAACAGCTGGGCGGAAACCACTCTGAAACAATTCAGTATCAGTAACAATTTGTCCATCAGTAATAGAAATTACGTTAGTAGGAATATAACCGGACAAGTCACCTGCCTGAGTCTCAACAATAGGCAAAGCAGTTAGTGAACCCGCACCATTTTCGTCAGACATCATAGCTGCTCTTTCCAACAAACGAGAA
>JADBXZ010000072.1 GCA_020403265.1 Bacteroidota bacterium
GGGATGGAACACCTAACCAAAGTAGTCTTGGTAAAGATAAACTACCTAGCGGCACTTACTATTATATCCTTGACTTAAAAGTTGAAGATATTAAACCAATTAAAGGATATGTACAATTGCAATATTAATAAGTGATAAGTAAAAGAGATATGAAAAATAAAATGAAAATAAAAAAAGTTCTTGCTTGTTTTGCCCTAATGGTAAACTTCGGTTTTGCGCAACAAGAAATTCAAAACTCCTTTTATATGTTTAATGGATCGGTTTTGAATCCGGCTTATGCTGGCAGTAGAGATGCCCTAAGCGCCGTAGCAAATTATCGAAACCAGTGGAGTGGTTGGAAAGGCGCACCAGTATCAACCATGTTTACCATTCACACCCCTTTGGTTAACGAATCAATTGGAATTGGTTTAAATGCTGTGAACGATAAAATAGGACCAACGAATAAAAGCGCTGTTTTTGGAGATTTTGCTTATAGATTAAAATTAAACAGTAAAAATGATCGTTTGTGTTTTGGTTTAAGAGCAGGAGCTGATTTAATTCGTAATGATTTCAATAATGTTAAAATTAATGATGCAGCAGACCCTTTAGTAACAGGTAATACTAATTTCAATACCAATGCATTTAATGTTGGCGCCGGTGTTTATTATTATGGTAAAAAACATTTTGTTGGGATTACAGTACCTAAAATGTTAGCCAATAAGCTAACAACCGACCCCAATTTTGCTAATTCAACACAAGAAATTCATGCGTATTTGATTACAGGTTTTGTTGTAAAATTAAATAGCTTATGGGATTTAAAACCGGGAGCCGCAGTTAAGTATACAGCTAACGCTCCATTGTCAATTGATGGTAACCTTTCTGTTTTATATAACAAAATGATTTGGTTTGGATTATTGTATCGCCATGGAGCTGCTGCAGGAGCTAATGTTGTTTACAACGTAACACCCCAGTTACATATAGGTTATGCTTACGATTTTGCATTAACTTCAATGAAAACATACAATCCAAGTTCTCATGAAATAATGATTGGGTTTGATTTTATGAAAAAGAACAAAGCATTAAAATCTCCACGTTATTTTTAATTATTATTTAGTTTAGAAAGAAATGAAAAAATTAATATTGATATTGTCCATTTTTGGAATTTTAACTACCAAAGCACAATCTGTGAAAGAGAAAATTGCAGATAAGCGATTTGATAATTTAGAATTTGCCTCTGCTGGCGAAATGTATGAAGAGTTATCAAGAAGTAAGCGCGCAAAAATTAAATACCATGTTCGTGCAGGTGAAAGTAATTTAATGATTGGAGATTACAGAAAAGCACAAATTTATTATGATAAAGCTTATGCATCAACAGGTATGAGCGATAAAGATTTGTATAATTACTACCAGGTATTAAAGTATAATTCTAACTATACTAAAGCTAATGAGGTGTTTAGCAAGATTAATAACAATGAGTATAAATTGATTCGTGATAATATTAATTCAAAAAAATTAAATTTAACCGAATTAAAAAAAGATTCAAGTAATTACACGTTAAGTCGTTTGGATATTAATTCTGAGGAGAATGACTTTAGCCCATATGTTTTACAAAACGAGGTTTACTTTTTATCTTCAAGAAGAAATACTTCTGTATCGGCTAGAAGATATGGTTGGGATAACTCTTATTTTTTGGATGTTTATAAAGGATATATTGAGGGTAATGCAGTTAAAAACGAACATAGTGTTGGAGAAGGTTTAAAAACGAAATATCACGAAGGGCCAATGTGTTTCTCAAAGGACGGCAACACGCAGTTTATTTCCAGAAATAACTATACAAACAAGAAACTAAAGAAAGGCAAAGATGATAAGGTTAACATTAAAATATATTCTCGCAAAAAAGAAGGTGAAAAATGGGGAGATTGGGTTGAGTTTCCTTTCAATAGTGATGAGTATTCGTGCGAGCATCCAACATTAAGCAGTGATGGTAAAACACTCTATTTTTCGAGCGACATGCCGGGAACACTTGGTAGCTTAGATATTTGGACTACTAGCTTGGAAAACGGTAGTTGGAGTAAACCTAAAAACCTAGGCCAAACAGTTAATAGCGAAGGTAGAGAAGCTTTCCCAATGTTGTTTGAAGATGAGATTTTGTTTTTTGCAAGCGACGGTAAAGTTGGATTAGGTGGTTTAGATGTTTATTATACAGTTACTGGTTCGGATGACTACTTTGAAGCACAAAATTTAGGGTATCCAATTAACACAGCCTATGATGACTTTGGCTTTTTTGCTACTAGCTCAACTACAGGCTATTTATCCACTAATCGTAATAAAGATACTAAAGATGATATTTACAGTTTCGTTTGCAAAAGACCAATTATTTCAAGCGCAATTGATTTATTGGTTCTAGACAAAGAAAGTAAGCAAGTTCTGGCTAATGCAAACGTTGCATTAATTGATGAAAACGGTAAACCAGCTTACGAAGGTAAAACAAATGAAAAGGGTGAAATCAAATTTAATGTCATTCCAGGTAAAGGATATAAAGTAAAATCAATAAAAGATGGCTATAAAGAAAATGTCGGGGTATTAAAAGAGGAAGATATAGCTTCTTTGGCAGGTAAGAAAAAAGAAGTCTTATTAGAGAAGAAAATCATTGGCTTATTGGGTTTAATAGCTGATGCTGATGACTTATCGCCGATAGAAGGAGTTAAGGTAACAATTACCGATGCTTTTACACAAAAAATATTTATGGAATTCACGACAAATAAAGAAGGTGATTTTAGACATATTTACAAGGATAAAAAAGTTGGCGATGATTTATCTTATGTAATTAAGATGGAAAAAGAGGGATATATTACCAAAATACAGCCTGTAGATATCACTATTAAAAAAGAAGGTTATGTGCTATTACATGACTATTTAAATACAAAAATGTATAAAATTAAATTGGGCGCTGACTTAGGTAAGATGATTGATTTAAGACCTATTTATTTTGATTTAGGCAAATTTACCATCCGTCCGGATGCAGCTGCGGAGTTGAATAAAATTGTTGAATTAATGAAGCAGAATCCAAGCATTAACATCGAATTAGGTTCGCATACTGACTGTCGTGGTAGCGTAGCCAGTAACCTTTCATTGTCTGATAAACGTGCAAAATCAAGTGCTGCTTATATCGTTTCAAAAGGCATCCCTAAAACAAGAATTGCTGGTAAAGGATATGGTGAGAGCAAGTTAGTTAACGATTGTAAATGTGAAGGCCCTGTTAAGCCAACATGTGCTGAAGATGTTCACGCACAAAACAGAAGAACCGAGTTTAAGATTACAAAAATTAAATAAAATTAAAAAACCCGATTTCGATCGGGTTTTTTTATGTCCTTTCGATTGTAACCTTTTCTTAATTCTGACTTATAATAAACAAACTACTGTGCAAAACCAATTATGTAATTAAAATTTACGTTCAATTTTTAAAATAATTTCGTAAAACAATAAATTGTATGTTAAATTTTATTTTACAAATAAGTACAGCGGCCGTTACCGGTGTTGACTCACTAGCAAATTCAGCGGCCGTTACCGGAATTCAAACTGCACCTGCGGCCAACGAAATTACCGAAACCAAAATTTCGCTTTTCAAAATGGTCATGAATGGGGGTCCTATTCTCATTCCGTTGGCTTTAATGTTATTAGTAACACTTTATATTTTGGTGGAGCGCTTATTAACGATTGGTAAAGCAAGCAGAAAGAATCCGGGGTTAGTTAATAACTTAAAGGACATGATTCACAGTGGCAATATTGCTAATGCAAGAGCGCTTTGTAAAAGTAATAATACGCCTGAGGCAACCATGTTGGAGCAGGGTATTTCCAGAATAGGACAGCCAATTGAGGAAATCAGGGAAGCTTTAAACAAAAGTGGTTCGTATGAGATTTCTAAATTAGAGAAAGGGGTTGGAATCTTAAATATCATGGGTAGAATCGCCCCAATGTTTGGGTTTATCGGAACAATTTTTGGCGTAATTAAAATATTTTATGATATAGCTTTAGCTAATACAGTTGAAATTGGTGTAATTTCTACTGGTTTATACCAAAAAATGATTTCAAGTTCTGGTGGTTTAGTAGTTGGTGTAATTGCGTTTATAGGCTATCATTGGGTTAATTCAAGACTAGATAAATTAGCGCATCGAATGGAAAATACTCAAATTGAGTTTTTGGATATGTTAAACGAGCCTTCTAAATAATTTTTTAAGATATGGGATTGCGCAAAAAACATAGAGAAGCTGAAGTAAGCACTGATTCGTTAAACGACATCATGTTTTTTCTTTTGCTTTTTTTCTTGATACTTTCAACCATGGTAAGCCCCAACTCTATTAAAATTAATTTAGCTAAGAGCACCACCAAAAATACAATTGACAGCAAAGATAACAAGCCTATTCATCTTGCTGTAACAAAGGATAAAAAGTATTATATCAATAATAAAGAAATTCCGGAAGCAAATTTGGAAACTGAAATCAGCACCTATTCAGCTAAACAAATTGATCCAATTCTGTTTATGCACTTAGATCGCGATTTGCCTATTCAAGTGATTGCTGATATCATGACGATGAGCATGAAGTTAAAAGTTAAACCTGTACTTGCCACAGCACCAAACAAATAAAAATGGAATTATCAAGAACAGAAGAATTAAAAAACAGAACAATTGCAGGAGTAATTTCCATTAGCATATTCACATTATTGTTATTGTTTTTGATTCTATACAATCTTATAACACCTAACCCTCCGTTTCCGGATAATGGAGGAGGAAGCGGAACGGAAATGGCTCTTGGTATGATTGATGCTGGAAGTGGGGATATTGAGTATGGTTCTATTGGGAAAGTTACTGATGTTGTTGCAGAAGAAACTCCAAGTAAGACAGAAGAAATAATTGAGGATCCAACAAGTGACGTAGAGATAAAAACCGATAAAAAGGATGAAGCTAAGCCCGAATTGAAAAATGATGCGGTGGTTATTAAACCAGTTAAGGAAAAGCCGAAAGTTTTAACTGAAGCAGAGAAATTAGCTGAAAAGTTTAAGAAATTGAATGGTAAAAACGGAGAAGGTATTGGTAATAATCCAAATGCCGGTCAAAATGGTGCTCCTGATGGAGATCCTTTTAAAAATGGCAATGGTGGCAGCGGAGGCGGAAAGGATAAAGGAAATGGAACCGGTCAAGGCGATCACGACGGCCCGGGCAAAGGACCCGGATTTGGAACAGGAAAATTTGGAATTGATTTAAAGGGAAGGGCAGTTATAAATCCACCAAAATTACCAAGTGACATGAATGAGGAAGGCAAGGTAGTTGTAGATATAATTGTTGATAGTCAAGGGAATGTGATAGATGCTAATCCAAATGGTCGAGGAACTACTACCAGCAGTGCATTGTTAAAAAGTAAAGCAAAGCAGGCGGCAATGGCAGTTAAGTTTAATGTTGACGGGAAATTTGAAGAACAAAAGGGGACAATTACTTTCATTTTTTCATTCGAATAGATCGTTTTATGTATTGTCTATAAGAATGAGCTATTTTTGTTAAAAAAGCTAAACAAACCACCTCAAAATAGCAGTTTTGGTATATTTGTTGATACGACGTATAACATGTTAAAACAAACTTTATCTTTATTATTATCCGGGTTTATATTAACCGGGTATTCACAATCAAAAAATTCTTCCGGCTTTAATTTTAAAGTAGAAGGTGAGATTAAAAATTACCCAAAAAGGTACATTTACTTACACCACAAATGGGATGAAAAAGACCAAACCGATTCAATCAAAGTAGAAAATGGTAAGTTTTCTAAATCTTTCAAGAGTATAGACCCTAACATGTATTGGTTCACAACCGGTTCAAACATCAATGAGCAACCTAATTATCCTTTTTTTGTTGATGGCGCAACCGTTAAAGCAAAACTAAAAGGTGATTCCTTAGCTTATTCTTCAGTTGAAGCGGGGCAAACTCAAAAGGACTATATAGAATACAGAGGCTTGGTAAACAGTTTTATTGCAAAGCAACAGCAAATGCAGGTTGATTTTAATGCTGCGCAGCAAACCGGAGATATGGCTAAAGCTCAAGGTATTCAACAAGCCTATGGGGACTTAAATAACCAATTTATCGGTGCTTTAAAAGAATTTGTAAAAGCTCATAATAAAAGTGCAGTTAGTGGATTCATTATTTACAATGATTTTAATAACCCAAATATTCCTTTTGACGTGGTAAACGAAAGTTTAGGTTACATCGATAAAAGCATCTCCAATACAAAATTTATTAAGTTAGCTACCAAGCGTGTTGATGCAGTTAAAGGAACCATGGTTGGATTTCCGGCAACAGATTTTAGTCAAAATACGGCAGATGGTAAAGCGATTAAGTTAAGTGATTATAAAGGAAAAACTGTACTAGTTGATTTTTGGGCCAGTTGGTGCCGTCCTTGTAGAATGGAAAACCCGAATGTAGTTGCAGCCTTTAATAAATTTAAAGATAAAGGATTTACGGTGCTTGGTGTTTCTTTCGATCAAGATAAAAATGCATGGATTAATGCTGTAAAACAAGATAACCTTATCTGGGAACATGTGAGTGACCTGAAGGGTTGGGGAAACGAGGTTGGTAAAATATACAGCATTCAAGGTATTCCTGCTAATATCTTAGTTGATAAAAACGGAGTAATCGTTGGGAAAAACTTACGTGGGCAAGATTTGGAAAATAAACTGGACGAATTATTTAAATCTTCAAAGTAATTTAAATTAAACAATTATTAAAACAAAAAACTAAATTTGCAACCTTAATTAAATTTAATATGAATAAAATTGCATTCTCTATTTTAGTAGCTGGTACTCTATTTACTGCTAATGCGCAAGACCCGGTTGTAATGGAAATAAACGGGAAGCCTATTTTAAAATCAGAATTTGAAGCGGTTTACAAAAAAAATAACGGAAAGGATGTTCAAAATAATTCTAAGTCCGTTAAAGAATACGTTGACCTTTTTTCCTTATTCAAAAGCAAAGTATTTGAAGCAGAGAGTTTGGGATTAGATACATTAACTTCATTTAGAAATGAATTAGGTGGTTATAGAAGACAATTAGCCTCGCCCTACTTAACAGATAAAAATACGAATGAAAATTTATTAAATGAAGCCTATGAGCGTTTAAAATCAGAAGTTAGAGCTAGTCATATATTGATTCGTGTTAATGAATCAGCTTTACCTAAAGATACAATGGAGTCCTACACACGTATTGGCTTGATACGTAAAGCTATATTAGGTACCGTGCCAACGTCGGCAGAAATAGCTAACTATGATAAGTTGCTTAAAAATTCAACAGATGTGTTTTTTGCTTTGAAGCGCAAAGACAGTACCTTGTACAAGCAAAAGCTTAACAGCGTTAAAAATTTATCTGACTACTACAAATCAGCAGGTTCCGATAAATTTCAGGATATAGCAACTAAAACAAGCGATGACCCTAGCGTAGTTGACAATAAAGGAGATTTAAACTATTTCTCGGCATTGGATATGGTTTATCCGTTTGAGAATGCAGCTTATAAAACAAAGGTTGGTGAAGTAAGCGACATTGTAAAAACTAAATTTGGCTATCACATTGTGAAGGTTTATGATAAAAGAGCAGCCAGAGGTGAAATGACAGCCGCTCACATTATGGCGAAATTCTCTAAAGAATCAAGTAAAGAGGAAAGAGGAAATGCCAAAAAGAAAATTGATGAGTTGTATGAAAAATTAAAATCAGGTTCTAATTTTGAAGAATTAGCCCGTCAATTTAGCGATGATAATCAAACTAAAGACAGAGGAGGTCTTTTACAACCTTTTAAGAGTGGACGTTTACCAAAAGAATTTGAAGACGCAGCTTTCGCATTGCAAAAAGATGGAGATTATTCTACCGTTATTGAAACACCTTACGGTTGGCATATCATTAAACGCATTTCGTTAAAAACTGTACCTCCTTTTGAAGAAATTAAAACAGAATTGAAAAATCGTGTAGCAAGAGACTCACGAAATCAAATGGGGCGCTCGGCGCTAATTACTAAAGTAAAAAAGGAAAACGGATTCAAAGAAAATTTAAAAAACAGAGATGAATTGGCTAAAGTTTTGGATACAACCTATTTGCAATCTACTTGGAAGGTAGATCGTGCTAAAGCACTTGGGAATAAAGAAATTTTCAATTTAGCCGGTAAATCATATACTCAAATGGATTTTGCTAAATATCTTGAATCACAAATGACTTTTAGAAGTCCAACCGATGTGGCGGAGCTAATGAAATCAATGTATCCGAATTGGGTTGAACAGTCGGTTATTAATTACGAGGATAGCCAATTGGAGAAAAAATACCCTGATTATAAAAACCTATTACGCGAATACAGAGATGGTATTTTGCTATTTGATTTAACGGATCAAAAAGTATGGAGTAAAGCTGTCCGTGATTCATTAGGTTTAGTTGATTTTTATAACAAAAACAAAAATAATTATCTATGGGATGAACGCGCAGATGTATCCACCTATAAATGTTTAAATGAAAAAATAGCAGCAGAAGTTAGAAAGCAACTAAAAGCCGGGAAAGGAGAAAAAGATATTTTAGATGCTGTAAACAAATCGTCTCAACTTAATTTAAGCGTGGAGAATGTAACCTTCCTTAAAGGTGAAAACAAAAATGTTGATGCCAACTGGAAACAAGGCGTTGCCGACAAAAATATAGTGAGTGATGCAGATAAAAAAGTATTGGTATTGGTTGTAAACAAAATTTCGCCTAAAACTCCAAAAACTTTAGGTGAGTGCAGAGGATTGGCCACAGCTGACTACCAAAATTATTTAGAAAATGAGTGGCTAGCTTATTTAAAGAATAAGTATAAAGTAAAAGTAAACGAGGACGTTCTTAACACAATTAAATAATAGTTAGCCGGCTAAACGCCGGCTTTTTTTTACAATGAAATTACATCAGCTAATTATTTTAACTCTATTACTAAGTTGGATTAATTCCTTTGCTCAATTCACTGCTGTTGAATTAACAGGCAAAATCGGGAAATATCCAGTAGAAATGTTCATTAATCAATTTGATCGCGCAAAAGCTCAATTTAAAGGCGTATATAATTATAAGGGCAAGAAAAGTTCCTTACAATTATCTGGTGAGCTAAAAGGAGATTGTATTACTATTGAGGAATTTTTCAATGGAAAAAGCACAGGGTATTTTTATCTTTCTAAAGAAGATGGAGATTCATTAAAAGGATTTTGGCGAGCGGGAACAAAAGAACCGCTGCCTGTTAGTTTAAAATTTAAAAATAACCAAACTGCCAATCAGTTGGTTCCAAAAGATTTAATGGATCTTAACAAAATAGTTTCTGAAGATGTAGAGGGTAAATATGAGGTAAATTCTTATTTTATTAGTGATTTATTTTACCCAAATATCGAATTAGTTACAAATGGGGGGACGGCTATTTTTAAAAAAATAGGGAAAGATTCATTAAAGTTTTTTGTAGAAATGATATGCGGAGCTACCTATCATATGGCTTATGCCGAAGGTTTAGCAGTAAAAAAAGGCAATACTTATATTTACAAAGCTAATCTATCAGGTGAAGAAAATAAGTTCTGTGAAATATCATTTAACTTTAAAAACAAAAAAGTAATCGCTGTTGCAAATGCTTCATTTGAATGTGGTTTTGGTGCTAGAGCTTATTTAGATCATGAGTTAATTAAAGTGAGCAATAAGGCTGTTTTTAAAATTGATAAATAAGGAGAATCTTAATAAAACATAAATGCGCTTATTTTTACAAATGGCATGTATTAAATAATTAAATTTAAACTTTAGTCTAAATTCATTTATGGTAAATTATAAATCAGATACGGAAGCGATACAGGCTTTTGTAGTTAAATACAAGGAGTTAACTTCCGAAATAGGTAAAGTTATTGTTGGGCAGGAAGAAACCGTAAAAAATGTACTCATTTCTATTTTTAGTAAAGGACATTGTTTACTTGTTGGCGTGCCGGGTTTAGCTAAAACCTTGTTGGTAAATACCATTGCTGATGCATTAGGATTAAGTTTTAACCGTATTCAGTTTACACCGGATTTAATGCCCAGTGATATTATTGGTAGCGAAATATTAGATGAGCAACGTAATTTTAAGTTCATTAAAGGCCCTTTGTTCAGTAGTATTATTTTAGCGGATGAAATTAACCGAACCCCTCCTAAAACCCAAGCAGCGCTGCTGGAGGCCATGCAAGAAAAACAGGTAACAGCAGCCGGTAAACGTTATCAATTAGATAATCCATTTTTTGTATTGGCAACTCAAAACCCAATTGAACAAGAGGGTACTTATCCTTTACCTGAGGCTCAACTTGATCGATTCATGTTTAACATCTGGTTAGATTACCCTTCGTTTAAAGAAGAGTTACAAGTCGTAAAATTAACTACCTTGGCTAATACCATTAAAGCTAACAAAGTTTTAAGTGCTGAGGAAATTTTATTTTTTCAGGATTTAGTTAGGAAAGTACCTGTTGCTGACAATGTAATAGAATATGCAGTTAAACTGGTTAACAAAACAAGAATTAACGGAGAGTATTGTGCTGATATCACTAAAAAATATTTGCAATGGGGCGCAGGACCAAGAGCTTCGCAATACTTGATAATTGGTGCCAAATGTCATGCTGCCATTAATGGAAAGTTTAGTCCGGATATTGAAGATGTAAAGGCTATTGCCATCCCAATTTTAAGACATCGAATTATACGAAATTATAAGGCTGAAGCCGAAGGTGTATCAATTGAAGCTATCATTGAACAACTTTTATAATTAATTCAAAACAAAGTATGTTATGAAAAACGGAGATAACGCTGACGATTTTTTTCTTGAACCGGAGCCAATTGATCCGAAGAAACTTTTTAATGAAGAGGAATACTCAACATTAATTGTTAATCGCGAGGGATTCGATAAAAAACAAAATGATACAGCTGATTTAATTGAATCACTTTTCGAAAAAAAATTAACACGCCAGGAATTTGAGCAAATTGTTGAAGGTTTAAAAAAAGCCAATGCTCAAAAGATGTTAGTTGACGCAATTGAGGGCACAAACAACGTTCACGAACAAACTGTTCTTGCCCAAGCAGCCTGGGAATCTGGATTAGACTTTAGCACTCATTTTATGTTTTTTGTTTCATTGGCTTGTAGCTCTGATGCAATGTTGTCGTTGGAGGCACTAACTGTAATTGAAAGTACTGAAACAAAAATAGAATCTGATGTGCTGATGAAAGCAATTAGTATAGCTTCAAATTCAACCAATATTAACTCCATGGTAAAAGAAGATCTATTGATCAATTTGCAATCTAGATTGGAGTCATGAAAAAGATTGTCATCATTGGCGCAGGATTTGCCGGTTTGAGATTGGCAAGAAAGTTGTCAAAACTTAAACAATTTGAAATTTGGTTAATTGACAAGAACAACTACCATCAATTCCAACCTCTCTTTTATCAGGTTGCTACTTCGGGTTTAGAACCAAGTTCTATCTCATTTCCTCTTCGTAAGCTGTTTCAAAACAAGAAAAACGTTTATCTAAGATGTGCAACTGTTACCAATATAAATGCTGAACAAAAATTTATCGAAACAACTGTTGGTGCAATTGATTTTGATTTTTTGGTGATTGCAAACGGCGCAACAACCAATTACTTTAACAACGAACAAATTAAAAGTAATGCGTTTCCAATGAAATCTGTTAGCGAAGCTTTGTACATCAGAAATCAAATTTTACAAAATATCGAGCATGCATTAATTCAACCAAAGGAGAAGCAGAACGAATACCTTAGTGTGGCTATTGTTGGAGCAGGGCCTACTGGTGTTGAATTAAGCGGTGCTTTAGCAGAACTTAAGAGAAAAATTCTTCCGAAAGATTACCCCGAGCTTGATTTTACAAAAATGACGATAACACTAATTGAGGCTGCACCGAGGGTTTTAGCTGCAATGAGTGAAGTGTCTTCGATCAAAGCAAAAGAATACTTAGAAAGCTTAGGAGTTCATGTGCTAACATCAACTTCTGTTTTAGCATTCAATGGTGAAGAGATAATGCTTTCAAATCAAACATCCTTCAGAGCAAGAAATTTCATCTGGGCAGCAGGGGTAACTGCTAATCAAATTAATGGCTTACCGGATGAGGTAAAAGGGAGAGGAAATAGGATTAAGGTGAATCGATACAGTCAAATAGATAATTTTGACAATCTGTTTGCGATTGGTGATGTTGCTTTAATGGCTACAGAAAAATATCCGAATGGTCATCCACAGGTTGCAACGGTTGCCAACGAACAAGCAGATCAATTGTATAAGAATCTTTTGAAATTAATTAAAAAGGAATCTCTTATGCCTTTCGAATACAGTGATAAAGGTAGTATGGCCACGATTGGAAGACATTTAGCAGTTGTTGAATTACCAATTGTAAAATTTCAAGGGATCATTGCCTGGCTATTTTGGATGTTTTTACATCTGATGTTAATTTTAGGTGTAAAAAATAAATTACTTGTTTTTATTAATTGGCTTTGGAAATACTTTACCTTCGACCAATCATTAAGATTAATTATAAAACCGTTTTCGTTAAAAAAAACAACTACTTATGAAAGTGAACAGCCAACTCGAAGCTAAATTATCTGTAACACCTGATTCTGATTTTTCAATTTACAATATTCCATTTGGAATCTATTCGGACGATACTGTTCAACATAGAGCTTGTTCCGCAATTGGAGATTACATTATTGATTTATACGAGCTGGAAAGTTTGGATGTATTTGATTTAAACAGATCTGTTTTTTTACAACCTTACCTCAATGATTTTATTGCTCTTGGGAAAACAGTGACCAATGGTGTCCGGCTTAAGATACAAGACCTACTAACTTCTGAAAATACTAATTTGGTAACAGATGAGAAATTATTTAAAACTATTTTTAAGAAACAAAATCAAGTAAATATGTTAATGCCTGTTAAAGTAGGAGACTATACCGATTTTTACAGTAGCATTGATCACGCCACAAATGTTGGCACCATGTTCAGAGATCCGGCCAATGCATTACTTCCTAACTGGAAACATCTTCCGGTTGGGTATCATGGGCGTGCTTCTTCCATTTGTGTTAGTGGTCATTCATTTCATCGTCCAAAAGGTCAGCAAAAGCCTGCTGACGCTGAATTACCGGTTTTTGGACCAAGTAAGTTGTTGGATATTGAGTTGGAAACTGCATTTATAATAGGTAAATCAACTAAAATGGGTGAGAGTGTTAGCACTGAGCAAGCTGATAATTATATTTTCGGGATGGTTTTATTTAACGATTGGAGTGCCAGAGATATTCAAACTTGGGAATATGTCCCTTTAGGACCATTTTTAGCCAAGAACTTTGCCAGTACAGTTTCTCCTTGGATAATTACGCTGGAAGCATTGGAGCCTTTCAGAGTTAAAGGCTATGACCAAAACCCTACGTTATTACCTTATTTGCAATATAAAGGTCAAAAAAATCTTGATATTGCCTTGGAAGTGTTTTTAACTCCTAAAGGCGGTGAGGCTACCAAAATATGTACCAGCAATTATAAATACATGTATTACACGATGGAACAGCAATTGGCGCATCATACTGTTAATGGTTGTAACATTAATGTAGGTGATATGATGGCGAGTGGAACTATTAGTGGTCCTGAACCTCATGAATACGGAAGTATGCTTGAGTTAACTTGGCGTGGTACTAAGCCAATTAAGTTAAAGGATGGTAGTGAGCGAAAATTTGTAAATGATTTTGATACAATCACCATCAAAGGAGTTTGTGAACGCGATGGAATAAGGATAGGTTTTGGTGAGTGTAAAGCCACCTTGTTACCTTCTAAGGACTGATTTAGCAGATTTTATTTTATTTTTAGTGCCTTGTTTGAGCTGAAATTGATGCCAGAAATGCGCCTGTTATTGTTAGTTAAAATTCAATAACTCTGATTTTTATATTAGTTTAAATGTAATTTTTTTGCGAAATTAGTATTTCCTTATTGTAAATAATTAAATAAATATATATCATGGAAGTAGTAGGAACACTTAAAGCAAAGTTCGATACGCAGAAAGTAAGCGAACGATTCACAAAAAGAGAATTTGTAGTAACAACTGAGGCAAACACACCTTACCCACAACACGTTAGTTTTCAGATTACACAAGATAAATGCTCTATTTTAGATCAGTACAATGTTGGTGATGAATTAAGAATTCAATTTAATTTAAGAGGCAGAGAATGGAATGGTCCGCAAGGAATAAAGTATTTTAATACGTTGGAAGCCTGGAGAGTAGAAAAATTTCAACCCGGTAACAGTTCAAGCAACACCAATCAATCATCTAATCAATCAAGCAATGGTGCCCCGGTAGCAACTAACCCGGTTTTTGCTAATAACTTGGATGATAACGACGATTTACCATTTTAAATTTAAATCAGTAAAATTAAAGGCGGAGTTATTACTCCGCTTTTTTATTTAATACCATGGCAAACAAGAAAAGTAAGGTTTTGATCATTTATACCGGCGGGACAATTGGAATGATTCAAGACCCGCACACAGGCGAGTTAAAACCATTTGATTTTAATACCTTAACCGGGCAAATACCGGAACTAAAAAAATTCGATATTGATTTATCATCCATTTCATTTAAAAAACCAATAGACAGCAGTAACATGCATCCAGATGTTTGGATTGAATTGGTGAATATGATAAAGACAAATTACAATAAAGTAGATGGATTTGTTATTTTGCATGGTAGTGATACCATGAGTTATACTGCCAGTGCACTAAGTTTTATGTTACAGAATTTAAACAAACCTATAGTATTAACCGGTTCACAATTACCAATAGGGATTATCAGAACAGACGGGAAAGAAAATTTAATTACAGCTATTGAAATTGCCGCGACTAAACATAAAGAACAATCGGTTGTAAAGGAAGTTTGTATTTATTTTGAGTATAAACTGTACAGAGGAAACCGAACCATTAAATACAATTCGCAACATTTTGACGCATTTAAATCACCTAATTATCCGGCATTGGCAGAAGCAGGCATCAACATTGATTACAATTCTCACGCCCTATTTAAACCTGAGCCTGGCAAAACTTTGGTCATTCATACCAAACTTGATAATGATATTGCAGTTCTGAAATTATTTCCGGGGATTAGTAAAAAAATAACTCAAAGCATATTACAAACCAAAGGCATTAAAGCAGTGATCATGGAAACTTTTGGTGCCGGAAACGCAACTACTCAAGCCTGGTTTATTGAGGAGTTACAAAAAACAATAGAGCGTGGTGTGGTGGTTTTAAATATAACGCAATGTTTAGAAGGCGAAGTGGTGCAAGGAAAATATGAAACAAGTTCTCAATTAAAACGAATTGGCGTTATTGGTGGAGGTGATCTAACGTTTGAAGCGGCAATCACAAAATTAATGTATTTGTTAGGTAAAGGATTAAAAGGTAAACAACTTACAAAAGAATTGCAGCAGAATATTGCGGGTGAATTAACTGTTAATTGAAGATGTTTTTAGCAGAATGCTATTTACTTTTGATTAATCCACCTAATAATTATTATTAAAATTTGATAGTGAGAAATTTATCTGATGACTTTTATGTGCCCGGAAAAGTAGTGCATTTTGCCTGTCAAATCTTTAACTGATATTTTCCATACATAGACGTCGTTTTTTACAGGTTCTGAACTGCCTTTAAAATAACCTTTCCAACCAACTGAAGTATTATCCGTTGTAAAAATCAACTCTCCCCATCTGTCATAAATTTCAAAATTATAATTGGATGTTTGCCAGCCTTCTCCCAATGGAATAAAAGTGTCATTCAGATCGTCTGCATTAGGAGTAAATGCATTGGGCGCATAAAATGTAAAGTTTGGCTCAACTTTAATAATCTTATAAATTGTGTCGACACATGCACCATTAGTCGCTAAAAGTGTTATTAGATAATTACCTGGTTCTGAAAATAGAAAAATAGGATTTGTTAAATTCGAGTTACCCATACTGCCAAAATCCCAACTATAATTTGTTGCTCCTGACGACAGATTTTGAAAGACTACATTGGCAGAATTTTGGCTAAAAACATTTCCTGAAGTGTAAAAATCTGCTATAGGTGTTTGTGAAACTGTGATAATGTTTGTTAATGTGTTTGTTAATGAACAACCTGAAGCTGTAAATATTGTGTTTGTTACTGTGAAGGATCCAGCTCTTGTATAACAATACTCCGTACTAATTGAATTAGCATTGGTGCCATTACCGAAGTTCCAAATTGAATTTAAAATATTTGAATTATTTGTTGTAGCAGTATTTGTAAAACGAACACATAATGGCGAACAACCGCTATAAATGTTCGCAATTAGAGAAGAGTTTGGTAAATAATCTAGAATTACATTTACAGTTGCAGAAGCAGGCACCAAACAAGCATCAATTACAGTTATCGTATAAACAAGAGAAGTGGTGGGGCTTATAACAATTTGTGGCGTGTTACCTGCATTTAATGACCAAGAATAGTTAATATTACCTAATCCTCCATTTGCAAACGCACTGAGCGTAAATGAACTTGTAGGACAAACAGTTATGCTTGGTGTAACCGACACAGTTAAAGGAGTTGAAACCTGTATGGTAGAAGTTGTAGGAGGCGAAAGACAACCATTTGCATCTGTGACGGTTAAAGAAAATGCGGTTGTTACCGGAGGATTTACTAAAATGGAAACAGAAGAACTTATAGTACCATTCCAATTATAATTGAAGGGGGCTATACCGCCTGTAACAGAAGCAGATAAAATCCCGTTAGCACCATTACATAATGTTAAAGAATTTATACTGGCAATTACTTGATTAGGTTGATTTATTGTTGCACTTAGTGAGGTTGTACAACCATTATTATCACTAATACTCACAGAATAATTACCGGAAATTAAATTATTTTGAAATGGATTATTGCTTAATGCAGGTGTCCAGTTGTAATTATATAAAGAACTACCACCATTTGCCATGACGTTAATCGCGCCATTTGCTTGACCATAACAATTAACATTTGTTAATGAAAGTACGGCAGAAACGCCTGAGCTTGGCTGCTGAACTGAGGTGGTAACAGTTAAGGAGCAGTTTTTCGAATCTGTTACAACAGCTGTATAAGTGCCTGCGGTTAAATTAGATGCTATGCTATTGTTTCCACCAAAAGGTAACCACGTATAATTATAAACAGCAGTACCTCCTGATACATTTATGGCTGAGGAGCCCGTATTTCCGCCAAAGCACAAAACATTGGTGCTATTAATTGCAGCGTTGAGCGGGGCATTCGGTTGTAATATTTGAAATGTTTGGGACGCTGAGCAACCAGTAGCGTCTGTTGAATTTAAAGTATAAGTGCCGGCAGATAAATTATTCACGGAACTTCCTGTACTTCCAGAAGGTACCCAGGAATAACTGTAAGGTGAAGTTCCTCCAAAATTGGTAGCGCTTGCGCTTCCGGTTGTTTGACCAAAACAATTAATACTATTCTGACTGATACTTAATGAAAATGGAACTAAAGGTTGTGCAATTTGAAGTGTTATGGTTTGAATGCAATTACCTGCAGCTACCGTAATTGAGTATACACCTGCCGATAAATTTGTAGCAACCGAATTGCTACCACCGGCTGGTAACCATGTGTAAGTGAATGGGCCAGGCACTCCAAGGCTTGTGACTGTGCCTGAGCCGTTGTTTCCATTAAAACAATCAACACTTTTCGTTTGGGCAGTTAAAGTTAAGGTGTTTACGTTAGTAATGGCAAAAGTAGAACTTAAAATGCAACTGTTTGAAGACATTGAAATAACCGTATATATACCTTGGCATAAAGATGATACGCTATTAGTTGTTATATTCATTGGGCTCCATGTAAAGGAGTATGGGGCTAAGGCGCCAGTAGCAGAAATTGTTGCTAAACCTGAACAAAAACAATTTGAATTTGTATATGAGGTGGTAATGCCAAAAGGTTGTAAGGCAGCACAACCGTTGTTCATGGAATTTATCCAGGCGGCATTAGCCGGGCTGTTTGGAAAACCGGGTGTTTCATTTCCTGATACTGATTGATTAACCCAATTAGCTTGATTCGAAGGATTATTATTAACAGAATTGAGGTTAGATTGTACCATGCCTCCCGCATTACCGGCAAAATAAATCAAAGTCCCTGTATTATTATTGCCCCAACTAACACCGTGAATTAAACCACCAGTTGGCGTAATTGTTTGAAACGAGTCACCTCCGTTAGCCATTGCAACTTCGTTCCAGCTTCCTCCACAGTTTGAAAAAGTAGAACCAAATGGGTATAAGGATGTGCCTGTATTTGGCGCAGTGGATATTCGTTCAAGTAGTGTGCAATCACTTATAGGGATAATAAGTCTACAATTGCCATCGGCCATTGATAAATCGTTAGGTGGAATTGATGAGTTAATGTCGTTGTCGTTATAAAAAACGATAATAGTACCAGCAGGGATATTTTGCCAAAAAGCTATATTTTTAAGCCTTACACATCCAGAGGCAATTCCAACGCCAGCTCCGGTAGCAAAGTTACCATTGTTGTCATCGATAATATAATTTCTTAAATCAACAGTAGATATTGCATTGCAGGTTACATTTCCAACAACTACTAATTCAACATATTCCTTTTGCCCGGAGGCACCTTGAGAGACCTCGTTTACTACGATTTGAGAATTTAGACTACAAGTGAAAAATAAGAAAAAAAATATCTTTATTTTGTGCCTCATGATTTAACTTTAATTTCAAGCGGCTTCTTACAAAATAAATTTGTAGTCAAGGGTGATCACTTTTTTTGCTCTGTAAATGTATTACTTTATAGGCTTTTGGACATCGAACTGATGTTACGTTTATGTGAAATTTTATTAACTAAAAATTTAATTGAAACGCTTTTATCTAATTTATATTAATAAGCTTAAACTAAGGTTATCTAATACCTAAATCATCTAAAATGGCCTGTATTTTCAACCCCCTGCTCTTCCTCGTTTAACAATTTGTAAAGAGGATGTTTTAAAAAGGGTTTTTACAGAGCCTAATAAAGTAATTTATAGCAGTTTAAAAAATTTAATTTATTTCCCTTCGATACAATCGCAACGCTAAAACATTCTCGTTTCCGTTTCACTCAAACGAGGATGAGTGCGGGGCGGGTTAGTTGGTATTATTTAAATTCAAGCATCTTTTCATAAAACAAAGGGTAATTATGTTCTGCAGAGAAATCACTTTCAAACTTACGATGAGCTTCTTCTTTGAGTTTAGTAAATTCCTCAACCGGCTTTTGTATTAATTCCTCAATAGTTTTTGCAATGCTTTGAGCATCACAATCAACATTAATTAATCGCCCATTATTATTATTAACAAGTTCGCCTGTTCCGCCCACATTGGTAGCAATGGCTGGAATGCCGAAAGAGTAGGCTTCCATAATTGAAACAGGAATTCCCTCACTGGTACTTAAATTGATAAACAGATGAACCGGATTTTGTTTATAGAAATTCAGTATGACTTGATTAGTTACTAAACCATGAAGTTTAACTGAAAGGCTCGGTCTGGCATTTTTCACAATTTTAGTCAATTCTCTTAAGCCTTCACCGGCGCCAAAATGGTGCCAGTTAATTTTTGTTTTTGTGAGTTGTAGGCTTTCAAAAATTAATTTAACGCGCTTAAGTGGTATGATAGATGAAGCACTAACAATGGTAATGGTTTCTGAGGAGTTTAGACTTTTAAATTCATTTTTAGCAACACCAAGTTTACTTACAAATATTTTAGACTGCACTTCGGGGTACTTTTGGATTAGGTAGTTTTTTCCGGTTTCGGAAACTGTGCACAAGAGGTTAACATGTTTAAAAATTTCTTTTCGAAGTGGAGAATAGTTGGATTTAAAGTGCTCGTATAAATCAGATCCATGAAAACGAATTACAATTTTTAGGTTAACCACATTGGCTTTTTCAACAAGATACGGTATCGCATTCACCATCCCGTCGCCCCAGTAAAAATAAAGAACACACGTTTCTGTTTTGCTTTGCTTTATGATCAGATTAAAAATTGGATGGTTCTGAAAGGCTCTCGCAATTAAACAACCACTGATATTCCAATAGAGCTTTTTAGCTTGCCAAATTAATCCGAGTTGAAGTACTTCTTTAAAATGATATCCAAAGTTTTTGAAGTTAAATAAACCTTTGGATAGAATTTGTGTTGCCTTAAATTTTTCAAAAACAGGTTGATGTACAATGGCCTTAATGGAGGTGTCTTCAAGCTGGCCATATAAAGGCAGTATGTCAATGTTGGAAAAATAAGTATGAGTATAATTAAATTCGTTAACTAAAAATGGTTCACTACCTTTAAATGGAAAAAAATTGGTAAATAAAAATAAACGCATTACATTTTACTGAAAAAGTTTTCGGTTCCTCTTTGTAAAGTGCTTTTTAATGTGTAGTTATCATGCGACATATCTGTTTTTAAAACAATGCTGGTAAAATCATTTTCTTCATAGTATAATGAGTAATTTTGCATCGAAGAAAGTTTAAATCCATGAGGGTAAGTATTGTTTAATAGATCCTGCATGCTTAAGGATTGGTCAATAATCTGCAGTTTATCCGGCATTGTTTTTCTTATCCAATTTAAAAAATTAGGTTCAGGTATATTTATTAAAACAGTTGTGTTTTTGTTACACACTTTGGCAACATTTTTAAAAAGATTACTGTGTTGCTCAACCGGAATATGCTCTAATACATCAGGGAAGACGATAAAGTCGAATTTTAAGGTGTGGGTAAAATCACTCATGTCATTCGCAATAAATTCTGCATTTTTATGAACAGAATTATATTTTTTTGCAAGTTCAATGCTCTCTTTACTAATATCAACGCCAACAAATTTACCATTAGGTATATGTTTAAGAATAAGGCTGCTTACAGTACCAATACCGCAACCAATTTCAAGAACTTTTGAGTTAGCTTTAAGATTAAGCTTTTTCAAATGTTTTACAATTGTACGATGTCTGATGTTTACTCCAATTTTTGTTTGGCTTTTTGTGTATTTATCATAAAAGTTCTCAACCTCATTTTTGGTTGCATCAGGTTTGTAATCAATCATATTAACTTGTAAATTTTTGTAAAATAAGTGTTTTTTTGGCGACCGTACACAATATTTTAGCAAATTTAGGCATTAATTGGGTAAATTTTGATTAGTAAGTCGTTTTTTAAATCGAGCCTTGTATTTACCATAGGTGGTTCTTTGCCAATGATTGGCAGCTTGCTAATGTTGCCTTATTTTACTAATTATTTAAGCGAGGTTAATTACACCCAAATTTCCTTTCACATTAGTTTTTCCTACCTGATGCAAATCATATTTTCCTTGTCAATTGAATCGTATTTTGGTGTAAAATATACCCAATTAAATCATTCTAAGCAGGAACAGAAATTGTTTACCGGTAAGGTTGCCGTGATTTTGCTTTCTTTTGGTTTAATACTTACACTTCTTATCTCACTGCTGGGTGAGCGGCTCTTTGGTGTAATTTTCTCAGATAAGTTGGAAATGAGTTTTTGGCCTTTTGGCTTTTATTCTTTAATTACTGCTTTTTTTAATTCTTTTTTTAAAACGGCAAGTATGGTCTTAATTTATAAAAAGGAGGCAACACAGTTTTTAATTTTTAACATTATAAATTTTATTTTTACAGTTGGTATAACCATTCTGGGACTTACAATGTATCCGGATTCTTTGTTTGGACCAATTTATGGCAGGTTGTTTTCCGGCGCCATAATTTTTCTTCTAGGATATTATATTTTTATCAAGAACGGACAGATGAACTTTAATATGGCTTATGTTAAGGATATCTTGCTTTTTTCATTGCCGTATTGTGGTTTTGTTTTATTTACTTGGATAATTACACAGTTTGATAGATACATCTTGCAGAATAAAATCACATTACAGGATTTAAATACCTATGATTTAGTTATTAAGTGCTTTTTTGGTGTTGCATTTATTCAAAACAGCTTAACGGCTGTTATTTTTCCGAAAGTGTTCGAGCATTGGTCAAAAACAAAAGTGCTCAAAACCACACAAGAGACCAACCGTTATTTTAATGTGTTTACCATCTTAAATATTTTAATGATTTGTTCTTTTTTTGTAGTGTTACCTTTGATTTATCCGCTTTTGATTAAAAATGTTAAGTTTTACGAATGTAATGTATACATCGGTTTATTGGGTGCAGGCTATGTTACACAAGGTATTATTAGTTTTTTTATGTCAACCATAATGTATGCCAAGCGTATTGATGTTTTATTAAAGATTTTTGGATTGAGCGCAGTTATACAAGTAATATTGTTGTTTTTACTAACACATTATTTTGGATTAATTGGAGCCATATACTCAGGTATCATTGTTAAAATTGCACAAGTTGTTTTAGCTAAATGGTTCACCAGAACTATTTTTGAATATGATTATAATTTATATAAAATCGAGTTATTGCCTTATTCTTTTATTGTGATTAATATCTTGCAATATTATGTATTACATACTTATAATGTATTTGTTTACTTGCTTCAATTATTATTCTACATTGTTATAGCATATTTTTTATTTAAAAATGAGATACTTAAACTGCTTGTTAATTTTAATATTATAAAACCTAAATTACCCATAAAATGAAAAAAGTTCTCAGTTATTTCTTGCAAGGATTAATTCTGTTTATTCCCTTGGTTATCACTCTTTTCTTGTTGTTTAAAATGTTTGATGTCATATCTTCTTGGTTTTCTGTATTTGGTTTAAGTGAAAGTATACTTGTAAATACGCTACTAGGGGTTATTCTAACTTTTGCTTTTGTTTCACTTTTGGGTGTTTTGGCAACAAGTTATGTGGTTAAAAATTTGTTTGCTTTTATTGAAGATAAGTTGGAACATGCTCCATTTATCCGCCATATATACTCACCGGTTAAAGATTTTACAAATGCTTTTGTGGGGAATAAAAAGAAATTTAATAAACCTGTATTGGTAATGACAAATATTCAGGCCAATATTGAAGAAATTGGATTTGTAACTCATACTGACTTAACTGATTTAAATATTAAAGATAAAGTGGCAGTGTACATGCCGCTTAGTTATAGTTTATCTGGAAAGGTTGTTCTTGTTTCACCTAATCAGATTAAATCAATTAACAAGGATGCTTCGGAAGTGATGAAGTTTGTGGTGAGTGGTGGGGTCACAGATGTTGATTAGATGAACTTGTTTTCTAGTAATCCTCGTAATTCATGCCTTGCCCATAATCATTAATTAAATCGTAACTGATAGCTCTATTACGATATAATAAATAAAAACTATTTAGTATTTCATTTATATTCTCCTGTTCTGATTTTGTTTTCTTAATGTAGTAGTTTAAATTAAGCAACTGAATCTTACTTGAGTAGTTTTCTTTTGTTTTTGGAACAAATATAACTGACCAGGTCTCTGTTTCAATTTTGTTGGAGAAATTCTTGTAAATAAAAATTTTACCTGTTTCAAATTTATTACGAGCATCTAATACTTTTAATAAAGAAATACTGTCCTTTTGTTTGTATTTGTCATAGTTTGTTAGGTTATTAAGTTGTTTTTCTGAATAAATAACCGATTCGTTAAGCGACTCCTGATTTAAGTATGCTTTTTTGAAATGTGAGATCATTTTTTCTTTTTCTAATTCCGAAAGAAAGGCAACTCTGGTGTATCTGTTTTTGCTGAAATAATTGTTTAAGGTGTCGTCAACTGGTATTACATTTTTTAATTTGATGAGATGAATTGGCATTGCAAGTGCTTGATTTTTTAATTTCTTTAGTTTTTCAAAAAACAGTTTCACCTTTTCATCTGTTTTATAAAATGGTGCAAGCACAATAACATAATTTAATAATTCTGCTCGGCTAAATGCATTGGAGGTTAGGTTAATTTTGGAATCCTTCTCGAGATTTTTAGCATAACCAGCCATCGACGTTTTAATTAGTTCAGCTAATTCTTTGCTTCCTTTATCCAGGTATTCTAAATCAGAACCGTTTCCATTTGATTTGGTAGGCGCGCTGTTACTCCTTTTTAAATACAAGTTGGCATCAGCAAGTATACTTTCTTTATGAATTTGATAATTAGTGCTCGATATCAGTTTTTTTTCAACCAAGTTTGCCAATAGATTGTAAATGCCGGGTTTAAACTCTTCATATTTTGTTAAGGCATAGGCCATCGGGAAAAAGTTTTTGCATAATTCCAGACTGTCATTAAGAACTTGTATTACATCGGTAACTGTTTGTTCTTCTCCTAGCAATGGGGCTTCAGTTGTTGCTAAATTTAAGAATGTATTAAATGCGGTTTGAGTTTTTAGGTAAGCTAAACTTTTCAATATGCAAAGCTGCAAATAGAAACTATCTGTGTATTGAATGTATAATTTTTTTAAAGGTTCTATGATGATTTCACTTTCTAAAGCACCACCATTAACGATTAATTGAGCTCTTGCATCTTCGTTTATTTGATTAAAGCGATCACTTTTTAATAAATCTATGTATTCTTTTAGTTGATCTTTGCTAACACCAATTGTATTAATGATTGAAAAATTCGCCTTTTGTCTTAACGAAGTATCGGAACTCGTTAAATCTTTTACTAATAAATCAAACTTGTTGTCGAATACATTCTTACCAATGATTGTATCTGTCAGTTTAAAGGACTCTATGAATTGCTTGGACCAACCGCTTAATTTTAAATTAGAATCACATGAAATTGTTGTTTCTAACCTTATCCCGTTCTTGTATACTACTCTAATCTCTAATTGTCTGCTGGTTGCCGTGTCTTCAGCCGTTATTGAATAGCATTTTGTGGTTGGTTGTAGGCTACTTTTTATTGATTTAAGCACTAAGCCTTGTTTACGTAAGTTTTTTGTAAGTATTTCGTTAATCTCTTTTGAATTGATATAATCATAATCATTGTATTTAGTGTAACTGATATTTACGTATTCATTAGTGGATGGAGAATAGTATGATTTTAAACTTGTCTTTAAATCAAATTGATAGTAGTCATCCTCATTTTTTTTAGATTTATAAGTATCGTAAACTTTTTCAAAGGCTTCATTAAATTTGCTGCGCTGACTGGAACTTACTTCATCAATTGCTTTAAAGCCAAAGTCTTTATCAGTAATTTCTTTTAAAGGATTGCTGTGTTCAAATGGAATTAATTTAAAAGTTTTGATAAAGTCCGAATTAGTACCCTTATTTTTACTAATTGAATAAATTAAATAGTAATGAATGCCTTTAATAATTATTTGCCCATTAAAATAATAATTTGCGTTGTTTTTTCCTGTGAATTGTATACTTTGTAATTTATCAAAAGTAGTTAACTGATAACTAATGTTTGATGTATAATTAAAATTTTTTAATGTGTTTTTAGCCAACTGATTTAATTCAAAAGTATCTTCCTCTAAGTAATTGAAATCATTGTATACAGCTCTTTTGATACCATAATAAATATCAGAATTTTTATCGTATGCATATAAGTCTTCAACCAAACCAACTTGCGATGAACCGTTATTTTTAGAATATGTGTAATTACCGGGAATCATTACTTCAAATCCTTTGTTTTTTGGTTGAAATGTAATGGCTTTATCATTCGGTGTAATAAAATTAATGGAAGTCAATATTTTATTGGCTTCGGCTGAATTGGCAGAATTACCTTTTCCGCCAATTTTAAACATCCAAAAATTCAAATAATCAAAATAAAAGTAATAATGTTGGAGGTCACCTCTTGTAGTTTTATTTATTAGTTCTAAACCTTTTAATCCATTAGCTGAAACTATTTCTTTTTTTGTAATGATTTTTCCGGGAATATTTTCAAACAATAAACTATCCACCCGTTTCATTAAATTTTCGGGCGTTTGCTGATTTACTGGTAAATAGGTTTTTAGTTGCACAATTGTGTAAAATGTTCCATTTGCCATGTCAGCATTTATAAAATATTTTAAGTTTTCAAGGTTAACAATTTGTGTGTATTTCCCGGGAGCTAAAATACTTATTGAAGAATCGGCAAGACTGGTGCGTTCTAATAAAATTGGCTTTGCCATATTATCAATTTCATCTTTGGTTTTGTCGGCTTGTTTGCTTAGAATCGGCATTATTGGTTCAACTTTGTATCCTTTCTTTCTGAGTAATTCAATAACACCATCTTTTCCGGGCAAATGAGCTGCACCAACACCACTAAACAATGTGTTTGTTTGTAACACTGAATCTATCGTGTTTACAAAAAATTCATTTCTGGCATTAATTAAAAATTTCACTGTATTCTGTGTACTTCCTAATTTGCTTATACTATCCAACATGTTTAGATCCCCTCGTCTATATGCATCCTCAATTAAAGTTGAATGATTATAACTATATTTTGGTTTGAAGTCGGGGTCATTGCCTTCAATATTTTCATCAGGCAAGTATGATAATTCGGCGTAAATCTCAGCTTTAGTAAAGTCTTCTAAGCTTATCACTTTTTTATTGAGTTTACTTGCTGCCTGGAAAATGAATAAATCAATGTAAGTGTTTTCTTCAAAATTTTCTTTGTTTTTATTTCTTCTGTAAAGTAACCCGTTAATAATATCCGGATCATAGCCTAAAATGCTTTGCAGCATTTTCTTTTCGGGGTAAATGTAATTAAAGGAACTCTTGTAAAAGTCTTTACCATATGCAAACATGGAATTTAACTGACTCTCCTGATCCAATTGCCCTGATAGGGACATGTTTTTTAACCAATCTCCTGGGTTGGTTTCAAGTCCAACTACGTCAACACTTTTTAGTGCTTCAAAAAATTGATCGGATAAGTGATAGGCTACTTTATTACTCACATGCATGGTACCATATAAGTAACTTGGTTTTTTTGTTGTTTTTCCGGTAATTTTCCAGAGTAACGATGGGTAACCAGTTGAACCTTGCTGAGCAATAATTTTAAGGTTAAAAACCAACAGTAAAAAGAAGATATATCGCATAATTTGTACCCTTAAACTTACAATTTATTTAATTAATAAAAAAAACTATATCTTTAAATAATTAAAAATTAACTAATATTCATTTCTGATATGTCATTTGATACTACAGCTGATAATATGGGTACCATTAAGTGTAAAAATTGTGGAGCCAATTTGAAATTTAAGCCCGGTACTGAAAGTTTAAGTTGCGATTATTGTCAGACTATTAATGAAATTGCATTAGAAAGAACTGAAGTAATTGAGAATGATTTTAATTTATTTATAGAGGAGGCTGAGGCTAAAACAGAACATCAAGTTATCAGTACAGTTAAATGTGGGAGTTGTGGTGCAAACACAACTTTGCAGCCAAACATTACCAGCTCCAATTGTCCGTATTGCGACACACCTCTTGTAGTAAAGGATGCAGCAACATGTGACATTATTAAACCAAGTTATGTTTTACCATTTAAAGTAGAGAGAAATAAAGCAAAAGAGGGATTTGTAAAATGGGTGGGTGGTTTATGGTTTGCTCCAAGCAAATTAAAAAATTACGCTGAAAATAGTGCGGAAAAGCTAAAAGGCGTTTATTTACCGTATTGGACTTATGATAGCAATACAGAATCGGATTACAGTGGCTTGCGAGGCGATCATTATTATGTTACTGAATCTTATACAGATAGTAACGGAAGAAGTCAGACGCGAAGTGTTCAAAAAACCAGATGGTCAGCAGCAAGTGGTCATGTGAGCAATTCGTTTGACGATGTGTTAGTTTGCGCCAGCCATTCTTTACCCGAAAAACTGGTCAATGAGTTAGAACCATGGGATTTGCCTGAGTTAGTTAAATACAATGATAATTTTTTAGCAGGCTTTATAACAGAGAGTTATCAAACCGGTTTAAAGGATGGGTTTGGTAAAGCTAAAGTGAGAATGGAAGATAGAATTCGTTCGAGTGTAAGAAGCGATATAGGCGGTGACACCCAACAAATAACCACTTTAAGTACCGAATACAATGATATTACATTCAAGCACATTCTATTACCTCTTTGGATTAGTGCTTATAGGTATAACAATAAAGTGTACAGGTTTACAATTAATGCAAGAACAGGTGAGGTTCAGGGAGAAAGACCATACAGTGCAATTAAAATTGCTTTATTAGTGATTGCAATAATTGGAATAATTGTTGGGATTGTATACTGGAATAAACACAGGTAGTGTTTAGTCAACAGCTTTAAAACTCAGGTCTAAACTTTTCACATGGTGTGTTAAGGCTCCAATACTGATAAAATCAACACCACATTTGGCATAGTTCGCAATGGTTGCTTCTGTAATCCCACCTGACGATTCAATTTCGTAGGAGCCATTTATGAAGCGAACTGCTTTTTTAGTTTCATCAATTGAATAATTATCCAACATAATTCTATTAACCTTTCCGGTTGCTAAGACTTTTTTGATGTCTTCCAGATTTCTAGTTTCAATTTCTATTGGTAAATGCAATTTGTTTTTTTTAAGATAAACATTAGCGGCTTTAATTGCATTTTCGATCCCGCCGGCAAAATCAACATGATTATCTTTAATTAAAATCATATCAAATAAACCATATCGGTGGTTGGCACCTCCGCCAATAACTACTGCCCACTTTTCAAAAAATCTGAATCCCGGAGTTGTTTTACGTGTATCAATTACTTTAGCTTTGGTTCCTTTGCAAAGTTGTTGCAGTTGATGTGTTTTAGTTGCAATTCCACTCATTCTTTGCATGATGTTTAGCAATAAACGTTCTGCTAAAAGCAGTTTTTGTAAATTTCCTTCGACCAAAAACGCGACATCTCCTTTCTTTACTGTAGCGCCATCCTTAATCAGAGGCGTGATTTTTACCTTCTTATCAGCATGTTTTAATACATGAAAAGCTGCTTCTACTCCTGCAAGTATGCCATCTTCCTTTACAAGTAATTTCATCTTACCTGATTTATTTTTCGGAATGGTAGACAGACTTGTATGATCGCCATGACCCTCATCTTCTTTAAAAGCCTGAGTTATAAAGGCGGATAAGTTAAAATAAGATTGGTGTTGCTTAATAAAGTTATTCATTCATTAATTCGATTCTCATTTGCGCAATTAAATTACGTCTAACGAGTATGATTAGTCTAAATTTTTCATTTTCGCATTCAAGCAACGCGTTCAGATAGTGAGAGTATGAATTAATAACGGTTGTTTTTTGTTTTACAACTGACTTAATAATGTGTTTCTCTAAAAAATAATTGAGATTCGCTTCAGCCTGTGATTTGCTTAATACATCTTCCTGATTAATTATTTTCATGGATACCTTTTCATCAAAGTACTTGGAGATTTCTGAACTTTTGTTTTGTCTGAAAGCAGCCAATAAATCATCATTAATGTCGAGATTAAAAAAAGTCGGCAAAAAAAAGAGAAGGGATATGAATGAAAATAATTTCATGGTTGTACTACAAAATTACGTTATTTTTTGCACTTTTAAAAAATGAAGTATATACTATTGCAAGTTGATAATACCCAAGAGAAGTATTTGGAAGAGGGTATTTCCTTGTATTTAAAGAGATTGAAAAACTATTCACTGTTTGAGGTTACCACAATTAATGTACCAAAGAATATCAGATTAAGAACTTTTAACGAACAGAAGGTTTATGAGGCTAAATTGATTAATGGTTTTTTGCAAAAGGAGGATTATGTGGTGTTGTTGGATGAAAATGGTGAAGGCCTAACTTCTATTGGTTTTTCTGAGTTTATCAGAAAACGACAAAATGCGTCAACAAAAAGAATTGTATTTGTTATTGGCGGACCATATGGATTTGATGAGGTGATATATAAGCGAGGTGATTACAAGCTTTCATTATCCATGATGACCTTTTCACATCAAATGATTCGTTTGTTCTTTGTTGAACAGCTTTACAGAGCTTTTACTATTCTAAAAGGGGAAAAGTATCATCATTCTTAGTTTGGAATAAATATTGCATGAATTAATTTGTAGGTTAAAGAATAAACACTATATTTGCATCCTCAAATCCGAAAGGACACCCCAAAAAACTAAGCAAATACAAGATATTGCGGGATAGAGCAGGGGTAGCTCGTTGGGCTCATAACCCAAAGGTCGTTGGTTCGAATCCATCTCCCGCTACCAAGAGAACCGTCAGCATCAGCTGGCGGTTTTTTTATTTGGAATAAGTGCCAAGCTTGCTTGAGCAGGAAATGACAAATAAAAAATATGCCTCGCTTCGTGAGTCGGTTCTCCTGTGTTTCAGCACTCCTAAAATTGGATCAGCAAAGCTAATCCATCTCCAGCTAATAATGAAAACCCTTCAACTTTACTGAAGGGTTTTTTTATTTGGATAGTTGGGTGATTTATTTGTTAGATAGCGACAATTCAAAAACCGGATGGGCATCTTCTTTTCTATGCAAATAACTTTTATAGACGAAACAAATTGTTTTTGATAATTTAGAGCAATAAGATTAGTTTTAACTAATTTCGCCAAAAAGATCAGTTAGAAGGCTGAAAATTTTCATACCAACCAAAACGTTCTTGAACAATTTCCGTTTTGCGATTTTTTATATTCTTTAAAAACTCTTCTGCAACTGGCGAATGTTTCTTCCGCTTTAACCATATTAAGCTCCAGGTAGTTCTTAAAGGCAACCCTTTAGTTGGAATAATTTGTAGTTCTTTGTTATGTAGTTCGTTTTTTATTCCGATTAAAGGCATAATTGAATAACCTAAGCCTGCCAATACAGCCTGTTTAACAGCTTCATTGGAAGTAAGTTCCATTTTATTGGTTACAGAAATATTTTGTTTTTCTATAAACGATTCCATCATTGCTCTTGTTCCGGAACCTTGCTCTCGGAATATTAATGGAATTTCTTTAAAAAACTGTTTATCAAAGTTGGCTTTGCTAAGTTTTTGCTCTGTGTTTCCAACTAAATATAGTTTATTCGATAATAAATCCAGCTTCATGACTTCTATATTTTTAGGAAGAATGGAAACCAATGCAAAATCAATTTCATTCTTTTCTAAACTTTCTAAAACCTTCGTTTTGTTTGTCACATCCATCATTAGTTCTATTCCCTCATGCTTTTTCATAAAATCTGCTAAGAAGTATGGCATTACATATTTGCCGGTGGATACAATCGCTAATTTTAATTTACCGGTTAATTGGCCTTTGTATGCTAAGGTTTTATAATTAATGGCATAGGCTTGGTTTAAGATGTTTTCTGCACATTGTGCAATTTCTAAACCAAACTCGGTTACGTAAAGTTGCCTGCCAATTACTTCTGTTAATGGTATTTTAAATTGATCTTGAAAATTTTTTAATTGAATGGATACGGCCGGTTGTGTAAGGTGTAGCTCCTCTGCTGCCCTTGTAATACTTTTTGTCTCTACTACTTTTTGAAATATTTGAAGTTGATTTAAAGTGTAATTCATAAAAATATTTAATGTTTAGTATTACAAATATAAATAAAAATATATGAATTATTGCATCTAAATTTGTAACGTAATTAAAACAAAGATTATGAAAAATAGCAGATTAACCTTGATTAAAGCAACTTATATAACCATTAAAGTTTTAGCGTTGTTTATTATTATATTAAGTGCAATAGCTTATTACACGCCTGTAAAGGTACTTAATGAAGTTTATGATTTCGAAAAACATCATTTTTTTATATTCTCATTTATTTCAATAGTTGTGTTTTTTATGTTTCTGAAGTTCTACCTGTCTCTTACAAAAGAAGAGGGTTTACTGAATAAAAAAATAACGAATATAAAAAAGTCAATCATTAAACATGAGTTAGAAAATGAGAAAATGCATTCCAATAAAGTTATGAATATTTCTGAAGCAACAGTTATTGCAAAAGAGGATATTCCGTCATTGAAGTTTGATAAAAGTGATTTACCTATGAAGCCGGAGGAATTGCTTGAAATCAATAGTAATCTTAAAACTGCCATGGTACTTGGGAATTCATACAAACAAAAGGTTAAAGTTTTTTTCAAGGACGTTGTCTCATTGAGATATGTAGAAACAACAATATGGTTTGTAGGTGATAATCATGTTACACTTAAGGAAGGCATTAACATACCAAAAAATAAAATTTATAAAGTAATTATTTAACAAAAACGATTAAACCAAAAAAAACAATAAACATGACAAAGATTACAGTAGCAAAAGGAGATGGTATTGGTCCGGAAATAATGGACGCCACGCTCGAAATTATTAAAGCCGCAGGTGCAAAAATAGAAATTGAAGAAATTGAAGTCGGAGAAAAGGTTTACCTTGCAGGTAACACCTCCGGTATCTCTCAAGAATCATGGGATGTAATTAGGAGAAACAAAGTTTTTTTGAAGGCTCCTATAACTACACCTCAGGGTGGAGGTTATAAAAGTTTAAATGTAACTACAAGGAAATTTTTGGGCTTGTATTCTAACGTACGTCCTTGTAGAAGTTTACATCCTTTTGTCAGCACAAAACACCCGGTAATGGATATCGTAATTGTTCGCGAGAATGAAGAAGATTTATATGCAGGTATTGAGCATCAACAAACTGATGAAGTTGTTCAATGTTTGAAATTAATAAGCCGCCCGGGTTGCGAAAAGATTGTTCGTTATGCATTTGAGTATGCAAAACAACAAAACAGAAAAAAGGTTACGTGTTTCACGAAGGATAATATCATGAAGCAAACAGACGGTTTATTTCACCAGGTATTTGACGAAATTGCAAAAGAGTATCCGGAAATTGAAAATGAGCATTGGATTATTGATATTGGTGCCGCTAAAATGGCCGATACGCCGGAAGCTTTTGATGTAATTGTGATGCCAAACTTATACGGTGATGTTTTAAGTGACGTTGCTGCGCAAATTACCGGTTCGGTTGGTTTAGCAGGTTCGGCTAATATCGGCGAAGAATGTTCAATGTTTGAAGCTATTCATGGCTCAGCGCCAAGAAGGGCCGGTCAAAATTTAGCAAATCCTTCAGGGTTATTGCAAGGCGCAATTTTAATGTTAAACCATATCGGTCAAACAGAGGTTGCAGAAAAAGTTCAAAATGCCTGGTTAAAAACTTTAGAAGATGGTATTCATACTTACGATATTTACAAGGAAGGAACAAGTAAACAAAAGGTTGGAACAAAAGAATTTGCGCAGGCCGTGATAAACAACTTAGGCAAAAAACCTGACATTCTAAAACCAGTATCTTATTCTAACAATTCGGCACTTCAATTACCAAAGTATAAACGTAAACCATCTGCTAAAAAAGAGTTATTAGGTGTTGATTTATTTGTACACTGGCCTGGTTTAGATCCTAATGAATTAGCTGAAAAAGTAAAGAAAATAGAAGCAAATGGCATTAAACTAACTATGATCACTAACCGTGGTATTAAAGTTTGGCCTGATGGTTTTAAAGAAACATTTTGTACAGATCATTGGAGATGCAGATTTAAACCTACTGAAGGTTCTTCTATCAATAATACAAACATCATTCAATTATTAAATAACGCAATAAACGAAAAAGTTGATACAATTAAAACTGAAAATTTATACGCTTTTGATGGTAAAGCTTCGTTTTCATTGGGTCAAGGTCAATAAAATTTAACAAGATGAATATAAAATTAATAGAAGGTCACTTCAACTCAACCGATGCGTTAGATTTAATTGTGAAGTTAATTCATACAAAAATTGCTTACCACGAAGGTAAAATTGCAACAGATTCTAATGAAGAAGATATTAAGTATCGTGAATCAAAGATTAAATATCTACAAAAAGAATTGTATGATGTGAGAAAGTATTTTGAAACTTTAAAAGGTAATCTGAAAATTTCTGCTGACATTGTTGTTAACTAATAATCTTTCTATAACCATCTCTGTGAATTAAAACCAGAGATGGTTTTTTACTAAAAGAATCAAAATTCACTCAATCAAATATGAGATGTTCCAAGGAAGGCAGCTTTTAATTGTAAGTAAACACCAAAAAGAAAGCGTACTCAAACCATTATTTGAGAAAATGCTTCAAGTAACTGTTATTGCCACAGCCAACTTTGATACAGATAGGTTTGGAACATTTAGTGGTGAAATAGAACGTGAAGGGGATGCGCTTACCACATTAAGAAAAAAATGTTCAGAAGCTATGGCTGAATACAATGCTGATTTAGCAGTTGCCAGCGAAGGTTCCTTTGGACCACATCCTTCTATTCCTTTTTTAACTGCTGACGATGAATTATTAATACTAATTGATAAACGGAATGAATTAGAAATAACAGCAAGAGAAATATCTACTGAAACTAATTTCAATGGGAAGGAAATCAAAACTATTGATGAATTAATTGATTTTGCCAACCATGTTGGATTTCCTAGTCATGGTATTATTCTAAAAAGTCACGCTAACCACAAAGAAGCACCTATTAAAGATTGTAAGAATATTGATGAGCTTATATTCGCTGCAAAAAAATACATACGTAATGAAGGAATGTGTTTTGCAGAGACCGATATGCGAGCGATGAATAATCCAACTCGCATGAAGGTGATTGAAAAAGCCGGTAAGAAACTCGTAAAAAAGTTACAATCTAATTGTCCTAGTTGTGGTACGCCCGGTTATGACGTAATTAAAGTTAATCCAGGATTGCCATGCGGACAATGCGGCTTCCCTACTAGATCCACTTTGAGCCAAATTTTTGGTTGTCTAAAATGTGATAATATTCAAACTAAATTTTATCCAAACTCAAAAGAAATAGAAGATCCAATGTATTGTGATTATTGTAATCCTTAAAAATTAGCCCCATGAATTTTAATTTACTAATAGAGAATTTAACTAACCCTGCTTTATTGTTTTTTGTGCTCGGAATTATTGCAGTATATCTAAAAAGCGATTTGGAAATTCCACCGAACTCCTCAAAATTTATTTCATTGTATTTATTGTTTGCCATTGGTTTTAAAGGTGGCCAGGAGTTATCACATGAACATTTTGATTCAGAAATTGCCTTATCCATGGCATTCGGAATTTTGATTTCCTTATTGATTCCACTTTATACTTTTTTTTTAATAAAAAGAAAACTGGGTGTTTTTAATGCCGGCGCCATCGCAGCTGCTTATGGTTCGGTTAGTGCGGTGACTTTTGTAACAGCTGTAAGTTATTTAGAATCTCACCAATTACATCTGCATGGGCACATGGTTGCTATCATGGCTTTAATGGAATCACCGGCAATTATTATGGGTTTGTTGTTAATCTCTATTTTTAACAAAAATTCGAGTGAAAAAATTGAGAAAGGGGATGCAATTAAACATTCTTTTACTAATGGCAGTGTTCTTTTAATTTTAGGAAGTTTAATAATTGGTTATTTTGCGAATGCCAAACAGGCTGAAGGTATAAAACCATTTACAAATGATTTATTCAAAGGCTTTTTAGCTATATTTTTACTAGATATGGGTATCACAAGCGGTAAAAAATTAAAAGATTTTTTTGCCTTTGGTTGGTTTCCGCTAGTTTTTGCACTAATAGTTCCAATTGTTAATGGCAGTCTTGTAGCTTTGTTAAGTTCTATAATTACGCAAGACATAACTAATCGCTTTATTTTTGCAGTATTAGCAGCAAGTGCTTCATACATAGCAGTTCCGGCTGCAATGAAAATTTCCGTTCCAAAGTCTAATCCCGGACTTTATCTACCAATGGCACTTGCAATTACTTTTCCTATAAACATTACACTTGGCATGCCAATTTATTTTTCAATTGTGCAGAATTTCTAAAAAAGTACCTAATAACTTCTCAAGGCTTCTATTGGATGAATTTTGGCAGCCTTAATGGCCGGAACCAATCCGGCAATGGCACCTGCTATTATGATTATAAATGTTGCGGAAAGCGCAACTTTTAAATCTACTTGTGGTTGCTTAAAAAAATCACTATCAATACCAATAGAATTTACGAGGTAAAGTATACCTGAAGCAAATAGTAGACCTGTGAAACCAGCAATTGAAGTTATCAATATACTTTCCTGTAAAACCAAACCTATTATAGATTGTGGACTTGCTCCGATAGCTTTTCGAATGCCAATTTCTTTGGTGCGTTCTTTTACAACAATAATCATAATGTTGCTTACACCAACGATGCCGGCAATGAGGGTCATTATGCCAATAATCCAAACAAACAATTTAATACCACTTAATAAGTTCATTATTTTTTTATATTCTGCGTATAAGTTATTTACAAATAACGCATTTCTATCACTCCTGCTGAAATTATATTTCTTGGCAAGTATTTTTCTAATCTCTTCAGATACCTGTTCACTTTCCTCTAATGTTAAATCACCAAGCCCTAGCCACATTAAGTCAATATTATTTTTGTAGTTAAACACTTTTTGTGCAGTAGTTAAAGGTAAATAAGCTCTAAGCATTTCGCTTCTGTTTACATCTTTAAAGGTACCAACCACTTTAAAAAATGTGCCATCAATATTCAGGTATTTGCCTATGGGATTTTCTTTTTTGAAAAAAACTTCTGCCATAGAAAGCCCAACAACACAAACTTTTCGGTAATCATTCAAATCCGTTTCATTTAAAAATCTGCCACTTGCAATCGTTGCGTTTTCAAGATAATAATTATCTGGTAAACATGGCCGACACAAATAATTACCTTTTTCTTTTCCATAAATAACGTTATGCATTTGATTGCGGGTATGGTTAGCCGTTTTATACCCAAGTTGCGGAATACGTTTCGCAATGAGTTCAAAATCTTGATTAGTTAATCTTATTTCTCTTCCTACTTTATATCCGCTTTGCGCAATTGATGTTTTGCCGGCTTCAACAAAAATGGAGTTAACAGCATCTCCTGCAAATTGTGCTTGTGCACCATTTGTTAAGCCATTACCGGCACCCAGTAAAATGATTAAAATGAAAATGCCCCAGCCAACGCTAAAGGCTGTTAAAAAAGTTCTTAATTTATTTTGTTTGATGGCGGCGAAAATTTCTAACCACGCGTCTTTTTCAAACATCTTTTAGAAAATATGTTTTTCGGCATGATAGCTAGATCTCACAAGAGGTCCACTTTCTACAAAGCGAAAGCCTTTTGTTAATGCATATGCTTTGTATTTATCAAAATCACTTGGCGGTACAAATCTGGCTACCGGCAGATGTTTTGGGGTAGGTTGAAGGTATTGTCCCATTGTTAATACATTACAATTAACTTTTGATAAATCATCAATAGTTTCGTAAATTTCATCCTCGCTTTCTCCAAGCCCTAACATCAAACCACTTTTTGTTTTCACTTGTTGTTGATTTAGCCTTTGTAAAACCTCCATACTTCTATCATACTTTGCCTGTATTCTCACTTGAGCAGTTAATCGTCGAACAGTTTCGATGTTGTGTGATACTATATCCGGTTTTACATCTATAATACGTTGTAAATTTTCCCATTTGCCTGCAAAGTCAGGTATCAAACATTCAAACTTAGTTTCAGGACTAATTTCTCTGATGGCTTTAATTGTTTCTGCCCAAATAATTGAACCGCCATCCTTTAAGTCGTCTCTGTCAACGCTTGTAATAACACAATGTTTAACACCCATTAATTTTACTGAGTTGGCTACCCGTTTAGGTTCGTCCCAGTCTGCCGGTTTAGGTTTTCCGGTTGCAACAGCACAAAACCCACAACTTCTAGTGCAAATGTTTCCTAGAATCATAAATGTGGCAGTACCGGCACCCCAACATTCACCCATGTTTGGGCAATTACCACTTTCACAAATAGTATGAAGTTTATGTTTACTAACAATATTCCTTACGTTAACATATTCTGCGCCGGTTGGTAATTTAACTCGCAACCAATCAGGTTTTTTAATTTTCTTTTCTTCTGTAAGTTCCATTTTTAAAACCATTTATTACCAATCACAAACCCAAGGTGAATGGTTAAGATAAAATTTTCGGTTGGATTTCTAGCCATAATTGGGAGTGCCTTTGGCAATACATCCAGAGTAACTCCGGTTTCAATAGCTCGAATTAAATTTGTGTAACTGGCATATTCAAAACTTAAATTGAATTTGGTGGTGATGGCAGGATAGAATTTAGTTTTTTCTAAGCCTGATGCAAATGCACCACGCCCTGCAATAGAATCAATGGTAAAGCGCTCCGTATTAAACGGAACTTCTTCTGTTTGATTAATTTCAGTGCGACGAGGGTTATAAATTTGATAATAATATGGTTTCGCAATGGCGATAGATGGGCCTACCGAAATAAGGTATCTAACTTCAACCGCTTTATTATCTGCTTTTCCAAAAATAACATTTTGATATCCAAAAGCCGCACGTGCCATAAATACTGAGTTAATTTTGCCATAAACAAACCGTTTTCTTTCTTGCGCTTGGCCAATACTATTGATCTGTTTTGGATGTCTTAGTGACTGAATTTCTCCTTCGTAAAAGTATCTGCTCTTCCCGGTGATATGTTTTCCCCTTCTGATAGCAAACCCCAAACCTCTTGAATCAATAACAAATTTAGCACAGAGGTCGTTTCTATATAAAACATTTAGATCTTTCCCATTTCCTTCTCCAAAATCGTAAATAGATTGAGATTTTGAAAAACTAAAAAGCATCAAAAAAACAATTATAATGACAAAGCGTAACAACATCCTAACAAATTTACTTATTTTTATCTTAAATTCTAAATAATAAACAAAATTTATGGCTACAAGTTTAGTTAAATATATTGGTGGGTTAAGAACTGAAGCTACCCATATACAAAGTAATACGAAGATTATAACAGATGCGCCCTTGGATAATCATGGAAAAGGCGAAGCTTTTTCGCCAACAGATTTGATGGCAACAAGTTTGGCAAATTGCATGTTAACTATTATGGGTATTAAGGCTAATACTGAAGGAATGACCGGTATTGACGGAACCATTGCTGAGGTTACAAAAGTAATGGCTTCAGACCCAAGACGTGTAAGTGAAATTCACATTCATTTAAAATTCCCGAAAAATAAATACACGGAGAAAGAAAAGAAAATATACGAAAATGTTGCGCACACTTGCCCCGTTGCTAAAAGTTTGCATCCAGATTTAAAGCAAGTTATTACAATAGAATGGTAAAGAGAGTTAATTTGTTTTTTATAATAGCACACTAAAAATCTAATTAAAAGATTTGTACTTTTACCACCCAATGGTACTTCGGTTTAAACTTGTTATTGCTGTATTTTTAGCACTTGTATGTTGTTTGAAGGTCTACAGTCAAAAAGATGCTTTCGTTCAGCAGATAAAAAAACTACCAATTGAATTAAGGCAACAATTTATTTTTGAAAAATCTAAAGAGCTCTATGAAGACGATACTTTGTTAGCACGGAAGGAGATAAACGCAACCTTAACTTATTTTAATGCAAACTCTTTGGAATATGCGGCCTTGTTGGAATCTAAAGCACTTTACCTCATGCGTTCTAAAAAGCACGAGGCCTCAATTGAAATTCTTAAGCAAATTCAAAACATCCATGTCAATTTGAATAATTTTGATTCGGAGATAAATACTTTTATTAAGATTTGTGATAATTATTTTTCATTGAATGAAGTTGATAAAGCAATGGAGCTTTTGTTTAAAAAGTTAAAGCTTGTGGAGGGCGATGATTATAAGGAGTTTTTAGTTTTAGTTAAGATTGGCGTACTATTTAAGGAAATAAAAAATTACCCAAAGGCGATGGAATATCTTATACTGGCGGAGGAAAAGATGTACAGGATAAACAGTAGCTCGGAAACGATAGTGAATGCGAAATTAAGCTTATTAAAGAATTTAGGTGTTTTGTATCGAAACAAAGATGATTTTACAAAAGCAATATTTTATTTCAGCAAGGGTTATGCACTGGCTGATCAAGCAGATAATACTAAGTACAAAGGCATAATTTTAAACAGTTTAGGTATATTGTATAAAGAAACAAAACAATATGATAAGGCTATTGCAACCTACGAGGAATCGTTATTATATAAAAAAGAAAACAATAATCTTGCAGGATTGAGTAATACATACAATAATCTTGGGGATTTATACTTAATCCTTAAAAACAGCAAAAAAGCAAAAGAATATTATTTACTTTCATATGACATTGCTATTAAATCTAAAAGCCAGTCTGCTGTTTCGGATGCAAATAAAGGGATGTTTAATTTGTACGATTTTTTAGGGGATTATAAAACAGCATATCCCTATTTAAAACGGGCTTATCAATTGCAGGATAGTGTATATAGCACCAATAGTGCAGAAGAAAGTGCAAGGTTAGAATCAATCTACAATAACGAAAAAAAACAAAAGGAAATCGAAATCAGTAAAATTAAGACTCAAAACTTGGAACGGAGTATTGCCTCAAAAAACAAAGAAAGAAATCTTTTTATTTTTAGTGCACTTATTTTGGCCTTACTTTTAACACTCTCAGTAAGAAGTTATTTGCAAAAGAGGAAAGTTAATGAACTGCTGTCTATCAATAATAAATTAATTAATGATCAAAAATTATTGGTAGAGGAAAAGCAAAAGGAAATTTTAGATAGTATCCAATATGCAAAAAAAATTCAAACTTCGCAATTAGCTAACGATACATATATTGCCAAAACACTTGAAAGGCTGCTGAAAAAAGATTAATTGAATTTTAAGTTTAAATCTGCGATTCTAATTGCTTTAATTCATTTACCTTGTCCATGTAACCAAGCTTTTCGTATGAAAAAACCAAGTTGTTTATACAGCGTTTAATAATTTCAACATTGCTGCAAGGCAAATAATATTTTGTCTCAGGTTCAAGATTTAATTGCTTTAAAAAATTATCTATGTCTTTTTGATTAAAAATTAAACCTTTACTAAACGGGTTTATGTAGAATAAAATATTGTCAGATAAGGTTTTGTGAGTAGCGTCGAATAAATTGGTGTAATCGTTAATGTAAGCCAGCACAAAATGTTGAGGTAAATTGATGCCGTAAACCGGAATATTTAGTTCCTTACAAATGAGTGAATAAACAACACTTAACATTAATGGATTTCCTTTTTTACTCTCAAGTACATTGTTGATAAAGGAGTTCTGAGGCGCATGGTAATTTGTAATATTGCCGCTAAAATTATGAACTTCAAAAAGGATATGGTTAATTATTTTTACTTTTTCTAAAGCTGTTAAATCATCATGCAGTTCTAGCCAAACGTCTTGCTTAATCTGATGAAGTTGTTTTTTTATTTTTGATTCGTCAAAATCGGGATATTGATAGCGAGAAAGAATTAAAATTCCCTTTAATAAATCATCCTGATCTGTTTTCGCCCAATCTTTTAATCCTTTTTTTATGGCGTCAAAATTAATATCATGTATAATGCTTTCAATGCGTTTTTGCATGATTGCATCAAAACTGTTTTCCCAGGCTGTTTCTAAATGTGGAATGGCCGGTGGCCCTAAAATCATAAAACGATCTTTTACTTGCGTAAAAATTTGATCGTCAGGGTCGTCTAAAAGCGTAATTAGTGCAATTACTTCCTTTAAACTCATCTCATTTTTTCGTTTTGGAGCCATATACGCACAAATGTATACAGCCTATGGATGCTTTTTGTTTGTATTTGTTATAATTTTTAACAAAAATCATGTTTAAACATTTTAACACTAATTTTTTAATAACTGCTTTAAGTGGTTTTTTTCAAATTGTTGAAAATGAGATGGTTATATTTTTATGAATTAAAGAGGTTTCTCAACCCATTTACTTTTAAAGGTATAACTCAGCACAGATGCGCGTTGTTTGGCCATATCGGCTTTCTCACCGACAAATAATTTATCTACGGAAGCAGTAAAAACCTCTAGCCAGGTATCAAAATCAGCTTTAAGAATAGGTAAGTGAACATGTTTGTCGTATACATTGGTTTTATAACCTTCTTCATCCAGTAACACAAAACTCCAAAAGTGTACAATATTTGGTACATGCTCTTCAAAATTAATGTTTTTGAAAATCTCTTTCATTCTCCCAATTTTCAGTAATTCGCCATAAAACGTATGTATTAGTAATTCAATGTCTTGTTTATTTTCTATGTCTTTTAACATGCTTTACTATAGGTTTTTTAATTCCTTTTTTAAAAAAGGGGCTGTATAACTTTTTTTATTTTTAATTAGTTCCTCCGGCAATCCTTCAAACAAAATCTGACCACCGCCTTTGCCACCTTCGGGTCCTAAATCAATAATCCAGTCAGCTACCTTAATAACATCCAAATTATGTTCAATTACTAATACCGTGTTTCCATTTTCAACCAGTTTATTTAATACACCCAATAAAATTCGGATATCTTCAAAATGTAAACCTGTAGTTGGTTCATCCAGTATGTAAAAGGTATTACCGGTATCACGCTTACTTAATTCTGTTGCTAATTTAACACGTTGGGCTTCGCCACCGCTTAAAGTGGTAGCCTGTTGGCCTAGCGTAATATAGCCTAAACCAACATCTTGTAAGGTTTTTATTTGGCGATAAATATTTGGGTTATTCTGAAAAAATTCACATGCCACATCAATCGTCATGTTTAAAACATCACTAATAGATTTGCCTTTATACCTAATTTCAAGCGTTTCACGATTATAGCGTTTACCGTTGCATGCATCGCAATGAACATATACATCCGGTAAAAAATTCATTTCAATTGTTTTAACGCCGGCACCTCCGCATGTTTCGCAGCGACCACCTTTTACATTAAACGAAAACCTGCCGGGTTTATAACCTCTTATTTTAGATTCCGGAATTTCAGCAAATAAGTTTCGAATATCATCAAACACCTTGGTGTAAGTTGCAGGATTACTGCGAGGTGTTCGTCCGATTGGACTTTGATCAATGTCAATAACTTTGTCAACGTGTTCAAGACCGCTAATACTTTTATATGGTAAAGGCCTTTTCTCGCTATTGTAAAAATGCGCTGATAGAATCGGATAAAGTGTTTCGTTAATTAAACTGCTTTTTCCACTTCCGCTTACACCGGTAACGCAAATAAAGGTACCTAATGGAAATTTCACATCAACATTTTTTAAATTATGACCAGAACAATTTTTTAGTTGAATACTTTTTCCATTTCCTTTTCGTCGTTTTTTAGGAACCTCTATGTTTAATTTGCCGGTAATGTATTTTGCGGTAACGGTATCAAACTTCAACATGTTTTTAGGAGTATCGGCAGCAACTATCTTTCCACCGTGCACACCTGCACCGGGACCAATATCAATTACATAGTCACTTTCAACAATCATATCTTTATCATGTTCAACAACCAAAATACTATTACCAACATCACGTAAATTTTTAAGTGCTTCAATTAGTTTAACATTATCGCGTTGATGTAAACCAATACTTGGTTCATCTAAAATGTATAACACACCTACTAATTGTGAACCTATTTGTGTTGCTAAACGGATACGTTGTGCCTCACCGCCACTTAAAGTTTTACTGCTTCGGTTAAGTGTAACGTAATCCAGACCAACCTCCATTAAAAACTGTATTCTGCTTCTTATTTCTTTTAAAACTTCTTTTGCAATGATTAACTGTTTTTTATCTAATTTTTTTTCGATGTTCGAGAACCATTGTTGTAAAACAGAAATGTCTAGTTCCGAAAGCTCAGCAATGTTTTTATCTGCGATTTTAAAGTATAAACTTTCTTTTTTTAACCGTGTACCATTGCAGGTTGTGCAGGTTTTTTTATTGGTAAAATTTTGCACCCATCTTTGAATGCCTGCATTACTCTCATCTTCAGCTTGCTTGGTAATAAATGTTACAATACCTTCAAAGCTTGAGTTATAGGAGCCACTTTCTGTAGTTATTTTAAATAATTCTTCACTGCCATTCAGTAAAATGTTTACAGCCTCATCGTCAATTTCTTCAAATGGTGTGTCCAAATTAAAGTTATAAACTTTTCCAATGGCCTCAATCTGTTTGAAAATCCATGCCCCTTTGCCCGCACCAATTGCAGTAATGGCTCCTTTGGCAATGCTTAGGTTTTTGTTAGGAATTATTTTATTAATATCGATTTCGGAAACAACACCTAATCCATTGCAGGTAGGGCAGGCACCATAAGGCGAATTAAAAGAGAATAAATTAGGCGCCGGTTCATCATAGCTAATGCCTGTTGTAGGGCACATTAACAATCTGCTGTAAAATTGAACTTTTCCAAATCCGAAACTTTGATCTTTTTTTATTGATTTTGATTTTGGTTCTTCGGTTACAGGCATTACCATGATGGTACCTTTTCCATGCTTCATGGCTGTTTGAAGACTTTGATTTAACCGTTGTTTAACGGAATCTGTAATTTCAAGTCTGTCTATCACAATTTCAATGTCATGCACTTTATATCGATCTACTTGCATTTTGGAGGTGATGTCAACAACTACACCATCCACTCTTACCTTCGTAAATCCCTTTTTTCTGATGTCTTCAAATAATTCGCGGTAATGCCCCTTACGCCCTTTAATTACCGGAGCTAATAAATTTATTTTTTCGTTATTATATTTTTTTAAAATAAGTTCAATAATTTGTTCGTCAGAATACCTGACCATTTTTTCGCCGGTATTGTAACTGTATGCTTCTCCTGCACGGGCAAACAAGAGACGCAGAAAATCGTATATCTCTGTAATTGTACCTACTGTAGAACGAGGATTCTTATTAACTGTTTTTTGTTCGATTGAAATAACAGGGCTGAGTCCTGATATTTTATCAACATCAGGCCGTTCTAAATTTCCCAAAAATTGTCTGGCGTAACTACTAAAACTCTCAATGTATCTTCGTTGGCCTTCTGCATAGATGGTATCAAAAGCTAAGCTTGATTTACCTGAACCAGAAAGTCCTGTTACAACAACCAATTTATTTCTAGGGATGGTTACATCAATGTTTTTTAAGTTATGCGAGCGTGCACCAATTACTTCAATTAGTTCTTCTTCACTTGAATTAGTTTTCATTTCAAGCATTAAATTACAATTAAATTAAAAACTTAAAATCGAAAAGCTTTCAATAGTTTTCAAATAAAAAAGCTATCTCACCTGAAGATAGCTTTTTTGGCCGTAATTTTTTTACTTTTTAATTGACGGTTAACAAATAAATTTAGTTTAATTGATGATTAATTTCTTCACTAAACTATATTCGCCTTTTTGTACTTTAACGAAGTAGATTCCTTTTGAAAGTCCATTCAGAGATATTTCCTTTTCTTTATTCACTGTTTGGTCCATTTCAATCATTTTTACAATGGCTCCAATATTATTAAACAAATAGATAGAACCTCCTTGTTGATTTGATGTATTCATTCGAATTATAATCGATTCTGTTGCAGGATTCGGGTATATATCAAATTGCTCAGAGCCAGATGTCTTGTTATCCAACCCAACAGTTACAAGAAATGCACTATTTATCCTAGTGGTGGCAGTGTTGGTAATTGTTGGTCCTGTTATCGAACTTAAAGTTTGTTTTTGATACTCAACCTCAACTACCGGAAATTTATTTGTGCTATGATAATACGAATAATTGGTGGCTTGAATGTTAAGTGTAAATTGAAAAGGTGCTGTACCCAATACAGAATTGATCGTTTGAGTAATTCGTGTTTGAAGGATATTGCTGAGATTAACAGCTCCGGGTAAGTTTAATGTGCCTGTTCCGGTTGCTTGTGAATTAAGCGTGCCGCTTACTGTTCCGCTTCCAAGTAAAGAATTGGCAGTTCCCGAAAAATTATCAGTTTGATTATAACCAAAAGCCACCGGCCAAATTGCCGCAATTGCAGAATTTGTGAAATTAAAAGTTACGACTGTTCCATTTTCAATGCCAAGTAATTCCATTTGTGCAGTTGGCGTTGTAGAAGTTTTTATGAAGACATAATTTCCTCCACTTTGATCTTCTACCAAATTGCACCCTGCGTAGGCCGACGAGGATGGAACAGCTGCTGTGTTGCTGTATGTTCTTACTAAAGTTACAGTGTTTTGTGTAAATGCACTGAAATTCCATGTTTGATTATTTCCAGTGTTTTTTGGGATGTTACCAACCGAATCTAATCCTTTTCTATTATAAATATCTCCAAGTGCCGGCTGATTAAAAGATTGTGTTAAGCTGAGTTGGGCTTCAACTGAAGTTGCTGTTAAAAGTAGGGCAAAAATTGTTTTGTAAATTTTTTTCATAATTTATTGGTTTTGTTTACCAAAAATACTCTATTTTTTGACATATACAATTAAAAATCAATTATTTGTATTTACACAAATTATAAGATTGTTTTAGAACCAAATTCGTGAAATTTTGCAATTTAATTGTTAAATTTAGCACTTCATTTAAAGGTTTAATAAGCATGAAAACGGTAGAATTTAGAGAAGCACTTCGTGAGGCAATGAACGAAGAAATGAGAAGAGATCCCAATATTTTTAATGATTAATTTTTTTAAACCACACAATAATCCTTCCGTAAGGGCAAAATGTAATGGAGAGAGTGAGTCTATTTAGATGATAAATTGTGGCGCATGGTTGAATAAATCAATCAAATCACCACCCCAAAATCCTAGACCATACATTTTAACTTATGTTGTAAGTCCAACTGATTCTTTATTTGGTTTAAGCAGTACACTAACCACTGGCGATTAAATATTCAATATTTATTTTTTTATTAACATATAAAATTTATTGTCAAAAAAGTGACACAATAAATTATAGAATAATTTCAAAAAGCCCTGTATATAAAACTTATTTTTATACAGAGCTTTTGTCTTATTTTTTGAAAGGAGTTAATATTAATGCTAATATCCTCTTGGATAAAAAAACTAAATCTGCGGATTATGTAAGGTTGTTTGTGGGTTTTAATAAAGATGATTATAAACTACAAAATTATCCACAGTATCCAAGTGTTAACAGGTATTCCATAGCTTTAATGTATCTTTTTTGTGTCCCTTTAAAAAAAACAGTTATAGAGTTCGGTGCTGGACCAGCTATGCTTTACGGCGACCCAATTGCAAGATATGGTTCTGCTAATTTTATTACAAACAAGCTTAACCTTCAATTACAAGGTTCTTTCGCCTGGAGATATACTTTTAAAAGGAGACCATATACCATTGCAGTAAATATTAATCCAACTTATGATCACTTTGCTAAAATTAAATTTTTTGCCTTACCTTCAATTTCAATGGGCTATGCATTTAAAAGATTAGATTATGAACCAAAAAAAATTAGGGTTTATTATTAGCTTTTTGTTATTAATTAATATCTTTTCAGCTCAACCAAAAAAAGATACAGTAATTTTTTCAAAATATAGGCTGCAACTAAACTTTGGAAGCAGAATAGAATTATACTCTGTAGGTATAGAAAGATTAGGAATTTTGAATAAAAAACTCAATTTTAGTTCTCAATTAAATTTTAATACTGGCATTTTTGGCACCAGATTAAATGCTGGGTCCCAAACAAAATATAATCCATTTTTTGTTGCCTTTAATTTACAACCTTTTCATTTATTGGTTGGTAAAAATTTACAATTTGAAACTGGTCCCTCTTTTGGTCTAAACTTTTATAGATTTAATGGGAGTAAGTATCCATTAGACACATCAAATTACGCTTATAATACATTGAGAGATAGATTTGAGTTGTTTTATATGCTGGGCGCACGCTACACATTACCCAAACAACAAGTGAGTTTCAAATTTTTAGTTGGGGTAAAATACACTACTTCGATGTTCAAGTACAATATCAATAGAGCTTTTGCCTGCTTTGAAAGTTCTGTTTTATATACTTTTAGGAAAAAAGTATACAAAAAGAAGTATTATAATGAGTTAAAGAGAACTTTGCACTGATTAGAATAAATTCTTAATTTTACTTTTTATATTTAACTATGAAAACGGTAGAATTTAGAGAAGCACTTCGTGAGGCAATGAGCGAAGAAATGAGAAGAGATCCCAATATTTTTTTAATGGGAGAAGAAGTGGCGGAATACAATGGAGCCTATAAAGTAAGCAAAGGAATGTTAGCTGAGTTTGGCCCTAAACGCATCATTGACACGCCAATTGCAGAGCTGGGTTTTGCTGGTATTGGCGTTGGAGCTGCTTGTAATGGTCTTCGTCCGATTATAGAGTTTATGACCTTCAATTTTAGTTTGGTTGCAATTGATCAAATAATTAATAGTGCAGCTAAAATATACAGCATGAGTGGCGGTCAATATAATTGCCCAATTGTTTTTCGTGGACCTACCGCCAGTGCCGGTATGTTAAGTTCACAGCACTCACAGGCTTTTGAGAATTGGTACGCAAATTGCCCGGGACTCAAGGTAGTTGTACCAAGCAATCCATACGATGCTAAGGGTTTATTAAAATCCTCCATTCGTGATAACGACCCTGTTATTTTTATGGAAAGTGAGCAAATGTATGGCGACAAAGGAGAAATACCTGAAGATGAATATTTAATTCCGCTAGGTGTTGCTGATGTAAAACGTGTAGGTACTGATGTAACGATTGTAAGTTTTGGTAAGATATTCAAAGTAGCCAATGCGGCTGCAATAGAATTAGAAAAAGAAGGCATTAATGTGGAATTAATTGACTTAAGAACAGTACGACCTATTGATTACCATACAGTGATTGAATCAGTTAAGAAAACAAATAGATTGGTTGTTGTTGAAGAAGCTTGGCCACTTGCAAGCATTAGCAGTGAAATTGCCTTTATGGTGCAGAAAAAGGCTTTTGATTATTTGGATGCACCTGTTACAAGGATTACAACTGCTGATACGCCATTACCTTATGCGCCTACGCTTATCGAAGCCAGCCTTCCAAATGTTTCAAAAGTAGTGAAAGCGGTTAAGGAAGTTATGTACATAACAAAATAAGGTTTTTGAAAATTGCGCTCATAACAGACGGTATTTGGCCTTACGTCATGGGTGGTATGCAAAAACATTCTTATTATTTATGTAAGTATTTGGCCCAAAACAAGGTAAACGTAGATTTAATTCACTTTAACCGAAGTAAACTTGACATTACAGAACTCTCTGTTTTTTCTGAAGAAGAAAAAAAATACATTCACTCAATCATTGTAGATTTCCCCGGAGCAGGCTGGTTCCCCGGACACTATTTAAAAGCATCCTATATCCATTCTAAAATTATTTTTGAAACAATTAAAGATCAAATTCACACCTACGATTTTATTTACACCAAAGGTTTTACGGGTTGGTACCTAATGGAACAAAAAGCAGCTAAGAAGATTAATTGCGCAAAAATCGGTGTTAAATTTCATGGGTATGAAATGTTTCAAAAAGCGCCTAATTATAAAATTTTACTACAACAAAGGTTTTTACTAAGAAAACCAGTTGTTAGGCTCAGCAAAATGGCTGATGTAGTATTCAGTTATGGTGGAAAAATTACGGATATTATTAAGGAAATTGGTGTTGATAAACAAAAAATAGTGGTATTGCCAAGCGGTGTTGAACAAGATCTGCTGGCGCCAGGTATAAAGGCCACTCAAAAACCAATCAGATTTTTGTATTTGGGAAGATATGAACGAAGAAAAGGAATAGAAGAGATTAATGCAGCCATTCTTAAACTTGGTGAAGGATTTTCCAATTTTGCTAATTTTAATTTTATTGGTAATATTCCTCAAAACAAACGGCTTAATTTACAACACATCCACTATCATGGAGAGGTCCGAGATAAATCGATTCTAAAAGATTTAATAAAGCAAAATGATGTCTTACTCTGCCCAAGTTATAGTGAGGGGATGCCTAATGTTATATTAGAAGCCATGGCTAATGGTTTAACTGTTATTGCAACAGATGTAGGTGCCACTAACGTTTTGGTAAATAATCAAAATGGCTTTTTGCTGCAGGTTGGAAACAGCCAACAATTAATTCAAACGATCAAGGAGATTTGTTCTTTGAAGCCAATAGATATTGACATCAAGAAAACTAAAAGCTTGGAACTGATTAAAAAAGATTTTGTTTGGCAACACTTAAGTGAAAAACTATTAAAGGAAATTAGGAAACAGGTATAAATTTATGCTTTATACTCCATTATCGCAATAATAATAGGCACAACAATTAGGCTTATATAAATTAATAAGGAAAGTAATTTATAAATTCCGTTAATGTTATAAATGACCTTGGTTTGCAAAATACTGCGGATGTGATTTATCAAAACAGGCTCTATCAAACTATATTGATATATACCTGGCTCTGCAATTGCATACTTTTTTCTGAATTGGTATAAAATACAATCTCTAATGAGCCAATAGTCTTTATCGTTAAGCTCATTATAGTCTACTTTATAATCGATGTTTTCTGTTTTTAAATAATTTCTGACTTTTTCATTTTTACTTTCGTTATAAATCTCTAATCCGATTAAAATAGGGATTACCAACAACATAAAACTTTGGGTTAGTATCCCAATTCCAAGCAAACAGATGATTGAAATAATTCCAAAAACAGTGCGAATAATAAAATTATCTTTAGAGAATAAAGTATCCACAATTCTGCCACCATCTAAGGGATAGAATGGTAACAAATTAAAATAGTTAATTGCAATAAATGTAGTGCTTAACATTTTTACTGTTTCGTTATTTAAATCTTTATTCCAAAAGTATAACCCTCCACCTATAATTAGTCCGGGTAAAGGACCAGCAATCAAAATTAAAAGCAATTGTAGTTGTGTTACAACTTGTTTTTTTCCACTGGTATAAGCACCTAGTAAGGGAATAAAAAATATTTTCAGATTCTGATAATTAAAAGCTTTCATCATTAAAAAATGACCAAGCTCATGTAGAATAATGATTAATAAAAGAGCGGCAATGTAAGCTAAATCCTGCGAAAAGATAAAATAAAATAATACTGCGTACAATAATAAACTAGTTAATGATTTCCTTAACTGATTTTTTGACTCATCTTCCAGAACAGGTTTAGGCGGAAAGCCACTGCTTTGGTAATCAGTGGAATTATCATTATCAAAATACTCTTCCAATTCAGTGTTTATTTAGTGGTTTAAAAATATGAAAAATTAAATAAACTGAAGCGCCAAATAAGAAAAACGCACCAGATTGGTGCAAAACCCCCAAGATTACCGGAACCTGATAGATTAAAGTAAATACACCTAAAATAAATTGTATAGTAATACCATAAATGATTAAACTTACCCCGGTTGTTTGTTTCGAATTTAATTTGAGTTGATTCGATTTATACCATATGTACAATACAAATCCTACAAGAATTAATGCGAGTGTTCGATGAACAAATTGTATACCGCTTGGGTTTGTTAAAATGTTCTGAGAGAAATTTTCTTTCATGTATACTTGTTCAGCAGTCCATGAGTCGCCCATTTTTGGCCAAGTGTTAAAAATATGCCCAGGTCTTATTTTAGCAGAATCTCCTTCAACAAAACCTGCAGTAAATGCACCATAAATTATTTGAAGAATTAAAACAACGAAATAAATAACGGAGATAGTTTTAAGTTTATAACCTTCATTTTCTTTTTCAATCACTAACGGTTTATTAATTAGTTTAAGTGCAAACCAAAATGTAAAAGCAAACAGTGTAAAGGCACTAATGAGATGTGTGGCAAGCCTGTAATGACTTACAGCAGGTTGTTTTTGCAAACCACTGTAAACCATCCACCAGCCAATAACAGCTTGCATGGCACCCATAAAAAATAAAATAATCATGGACACTAACATATCCTTTGAAAATCTTTTTATTAATAAAAAGTATAAAAATCCCCCTAAAAAAACATAACCAATTGTTCTTCCAATCAGGCGATGAATATATTCCCATAAAAAAATAGGTTTAAATTCAGTCAAAGTCATGTTGTAATTTATTTTAATAAACTCGGGGCTTTGTTGATATTTTTGAAATCGTTCTTGCCACATTTCATCGTTTAGTGGCGGTATACTACCCATGAAACTCCAGTCTGTTATGGATAAGCCGGAATGGGTTAATCTTGTTAAACACCCCACAACTACCATTATGTAAATGAGAAAACAGCCGGTTAATAACCAATTAATGATGGCTTTGTTTGATGTTAATTGTTGAGTTGACATTTAATAAACAAAGGTAAGTGCTACTTAAATATAAAACAATAAAATATGATTTAAGTTTATAAGTTTAAATAAGGATATTTGAGAACTAATTCGCGGGTTAAAGCTTCGATTTTTTTAAGGTGTAAATTTTTTCCATCAGGGTTTAATACGATATGTTGTTTTAATTTAGAGAGACTATTTATCTCTTTTGCAATTTTTAAGGTCTCTATAGAACAACAAACTGTTTTAAATTTGTCATAAACATAATCAATAGCTTGATCGTTAGGATGAGCAAGGTCATCTTTGTAAAACCTGTAATCCCTTAAATCAAAATTCACCAGTTCATAGGAAGGGAAATAATAGCAAAAAGAGGGGAACTTTTTAACCAGCATTTCAATTAAAAGTCTTAAAGTGCTTTTTGATATGAAATTTTCTTCAAGACCATCTTTTAAATGCAAAACCGGTGAAACAGTAAAAATGATTTTTAGGTTTGGATTAAATTCTTTGATAGCAGCGATATAGTTAGCAAATTGAGTAGTGTCATTTAATTCAAACAATTTCTTTTGAAATAATTTTGAAGGTTGTTTGTGACAATTAGCGACTGCTGAATCATTTAAAGTATAATAATATGCACTTCCAAAGGTAATAATGAGGTAATCTGATCTTTTTAATTTTTGATTGAATTTTTTAATTATTTGGTTGATAAAGAAATTTAGATTTTCTTCATTGTCAGAATTGATGGAAGAATGGGCTTGATAATGAAAGACGCCATCTGTGGTTTTTAAAAACAATTTTTGATCATATTCCGAACAATTTTTTATATATTCAAGTTGTTGAAATATACTTATTGGGTTATAAGTTACGCCGAAGGGATTGACATCCACCATAAATCCATCTTCTTGTAATAGTTTAGATATATTTGTGCTGAAACAAGAGCCAATCAATAACAAGTTACTCTGGTGGGTTAATTCAAACTCCAATTTAGGCGGTAAATAATTCAGATGAAAATTCATTATGATAAAAGTACAATAAAAAAAGCGCAGTGTCCACTGCGCTTTTTTTGTAAGTTATTCGCTAATTATTCTTTAACAATTTTTCCTTCTTTAATTACTGTTTTTGCAGCAGATTTAACTTTGTAAGTATATAATCCGTTTGCAAAATCTTTTAAATCAAGAGTAGATTGTGTTTGATTAATTTGGGTAGACTTAACGAGTTTACCGGTCACGTCATACACTTCAATTGTACAATTATTTAGGCCAGGAGCTAAGGTTACATTAACTAATCCATTTGTAGGATTCGGATAAATCAATGTGTTATCAGCAATAGATTTTTCATTTACTCCGGCACAATTTTGAACTGTTAATGTTGTAGTAACAGTTGTTCTGCAGCCTTGTGGATTAGTAGCAGTTACACTGTATACCGAAGTGGTAGTTGGAGTTGGCACAACAATGGTATTGTTGTTTGAGTTGCCAGGGCTCCAGGTAAAAGTGTTACCTGTACTTGCAGTGGTTAAAGTGGTTACGCCCAATGTACCTGCACAAATCGATTGAGATGGGGTAACTCCTACTGTTGGAGACGGTGTAACACTTACGTTTTGATTAGCTGTAGCAGTACAACCACTTGCTGATCCTATAACCGAATACGTAGTGTTTACAGAAGGTGTAACCACAACAACTGAAGTAGTTTGTGAAGTAGGATTCCATGTATAATTGCTTGCACCACTTACGGTAAGAGTTAAATTGTTATTTGCACACACTGTATTACTTCCTGAAATTGATAAGGTTGGTGGTGCCGAAATTCCAACTGCAACAGTTTGGGTGGAATTACAACCTGGACCATTAGAGGCTGTAATCGTGTAAACGGTAGAAACCGAAGGGCTAACCACAATAACCGTTGAGGTTGAACCTGTGTTCCATGAATAACTGGAAGCAGCTCCTGTAACAGTAAGTGAACTTGATCCTCCTGCACAAACAGAAGGATTTGATGCGCTTGCCGTGATTGTTGGGCTAGAACAAAGTGTCGTTACGGATAAGTCATCCCAGGTAAAAAACCAAGGAGGGAAAGTAGCAATGTTTTTAACTGCGATGTAATAGATACCTGTAGTTGGCACTGTAAATGTTGCCCCTATTGGGTTATAAACAGTGTTAGTTAAAGCGCTTGTTACAGAAACAATTGAGGTTAAACCAACTGAAGATTGGGTTGTACCGTATAATAAAGCAAATTCATTCCAACCGGCTAAACCATCTGTGATATACCAGGCTCCTGCTGAGTAGGTAACACCTGCTGTTAATTGAATCCCGCTACTCCAGAAATATTCTCCATTGGTATTACCATTGTATAAAAATGAAGCAAACTTATTACCGGTGTGAGCTACTTGATTGTATACACCAGTTGCCGCAGTATAAGTCCTACAAATGGTTGTAGGTGAGGAAGCAGACCATGAGCAATTTGGTAACTGATTATTAAGTGCAATCCCTTCGAAACCTTCAAAATAAGGAACATTATTAGTGGTGGTGGCAATTACATTTACGCCAATTGGCGATGCGGTAGTTGATGCAGGCCCTGATGTACAAGTTATAACACATTGGTAAAATGTTGTACTAGCCAAAGTAGGTGTTGTGTATGCAACATTTGTTGCGCTTGGTATTGTGGTGTACGGACCAGCTAAACTAACAGCTGATTGCCATTGATAAGACAAGCCTGAAACGGTATAAGAGTTTAACAAACCAAGGTTTGTATTAAATCCAGGACAAATAGTGGTTTGTAGCGCAGTAACCGTGTTGGCTCCAGGTGCTCCGGAACACGGCGTAGCAGGTATAATGTTAACACAATAATCTTCAGTTTCCCCCCAAGTGTATGGTGCACAAGGCAATGTGCCTACTGCGCTTTCAACTGCAATCACTCTCATACGAGTTACACCCGAAGTTGCACTGGCCGGAATTGTAATATTGCCGGTAATTGTAGATCCGGTTACAGCAAAGAGCGTTGTTGCTGGTAAGCTATATAACTGTTCGCCCGGATCAGTAAAAGAACCGTTTTGATTTAAATCTAGATATACTTCAACGCCACCGGAATAGGCAAATCCACTACATTGGCCAACTGTTACACTAAATGGAATTGTAGCCGCAGCAGGCAGATTTACTGGGGCAAGCACTCCTGCATAATTTGAGTATCTGTTTTGAATAGAGCCCAAGCCACCGGCAAGTGTAGCACAAGATGAAGTGTTATTTAAAGTTCCTATTGATACATTAAAAATTTCATCATCTGCTGTGCTTGATGCAGCAGAAGCACAATATGCCAAACATTGACAAGGACTACCTCCAACAGAGATTTGGATTGGAGCAACTGTAATACTTGTTGGACCAGCAGTACAAGTGATGATACAATTGTAAAATGTATTAGCTGTTAAAGAAGCTGTACCATAAGTATTGAGTGTTGCACCAGGAATGGCAGTATAGGGTCCTGCTAAAGCACCTGCACTCTGCCATTGGTAAGTAAATCCGGTTACCGAATAACTATTAGCTAAAGATAACGTTGTGGTTGAAGAAGGACAAATGGTAGATTGTACAGCGGTTATTGTGTTTGCACCAGGCGCACCTGAACAAATTGGAGCAGGCGTAATATTAATACAATAGTCTTCCGTTTCTCCCCATGTGTAAGCCGCACAAGGCAAAGTGCCGGTAGCACTCTCCACTGCAATAACACGCATTCTGGTAATACCGGAAGTAGCAGAGGCAGGTATAGCTATTGTGCCTGTTAAAAGAGTTCCTGTTACACTAAAGGTTGTAGATGGAGAAACAAAAACCTGTTCACCCGGATCTGTAAATGAACCATTTTGATTATAATCAATATAAATTGTAACGCCACCGGAGTATGCGAAACTTCCACATTGACCTACTGTTACACTAAAAGCATGCGAAGCTGCGGCCCCCAAATTAACTGGAGCCAAAACGCCAGCATAATTAGAATATCTATTTAAAATTGAACCTAAGCCACCGGCCAAGGTTGCGCATGAAGACGTGTTGTTTAATGTTCCGATAGTTACATTAAAAATCTCATCATCAGCTACACTGCTGGCTGCAGAAGGACAATAACTTAAACATTGACAAGGGCTTCCTCCAACAGTTATTTGTACCGGAGAAATTGTAGTGCTGGCAGGTCCTGCGGTACAAGTCACAACTACTCGATAAAATGTGTTACTAGCTAAAGTTGGAGTTACATAGGATGACAAGGTAGCACCCGAGATAGCCGTATATGGCCCGGCTAATGCACTTGCTGATTGCCATTGGTAAGTGAGGCCAGTTACAGTGTATGTGTTAACTAAATTTAAAGTGGTGGTGGTTGATGGACAAATTGTGAACAAAGACGCACTGATCGTGTTGGATGACGGTGCTCCTAAACAAACAACAGCAGGGGAAATATTTACAACATAATCTTCTGTTTCACCTGCCCAGAAATTGGTACAAGCATCCGTTGGCCCGTTAGGATTACCAGTGTTATGGGTTCTGACTCTCATACCTGTCAAGCCTGTTAATGCCGTTGCAGGTACATTAAATAGAGCAACTGCAGCAGTACCTGACAAAGCAACTTGGGTATGTTCCGTTGCATCAAAAATTCCGTTTTGGTTATAATCAATCCAAAGTGAAATTATATTGGATTGATTAGTTGTTACACTGATACTAAAACTTCCACCTGCATTTAAAGTTGCCGTGGTTGAAGGACCGGGCATGAATTGACTGTATGAACCACTTGTTGGAGTTGAATTACAGGTAGTAGAATTATTTAATGGTGTTGTTAGGATAGAAACATTGGTGATAAAGTTAGAACCACAGCCACTACCGCCTAAATTAGAACTACAATAACAAGCATAAAACGGATTTACGGGATTCACAGATACTACATTACTAGTTGCACTTGATGCACTTGAAGTACAAGTAACTACGACACGGTAAAAAGTAAGCGTACTTAAAGATGTTGTCGTTAAAACTTGCGTTGTAAAACCTGTTCCAGTTGTAACATTTGTATATGGACCAGCTAAAGCAGGCGCTTGCTGCCATTGATAAGTTATACCGGTAGCATTGGTTGCACCTGTTAAGGAGATTGTTGTTACTGAATTTGGACATATGGAATAATTAGAAGGTAATGTACCAGCAGTTGGGGTACCTGTGCATGGCGGAAGGGCAACAAATGCAATCGTTGATCGGCATGAAGATTGAGTTGTACAAGCTGGAGGACCACTCGCGGCAACATGCATGCGGTATAAGCCTAAAGAAGGAATAGAGATGGCAGTTAGCGGCGAAAAACCGAAACCAACTACGTTATTACTTGCATCGGTTACTGTGATATAATCTCCAACTATGTTTGTGCTAAAACTAAATACCCCCGTTACACTAAACGTAAAATTAGAGTATTCTCCACCAAAAGCACAAGTAGAACCTGTATAGGACATACCTGCTAAAGAACTAGTTACTGTGGCTGCACCAAATTGAGCCGGCGAAAAGCACTGGGCGTTTAATTTTAAACCTAAGATGGCACTTAGGAAAATTAATTTTAAATAAATGTAGAATTTTGTCATGAAATGGATTTTTTACAAAATTAAACAAAAAATCATTTCACTTTGTTAAAATTCAGCTAACACTAAATTAACAAATTTACATCAACTTTTGAGAATCACAAATTCAGAGATGTAATCAGATTTTTTAATATCTAAACTTTTACTAAAATTTAGAAGTGTCGAAATTAGCTGGTTATTTGGCTCCGAAAATTCCGGCAGATTCGGTTCTTTTTGCTGATTTGCTTTTTCAGTAAGAGGTGCAAGCGTAGAAGTTTTGATCATAGGCTTTTTGTAGGTTATTTTAACTAATAACGAACACATTTATTATTTATTGTGTTGACCATTTTTTTTCTGTTTTATATACGGTTCCCTTGAATATTGCTACAATTTTCCTTTTACTGGTCAACTTCACCTCAAAATAACCAAATTTAGAGGATTCAGAGACTAGTAAAGCCTCAGCAGTAACCACATCACCTTCTGATAATTTACGTGTGTGTGAAATAACTGTTTCAACACTTAAACATTGAGTGCCTGACGAATTCGCAGCAAATGCTAACGCGCTATCTGCTAGAGAGTATGTAAAGCCACCATGAGCAATACCAAATCCATTCAATACATCTCGTTTCACAACGCATTTTAATTTACAATAACCCGGTGCAACTTTAATCACTTGAATGCCAAGCCACTTGCTAAAATGGTCAGACCTCATCATTTTATTTACAATTTCCTTTGCGTTCATTCTGACCCCTAAACTATGTTTTTTTATCGCAAAAATTATTTTTTATGTTTGCTGGTAATTCCAAAAAATCATTTAAATTTGCGTTCCATTAAAAAAGGTGAGGTGCCTGAGAGGCCGAAAGGAACAGTTTGCTAAACTGTCGTACGGGTAACCGTACCGCGGGTTCGAATCCCGCCCTCACCGCACAAAGGGACTTACGCTCATTAAAAAAGCTAAGTCCCTTTTTTATTATAGCAAAATCGCCCGAATTACGGGCGATTTCAGCTATTAGATAATTTATTTCCGGAGTTCGAAATGCCCCTGTTTCCTTGTCAAAAACCATCCCAACGGGGAATAACAGTTTTTGAATCTTTTCTTTGAGGCTTATGCCCCCACTTACCCAAAGTTTGCGCAAATCTTGGCATAATACTAACGTTTCATTTATCATTTCTTTGAGGTTCGAAATGGAAATGACACAACCATCGATTTCCTTTTGAATTTTCTTATGATCCTCTTTGTATTTAGCTAGGAAGCGGTCGTAAGTTTCCTTATTCATTTCTTCCTTAATGAAGTACTTCTCTTCTAATTTTTCAATGTTTTTTTGTAACTCAAGCATTCTTAATTTCAATTCCTTTTCCCTTTCAAGATTTTCATTATTCTGCTCCGTGAAAGCACTTTCCATCTCAATTTTTATGGCTTCGGTTAAATCTTCCTTTATTTGAACTTTTTCTAATTCATTCGTAAATAAATCATGAAGCGATTTGGCATTTTTATTACACTTACAGCCATTAGTTCGGCACTTATAGTAATAAAGGTTCTTTTTCTTTACCACGTAGCCTGTAAATGGCTGATTGCAATCCGCACATTTTATAAAAACCTTAAGCGGAATATTGATATCCTCCATTTTATGAGGTACTCCGAATTTGCTTGAAGACGATACTACTTCATTAACTCTCATGAAAATCTCTTTGCTAATCATCTTTTCGTGAGTTCCTTCAACCACTTTTCCATTTAACATTCCGTGTGATACTAATCCACAATAAAATGGGTTAACAAAAATTTTGTGTAATTGCTGCTTATACATTTTTACTCCAAGCGCTTGAAGTTTTAAAATGATTTCTTCATTTTTTAACCCTTGTATTTTCCAATCCCACGCTTTCTTAATTTTCTTACCATCAGCATTCAATATAATCTTTCTCTCTCCATTCGTTCTTACAATATCATATCCTTGTGGTGGCTTAACAACCCAAATACCCTTTTCAAACTTAGCTTTCATTCCAGCCATTGCAACTTGCTTGCGTTGTTCATTATCCCAACGCCCAAACAATAATTGCATATCATGAAATAAAACTCCGTTTGCATTTGAAGTGTCTATGGGTTCTGTTACCGCTTTAATATGAACTCCATGTTTTTCTCTTAATTCATCAGCAATTGAAATTGCCTTTCCTCCAGTTCTGCTAAAACGAGTCATTTTATAAACTAATATAGTACTGAGTGTACCTTTACTCTGTTTAATAAAATCAAGCATACGCTGAAACTCTTTTCTTGCATCCGTTTTAGCACTTTCATAGGTGTCGCCGAATCGAGAAACAATTATTAAATTATTCCTTAACGCATATTCCTCAATACTTTTTCTTTGGGTCTCTAGCGATTCATTTTTATCAAATTGCCCTTTGCCAGAAACTCTAGTATACATAACAGCCAAATTTGTTGCTGCTTTTTTCGGCTCTGTTTTTCCAAACCTTCCAAACTTTGATGCTATTAATTTTTCTTCTGTTGTCATTGTTCTCCTTTCTTTTAAGCAGCTTTATTATATTGTATTTCTATTTGCTTTTTTCTTTGGTTCAAGTGTTCGTAAAAAATCAGTGCCAAGTTCTTTATTGCGTAAACAATTTCTTGTGCTTCTTGATCCGACACATTTTTATAGTTTTTTAATTTTTTTAATTCCTCAACACTAATTCCTTTTTGTTTTTTATTTTCAATAATACTTTCCATTCCTTCTCTATCCTTTTCACTATTCATACTCCGTTCCTTCCCGATTTTAGTTGAATTTAGGTACACCTTTTTGAACGTGGTAGTGAATTCAACTATATTTTTTTGAGGGGAAAAAATCATGGAATTACACTTGCACGTTAAATAAAAAGATGCCATACACAATAACGAATTATGTGTCATTATAAATAGGTGGGTATAGAAATTCAAAACGCATATAGCAAAGCTATATGCGATGAAAATAATGCTTTCCCATTTTAGGAGCGAATGTTCGAATTCTTTCGAAAGCTTTTTAATTTAGCAGTAAACGGCTCTTAACGGAAGGTTAGAGTTTAATCAATTCGTTTTATATCGTTCTTATTTCTAAAATGGTTTATTCTTAGAATATTTTAAATTCTGAATTTCAATTTCTTTTATGGAAGTAATTTTTCTGCCACTATTAATCCCAAATTCCATAAGAACTCTGCACGATTGAAATTTTTTCTTTGAGGGTCGGTAACAAACATAATCAGCCCAAAATTGCCAGTAAGTAATGCCATCAGAAGATGGAATCAATTTAAAACTATTCTTATCTATTGCATGTTTGTTGTCAATAAATTCTGTATTAAGCTGTCTAGTAACATCAATCTGTGTTGGATTTAAATTATGCTTAGTGTAAAACGTACTTACTTCGTCTGCAAAGAAACGATCGGCATTATATCCCTTTTCAGTCAAGCTATTGAAATAACTGATGATAAAATCATAAGCTTCATCTTTATCAGTAATTCCGGAAGTAGCCTTAGCTGAAACATTGCTATTGGCATAAAATTTTTGATACGAAAAATACGCTCCTCCGAAAATTAAAAGCATCAAGATTATTATTGGTGCCTTTGATTTACGTTTCTGTACTTTTTTAGATTTACTTAAAATACTATAATCTGGGGCTATTTGAAAATCCTTTTTATCAAATTCTTTTTTTGTATTATTGGTTTCAGATTCAGCTTTTATTTGCTTTTTTCCAATACTATATCCCTCATATTCGCCTTTTAAATAATCCTCAAAGAACCATCTAGTAAGAGATTTAACTGCTCCATTAATTGTTTCAATTGTTGATTCATCTACTTTGTCAAGATAATTTCCGTGAGCAGAATGGTTTCTCCAGTCCTGAATAGTTTTTAAGTGATTTCTAACTTCTTGTGGCAAAAAACCTTTTGAGTTTAACGTATAAATATAATCATCAAGTCCAGCGGGTTTATTTGGATTATCGCTCGCATTAATCTTCCCCCTATTTTTGATAACGGTTATTCCTTCTCGTTCTAAAATATATTTTAAAATTATTTCAGCGTTAGCACCAGCTGATGTCATTGCCCCTCTTGTTATTGTAGAAGAAGCTGAATCATCAGGATGCTTATTTAATAAATCTTTTATCGTGCGTTGAAAATCTTTAAACTCACGATAAATTTTATCAAGTTCGCTCTTAATTTTATTTAAATCATCTGTTGGCATCGTAGTTTAAATATAGTAAAATCTTATGATTGGTATCTATTAGTTGCGTTAACAAAACGCCCCTTAATTTTTAACTTAAGCACGGGTGGTTCTAATACTTCAATTCGCTCCCCAAATGAGAGAATTAAGGATTCTAACTCATAGTTTAATTTCAATTCGTAACGCAATATAATATAGTCCTTTGTCTTCTCAATAGGTGTCTGGGATCCATGCAATGGCTTTGTTTCAATATAAGGATACAAGTCTGCATCAACTTTTAATATTACCTTTTGAGTTTCACAAGTAGCTGTAACTCCTACTAAATCTTCAAAATACTCATCAAAATCTTCTGAACTATTTTTAATATATTTTTTTCTAATTTCTTTCAGTTCAACGATTCTATCTAATGCTAAGTTGGAGATTTTTGACAATCCTTCATTCCAACCGAAACAAAACCATCTATTGTTATACTGTTTTAAATAGTATGGATGAAATATAATTTCTTGTTCTTGATTTATTTTAAAAGGTTTATAACTTGCTTTTAATACCCTTTTGTGCAAAATTGAATTGAATAAAATTGTCATATGGTCAAGCCCCTTTAAATATTTATTCTGTTCAAAATCAATGATTTTTTCAGCACCTTCTTTTAACCCAAAACTCGATTCTAATCGCGCAGATATTTCATCTACCCACTCAAATTGGGGCATCCCTTTAAACCTTGATAGAATTAATAAAGCCTCTTTTATTTGAGCAGCCTCTGAGGAATTTAAACCTTTTTCGCTTATTGTGAAAGTTGGGTCTTTATATCTATAATAAACATTTCTACCTTCCTTTTTTTTCTCCAATTCTATAGCATAGCCTTCCTCCTTTTCCATAAATCGAATGTCATCATAAAGCTGTCGTTTCTGAATCCCATTGGTGTTAGGATCTTCTTGTCTTAATGCTTCATTACAGGCGTCTAATAGATCTTCGAGGTAGTGATTTTTTTTACTACTGAAGCATTTATCAAGCGCTCTGTATCTAATTATTGCATGTTTGTTTGTTGCCATTTAAAATGTGTGCAGGTGTACTGCACTAATGTACTTAAAATTTGTATTCAAATTGAAAATATAAAGGAAATGATGAAAATATTTTAGAATGCAGATTAACTGCACACATGATTAATTCCTTTGATAAATAAAACAAAATGCAAACTACATTAACAAAAATAGCACTAGAGTATGCTCTTTCTAAACTAGAGGAAGCAGAGATTGATTTGATTATTAAGAGTGAATTTGAAACAATCGAAAAAATTGAGCTTTTACAATTGCTGCCGGAAAATAGAATTAAGAGACTACTAATTAAGCTAGGATTTAAAGAAGAATTTTTAAAAACCATATAAATGAAAACCACAACCAACCAAATCCCAGCAGTTAACTTCCATTTATGGGAGCCTTGCAACTTTAGATGCAAATATTGTTTTGCAACATTTAAAGATGTTAAGCAATTTGTTTTACCCAAAGGACATCTCCCTAAAGAAGAAGCAATTAAAATTGTTGACGCATTATCACAAGCCGGTTTTACAAAAATAACTTTCGCTGGCGGAGAACCTACTTTATGCCCTTGGTTAGAGGATTTAATTAAAAGGGCAAAGGCAAATGGACTTACAACTACAATTGTAACTAATGGGAGTGGACTTAATAGTACATTTTTATCTAAAGTGAAGGATGATTTGGATTGGGTTGCAATAAGTATCGATAGTGTTTCCATTGATACAAATCAAAAAATCGGTCGTTTTATGAGAAGTTCTATCGTCCCCGATTTTAATTGGTATTCAGAAAAAGCTTCGTTGGTTAAACAGTTTGGTTTGAAGCTGAAAATAAACACTGTAGTTAATCATTACAATTATGAGGAATCCCAATTAAGTGAATTGATAAATAAGCTACAACCTATGCGTTGGAAAATATTTCAGGCTTTATCTGTAAAAGGACAAAATGATAATTTTTTTCATGAATTAGAAATAACAGAAAAGCAACTAAACACTTTTTTAAAGCTTAACAAAATTAGTGAATCGGCATATTCTGTTGTTGTAGAAAACAATCAAAATATGAGAGGGACTTATGTTATGGTTGATCCTGCCGGAAGATTTTATGATAACACCAAAGGGTATCATTCTTATAGCAAGCCAATTTTAGAAATAGGCGTATTTGAGGCATTAAATCAAGTAATCGCAGACTTTGATGCGTTTGTTAGCCGTGGTGGACTATATAACTGGAAATAGCATTTTAATAAAATAGATACAAATAAATATAAATCAAGTAAACAAAAAAGCCTATGAAACAACAAACTATTACAATTCAAAGTATCATTGAAGCAGAATTTGCCAATGCCAACATTAATGAGATTATCTCTCAACTTAAAGATCATCATCTCTATGATTTTATTATTAAGAGTTTAGAGCAAATTAATGAGCATATTAAATTGAAAAAGAATTCAATTAAAACTAATGGAATTTTAAATATTGCTCCGATTGGAGTAATCATGTTAGTTAAGTTTAATGAGTATTTCAGGAACCTTATCCAAGGTGAAAAGTGTGAAGAAAAAGAAAAGCTTGAATACCTATTGGGCAATTTTATGAAGCGCTTACTTATTAATGTGATCAAAGCCGTTCCGAAAAAAGAAAAGCAAGCGCAGTTACAGCACATTGTTGTTGGACTCATAGATGCCTGTAAACTTCACAACTATGATTTTGAGAAATTATCTAAATTTTTAAATACGGATGATATGGTTCTTGAGTTTTATGCCCATCTACCAAATTCAGAATCGATTTCAAACAGCACCTCTAATCAATTACCGGGTTTAATAATGAAACATGATTCACCAGAGGCACTTTCTCTATTGATAAATATTTTAAAGAACGAAGGTATAACAGAGGAGTATAATAAGTTCATCGAACTTTTTAACCATCCAAAGGAAAATTTAGCGATAACATTTAATCAAATCAACAAAATACACGTGCTACAATTTTTAGTAGTATTAAAAAATAGTGGTATTGTTTCATTTCATCACTGTGGAGGGTTTTATCAGGTTTTCTCATGCCATGTAAAGAATTTTGATGAAGTTTTTTTGCACGGAAAAACACCACAAAAAAGAATAGATGCCGTAAGAAAATTAAAAGATTGGTTTTCAAAAGAAGAACATTTTGAAAACCAATTAAGACAGATCGTTAAACTTCGTCATTCAGCTTGAAAAATGAATAACGAATTTATTCAGAGATGAGTAATCTAATTTTGTATCATAAATTTTTAAAAAATAAA